>NZ_BAAAAT010000004.1:0-254153 GCF_054768135.1 Clostridium sp. CTA-5 | reverse complement strand
ATGTTCTAATTAAGTTATTACATTTATAATCTTTTATATAATTTTTATAGAAAACTATATCTTTAATTAATAATGTCTAGTTAGAAGCATATATATAATATATTTTCTATATAAGTTCCTCACTATAGTAATCAGTAATATCATTTATAAATATTCTAAGATTTATATTAATGAACAAACTTTATTGGAACTTATATACTTTATATAATATGAAATATTCTATGTTGTGGGTACAAAATTGTAAGTACAAAATAAAAAGCTAAATCATGAATAATAACTTGATTTAGCTTTTAAATTAAAAACTTAATTTAATTAGTATTAAAAATAACTCTACTAAATAAATTTATAATTAGTAAAGTTATTTTATCTTTTCTATTCTTGTTAATTGTGCCTCTCCTGTCTTAGGAACATTAACATATACTTCTACAAAATCAATTTTATTCTTTGGTTTTGTAGTTACTGCTCCACATATAAATATATAATTTATTCCATTAGCTACTTGACTTTTAACAGCTATAGGAGTAAATGTAGTACCTACATATCCTTTTAACGCTTCACTTAGAACCTCTTTATCATGTTTTCTTACATATCTATGATTATTCCATTCACTACTATTTTCCATATTAATCTTCTCCATTTAATTTAGTATTTTTATATTAATATATATCTTCTAATTAAGTTAATACATTTATAATGTTTTATAAAACATTATATCTTTGATTAAAACTTTCTATTTAGAATCATATATATAATAAATTTT
Source organism: Clostridium sp. CTA-5 (assembly GCF_054768135.1). Classification (NCBI taxonomy): domain Bacteria; kingdom Bacillati; phylum Bacillota; class Clostridia; order Eubacteriales; family Clostridiaceae; genus Clostridium; species Clostridium sp. CTA-5. The sequence continues at coordinate 253,393 of NZ_BAAAAT010000004.1, read as the reverse complement.
CTATATAAGTTCCCAACTATACTGGTGAATCATACCCTTTATAAATATTTTAAGATTTATATTAATTAATAAAATTTACTAAAACTTATATATTTATAAAAAATTTAATATACATCATCAAAAGAATCTTCCTTTTGTTATAATATGTAAGAATATCAAATGTGTGTATGTTACTCTTATAATTTTGTAATTATTATTTATCTATAATAATAGACTTTTGAGTCTTCATTTTTAACATATGTGAGAAAAATTTTAAAATCAAATATATCTTTATTTTTTCTTATTTAGGTTATATATATCTAAATTCTTAAACTACCCTTTAGTACAAATTATCAACATATTTAGTAAACTCAAAAATAAAAACAGTAAATAGTGTTATAACTACTTACTGTTTTTATTAATATACTTAACTTATAAAACTAATTTTTATTAACTAACTCTCAACTTTATACTAGTTTGAGAATGTTTGTGTACCCATGTATTTATTATTATCTTTATCATAAATTACTCCTACACCAACTTTAGTATAAGAAGGACTCATCATATTGGCTCTATGTCCTGCCGAATTCCACCATTGATTAAATAACTCAACTGGATCATAAGTATTATATGCTATATTCTCTGCAGTAGCAGTATATTTATATCCTATTGCTTGTAGCCAATTTGTCCACTTAGTTCCATCTGGATTCGTATGATCAAAATAATTATTTTGAATCATATGATCACTCTTATATCTAGCTACTTGTAATAAAGTATTGTCCATAGTTAATGGTTTTAAACCTGCTTCTACCCTTTTTTGATTCATTAACTCTAAAATCTTATTTTCAGCACTACCTTGTATAGTAATAGCATATTTTTGTGGTAATGTAGCTAATCCATTTATGCTTACAGTTGCTGTATTTGCATTTGTAGAACTTGAGTTTTCTTGTTTATTTGGTGTTACTGTGTTTCCTGTTCCATTTGAACTTTCATTAGTTCCAGGTTTATTTGGTGTTACTGTTTTTCCTGTTCCATTACCATTTGTTCCTGGTTTATCTGGTGTGACTTTAGTTGTCGTTCCAGCACCATTTGTTCCTGGCTTTTCTGGAGTTGCTGTCTTACCTGCTCCGTTTGAACTACCATTTATCCCCGGATTATTTGAATTTATTACATTATTAGGGTCTTCTGCAATATTACCAGTATTAGAATCAGTAATATTTACAATACAATTTAACCAATCAAAGTTCTTATTACATACAAATGTATCTTTTATTTTAGGATTTCCTATTTGTACTTTTCCATTTGAATCAATATAATACCATATACAATTGGTTTGGTTTAATTGATTACAAGTATTATTAGTAGGTTGTTTTACGGCTGCAGATACTCCTAATGGTGATAGAGTAGTTATTGTAGCTGCTGCTACTACTGCTCCTATGGTTCTTTTTAAAAACGCTTTCTTCATTAGTCATTTCTCCTTCGTTTAACCTTATTTGGATTTATGTGTATTTTTGAATATACTCCTTTTTATTAAAGTCTTTTTCATCTATTCAAATTTATTACATCACAATCCTTGTTTTTATCCTATCATATTTTCGACTTTTTTCAACATTTAAAAAAACTGATTGAATTAAATTATCTCCTTTTCTTTTTTGTATGCAATTTTTATTTCATTTTTTCTAGTTATTTTATAAAAAGTTTAGTAATAATTTATTATTTTTTACAATTTAATAATATATCATCAATATTTTAGCAATAAATAAGCTATTTAAAATTATTTTTTAAAAAAATTTCTTTACATTCTATCTTTTGTTTATTTTTTTATTAATGTATCTAGATAATTTTTACCAAAATAATATTTTAATTAAATAAATTATCTTTCAAAACTTATCTAGTAAAAAGAAGTACTATAATAATTTTTTATCCTATAGTACTTCTTTAAATTAAGATAATAGGATTTAATTATTCTCTTTCAGATAATTTTTTGTATATATTATATCTTTCATTTGCATCCTCTTCTGTCTTTTCAAATAATCCTTCAGCGATTTCTGGGAATGCTTTAGCAAGTGATGCATATCTTACTTCTCCCATTAAAAATTCTCTAAAATCTCCTTTAGGTTCTTTGGAATCTAAAGAAAATGGATTTTGGTTTCCTTTTAATGTTGGATTATATCTATAAAGATTCCAATATCCACATTCTACAGCTTTTTTCTCTTCTTCTTGAGAATTGGACATTCCTATTTTAATTCCATGGCTAATACAAGTAGCATAAGCGATTATTAATGATGGTCCATCATAAGCTTCTGCTTCTGCTATTGCTTTAAGAGCTTGATTTTTATCTGCTCCCATTGCAATTTGAGCAACATATACATATCCATAACTCATGGCCATCATTCCTAAATCTTTCTTCTTAGTTCGCTTACCAGATGCTGCAAATTTAGCTATTGCAGCTGTTGGTGTTGATTTTGACGATTGACCACCAGTATTAGAATAAATTTCAGTATCAAAAACCAATACATTTATATCTTCTCCTGATGCAAGTACATGGTCAAGTCCACCATATCCTATGTCATAAGCCCAACCATCTCCACCAAATATCCATTGTGATCTTTTAACTAAAAATTCTTTGTCTTTTAATATTACTTTTGCAATTTCATTGTTTTCATTTTCAAGAACTTCTACCACTTTATTTGATCTATTTCTTGTACCTTCTCCATTATCTTTATTTTCTAACCATTCTTTTAATACCTCTTTAGCTGAAGGAGATATATCAGATTCAATTGCTGTTTTAATATTATTAGCTATTCTTTCCCTTACTGATTTAACTCCTAAATGCATTCCAAGTCCAAATTCCGCGTTATCTTCGAATAATGAATTAGCCCAAGCTGGCCCATATCCTTTTTGATTAACTGTATATGCACTTGATGGAACTGACCCTGCCCAAATTGATGAACATCCTGTAGCATTTGCTATCATCATTCTATCTCCAAATAATTGAGTTATAAGTTTAGCATATGGAGTTTCTCCACATCCTGCACAGGCACCTGAATATTCAAGTAATGGTTGCTCAAATTGACTACCTTTAACTGTATTTTTATTCATAGGATTCTTATTTTCTACTTTTTCAACTGCATAATTCCAAGCCTCAATTTGTTCATGTTGAGAATCTTGAGATTTCATTACTAAAGCTTTTCCTGGTGCTGGACAAATTTGTGCACAATTTCCACAACCAGTACAATCTAATGGAGTAATACCAATTGTATAATATAATTTTTCATCACTCTTTAATCCCTTAGGTTCAACTAATTTCATAGATTTTGGTGCATTATCTTTTTCCTTATCATTTAATAAGAAAGGTCTTATTGTTGCATGTGGGCATACATATGAACATTGATTACATTGTATACATTTTTCTAAATCCCATTCTGGTACACTTACTGCTATTCCTCTCTTTTCATAAGCTGATGTTCCATGCATAAATGTACCATCTTCCATTTTATTTTTTACAAATATTGAAACTGGTAATGAATGCCCATTTTCTTTACTTATTGGATAAACAATTTCTTTTATAAATTCAGGCACATCCTTAAGTTCTTCTAACTTTTCATCTTGAGCAACTCCCCAAGAACCTGGTACATTTATTTTTACTATTGCTTCTACACCAGCATCAATTGCAGCATTATTCATATTAACTATTTTTTCACCCTTCTTGCCATATGAAGTAATGACTGCCTCTTTTAAATATTTTACTGCATCTTCTATTGGGATTATATTAGCTATTTTAAAGAATGCGGCTTGCATTATCATGTTTATTCTTCCACCAAGACCAATTTCTTGTGCTATTTTAACAGCATTTAATGTATAAAATTCTATATTATTTTGAGAGATAAATCTTTTCATTTTAGCTGGTAACCTTTGTTCTAATTCTTCTGCTGTCCAAATAGTATTTAATAAAAACTTAGCATTTTTCTTTAATCCTTCTAGTACGTCATATTTATAAACATAGGCTTGATTATGACATGCAATAAAATCTGCCTTATCTATTAAATATGGAGATTTAATAGGCTGTTTACCGAATCTTAAGTGAGAGACTGTTATACCACCAGATTTTTTAGAATCATATGAAAAATAACCTTGGGCATACATATCAGTATGATCTCCAATTATTTTTATTGCACTCTTATTAGCACCAACTGTACCATCTGATCCTAATCCCCAAAATTTACAAGCTGTAGTTCCTTCAGGAGTTGCATCTATTTCTTTTGATTCTTTTAATGATGTATTAGTTACATCATCAACAATTCCTATTGTAAATCCATTTTTAGGTTCATCTTTAATTAGATTTTCATAAACTGATGCTATATGTGATGGATTTGGATCTTTTGAACCTAATCCAAACCTTCCACCTACTATTATTGGAGCTTCCTTTTTATCTTGGAAGGTTCTAACAACATCTAAATATAAAGGTTCTCCAATAGAACCTGGTTCTTTAGTTCTATCTAAAACTGCAATTTTTTGAACGGTTTCTGGTATAACTTTTAATAATCTTTCCATTGAAAATGGTCTATATAGTCTTACCTTTATAAGACCTACTTTTTGTTTATTAGCATTTAAATAATCTACTGTTTCTTCAACTGTGTCTGTTACTGATCCCATTGCAATTATGATTCTATCAGCATCATTAGCTCCATAATAATCAAAACAATGATATTCTCTACCTGTTAATTTCGTTATTTCACTCATATATTCTTCTACAACACATGGAATATCATCATAAAATCTATTAACAGATTCTCTAGTTTGGAAATATATATCTGGATTTTGAGCAGTTCCTCTTGTAACAGGATGATTGGGATTTAAAGAATTCTTCCTAAACTCTTCAATAGCATTATAATCAACTAATTTAGCTAATTCATCTTGTTCTATAACTTCTACTTTTTGTATTTCATGTGATGTTCTAAAGCCATCAAAGAAGTTTATAAATGGAATCTTACTCTTTATTGTTGCTAAATGAGCTACTCCTGATAAATCCATAACTTCTTGAACAGATCCTTCTGCAAGCATTGCAAACCCAGTTTGTCTTACAGCCATAACATCTTGATGATCACCAAATATATTTAAGGAAGATGTTGCAAGTGCTCTCGCTGATACATGTATAACACAAGGTAATCTTTCACCTGCTATCTTATACATATTAGGTATCATAAGTAGTAATCCTTGAGAAGCTGTATAAGTAGTCGTTAATGCTCCTGCTTGAAGTGACCCATGAAGTGCTCCTGCTGCACCAGCTTCTGATTGCATTTCTACAACCTTTACAGGTTGACCAAATATATTTTTTCTTCCTTGTGCTACCCATTCATCAACATGTTCTGCCATTGGAGATGATGGGGTTATTGGGAAAATTGAAGCTACCTCTGTAAATCCATATGATATGTGTGCTGCAGCGGTATTACCATCCATTGTCTTCATTTTTCTCATCTTATCCACCGTTGCCAATAATATGTAAATATATAAAGCTTATTTTATGTATCATTTACTCTACACTGTTTTACTTAAAGTTACTTTAGTTTATTATAATATTCCTTGAACTTCCACTCTATGAAAGTAACTTTCTTATTTATTTAAGTTTTATAATATTATTATCATTTTTCATTGACAACGATTTTCACCACCTTTCTTAATTTTATTAATTTAATACCAATAAACATCTGAATTAGTAATGCTCTCTATTAGTTAATTTAATCTGTTTTATTTTAATTCCTAAAACTAATAGTTTTATAATATGTTTTTAATTCAATATTTTTATTTCATTTTATAGTATTGTAAAAAAATTATGTATTATGTGTAGAATCTTTAAAATTATAAATTTACATATTTTATATAAGCTATTTATATCCACATCTGTTAAACGCTAAAAATTTTCTATTAATTAATAAACCATTAATAGAAAATTTTTGTTAGATTATTAATTTTTTATTATAAATTTTTTATATACTTATCTTTTTAAATAACTAAAAATAGAATTTGCATTTATTTACAATATTTCAAAACTTAATTATTAAGATATTGTATATAGTACAAATTCTATTTAAAGACTACATCATATTGTTAAATATACCCAAAACATTTAAAATACCATATCCCCATTGAGGATTAGGATATATATCCCCTGCTCTTTTTATAGTACCTCTTGTTAAATAAGTCTTTATTGTTTGAGAATACATATGAGGCTCATTACCATCAATAATTCCCCATTGAAATAATATAGCGCAAGTACCTGCAACAACTGCAGCTGAAACACTTGTTCCATTTACTATCTTAACTGAATTGTTTGGAGCTACTGTTAAGGCATTTACACCTCCTGCCGCAACATCTATTCTATTAATATAATCATTAGTAAATCCCATTCCTGAATAATTCACTATATTATTATTATTTTGGTTATATGCAGCTACTGTAATTGCTGAAAGTGAATCTCCTGGTCCTGTCAGTGTCCCAAAAGGATCTGATGGATTAAAATGAGTATTTCCAACTGTTACTCCATATTGAGGTATCCAAATATTATAAGTTCCATCCAAAACCAGATTTGCAATTAATTTTATTTTCCATATTCCTGGTTGTAAATTATAAAAATTAATCCGTATTAGTTCATCTCCAGTATTCTCCTCTGGTAAATAAAAATTAACTTTTATTAATGTTTTTTCAAATATAAATTCATAAGTTTCAGTTGTATTAATTATAGCAGGTACTACACCTGTATTTTCTCCTGATGGCGATACTATATCTATTGTCATTATATTAGGAGAATCCACCCAAATCTCAACCCATAAATTTTTTTGTTCTTCTGACATATCTAATTCTACTGTATTTGTTGCATCTACTTCTTTAATAGCACCTGATACATGTTCTCCTCTATCTCTTTCATTTCCTGCACCTGTTATAACAACTATTCCTCTATTATTAGAAATTGATTCAATGTATTCTTGTAAAATTCCATTTCCTTTATGATTTCCAGAATTTGTCCCAAGTGGAAGGTATATAACCATCGGCTTAGACTTTTTTAAGGCATATTGATATAAAAATTCTATTGCTGAAAAAATAGATGTAATGTTAAAAATAGGAACTTTTATATCAAATTGAGTTTTATATGCATAGTCTTCAATTAATTTTACTACTGCAAACTCACAATTTGGAGCAACACCTTTTAAATCTGGATTTTTTCCAGTCGCTCCAATTATTCCACTCATATTTGTACCATGTCCTATTTCATCTATAGTTGGAACTATTTCATATGGTGATTTTCCTTCTCTATATTCTTTTATTGCTTCATCTATTTCATTTTTTGTATATATAACACCATATGGCATAGGATAATCATCATTTTCTTTGTATGATTTTATTGTTTGATCCCAAATACAATCAATTCTAGTTTTGCCATCAGATGTCATAAATTCATCACTTAAATAGTCAATGCCAGTATCTATCACCCCAACAATAACACCTTTTCCAGTTAAATTTAATGGCATATCTAACTGTAAACTTCTTACTTGAGAAGCTTCTATTGGAGAAATATCCTGTAATGTATATATTTCTACAGATTTAATATATACAATATTTGATAATAATGGGTCATTAATATTAATCTTAATATCTTTATTAAATGAAATTATTGCATATTTATTGTTGATTATAGTGATATAATATCCAGCATTTCTTAAAGAATTTTTATCAATATGACCTTGGTACTGTATAATATAATGATTATAATTTATATCATGAAAAATATCTTGTGGAACATCATAATTGTTTTCCATAATTAAAATACATCTCCTTTGGTAATCTAATAAACAGTTTGCCAACATAATATTGAGTAAAAGTATTTTTTTTACATGTTCTATATTTTCGACTAATAACATTAAAAGTTTTTAATAAATTAAGAGTCCCATAGCCTAGTTCTTTATTAGGAAACATATATATAGATTTTCTATCAGCTCCATATACTAAATAACTTCTAATTTTTGTAGAATACATAGTTGTGTCATTACCATCAACAACTCCCCATTGCAATAAAAGTGCACAAGCTCCAGCTACTATTGATGTTGCAGCTGAGCTTCCAGATGCAACTGTTATTCCTCCTGAACTCTTTGTGGTTAAAATATTAATACCTACTGTAGCTATATCAGGATTAATTAAACCATTTGTATTAAACCCTCTTCCCGAAGTTGCTATTAAGCTTTCTTCTACTTCTCCATGATATGCTACAGTAACAACTTTTCTTGCCGTACATGGAATTGTCAACGTTGTAAATGGATCTGGAGTTAAAAATCTTGTATTTTTAGGTAATGTATTTTCTGGTGGAAGCCATATATCATATTTTCCTTGACTTATATAGTCTCCTCTTAAAATAAACTGCCATATTCCTGGTTTTATATTGGTAAAAATTAGTTCTATAACTTCATGTCCTGTAAATTGTTCAGGCATATAATAATTAATTACCATATTAGTTTTTGAAAGTATAAAATCTATCTTTGAAGTTTTATTTCTTTTACCCTGAATAAAACTAGATTCTTCTCCACTTGGTGAAATTACGTTTAATGACATTTTATCAGGTTTTTGTATCCATATAAGAAAAGAAAAATATTTCATTTCTTTTGATATATTTAGTTCTACTTTATTAGTATCTCCTATATTTTTAATATTTCCAGATGCATGTCCATCTGCAGCTCCTTCATTTCCAACACCGGCAACTAAAGCTAATCCTCGTGTGCTTGCTATAGACGTTAAATATCTTGATATTAAATTATTTCCATCATGACTTCCTTCAGTACTTCCAACCCCTAAATATATAACCATTGGTTTGTTTAACTTTAAAGCAATATTTTTTAAATATTCTATTGCTGTTAAAACTTCTGAAGCATTATAAACTGGAGTATCTTTAACTCCATTTTCTCTTAATCTTTTTTTGAAATTATTAGATTCAAGAAGTTTTACAACCACAAATTCACTATCATTTGCAATCCCTTGAAATTCATTATTATATCCTCTTGCACCCATTATTCCTGCCATTTCAGTTCCATGACCTATTTCATCTTTTGATGGAACAATTTTATATGGATCTTGATTATTTTTATTTGCATTTATTGCATAATTTATTTCTTCATTTGAATAAGAAGCTCCAATATACAATGATTGATCCTTTACATTACGAATTGTTTGATCCCATATGTTAACTATCCTTGATGTGCCATCTTCTCTTATAAATTCTTGATTAAGATAATCTATTCCAGTATCAACAATTCCTATTAAAACCCCTTTACCTGTTAATTGTAGATAAGGATTAGATTTAATTTCGATTATATTTCCTGCTTCAATTGGTGATGTATTTTGTAACACAAAAATGCTTCTAAAATCAATAAAAATTATAGATGGAACATCTATTATAAGTTGATTTAAATATTTATATGGTACTGCAATAACTCCTATTGTATTAGTAATTATATCTCCACAAGCATATGTTACTTTGTCTATTTGCTCTTTAAAATCCCCTCTGTATTCAACTAAAAAATTAGGATAATCTTCTAAATAATATAAATTACAGTCCCTTGAATTCATTAAATTTAGCTCCTAATAATACTTATAACTAATATGTATGTATAATTTTTAATAAAAATTATTTAATTTTATTAACGCTAATAAATTTTATGGTTTAAATATGTATTTTTTATATTTAAATCTACTATGGTAAAGTTTTGTAAATATGTTACGATAATAATATAAATGTAATTTTTTATATTATATTAAACTTATTTATAATTTTTAGTTGTAACATATTATGATTATTAAATTATAATAAAAAATTTAATTTTTAAAAAAGGAGGGGTATAGTATTATGAGTAGTAGTTTAAATATAAATTCTAATAGTTTAAACTTATTCCAATGCAAAAATACGAATTTTACCAAGAAAATTACACTAGAAAATAATGACACAAATGAAAAAACTAAAAATAATAATGTTAGTCTTAAAATTAATCAAAAAAATAATCAAAATAAACTAATGGAAAATCTTCAAAAACAACATCAAAATCTTTTAGAAAAAAAACAAGCACTAATGGCAAACAAAGATATGAATGTAGATGAAAAAAAATACAAACTTGAAGAAGTCAACAAAAATATAGAAGAAATCAACAAACAAATGATGGAAATTTCAATTCAAGAAAAACAAAAAGAAATTGAAGAAGAACAAGAAAAAATGTTAAAGAAAAATGCTGAGGAAGAAAAACGAAAAGAAAATGGTGATGAGGTAAGAGATGATATTATAATTTCTGCTAGTTTAAATGAACTTATTAAATTTAGCCATTCAAAAGATAATATACATCTACTTAAAGATAGCCAAAATAGACAAAAAATAGAAGCTCAATATATTAAGCCTAATGATAACCCTAATAGTTACAATAATAAACGTTTGGCTCAAATAGGCAAGAGTCTTGCATCTCTTAATCTTTCTATTAATAACGAAGTTAGAAAAATAAATAAATCATCTGAAAGAGTCAAATTAAAAACTGATATAGCTTCTGAACAATTAAAAAATAAAAATGATGATGAAAATCAAGAAGAACAAATAAAAAATGCTAAACCAAATGAAGCTGTCTCAAAAAATGTACTATAATTAGAAAAGTTAATTCTCTCAAAATTAATATAGGGCTGTCTAAAATTTATTTTTAAGACATGCCCTTTTTTATTAATAAATTTCTTTAACAGTATGTATATAGCTATAATTTAAATCTATAACCTGCTCCCCATACAGTTTCGATAAATTTAGGATTACTACTATCTTCTTCAATCTTTTCTCGTATTCTATTAATATGCACTGTAACAGTTGCAACATCTGCATATGAATCTAGCCCCCAAATTCTATCTAAAAGAGTTGTTTTTGAAAAAACAATATTAGGATTAGTAGCTAAAAATAATAACAACTCAAATTCTTTATTTGCAAATTTTACTTCTTTGTCATCAACATATACTCTCCATGCATTTGTTAATATTTTTAATCTTCCAAATTTTATAATTCCAAATTCTGATTCACTCTTTTTTTCACTTGATATTAATCTATCATAACGAGAAATATGAGCATTTACTCTAGCCACAAGTTCACTAGGATCAAAAGGTTTAACAATATAATCATCTGCTCCGAGTCCAAGCCCTCTTATCTTATCTATAGATTCCTTTTTTGCTGTAACCATTAATATAGGAATCTCTTTACTATTTCTTATTTCTCTACAAATTTCAAAACCATCTTTGTTAGGAAGCATTACATCTAAAAGTATTAAATCAAATTCTTTATTTAACGCAAGATTTAACCCTTCTTCTCCATTCATTGCTATCTCTGTTTCAAACCCACTTATTTCAAGATAATCTCTCTCCAATTCTGCAATAAGTTTATCATCTTCTATAATTAATATCTTTCTCATCTTCTTTTCTCCTATTATGATTTTCTAAAAATATATATTAATATTTTTTAATGATTTTAACCTTATCTAATAATGGGTAAATTTATAGTAATTGCAAGGCCATTTATATTTTCAGCAACAATTGTTCCACCATGTGCTTTTACTATATACTCAGCTATAGAAAGTCCAAGTCCACTGCCCTCACTTGAATTAGTCCTTGCCACATCTTCTCTATAAAAACTAACAAATAAACGTGAAAGATTTTCTTCTAAAACTCCTGGACCATCATCCTTAATACTTAAAACAACATTATCTCCTTGTTTATTCACTGTAATATTTACATTTCCACGATCCTTCCCTTTATATTTTGCACTATTTTCAAGTATATTAGTTAAAACTCTATTCATTTCTTCACAGTCAATATTAGTTAAAATATCATTATCAATATTATTTTCATAAAATAAAGTAATTCCTTTTCCTTCAAATTCATCTATTACACTTTTTAAAAAACTATTTAAGAATTCATTGAAATAAACCTTTCTAAAATTAAAAGGAAACTTTCCTGTATCTAGCTTAGAAAATAAAAATAACTTATCAACTAATCTATCCATGTCACAAGCTTTATTATATATAACATCATGATACCTTTGAGATTTCTCAGGTGTATTAGCAACACCATCTTTTAAGCCCTTAACATATCCTTTAATTGTTGTTAATGGAGTACGTAAATCATGAGATATTCCTGCAACCAATTCTTTTCTATTTTCTTCATATTTTAATTGCATTTGTACAGATTGATTTAACCTAATTCTCATTTTATTAAAATCATCACAAACTTTTGTAAATTCATCATTGCCTTTATAATTTATTTCAAAATCAAGATTACCTTCTTCAATTTGTCCTGCACCATAACTTAATAAGTCTAAAGGTTCAATTAGACTCTTAGCTAAACATGATGATAATATACCATTTGTTAATATAATAATAAGCAATGCTATCACAAAGACAATTCCCATATAACTAACAAAAAATGTTCTAACCTCTGATTTCATATGTTCTCTGCTCATTAAAATATTTGATTTAATAGCAATTATATTAATAGTTTTATCATCTTTAATAAAACTATTTTTAACTATAGATGCAGAATTAACTTCCATTACTATCGAGTCTGCTGAAGAGAGTACGTCCGTTTGTATTTTAGAAATAGAATCTTTATCTTCTTCCGTTAAATTTGAAAAAATTATATCTTTATTACTCGTAATTATTAAATTGTATCCTATTTCTTGCAGAGTTTCTTCAACTTTCTTTTCATCTTCATTTCCTTTATTGTCTTTCAAATTTTTACTATAAGAATTTAAAACTTTCTGTACATAATAGGTTCCATTATTATCATTTAACGCTTTTATCTTTTTTCCATATGTTTCTGTAAAACCTTCAAGCATTCCTCCTGCAATTACTACTATAAGTATCGCTGGAACTACTAACATTAAAATATTTGAAATAGCTATACGCTTTTTTATCATCATATTACGGTATCAGTTCTCAAAACATTATAAAACTCTTTAATTATAAATAATTTTAAATATTAACTCTTTAAATATATAATTTATTTTTTCAATGTGCCTTAAGTTTTATAATCTTAACTGTTTCTATGAACTTTCTCCTTTCTTAATTAGATGCTTTGTTTATATTTAACATTACAATATACATAAATTTATTCTAAACTTATAAATAATTTCTATTTTATTAATATTCTTTCTTTTCAAATAATGCATATGCTACTGAAAAAAATACTAAAGAATATCCTATAAGCAATCCTACAAATACTAAAATTGATTTTATTGGCATTTGAGCTCCAATAAAAAGTTTATACCAATTTGTATAAGAAACAAATATCATTGATGATATTGAAGGAATGCCTATTCCAAGTAATACAATTATAATATAAATTAACACTGAAAGCATTACTTAAGATGAAGAACTTTTTGACAGTTATGTGTAATTTTTTTATAAATAATATATAAACAATATATAAATATTTCTTTTATATGCATAAAAAGTTAGATGATACAAAAAGGTAACATCTAACTTTTTAAATTTGATTACATTTTAAAATAGTATTTATGTTTCAGTTTAATAAATAACTAACATAGAAATTTTATTTTTAGCAATCTACTCTTTACTCGTATCTAAGTGCTTCAATTGGATCAAGTTCTGCTGCCTTTTTAGCTGGATAATATCCAAAGAAGATACCAATTACCATTGAGAATGTAAAACTTATTAAAATTACAATTAATGATATTGATGGGGGCCTTCCAAGAAGTTTAGCTCCTACTGCACCAAGTATTACTCCAAGAATTATTCCTATAATACCACCAATACCACATATTATCATTGACTCAACTATAAATTGCATTTGAATATATCCACTTTTAGCTCCTAATGCTTTTCTAGTTCCTATTTCTCTGGTTCTTTCAGTAACAGATACAAGCATTATATTCATTACTCCAATACCTCCAACTAAAAGAGATATTCCCGCAATTACAGATATAGCTATTTTTATTGTTGACATCATTGAAGTCATTGAATCAAGCATACTTTCCATATTACTAGCTGTTGCTTCCCAATCATTATTTTGAGCATATATATTCGCTAAATAAGATGAAAGTTCATTTGTAAAATCTTTAATATTTACATTTTCTTTAGTTTTTATTGTTATAGATTGATAATTTTTATTTAAAGATGATGTTTTTACTACAGTTACTGGAAGATATAAGTCTGTACTTAAATTATCTTCTGATGCTGAACTGTTCATTCCAGATGACTGATATTTATATACTCCAATTATTGTATAACTCTTAATGGAATTTGATGTATAAACTTTTACTTCTTGACCTATTGAATCAGCATCTGAACCAAATATTCTAGATACTAACTTATCAGATACTACTGCAACTTTTTTTCCTTCATCCATATCTTGTTGCGTAATATATCTGCCTTCAGTAAGTTTTACATTTTTAACCTGTTCATAACCATCATTTGTACCTACTATATTAACATTTGCATATAAAGAACCATCTTTTACTTTACCTGAACTATCATTACTGGATATACTTATAGCACTTATTTTATCATCAAAATTTTCTTGTAATACTTTTATTTTATCCATAGATAAAAGATCAGAGTCATTAGGTGTTTTATTCGTGGTCGATCCACCTTTTCCGCCTCCAGATTTTCCACTTCCACTCATTCTTCCGCCTCCTAGAATCCCTGCTCCTGGTATTGCACTAACCTTTCCTGAATTTCCACCTTTAGTTCCACCAGAACCTGAAGATCCTGAACCTGACTGCCAGTTCTTTGATTGAGCATCAGATTGTCCATTATTTTTACTACTAGATAAACTTTCACTTCTTTGTGTTACATTAACGGTAATATTATTAGATCCCATGTCAGCCATAGAACTTGTTACAGATGATGTTAGTGCATTTCCTACTGAAACAATAGCAATTACAGACGATATGCCTATTATTATCCCAAGCATTGTAAGAAGCGCACGCATTTTATTGGATTTAAGTCCTGATATTGCAAGCATTATATTTTCTTTTATAAACATGACTTTTCACCAACTTTAAATCTTTTAGAGTATTTATCATTATATCTTTCTGAAATTATTTTTCCATCTTTAAGTACTATAATCTTTTCAGTTTCTTCTGCAAGCTCATCATTATGTGTTATTAATACTATTGTCTTTCCCTCTTGCTCATGAATTTTATGAAATAAATCCATGACAAGTCTTCCAGTTGAAGAATCAAGAGCTCCTGTTGGTTCATCTGCTAGAATTATACTTGGATTATTTGCAAGAGCTCTTGCTATTGCAACTCTTTGTTTTTGTCCTCCTGATAACTCATTGGGTTGATGCCTCATTCTTTCTTTCATTCCAACAAGTTCTAAAAGTTCTTCTGCACGTTCTCTTCTTTCTTTTGAATTTACTCCATAATATAACATTGGCAGTTCAACATTTTTCAATGCTGAACTCCTTGGTATTAAATTATAAGTCTGAAAAACAAATCCTATTTGCTTATTTCTTATTTCTGATAAACTGTCATCTGATTTATCATTAACGTTAGTACCTTCTAAAAAATAACTTCCAGATGTAGGTCTATCAAGAGCACCTATTATATTCATTAAAGTACTTTTACCCGATCCAGATGTTCCAACAATAGATACAAATTCTCCTTTTTTAACATTAATATCAATGTTTTTTAGTATATGTAGTTCATTGGGAGTTCCTATATAGAAGCTTTTCACAATATTTCTCATTTCTATTATATTTTCACTCAAAAAACTCACCTCTTCTTTATTTGTACAATACTTCCTGGTTTATAATTTGAAGTATCAGTAAGTACAATTAATCTATCATTGAGATCTTCTCCTTGAATTTCTACATTGACATCTGATTCCATTCCTTTGGTTACTGGTATTTCTTTAACCACATATTGTCCATTTTGTTGTTCTGCTACATATATACTACTTTTATTATTTTTATTAACAACAGCAGAATATGGAACTGTATATATATCATCTTTTTCATCTAAAATAATATTAACTATCGCATTCATACCAACTTTAATATTTTCATTTGCACTATCTATCTTAATTTTTGCAGTAAATGTCACATTAGTGTTGTTTGAACTGTTATTATTGTTTCCACCACCACTACTATTTGATGATGAACTACCTGTTGATGAACTGCTTGTACTTGAATTACTTGAAATTGGATCAATGCTAATAACTTCTCCAGTAAATTCATCCTTTCCAGTTGCATCTGTTGTTATTTTGGCTTTTTGTCCAACCTTTATCTTTGGAACATCTACTTCATCTACTGATACATTGACAATTAAATCATCTAAATTTTCAATTTTAAATAGTGCTCCATTACTTGCACTACCTACTGTTGCACTAACAGATGTTATAGTTCCATCGACTGGAGCTACAATTGTACAATTTGCTAAATCTTTTTGTTTGTTTGCTAAATCTATTTTAGAAGTTTGATTTTCAGCATTTATTTGTGCAGTTTTATAATTGTTTTCTGCAACACTTAACGCTTGTTTAACTGAAACTTTTTTTGATTCTAATGCAACAGTCGCTTTATCATAATTTGATTTTGCATTTTCATAATCATTTTGAGCCTTATTTAAGACATCTTGTGAAATTTCACCATTTTGTAACATTGCTTTATCATATTCATAAGTTTTTTGCTTATCATCAAGTGCTAACTTAGTTGAATTAACATCAGCTTGTGCATTTATTATATCTGTATTTAAATTATTGTTATATAAATACAATGCATCATCATATGCCTTTTTCTTATTCTCAAGATCTATTTGAGTTGAAGCTTCATTGTTCTTAATTGTTTCTTGTAATTTTGCTATATCTTGTTCTAATGTATAAGAATCTAATACAGCTAAAACATCCCCAGCTTTTACCTTATCTCCAACAGAAACATTAACTGTTTTTACTTTTCCAGAATAATTACTATAAACATTTGTATCGTTATTAGATTTTATTGTTCCTGAAGTACTAAGGTTTTTTACAAGATTAGTTTTACTTAAAACAGTATATTTGACATTATTTTGAGCTGCTTTTACTTGCTTGTTAGCTTTAATTTTAAACGCTCCAAATATTGAAATTATAGAAATTGTTACAGCTGATATTATTATTACTTTTTTTGAGAAAAATTTTTTCTTCATAAATTTGTTATTTACACTTTCTTTATCAGATATATTTTTCTTACTAAGCGTCAGCTTCAATTTAATACCCTTCTTTCATTTGAATATATTTTAAGTAATCCAAATAACATTTATTTCTACTATTAACAAAAGTCGCATTATCTTTATCTAAAGTTAACTTTTCATTGTCTACATAATTTTTTGAAACAAAACCATAATCATATTTACTTTGTGTGATTTTATATTCGTTTTGTTCTTGAGTTATTTTATTGTAACTACTTTTTATAGAATTATATGAATTCATAAGCGTATCGTATTGTTCTTTAAAATTAATTTTTGCAATATTGTTTTTTTGTTGTAAAGAGATTTCAGCATTATCCTTATTATAATCATTTATAGCATCTGTATAATCATTATCTGTTTCATTGTCTACTGAATCTAATTGATCAATATTATTATTTGCAAGTCTTATATCTACATTATTATCAAGCATTTCTTTTAAATCACTGTCGTAATTAATTTTAGATATTTTTTCAATATCTTCATTTATATCAGTAATTATTGTTGCATTTTCCTCACTAATTCCTAATTCATTGCAAAGCTTTGTTTTTTCAAGTTTTTCTTCATTTATTAACTCGTTTAATTTATCACTTGAATCTGTATTATCTTGTGTTGAAGATATATAATCATTCTTAGACATAAATCCACTTTCATATTTAAGCTTAGATATTTGTGCATTTTTTTCTTTAGATTTTGCAGTATCTTCTTGTAATTCTTTATTAGCTAAAGTTGATAAGTATTTTATGTAATCTTGCTGAGCCTGATAGACTGCACTTTCTACTTTTTGATCATATTGAAGTTTAGCTTGTGTGTAGTTAAATGTTTTTGTATCTAGGTTTGTATTTTTTGTATCCAAATTATTCTCTGCTAAAGTCAAATCATTTTGAAGTTGCTTAGTTTTATTTGAATCTAGTTTATCATCTGCAGCAAGTTTATCTTCTGCATCTTGTTTATCTGTTTGAGCTGTCTTTACTTCATCTTTACTTTCATCATATTCTTCTTTTACTTTCTTTAGATTATTATCATAGGTTTTCATATCTAAACTATTATCAATCATAATATCTTTTATATTTTCTAAAGAAACTTTAATTATTTTATTATTAGTAGATTGTACAGTAGCTGCTTGTACACTAGATATATTTATTAAAGATGTGTTTACCAATGTCAAAGTCATAATTAAAAAACTTATATATGATTTTTTCAATTTCGTCTCCTCCTAAAGTCTCTACTTTAAAATATAGTTAAATTTTAGTGTTATTTGATTGCTTCATTATAATCGGCAATTCTAACTTTTATATAAATCAAATATAAACAAAATATAAACTTTAGAAAAAATAATAAATTTTATTATAATATTTAAAATAAAAAAACTGTAATAAGAATTGTATTTCTACAAATCTTATTACAGTTCATGAATTTGCTTATATATTTATTTATCAATTTCTTTAATAGAATCTATTATATATCTCTTTTCATCATCAGTTAGTTCAGGGAAAATAGGTATTGCAAATGTTCTATGTGATAGATATTCTGCTACAGGCATGTTTCCTTCTTTATATCCTAAATTCTTATAAACTTTTTGAAGATGCATTGGAACTGGATAATATATTCCTGTACTTATTCCCTTTTCTTTAAGTCTATTAACAAACTTTTCTCTATTATCTGATTGGACCACATACATATTATATACTGATTTTCCTTCGTCTATTGTTACAGGTAATGTTAAAGAAGTATCCTTTAAATTTTCATCATACATTCTAGCATTTTCTCTTCTAACATTATTCCATTTATCTATATAATTCATTTTCACTCTTAAAAGTGCTGCTTGAATAGTATCCAATCGTGTATTAAACCCAATTAAATAATTATAATATTTTAATGGATTATATACTGTATCGTCATGTCCTTTTGAAATTTTCACTTCTTCATTTATATTATTTAATAAATTATATGCCTTTTGACCATTTTCTCCACTTCCATGAGTTCTTAAAGCTTTTACAATTGTTGCTATATTATCATCAGATGTTGTTATCATTCCACCATCACCTGCACAACCAAGGTTTTTTGTTGGGAAAAATGAAAAACATCCAACATCACCTATGCTCCCAATTTTTTTTCCTTTATATTCTGAACCAAACGCTTGAGCAGCATCTTCTATAACTTTTAGTTTATGTTTTTCAGCAATCTTTTTTATTTCATCCATTTTTGCTGGTTGACCAAATATATGAACTGGCATAATTGCCTTTGTTTTTTCAGTTATTTTTTCTTCTATTTTCGATGGATCAATATTGTATGTATCCTTCTCTACATCTACAAAAACTGGTGTTGCCCCTATAAATGAAATACTTTCTGCAGTTGCAAAAAATGTAAATGGTGTAGTTATAACCTCATCACCTTTACCAATTCCTAACGCCATAAGTGCTACAACTAACGCATCTGTTCCATTTCCTACTGATATTGCATACTTAACACCAAGATAATCCTGAGCTTCTTTTTCAAATTCTATTACATCTTTCCCCATAATATAACTTGCAGATGAAAGTACTTCATTAACTTTATTGTCTGCATCATTTTTTATTGATTTATACTGAGCTTTTAAATCTACTAATGGAATATTCATAATTTTTCCCCACTCCTTTTAAATTAACTATTTTTTTGAATACGCCTTAAATATACCAGTCTTCGTTGTTATTGATATATTTCCATTATTCTTAATGTAATTTTCTAAATACTTTGTAAATTCTTTTTTCTTTTCACCTACAAGTATTGAACTTCCTTGTATTGTTGAAGCTTTATATGATACTACTGGTTTTGCATCATCAACTATTATTTTTCCTTCTAATATTTCTACTTCTACTTTATTAAAATATTTCTTTAATATTTTTTCACCCTCTTCTAATGAAAACCTTGATGAAAGTCCATTATTATCAAGACCTATATTAGGAGCAAATCTCTCTACTAATTCATTAAGTTCTCTCATAGAATCACATGAATTACCTGTTACATAAAATTTCCCATTTGGAGATAAAACTCTTTTTATTTCAGATAATGCCTTTTCTATATTAGGTACAAAATAAATCATATGTTGGGCAATAACTATATCAAAACTTTCATCCTCATAAGGTATATCTTCTGCATTTATCTCTTTATATATAAAGTCATAATCTATACTCTTTAATTTTTCTTTTGCTATTTTTAACATACTCTTGGAAAAATCTGATAAGGTGATTCTTAATCCTTTATCTATTTTTTTACTATTTTTACTCCACAGTTTACCTGGCCCACATCCTAATTCTAGTATTCGTGCATTCTTTGGAAATTCCATTTGATTAAAACACCATTCATCCCAATCAATTTTATTAATATTATAACTATATAAATTACTACGTAAATTAAGATTCTTATCACTCTTATATTGTTCTTTTACACTTTTCTCCATATTGGTTATCTTTATAATATTTATTAAATTATTAGCATCTAAAAATCCATTTTTTTTTGCTGTATTTTGTGCTTTATTAAAAACTTCTATAACTGAATCAATATGTTTTTTCTTTTCCTCTAATGCTTTTTTCTGAATGCTTATCATACTTTCTAAGTTTTCTCCACTTTCATGTAAAATGTGTCCTATTTCATTCAATGATAATCCTATAAATTTTAAAGTAGTAATCTGTTGAAGTTTTAAAAAATCATCTTCACAATAAATTCTATACCCGCAATCAGTTTTTTTTGATGGCTTAAGAAGGCCTATTTTATCATAATGAAGCAAAGTCTTTACAGTTACTCCTGACTTTTTTGCAAACTCACCAATTTTCAATAACTATCCCTCCTAATAAATCCATTTTAATCCCTTACCTTAGGGTAGAGTCAATACAATTTTTATATAATAGAGTATCTTGTTTATATTTTACTAGAAAATATTCTTTATCAATTTAACGCCCCTAATGAAAAAGAGACTTACAATTATTGTTTTAAAGTAATTTAAGATAATACACATAACTTTGAATATTTTTAACTAGAGTCAATATAAATTAATAGGAGGATGTCAAAAAAATATTTTGATATCCTCCTATTTTTAAATACTATAATAATTCTTTAATTACTTTTACAACTTCTTTTGCTACATATTCAGCATCTTCTAATGATAATGTAGTATACACTGGAAGAGTGATTTCATTTTCATATTGAGCATATGCATTTGGATAGTCCTTAATATCATATCCAAGATTTTTGTAAAGTGTTAACATTGGAAGTGGCTTATAATGAACATTAGTTGCTATTCCTTTTTCAGCTAACATTTGAATAGCTGCATTTCTCTTTTCTTCATTGAATCCCTTAACTCTATAAAGATATAAGTGATATGATGTTTCAGTACCATTATCATCTTTAGTAAATGGGATTATAGAAAAATCTTCTTTAGATAAGATATCTGTATATGTTTTAAAGATTTGTCTTCTTTTTTCTAACATACCTTCGTATCTCTTAAGTTGAACTAATCCAATTGCTGCACCTATATCTGTTAAATTACATTTAAGTCCATCATTAATGATATCATATTCCCATGCTCCAGCTTTAAGTTTGCTTAAAGCATCTTTTGATTGACCATGCATAGCTGTAAATCTCATATATTGTTGTAAATTTTCATGTCCTCTAAAGTTGTTATCATTAAAAGTAACTGCGCCACCCTCTCCTGTAGTTAAGTTTTTAACTGCATGGAATGAGAATGAATGGAAGTCACATTGAGAGCCAACTGGTTCTCCTTTATATTTAGCACCAAAAGAATGTGCTGAATCACAAAGTATGATAATATCTTCTCTATTCATATCTTTTAAAACTTTTTTTAATGCATCATAGTCAAAAGGAACTCCAGCTATATCTACTGGCATAATTGCTTTTGTTTTATCTGTAATTTTTTCTGCAACTTTGTCTATATCCATTTCAAAAGTATCTTTTTTAACATCTACATATACAGGCTTAGCTCCTCTATGTATTCCTGAACTTGAAGTTGCTGTATAAGTATAAGGAGTTGTTATTATTTCATCTCCTTCTTTTATATCAAATACTTTAAGTACTAATTCCATAGCAGCTGTTGCACTATTTAATGCTAATGCTTTGTTCACTTTTAAATATTTTTGTATTTCTTCCTCAAATTTAGCAAGTTGAGGTCCTGATGTAATCCATCCTGATCTTAATACATTTGATACTGCTTGAATTTCTTCTTCTGTTATATCTGGTGGTGAAAAAGGTATTTTTTTCATATAATTCATTCCTCTCTAGTTATCTATACTATTTTAATTGTGCCTTAAACTTATTATAAACTCTTACCTTAGGGCGGAGTCAATAAAATTTTATTTATTTTTCCATTTTGCCTAATAGCTAACATATTTAATAAGGCACATTCAAAAAAATAATAAACCAGTATGCTCATCTATTTTGCGTCATACTGCGTCAGCCAATTTAGTTAATAGCTAACTATTAGCTAAATTGGCTTCCTTGTCTGACACAGAATATACAACGCCTCTTTGGTCTATTATTTTATTTCATGTCCCTAAATCTACTTTTTCATAGACATATATAAACATTTATGAAGTAAAAATTCTATTTGTTTTTTAAGTTTAAATAATTCTTCTAATTCTATATTTACTACTGCCTTTTCATCTTCTTTAAATTCTTCACTAAGTTGATTAAATAAAGCCATTATTTCTTCTTTATTAGTATCTCTTAACATCTCTAAATATTTTTTTATAGAAATTTCTACATCATTAGCCCAATTATCTATAGCATTTAATGAAATTTCTTTTATTTTTTTCTGCCAAGTTAATGAGTCATATAAATAAAATATTGATTCTGTAAAAACACTTAAATAACGAGTAATTGCTTTTAAAGATGATGCTTTTATCGCCTTTATGAGATACTTTAAATTATGTTGAATATGTTTATAAGACTTTATATCTACTAGACTATTTAAGTCTTCTGAATTATTAGCTCCTATACTATATTCTCCCACTTTATTTGCTTTTCTAAACATCTCACCTGTAGCTTGCTTTATTTCATCACCAATATGTTGCTTTAAAACTCCATCCATTACTTCAGTATAAGAAGGTATATTTACCTTAACTTTTTCTTGTAAAACAGAAATAGATTCTTTTAGTAACTTATCTATTGTTTTATCTAGTAAGATAATATCATCTTCAATATAATTTATTAAATTGTCAGTTTCTTCATTTGTAAGATTAGGAACATAATAATCTTGCATTAAAGCAAAAGTTTCCTCTCTTTTAGACCATTTGCTTTCGTCATGTATATAAGATGTAATCTTTTCTTTAATTGTTATTGCAGATTTATCTATAGTTTTTATCGAATTCACTTTTATTTTTGTAAATCCTCTATCTATAGTTCCTAAAATTTCAAATTTCTTATCTAATAATTCTCCAACTATATTTAATTTTTCTTCTATTTCTTCTTTTTTGGATTCAATATTTGCAATTTTAGAATTTATCTTTATACTACATTCATCTAATATATAATCTTGATAATTTTCTAAATTTTCTAAGAGTCTATTTTGCTTGTCTTCATCATTTATCTTTTCACAAATATAATCCCAAAGTTTAGTTGCATTTGGTTTTTTTTCCGAATTGCTTTCTATAAAAAATGACTTAACATCTTTATGTATGCACTTATTAACATTTCCCTTAATTTCCAATACTCTTTTATTATCGTCTTTAAGATTTTTAGGACACATATTTATAGCTAAAACAACTTCCACATCATTTCCTATAATTTCTCCAATATATTTTAAAAATTGTGCATCATCATCTCCAAGTCCAACTCTATAAGAAACAACATATACAATAAAATCACTTTCTGGTATAAATTCTTTTAGTACTTCTTCATGATACTCTATAAGAGATCCATAACCAGGAGTATCAAAAATTCTCATACCTTTATATTTTGAATTTTTACATACTCCTTTATACCTCAATCTATGTAATGTTTTATTTGGATTTACTGAAAGATTATCAAAACTATTCTTGTCCAAAGTTTCAATAGTTGCATCTTTATTTATAGCTGTTAATTCCTCTTTATCTGATATCACAACTTCAGTAACAACACCAGTAGTTGGCTTTACACTTTCAATTAATATTTTATTATCAAATAAGCTATTTATTAAAGCACTTTTACCTGAACTTGTCTCCCCCATCATAACAACATAATGAGCAGGATTCATTATTTTATCTTTAACCAACAAATTCTTTTGAATAATATTTTCATTACCAATAGCATTTACAATTGAATCAATGCTCTTCTGTCTTTCTATGCAGCTTTTAAAACTATTCATTTATATTTCACCCTATTCCTTTTTGTATACTTACCCTAATTCAAATCATATTCCTCTTTTATTTCATTTAAAACCCTTAGGTCTTCATTAAATTCTAAAATATGATCTTCATTGTAAATTCCATCATATTGTTTTTCTATATCTTCTATGTCAAAATTAAAAGTTTTTTCTAAATTACCTCTTAAACTTTTAATTGAATCATCTACCTCTTGTTGTTTAGCTCTTAAATCATCAAGAATTTCTTCTTTTAAATAATTTTCTAAATCTTCTAGCATAGGTTCTAAATCCCTTATAGTATAATTCGCTCTAGTTTCAACTATCTCTTTACGTACTAAATCACCTATTAAAGAAAATGCCATACCAATTCCCATTCCAACAAGTATTCCAAGTGGTCCTCCTAAAGTTCCTACAGTACCTAATGTTCCGATTAATCCACCTGATAGTCCTAATACTGAAGGAAGTGATTTTTCAAATTTAAATTCACTATCCTTGTTAAAAAATGATATGTTTTCATATTTTCCATCAAAACTTTTTATAGTAATATCTTTTAATTCATTATTTAAATTTTTTATTACCTCACTAGTCTTTGATAATACTTCATCCATTATATTATTAATTGCTTTATCAGATGTTTCTTTGTATATTGAGCTTAGCCTATCTCCATCAACAATACCTTTATTAATTATTCTCTTAAGTTCTAATCTAAGATCTTCAATATTTTCTTTTATTGTTTTTGAAGCATACTCTATTGTATTATCCATCTCATCATATGCATAAGTCCTAATTCTTCTGAAATTTTTCTTATTAGTTGAGAGTATTTCTTTTATTTCTTTTATTTTTTCTTCTTTTTCTAAATCATTTTCTTTAGTTTCATTTAAGCATAAATTTTTATAGCTTTCTATTTTATCATTTATATTTCCTAGTGATTCTTTAACCTTTAAATTTAATGTATTTTTTAAACTATTATTATAATCTACTGAAATATTTTCTATTTCTTTTATAACATCAATTATTCCTGATTCTTTATATAAATCATATTCTCTAGTAAATTTCCCTTTAACAGCTTCATAAACATTAACAACATTAACATTGATATTTTTTTCATCATTATGTGCATAACTAATACTTGTTAACACACCTTCATTATGTTCTTTAGCTTCATTTACATCTTCATCATCTTCATCATTCCATCTATTTTGAACAAATATTGTGTTAGATAACTTAGGCCATAAAGCATTTATAAAATTTTTTTCAGTCCTTGTTATTGGAGGATTTGTTCTAAGCATAAAAATACCTGCTATAAGCCTATTTACATAATCTAAAGTAGTCTTTTGGTTTTCTGGAGTTAAACTACCTACACCTGGCAAATCCACAAGCACAATATTATTCTTTAAAATATCACTTTTATTATATAAGACTATCCTAGAAACTTGAAGTTTATTTGCTTTATTATAATCATTATGAACATACTTTTCTAAATTCTTCAATTTTATACTTTCTTGTTTTCCATCAAAAAAATATATTATAGCTTCATCAACATTTTCTCCATATCTTACTTCAACTGGCACACAAGTTGTTTCATCAACATCTGTAGGTAATATATTATCATCCATTAAAATAGAGTTAAGAAAACTACTTTTCCCAGCCCCTTGTATTCCAAGTACAGGTACTAGTATTTCTTTTTTATTTAAATTATCAAGAAAATGATTAAAGTACTCTCTATAATCTATCCCTTGTTCCTCATTGTTAAGATATTTATCTAATAATACATTAAATCTAGGATCATGTATCAAACTGATATAATTCATTTTTTATCTCCTCTTTCCAAAAATCCTAGCAAAAAATGATTTATTTCCCCATTCTACTTCTTCTTTTATATTTTCTATTTTACTATTAAGGTCATTTTCTAATTTTTCTATCATTTCTGCTAAAACATCTTTATCATCTATTTTATTATCAAGATAATTAAGTTTTCCTAAAACCATTTGTTTATCAATTGATAAATCATTTTTTATATTTTTTTCTAATAAATCTATCTTTTTTTCTAATTCTTCATTATTAATATTATCTAGCTTGTTTAAAATATTTTCTTTATTATTTGCAGCATCTTTTACTATTTTCAGCCCTAAAATAGCTAACTTTTCTTCCAAAGATTTAATATTTAATGCATCTATTTTATTAAAAATATCTTCCTTATTTGTATTAGAAGTTTCATTTATATTTTTGCTTAATTCTTCTATATTTTCAGTAATTATACCTTGTAAATGCTTGTCTTTATTTTCTATACTTTCTTTAATTTCTATAGAGTTATTCGCTATTTTTTCTAAATTGCTGTTTAATATTTGATTTTGCTCGGCGATAACCTTATTAATACATGTTTCTATAGTATTCCCAATAGATTCCCTTATTTTTAATAAATTATTATTTAAATCATTAATTTTTTCTTCAAGTTCTTCGCTATCTTCGGTAAAATCTTCTTTTAAAGTATTTATCTTTTTTTCAATAGGTTTTAACTTTTCTATTATATCATCACTCATATTTTTAGATACTTTAGAAAGTGAATATATCATTTCGTCCTGCAATTCACTCATCATATTTTTAGTTATCTCATCACATTGAATTGATATTGATTTATTTTCCATAATAATTCTCCTTAGTTTATATAATAATTTATATATTTCTATCTCTTTATGTTTTAATTAAATTTTCATATCTAAATGTTATTTACTTCACTTATTTAAAAAGTAACTTAATATTTCTTCTAGAGTTTCTTTTTCTTCCTTACCTCTTGATAATGGACTCGCAAATAATTGTTCCTTTATATTCTTATAATCACTTATTATAAAGTCATCATTTTTGTTGCCCTCTATTAATGCCATATTATATATAGGATTTTTAGAATTAATTAACGTCCATCCTTTTATTATGTTAGGAAATTTTATTGAAATTTTATTTTTTAAATTATTAACTGATAGTAACAATTCTTTTATGTTGTTTGCATTAATAAATTCTTTATATGAATCTATTACTAAATTTGCTATTATATCATTGTTTTCTATAATATAATTTAAATTGTTACTTTTCATAATTTGTTTTTCCGAATTTCCTATTTGAATACCATTAAACATTATAAAAATATTGAACGATTTTTGAATTAACTCCTTTAATCCCTCTAAAAGTTTTTCTTTATTTTCACATAATTCATAAATAATTATTATATTCTGAGAATAATATATTCCATTCTCCTTTAAAGCGTTGCTTTCCTCTTCATTTAAGTAAATACCTTTAATTCTAGAAACAAATTTTACACAAGATTCAACATCCCATGTCCAAAAAACTTCTTGTACTTCTGTTTTTATTTTTTCTAAACTACTTTGCTTTATATAATCTCCTATCAATAAATAATTTTTCTCTAAAATTTGATTAATCAATTTATAAAGATTATATGATACATTAGAAATCGAATACTCTGTTAACTTTCTTGATATATCCTCATTTAAAATATCTTCACTAATTGTTACTGCAATTTCATCTTCTTCTACCTTATGCTCTTTAAGTTTTCTATTTATATATTTTAAACTTTTAATAACTTCATCTATATCATAAAGCTCAATATTTTGTTTCTTCTTTCTTTGATATTCTTCTTCTTTCTTGCTTATCTCATGATAAAAAAGATTTAATGAATTATTATACTGTGTTCCCCATTCCCATAATATATTCATGTATTTTCTTCGATTTTGATAACATACATTTTTAACCATCTCTATTGTAGCATCTTTATCTACTACTTTTTCATCATATTCTTCCTCTTTATATCCCCATTTAGTTTCAAATATATCAGATAGAAGTCTCTTTCCAATATTAAAGACCCCTTCTTTTTTAATTAATCTTGTTCTTTCTTCATATTTGTGTTTAACATCTATATTTTTACCTTCCATACTAGGTAATGAATAATCATACCTTATATCTAAATTAAGCTTTTTGTATATCCCTTTTTTACTATCTTCACACTCTTTAACTATATTTAATATCTGTTTTTCTATTTTTAAATTTTTATTATTTATTTTTTCTATTATTTCTGAATAACTTTCAATTTCATCTGAATTTGAAGAATTTATTTCACTTATTGTATCTGAAATTATTTTATCTATAATCTTAATCTTAGATTCTATTTTTTCTCTTGAAACCTTAAAGTCATATACAACATCATCTATATCGCTACTTATTTCTTTTATTGAATTTATATTTTCTAAATTTTTTCCTTCTATAATTTCTCTATCAGTTGAAATTATATGATTAATTCTTTCACTAAAACTTCTCTCTCTTGATGCATTTATCTTAGGCATAACTTTTTGAACACACATATTTATAGCTCTAGTTAAATATTCTATATTTGAACTATTATATAAACTAATATCATTTGCTATTCTTCCTCTAAGTGCATTAAGAGCAGATATTTGAATTATATCAAATTCATTATTATTATTTGTTGCAGTTTTTAAAAGGTTTTGTCCTCTTTTTTTATGCTTTTTTAAAATCTCCTCTTTACTCTCTTCTATGATTCCATTCTTACCTATTTTCTCTTCAATAGAATCAATCATATTTTGTACTAACACAATCTGCTTTTCTTTTTCGTTTACGATTTTAATCTTTTCTGCATTAATTTCGTCACTATTAGCTTTAACTGTAGTTAAAAATATACAAATATCTATTGTTGGAAGTAATATCTCTAATGTTAATTTTTCATGCATCTCCAAATCACATGCATCTAAGCCTGGACTATCTATAATATGTATATTATTTTCAAGTAAAAAGTTTGGAGACTGTATATCTATTTGAGTAACTTTAAACTTATTATTAGGATTTTTACTTTCATCGGCATATTCTGCTATAACTTTATCATTTAAATTATTTCCACTTAAAACTTTTGCTTCTTTATCTCTGAAAAATATAGTAGCTTGTCTTATTTCTCCTTTAGAGACTGTGATAATTATACTAGAGCTTGGAATAATTGCTACAGGTAAAATTTTTTCTCCTAAAAGAGCATTTACTAATGTAGATTTACCACTACTTGTTATTCCCATAATAGCAATTCTTATTATATTATTTTCAATTTGCTTCTTTTTTTCTTCAAACCACTCAATATCATAGTTATATCTTTTCTTTCTATAATCATTTTGTTCTAACACATTTCTTATTTCATCAACTGTATTTAATATATAATTATTCTTTTCCATAGTAATCTCCATTTAATGTTAATTTATGTAATTCTAATTATCACAAATTACTTGTTTACTGATATATTACCACAATTACTAACATTTATCTAAATAAAAAATTGTCAAAATAATTAGTAATTTCTATATTTTTTGCAATAAAAAAGCTATTTAAAACACTTTATTATTATTTTAAATAGCTAAATATATAAATTCCATTAAAGCTTGTTTAGAAGTATAAATATTATAATATTTATACTTCTAAACTATATAGGGTTAATTAAAGATAAATTTTCTATAAAAATTATAAATAAATAAATAAATAAATATATATATATATATATATTTATTTATTTTATATCTCAACAATTACTGGTAAAATCATAGGTTTTCTTTTCATTTTTGTATATACAAAATTATCTACTTCTCTTCTTATTCTATTTTTTATTTCAGCCCACTGAGTAATATTATTATCCAAACAAGTTTCTACAACCTCAGTAACTATATTTTTAACATCATTAATTAACTCTTCTGAACCTCTAACATATACAAATCCTCTTGATACTATATCGGGTCCTGATAATATAATTTTATTTCTTATATCTATAGCTACAACTACCGTTATAATTCCATCTTCAGCTAAATTTTTTCTATCTCTTAGCACCATACTGCCTACATCACCTACGCCTAATCCATCTACAAGTACCCTACCTGCTGGTGCTTTCCCTACTACTCTACCTTTATTCTTAGATAATTCAAATATATCCCCCGTTTCTAAAATAAATATATTAGATTTATCCACCCCCATACTATTTGCAATTTTAGCATGTGTAATTAAATGCTTATATTCACCATGTACTGGAATAAAAAATTTGGGTTTTAAAACAGCTTGAATAACCCTTAATTCCTGTTCACATGCATGACCTGAAACATGAATATCTTCTATTGCTTTATATATCACATCAGCACCTTTTGCTGTTAAGTCATTTATTAAATTTGAAACTGCTTTCTCATTCCCTGGTATTGGTGTTGCTGAAATAATAACCATATCACCTTTTTCTATTTGTATATGCCTATGAGTTGATGCTGCTATTCTTGAAAGTCCTGCCATAGACTCTCCCTGACTTCCAGTTGTAACAATTGTAATTCTATCATTTGTATAATTCTTTATTTCATCCAATCCAATTATCATATCTTCAGGTATAAATAAATATCCCAACTCTATAGCAACCTTACATATATTTTCCATACTTCTGCCACTAAAAGCTATTTTTCTACCATTTTTTATAGAACAATCACTAATTTGTTGTAATCTATGAACATTTGATGCAAATGTAGATACTATAACTCTACCTGTTGCTTTTCTAAAAAGATTTTCTAATGTTTCACCTACTGTTCTTTCTGACATTGTATAGCCATTATGTAGGGCATTAGTACTGTCAGCCATTAAAAGTAAAACTCCCTTTTTGCCAAGTTCAGCATATCTTTGAAGATTTATAATTTCTCCATCAATTGGAGTAAAATCAATCTTAAAATCTCCACTATGTACAACCACTCCTACTGGAGTATGTAAAGCAATTGAACAGCTGTCTGGTATACTATGATTTGTTTTAATAAATTCTATTTTAAAATTTTTAAACTTTATAAACTCATTTACTTTAACAACATTTAATGTACAATCACTAACCATCCTATGCTCTTCTAATTTTGTTTCTACTAACCCTAGTGTTAGTTTAGTACCATATATAGGAACATTAATTTGTTTTAATATATAGGGTAGTCCTCCTATATGATCTTCATGACCGTGAGTTATAAAAAATCCTTTTACTTTTTCCTTATTTTTTATTAAGTAAGTAACATCAGGAATTATAATATCAATTCCATAAAGATCTTCATCAGGAAATGACAATCCACAATCTATAACTATTATTTCATCATCATATTCAAATGCAGTTATATTTTTTCCTATTTCACCCAAACCACCTAATGGAATTATTTTTAACTTATCCTTATTTTCTAATGACATTGTTTTGGATTTATCAGTTTTAACTTTTTTTTCTTTAATTTTATATTCTTTTATATTATCCAAATTATCACCCCTATTTAAATAAGTTATCGCTTAATTTAAGTATTTACAAATATCATTAAATATATTAATTATTTATAAAATAATTAATATATTTAAACAAATAAAAAGAAATAATAGTTTAGATATCTAAATCTATTATTTCCTTTCATCACTTTTAAGTTTAAACCAAAATATGCTTCCTTTATTTAATTTTGATTTTACTCCATAGGTTACACCTTTATGACTTTCTAAAATAGACTTAACAATTGAAAGTCCTAGTCCTGTTCCCATTACTGCTCGCTTATGTGATTTATTACTCTTATAATATCTTTCCCAAATATATGATAATTCTTCTTCTGCTATCCCCTCACCAGTGTCAATAATTTCTACTTTAACAAAACCATTACTTATAATTTGTTTTATAATAACTTTTTTATCACTCCCTGTATAGTTAATAGCATTTGTTAATAAATTATAAATTACTTGAGTAATCTTAATTTCATCTGCGGTAACAAATGTATCTTGATCATAGCTAAATTCTATATCATATCCATCTTTTTTAGTTAATTCTGAAAAACGCATTATTACTTCTTGTATAGTCTTTGTCAGATTAAAACTACTAATAGATAAATTTATTATTCCTGCTTGAAGTTTTGAAATATCAAGCATATCATTTACGAGTGTTGTAAGACGCTTTGTTTCATCAATAATAATTTGTACATTGTCTACATTATTTTCATTTGGTAAATCTCTCATTATTTCAGCATAACCTGAGATAAGTGTAAGAGGAGTACGTAAATCATGAGATACATTAGCAATAAGTTCTTTTCTTAGATTATCAACTTTTGACAATTCTTTAGCTGCATAATTTAAAGTAGATGCTAGCTCTGAAATTTCCTCATATCCATCTCCTTTAAACTGAACTGAATAATCTGCCTTTGCAAGCACTTTTGCACTTTTATTTATAGCTACAATTGGCTCTGATACTTTTTTTGAAATTATAAAAGCTAAAAGTACTGAAAAAATAATCATAAATCCCGTAATATAATAAAGTTGTATTCTTAAAGTTTGGATAGTTGCGTTAACTGGAGATATCATAGCATTTATTATAACTATTCTTGTTTCTCCATTTTTGTTTTCAGCTAACTTACCATATATTATACTTTCATCTATATTCTTTCCCATTTTTCCATTCATTTTATCATAATGTTTTATTGCTTTTAAATCTTCTTTATTAAAATAATATAAAAACTCTCCACCTTCGTTTTGAAGATTTAATTTTAAATTATCCTTTTCATATTGTGTTAATTTATATATAACAGAAGTCTGCATATTATTAGACTCATTTATAAGTGTTCCATATTCCGAAAAAATTTCAATACACATATCATCATTTTGAGAAATACTTTTTATAAGTAAATCTATATCATCATTATCTAAATTTTTTATTATAGTATTTGCATTACTTTTAATAGAATTTATTTTTACTATTTTATAAAATCTTTCTAAAAAAACCACTTGAAAAAGCCAAAGTAATATTAGTAATGCAGAACAAAATCCTATTAGATATATAAATATCTTCCACTTTATACTTAGTTTATTAAGCTTCAAATCTATATCCAACCCCTCGCAATGTTACTATCATTTTACTATATTCACCTAAAGATTTTCTTAATAATTTTATATGAGTGTCAAGTGTACGATCATCTCCATTAAAATCATACCCCCAAACTTCCGTAATAAGTTTTTCTCTACTAAGAGCAATATTACAATTTTTGACCATATAAAATAATAAATCATATTCCTTAGGAGACATATTAATTTTTTCTTTATCTATAGTAACAATTCTTCCTAAAAAATCAATCATTAATCCATCTTTTACAAAAATATTTCTTTTTATATCATTAAAATTACTCGTTCTTTTAATAATAGCATTTACACGCATCATAAGTTCTTTGGGCGAAAATGGTTTCACCACATAATCATCTATACCTATTTCAAATCCATGGATTTTATCATATTCTTCTCCTCGTGCTGAAAGCATTAATACTGGTGTATTTATTGTTTTTCTTATTTCATTTACTGTTGAAAACCCATCAAGCTCCGGCATCATAATATCCATAATTATTATGTCAAATATATTATTTTCACAAAGCTTAATTGCCTTTAATCCATCTTCCGCTTCATATACTTCATGATTTTCAAAAATTGCATATTTTTTTATAAGAAGTCTTATTTTTTCTTCATCATCAACCACTAAAATCTTTGCCATTACATTTCAACTCCTAAATAAATATATATGTTCTAATTAAGTTCATATATTTATTTTTTATTTAATTTTTATAAAAGATATATATCTATATTAACACTATTCATTTAGAATCATATATAATAAATTTTCTATATATGTTCATTACTATATTAGTTAAATCATAGAAATCCTAAGTGTTTTAAAGTTTATATTACTTAACAAACTTTATTGTAACTTATATGTATTATTTTATATGATAGCTATATTACCATATAAAATTTATATTTTAAATAAATTTATAATCCTTTTCTATTCTTTAAATTATATATATTATATCCGTTTTATAAATCATATAAAAAAATCGCTAAGCGACTGTGGAGCGTCGATTTTTTTTAGCCATGCACCCTTTCCAAACGTAGTGCAGGAATAATGGTGCGGCATATGATTATTTTTTATTCTTTAGGTTTTATTTCTTAATATTTAAATAATACTATAATCTAAGTTATCCACAGATTTTTTAAAATATAATTTCCTAAAGAATAAAAAACCTCTTATCAGATTATATTATATACTCTGATAAGAGGTTCTATTTTTAACTAAATCTATTTAGCTTTACCTTTAAATCCTCTTTCTCCTTTTCCAAAGCCTCCATTCATAGGCATTTTTCCATCTTCTCTCATTTTAGTTTTACATTCTGTTAAATGAGTTTTCATATTGTCCGCTTGTTCTTGTGTAAT
Source organism: Clostridium sp. CTA-5 (assembly GCF_054768135.1). Lineage (NCBI taxonomy): Bacteria > Bacillati > Bacillota > Clostridia > Eubacteriales > Clostridiaceae > Clostridium > Clostridium sp. CTA-5. The sequence continues at coordinate 218,570 of NZ_BAAAAT010000004.1, read as the reverse complement.
TATTCCAAATTCCAATTCTTTATCAACAATTTGACTTTCAATATCTGCTTGTTGATCTTTTAATTTATAAATTTCTTCTTTTTGTTCATCTGTAAGTGCTGACCATTTTTGATTTATTTCAGTCATTTCAGTTTTTCTTTCTTGATTCTTTTCTTTTCTATCTTGTTTTGCTTCAGTTTTGTTTTCTTTTCCAGCTTCCATGCCTTTAGATTTATCTTGTGTTAAACGAGCTTTCATATTATCTGCTTGAGTTTGATCAATTACACCTAATTCTAAATATTTATCAACAATTTGACTTTCAACACCTTTTTGTTGGTCTTTTAATGTGTTAATTTCTTGTTTTTGTGCATCTGTAAGTGATGCAAAGTTTTGTTGCATATCACAGTTTTCGCCATGTCTTAATTTATTATGTTCTTTATCACATTTAAAATTCTTATCGTTTTTATTTTCTGATACCGCACTGCTAGTTGTAACAGAAGTATTTGGGGTATTTGATGTATCTGATGCAAAAGCTGTTACTCCCATTGTTCCCATCACTGTTACTAAAGATAATATTGATAAAATTTTTTTAACTTTCATTTCATTCAAATCCTCTCTAAAATTAATTTTTAATTTATCTTTTAAGATAAATTATCAAAAGTTATATACTAAATTTTAAGTACCCTTTCGATATTCTTAGTATAAATTCCTAATGTGATGGTTTTTTGAACATTTGATGAATTTAATATGAAATATATAAATATAGTAGCTTTTCTGCTTATTCCAAATATTTTTTAAATTTCTTGTTAAAAAATTCTATATATTGTATAATTTTATACAGTCTTTAAATTTAATATATATTTTCTAATTAATTTATTACATTTATAATTTTTATAAAAGGTTAATATATGTATTAGTACTATACATTCAGAATTATATAATAAACTTTCTATATAAGTTCCTCACTTTATTAATTAAATCGTAGACGTTATAAGTGTTGTAACATTTATATTAACAAGTAAACTTTCTTAGAACTTATATATTTTATCAATTGTAAAAAGCAGGTGAACACATGAATTATATAATATATGATTTAGAATTTAATCAAAGAGATCCAAATATACCTAAAGATGATGCAAGTAATGTTAAAGAATTACCATTTGAAATTATTCAAATTGGAGCAATAAAACTTGATGAAACGTTTAATATAGTTTCTAAATTTAATACTTTAATTAATCCAACAGTATATACTACAATACACCCGTATGTAGAAAAATTAACTAAAATAAACAGTGAAATGCTTAGTTCTTGTGAAAGCTTTCCTAAAATTTATAAAGATTTCTTGAAATTTGTAGGAGACGATGAAGCTATTTTTTGTGTTTGGGGAAAAGTAGATATTAAAGAGCTCTTAAGAAATATAAAATATTATAACTTATCTACTTCATTAATCTCTAAATATTATATTGATGTTCAAGAATCTGCATCTAAATATTTTAAAGTTGAAAAAGGATGTAAAATAGGTTTAAAAAATGCTGTTGAACTTTTAGGAATATTAAATGAAGACGAATTTCACGATGCTTATTATGATGCCTATTATACATCAGAAGTTTTTAAGAGAATTTATAATGAAGATATAAAACCTAGAATTTATACTACTAATTTATCACGCAAAATGTCTAATAAAAAAAAGACAATTGATAGTGTTGCTTTAATAAGAGAATTCGAAAAAATATACAATAGGAAAATGACTAAAGAAGAACAAGATATTATAAAATTAGCTTATTTAATGGGAAAAACTAATCAATTTGTTAAATAAATATCAAAATATTACTTTATAAAATAAGTATAACTAAATTTTAATATACATTATTTAACTTATAAGTTTTATAAAGAATAAAAAGCCATAAGTATAAGTTACACTATTGACTTATACTTATGGCTTTTCTATATGAACCATTACTCTCCAATTTCACTTTCTTCAAATTTTTTAGAAAATTTATTTACAGCTCTACTAAATGGTTTTTTTAGCACTATTCCTATAACCATTGATATTATTATAAAAAATAATAATACTATCACATCTTTAATCAACACTTCTTTTACTATTCCACCTATACATTCTCTTAAAAAAGATATAGCATATGTAAATGGTAAAAATGGATTTAATCTTTGGAAAAATTTAGGAGTTAATTCAATTGGAAATGTACCGCCTGATCCTCCTATTTGTAGTACTAACAATACTATACATATTACTTTTCCGACATTTCCAAACACTGAACATGCTGAATAAACTATATAAGCAAATACTATACTTGAAAATAATGATCCGATTACAAATAAAACTGGATTTAAACAATAAATCTTTAATATGTACAAATCTCCTAATGATACAATCATTGATTGAATTAACGCTAAAGTAATAAATAATAATAATTTTCCAAAGTAAACTTCTATTGGTTTATAGTTTCCATGTGCCTCAACTGTTAAAATAGATGATAATAACAGTAATCCAACCCAAAAAGATAATATAGTATAAAATGGTGTCATTGCTGTTCCATAATTGCCCATAGGATATAATTGTTTTTCAATTAAGTTCACTGGATTTGCTAAAAAGTCTGTTCTTTCTTGCACATTATTTTTTAATAAATTTATTAATTGTTTCAGACTTTCATCATCATTAACTGCACCTATCTTATCTGTTAATTCATTTATAATATTTTCAGCTTCTGGTAAATTTTCTTTAATATCGGTAATTTCCTTAATCCCCTGATCAGCACCTTCATAAACTGTATTTAATATACCTTCTACATCTGGTAATTTTTTTTCTGCTTCTTTTAATACACTTAATACATTTTGTGATACTTCAAAAGCATCCTCAAATATTTTATTTATTTTAGGTACAATCTCTGAATCAAATTTCGAATAAATATCTTCACTTATTGAGGATATATCATTAGATAATTTTTTTATATTGTTTAATAATGTTAAATCTGGAGCTTTGCCTGATTCTAATGAAGCTTTAACATCTTTTAACGATTCCTGCAATTTACCTATTTTAGTTTCAACTTCTTTTAATCTAGTTATAATTCCATCTAATGGTTTATTAGATGAAAAATTATTTAATGATTCTAAAAATTTTATTACTGATTTTGTTACCTTATCTAAAATATCCACTCTGTTTATTAAATTATTTACCATATCCAAAACATTTTTAGAACCTGAATTTATTGCTCCAATAATTGCATCAGTATCTTGTGATACTTCTTTACTCACCTCATTTATTATTCTAATGTCTTCCTTAATAGTTGGAGATAACCTCGATAATTCCTCCTTTGAAGACGTTATAAAATTCCCTACTTCACTAGTTAAATTTTTAGCATTTATTAATGTATTTTGAATTAATGGCATATCCTTTTTAACTTTATTTGATAAATCTTTAATTTTAACTGCTCCATCATAAGCTAAATCAACTGTTTTATTTATTTCTGAAAATTTCCCCCTTATTTCATTTAACATATTATAAATTCTTGATATCGTTGGAAGTTGGTTTTCTAATTCAATTCCTACTTCTTTTGAGGCTGTAAACAAAGTTTTACTTACAGTTTCTATAAGACTTTTACTTATATTTTCTTGAACCCCTGTTGCCCCTTTACTTGTAAGCTTTGGTGCAATTGCATTAATTTTTTCATTAACAGTATAGATTATATCTCCTTTTTTTATCTCACTAGTAACTATAGATGTCATCTCACTTGAAAATTCTTCTGGTATTATTATTGATGCATAATATTTTTCCTTTTTAAGTGCATCAATTGCTTCATCTTCATCTACAAACTGCCATCCCATTAAATTATTATTTTTTAATTCTTTAATTATTTTATTACCTAGATTTATATCTTCTCCATTTAATGTGCCTCCAACATCCTTATTTACTACCCCAATTTTAATTTGACTTGTTGCTTTTGGAGAATAAGGATCCCATGATGCTATTATATTAAACCAAGCATATAGAGATGGAAGCATACATAAAGCTATTACTACAATAAGTGCTGCATAATTTGTAAATATGTTTTTCATATCTTTTTTATAAATTTCAAATATGTTTTTCACTATATCTCCTCCTTAGTAATTTAATTATTAGGCTATATTTTAAAATAGTATTGATATTTTATTATAAAGCTCATGTACAGAATTGAAATAGGAAACTCTCCTCATTTACATTCGTGGAGTAAGTTCGAAGAACCAAATATAAAATTTGGATTCTCACTTAAGAACTCTAAAATATCAACATTCACTTAAAACATAGAGAATTATTTAAATAGCGTTTCTCTAATTAAATCTATAACCTTAAACTATATCTATAAAAAACTGGCTATACTAAATTTTAAATATAATATCTATATTATTAGATTGTTTAAAAATTTTTATTAATTTATGATTAGTAAAAGTTTTACTTGATTTAAATAAACCTAAAATAATATACTTTAAAATAGCTATATAAACTTACATTCAATATATTTAAATTTAGAAAGGATTTTTAATGGATACTTATTACTACGAAAGATTATTTAATATTAAAACATGTGGAGAACAAAAAATCTTTAATGAATCTTTACATTACAATAGATATGAACCCACATCTTATTTTGTATTAGAAACATTATTTGAAAAATATAAGCTTAAAGATATAGATAGTTTAATTGACTTTGGATGTGGAAAAGGAAGATTAAATTTTTATATAAATTACTTTTTTGATTCAAATGTTACTGGTATAGAAATGAATAATTACTATTATAAAGAGGGGATTAATAATAAAATTAATTATCTAAAAAATAATAAAAAAGATAAAAATAAAATTAAATTCTTTAACTGCTTTGCTGAAGAATATAAAATACAACCATATGACAACAAATTCTATTTTTTTAATCCATTTTCTCTACAGATATTTATGAAAGTTATATCAAATATTTTACTTTCTGTTGAAGAAGTTGAAAGAGAAGTAGATGTTATTTTATATTATCCTTCTGATGATTATATATATTACCTAGAAACTAGAACCTGTTTCAAACTTATTGATGAAATTAAATTAAACCATTTATATGACAAAGATAATCGTCAAAAAATATGTATTTATAGACTAACTTATTTATAATAAATAACAACACAACTATGATTGTTTCAAAATAAAAGTATATTAAAAATAAATATTTGCATAACATTAAAAGAAGTTATTCAGCGTAATAATACTTATAAAATACATAGATATAAAAAAATCGCTAAGCGACTGTGGAGCATCGATTTTTTTAGCCATGCACCCTTTCCAAACGTAGTGCAGGAATAATGGTGCGGCATATGATTTTTTTATTCTTTAGGTTTTATTTCTTAATCTTTAAGCAACAACATAATCTAAGTTATCCACAGATTTTAAAAAATATAATTTCCTAAAGAATAAAAAAGAACTATATTTTAAATACAAATCTTATAAATGTATTTTAAAATATAGTTCTATTATAATTAATATTATAAATTAATTTTCATTATTGATTATTTGTTCTCTTCTAAACGGATAATTCTTAATTTCAAGCATATCTAAATTTTCATTAAGCAAATGAATTGCTGAAACTTGACGGTTATCATAAGTATGATAATAATATGTACATGATTCACTACACATTGCAGAAGTATATATTGAAATATCTTCAGTATTTTCAAGTGTTACAACAGCACCTTTAGGGACTTCACAATTAGAAAGTATATGAAATACTCCACTTACTCCTTGTAATTCATTATCAATTTGTGTTAAATTACTCTTTAAATATGCTGCCCTAATAAAGCGAGAAGGTGGAGTGAAATCCCCTGGTAACCCAAATGTACCTGATCCCTGGCTGAATGCTGATAAATCTATATCTGACCATGTAACTGGTGAAAATTGTTTTGCTCTTAATCCAATATATTGACGTAAATTAGTTAAATGCCATTGAAAATCTGGACTGTTTGTCATAACTCCAATTGGATTATCAAAAACTTCAATTCCATTTTTTGTTCTCTCAACAACAATACTTTTTCCTGTTTTATCAGATACTATCCAATGCAATGGTGGTGTTAATTTTAATAATGAAAGTTCAGTATCAATTATATCTATATTACTTAAAGCATTCTTTAATTCCTCTAAAGTTTTAAAATTTGATAATACCCATAATACAAAATCATGAGGAGCAATACCATTTTTCTCCTCTAGTCTTATATTTGAATACTCTGCAAATCCTGGTAGATAAAGAGTTGCACACATTAAGCCTTTTTCATTTACTCCATCTGCTAAAATAGGATTCTTATCTATAACAACAGACATTCCAACCATACCATATTTAGTTTTTAAAACTTTTTTATTTATTATATTTGTCCATTTATAATTTCTAGGAATAATATTAATTGATTGATTGAAATCCATAGCGAAATCCATTGTACGTCCAAGAAAATGATGTTTATCTTTAGTTTCTAATGTTACACTTGTACACATTGTCCCATCTCCCCTTTATTTATATTTTAATTTTCTCCATTCTACAATTATGTATGTACTCTTAAAATTTAAGCTATTGCCTAAACCTTGTTTATATTATTAGTTTACATTCTAATAATAATTAAGTAAAATTAAATATATTTAACTTATTGTTAAGCAAAACTAAACTAAGTAAAGGATTGAAAATTTTATGAATTTTGAACAACTTCAAATTATCACAACATTGTCTCAAGAAAAAAGTTTTTCCAAAACAGCAAATAAACTTCATATAACTACGTCCGCGGTTAGTCAAGCAGTTTCAAGTTTAGAGAAAGAACTTGGAATAAATATTTTTACACGTTCAAAACAAGGTAGTTTTCCAACTACTAAAGGGCAATATATAATAAAAAATGCTCATATTATTTTAGAAAAACAACTTGATATATATGATTATGTTTCAAACAGAATTAATTTTCCAAAAATAAAACTAATAATTGGATGTATTCCTGGTGTTAATTATCCTCTTATTAAATCACTACAAATACTTCAAAATGAATTTCCATTTATTGAAACTTTAATCATTGAACAAAATACACAAGAACTTTTAAAATCATTACAACAACAAAAGTTTGATTTTGCTTTAATTGCTTTTACTGATAATATCAAAAATCACAATTTACCATATAAACTTACTAAAATTACAAATGGTTCATTTTGTTTTGCTGTGAATAGAAATTCTCCTCTTTCTACTTATAATATTTTGACCTATGATAAAATTATTGAATATCCCTTAGCTATTTATCAAGATAACTTTATATTAAATCACTTAAGTTATATAGAAGGTAAAACTCATAAATCAGCACATATTTTATTTAAAACTAATACTCTTAACTCTATTATGAATACTATTCAACAAAACATGGCTATTTCATTTGGACCGGACTATACCATGATAAACGATTTTCCAGAGAAGCTATCTGATATAAAAATAATACCAGTTGAAGAAGATTCCGAAACATTTAGTCCTTCTTTATGGTTTGTACAAACAAAAAATAAATCTCTTACTGAAATAGGTACTTTGTTGTGTACATTTATAAAACAAAATATAAAACATAATTAATAATATTAACTGCTATTTTGATTTTATCTTTTACAAAACAGAGTTTAAATCTTTCATTGTAAATAATGTAAAAGACTTGTTATAATAATATTCAGGCACATATCTAATCTATTGGTTTCTTTATGTGTATTAATAACAAAGCTTATTTTTAAGTAAATTTAAGTAAGAGGTGATTTAATATTGATATTTTCTACTCTTAATATAAATAAGGATGAACCTATTTATATCCAAATAGAAAAACATATTATTGATGGAATTAAAAATGGGGAATTAAAAAAAGATAGTAAACTTCCATCAACTAGAGAAGTAAGTAAATTTTTAAATGTAAGTAGAAATTCTGTTATTTCCGCCTATGAGAAATTAGAAAGTGAAGGAATTATAATTACAAAAAAGGGTATTGGGACTTTCATTTCAATAGAAGGCAAAAATGAATTTTATGAATATAATATAGACTATTCTTCTATAATTAATACTTATGCAAATACTCTTAGAGATTTTGATATTATAAAAAGTGAACTTCCTTATAAAAAAGGTATGATATCTTTTAAATCTATTTCACCTGAAAGTGATCTTTTTAATCTTGATGATTTTAAAAGATCACTTTTAGATGCATGGACATATGAAGAATCAAATCTTTTAAATTATGGATATGCAAAAGGATATCAGCCTTTAATAGATTATTTTTTTGAATATATGAAAGAAAAAAGAGTAAATGTAATTAATAAGGATATTTTAATAACAAATGGATTTACTGAAGCTTTTGATATAGTTATCAGTTCTTTAACGAATCCAGGAGATATTATATTATGTGAGAAACCAACACATAATACTGCTTTAAAAATAATGAAATCTTATGGATTAAAGATTATACAAGTTGAAATGGATAAAGAAGGTATGGATTTAACAGAACTCGAAAATGTTTTAAACAAATGTAGTCCTAAATTTGGATACTTAATCCCATCTTATAATAATCCAACTGGTATAGTAACTAAAACTGAAAGACGAAAGGAAATATATAAACTTTTTAGAAAACACTCTGTACCTATAATAGAAGATGGATTTAATGAAGAGCTACTCTACTCTAGTTCCCCTATTGATCCTATTGCTTCACTAACTGGTGAAGGTAATGGCGTTATATATATAGGAAGTTTGTCTAAAGTACTATTCCCCGGCTTAAGGATTGGATGGATATTTGGAGATACTAAACTTATAGATATTTTAGAAAGTGTAAAACGTGGTAAAACTATTCACTCATCATTTTTAGATCAAAGTGCTTTTTATTATTATCTAAAAAGCGGAGCTTTTACTAGATATTTAAAAAATGTACGTAAATATTATAGAGATAAATACCTACTTGTTATGAATATGATTAATAAATATATTCCTTATGAATATGTTACAGGTGAAGGTGGGCTTCACATATTTATAAAACTAAAAGATAATATAAATTCTAGAGATCTTTTAAATTTATGTTATAAAGATGGTGTGATATTTATGCCTGGCGATATTTTTTATGAGGATAATAAATGTTTAAATACATTTAGAATAGGTTTTGGACGAGTAAATGATGAAAATATAAAAAAAGGAATTAAAATAATTGGAGAGAATATTAAGTTACTTTCTAAAAATTTGAATTAGTAAGTTTAAAATTATTTAAATAGTTTTATATAATAACTATATTTTAAATAACTACTGATATTATAAAACATAGCTTATTTAATTAATATTTAAACTATTATTCTCCTTCAAGACTAGAATAAACAATATTCTGGTCTTTTTTGTATTAAAATTAAAAATTTTTTCATATAATGAATAAACTCACTATATGCTTTTTTATTGAATCTTTAAACTAATATTCTACAAAAGTTTTCTATGATAAAGCTATCTAATTAATACTATGTATTTATACAAATATTTATATCTTCGCTCATCTAAAAATAATATAAATTTTTTACTTAATATTTATATTATTTTAATACATATAAATACAGCATTAATCCAAAATATCGTATTAAATTATTAATAAAAACTTTAATATGATAGATTAGAAATATTATAAAAAGAAGGTGTTTTAATGCTTACTAAAAAATCTATAATAACATTATGTATATTTCTCTTAATTCTATTACCCACCTCTATTATATTAGGATATCACTATTTTTCTAACAATACTTCTGCAACCACACAATCACCAAAAGCAGAAATAGTCTATGTTAATTTAGGTCAAATTATCGTAAACTTATCACCTCCTGATTCACAAAAATATTTTAAAGCAGAAATATCAGTTGGATATGATGAAAAAGATAGTAATGCTAAAAAACAACTTACTAAAGAAAAACAACTACCTATAGTAAAAGATATTGTTAATTTTTATTTTAAAAGCAAAAGTTATAACTTTATAAGTAATTCAGCTAATGAAAAACAAATAAAAAATGAATTAATGGACTGTATTAATAATCAATTATCCAATTGTAAAGTTATAGATATTAGATTTTCTAAATTTATTCTTCAATAAATTTAAAATATTTTATTATTGACCACCATTAAAACAAATTATAATATTAGTGGTTCTTTCTTTATTATACTTAATTTACTATAATATATATGTAAGTTTTGTTAATAAACATTATTTACATATATATTTATATTAAAAAATTAAGGGGCGTAATCAATGGAAAAAATAATGAGACCTGTATGGGCTGAAATAGATTTGGATGCTATAACTTATAATATGAAAAACATAAAAAATTTAGCTAAAGATAAAGATATAATAGCTGTTGTTAAAGCGGATTGTTATGGACATGGAGCCTTAGATGTAGCTCCAATATTGCTAGAAAATGGTGCTTCAAGACTTGCTGTAGCTGTTTTAACTGAAGCAATAGAGCTTAGAAATAATAATATTAAAGCTCCTATCATGATTCTTGGATATACTCCACTAGATTTAGCTCAAGAATTAATAGAATATGATATAGAGCAAACCGTTTATGATTTAGAATATGCTAAGACATTGTCAGAAACAGCTTTATCTCTTGATAAAAAAGCTAAAATTCATATTGCAATAGATACCGGAATGGGTAGAATTGGTTTTCTTCCAAATAAAAAAGCTATTAATGATATTTCTGCTATATACTCTTTAAAAGGTATAGAAGTATTAGGTATATTTACTCATTTTTCAACATCAGATGAAAAAGATAAAGAATATGCTAATGAACAATTTAAAAAGTTTTCAGAATTTGTAAATTCACTTTCAGATATAGGGATTAAAATTCCTATAAAACATATTTCAAATAGTGGTGCAATTATGGATATGCCTGAAACCTATTTAGATGCAGTAAGAGCTGGGATTATATTATATGGCTACTATCCTTCTAATGAAGTTAATAAATCAAATCTTTCGCTTAAACCTGCTTTAACATTAAAGGCAAGTATAACACGCGTTCAAGAACTAGATAAAGATATGTATATAAGTTACGGAAGAACTTTTAAAACTGAAAGAAAAAGTATAATTGCAACACTTCCAATAGGGTATGCTGATGGTTATTCTAGATTACTATCTAGTGGTGCAAAAGTAATTATAAATGGGCAATTTGCTCCAGTAGTCGGTAGAATTTGCATGGATCAATGTATGATTGATGTAACAAATATTAATAATGTTAAAGTTGGAGATGAAGTTATAATACTTGGAGAAAGTGGTGACTTAAAATTAACAGCAGATGATCTTGCAGGATATATGGGGACCATAAATTATGAAATACTTTGTATGCTTAAATATAGGATTCCTAGAGTATATACTAAACATGGAGAAATTTTAAATGTAAGAAACTATCTTTAGTTAAATAAAAAATCAGATCAGAACGAAAAATTCTAATCTGATTTTTTTTATTAATAACTTTATTCTAGGTTATGTTTTAAAATATAATAATTATTCAAAACATAACCCATTTCTAAATAAAGTCTAATTACTCTTCATAATAGCAAACAACAGGAGTACCAGACTCAATGTTATCAAATATCTTATTTGCCAATTCATATGGTGCATTCACGCATCCATGAGAACCACTTGTTTTATAGATTTCTCCTCCAAACCTATCTCTCCAAGATGCATCATGAAGTCCTATATTCCCATTAAAAGGCAACCAAAAATTAACTGGTGCAGCATAGTTTTCACCTTTTAATGTTGCATTTCTTTCTCTATAGTTTAATCTATATACACCTACTGGAGTTCCACAATTGTTATTTAAATTACCAGTAACAACATCGCCTTCGGTAACAAGAGCTCCATTTTTATAAAACCATACATGTTGTTTTGTCATATCAATTTCTACATATGTATTTCCAATATCATTTTTCTCACGTGAAACTGCTGTTTGTGAATATGCAGGTTCTTTAGTTACATCTTGTCCCTTTTTAATAATTTCAATCAGATCTTTTACTTCTTTAGTTTTATCAATTATCCAACCATAGTTACCACCACTAACTTGTATTGTTTTTCCTGTTGATGAAAGAAAATCTCTTGTATTACCAAATGTATTATATTCACGTGCTAGTGAATCTATATAACTTCTCATCTTTTTTTCATTAAATACAACATTCATATTTTCATCAGTTTCAAGCCACTTATTTATTATAGAACCATCTGCTGTTTCTTGTTTACTTCCAAAAGTATATGTGATTTTCATACTTGTATATTTATCAAGTAACTTTTTAGCTTCAAGTACTTCATTAGAATTTGCAACATACTTAGGATTTTCATACGAATTTGTATCACCTAAATTTAATAGTTTATCACCTTTAAGAATAGAACTCTTTACATTTTCATATAAATTTTCTTTAATAATTTTATTTCCCATTACCTCTTTTTCAATTTCATAAGCATCATCTATATAATTAAAACCTGCATTTTTAGGTTCAACTATATTTTTACTATCAAAATATGATAATTTATTTATTTGTTCTTTTAATAAATTTTCATCAAATTTAACTAATTCATCTAAATTAGTATGACTCTTACTAAAAATTGAAGTGATCCATGCTAAAGGATTTTGGCTATCTTTTAAATCAGTAACTTTATCTTTTGGGTCATATGTTAAAGCAATGTCAGTACCCTTAATTTCTTCGTTTTTGTCATCCCTTCCCTGTAATTCTAACGCATATGTAGATATAGATGATGATATTAATTCATCTGCTTGCTTTACAGTCTTTCCGGCAACATTGATACCATTAATCTTAGTACCAAAATAAAAATGATTCATAAAATATGCTGATACCCCTAAATACATTGACATAAAAATAGAAAAGCAAATAATCATATTTTTCTTATTTTTGTTGCTTTTATGCTTTTGTCGTTTCATAATAATTAGTCCCCTCTTTTTATTATACAAATTAAAGTTTAAATTTAAATCTTTATATATTTATCAAATATTATAAAAGCAAACTTATAAATTTTTTATATTACAAACTCTATATAGAATTTTATGATATTTTTTCACTTAAGTTTGTTTATATATATATTAACTATAAATTCTATTCTTCTAATATATAAATATTACAATCTTTGTAATAATAAGTCCATTTATTTATAATTTTTAATATAAATATATTCACTATTAGAAAGATTAGAACTTAATAATTTACTCATAATGTCTACCTAAAATTAAATTATATTAATAAACTCTTACAAATACTACTTTTAAATAATCTCCTTCAGGAAACTTATCTGTAGTCATGAAGTCTTGTGGTAATGTATGCTCTTCTAAAATTTCATAATGTTTATTACTTTCTTTAAAAGCTTTATCTATAAACTTCTTAAACTTAACCATATTAAATGTAGCACAATTAGTGGATGCAACTATTACTCCTTCATCATCTGTTACTTCAATAGCTAATTTAACTAAATCTTTATAATCTTTTGCCGCACTAAATTTATGATCTTTAGATGTTGCAAAACTTGGTGGATCAAGAATTACTAAATCAAACTTTAGTTCTTCTTTTTTAGCCTTTTTAAAGTAAAGAAAAATATCTTCAACTACTATATTATGCTTTTCAGGATTAATTTTATTTATGTTAAAATTTTCAATTGTTTTTTCTAAACTTCTTGATGCTAAGTCAACACTTGTAGTAACAGCTCCACCTCTTGCAGCTGCCATAGAAAATGCTCCTGTATAAGAAAATGTATTTAGTACTCTCTTACCTTTAGAATACTTGTCTCTGATAGATTTTCTTACTTCTTTTTGATCTAGAAACACTCCAACCATTGCACCATCATTTAAATAAATTGCAAAGTTAACCCCATTCTCTTTAACTATTAAAGGCTCTGGTGCTTTTCTTCCACAATAATAACTATCTTCTTCTAAAACCATACCATTTTCATCAAATCTTCTTTTTTCGTATATCCCTTCAAAAGAAACTAATGATTTTATAGCCTTAATTATCATGTCTTTAAATACATATATACCCTTGCTATACCAAGTTATAAGATAATATTCATCAAAATAATCTATAGTAAGGCCGCCAATTCCATCTCCTTCACCATTAAATACTCTAAATGCAGTTGTATCCTTAGAATGATAATATCTCATTCTTTTAGAAAATGCGTTTCTCAATTTATCGTAAAAAAACCTGTAATCAAATTTACTATTCTTACTATTGCTTAAAACCCATCCGCAACCCTTATTCTGATTTCCATAGTATCCTTTTCCTAAAAAAGCTTTTTTGTCGTCTATAAGAGTTATTATCTGCCCTTCCTCTTTTAAACATTTTGCACTCTCTAAAGCATCTTCAAAAATTAGGGGATACCCATTTTTGTACTTAGTTACAAATTCTTTTTTTACTGTAAGTATTACTTCTTTCATTTATGTACCGTCCTAAATTAATTTTATCGTTTTAAGGCACATGAAAGAAAATAATAGACCAAAGATGTTTGGTATATTTTGTGTTAGACAAAGAGACAAGTTCAGTTAATAATTCATACTATTAATTGAATTTGCTGATGCAGTATAACTCAAAATAAACAAGTATACTGGTCTAGTATTTTTTGAATGTGCCTAAATATTATGTTACTAAATAATTATATCACAAATTTACAAGTTTAATAGAAAATACTTACTATTAATAATGTTAGTTTTTTAATATTTTGCATATATTACATTGTAACAATATGTTTTAAGATAGGAGATTTATGAATAGTATATTTAATAAAATAAATACTTTAGAAAAACTTATAGGAAACACCCCACTTGTTGAAATTTCTTTTAAGTACAAAGGAAAAGATTTAAAGGTTTATACTAAACTTGAATATTATAATTACACAGGAAGTATAAAAGATAGAATGGCTTTATATATTCTAAAAAAAGCTTACCTAAAAAATACAATAAAAAAAGACTACACCATAATAGAAACCACTAGTGGAAATACTGGTATATCTTTTTCAGCTATAGGTACCTACTTAGGAAATCCTGTTCATATATATATGCCTGATTGGATGAGCGAAGAAAGGAAAAAATTACTTTTAAGTTTTAACGCAGAACTTCACTTAGTTTCTAAAAAAGATGGTGGCTTTTTAAAATGCTTATCTCTTACCGAAGAAATTAAAAAGAACACTAAAAATATTTTTCTTCCTTGTCAATTTTCTAATAATGATAATGCAGAAGCCCATTATTTATATACTGCTCCCGAAATATGGAAAAGTCTAAAAAAAATAGAGATTACACCTTCTGCATTTGTTGCTGGAGTTGGTACTGGTGGTACTATTATGGGGATAGGTAAATATTTAAAGGAAAGAAATCCAAATATAAAATTATATCCATTAGAACCATCAAACTCACCAACACTTTCTACAGGAACTCAAGTAAGTGAACATCGTATTCAAGGAATTATAGACGAATTTATCCCTCCGATACTAAATCTTAATAGTTTAAATCAAGTAATTAGTGTTGATGATGGTGATTCTATAGTAATGGCTCAAATGCTATCTAAAAAATTAGGCTTAGGGGTAGGTATCTCTTCAGGAGCTAACTTTTTAGGAGCCGTAAAAGCTTTAGAACTAAATAACTATACTGAAAATGTTGTCACTGTATTTCCAGATGATAATAAAAAATACCTTAGTACTGATTTAATGAAAAAAGAAGAAATAAAAAATCATTTTATTTCTTCTGATATAGAATTGGTAGGATTAAAAAGAATCTAATCAAAATAGGCTGTCTTAAAACAATAGACAGCCCTTATTATATATAATTTAAGTCTTCATAAAAATTTCTCTATTTTTTATTATTAACCTTATTGCTATAACTTACTTAATATCACTATATTTTATATATAGTAAACTTCCTCCAATTGTTATTATAAAAGTTACAGTTGATACAATTATACTTTTTATAACCTCTGATTTAGTTGCAAGTACTTCCATGGCATTCATTCCAGCAACATTAGCCATTAAATAAGATAAATATATATTCTCCGAATTATATGTCATTAAAAATATAAATGGTAAAGCAATAGTATAAAAATAACTTTTACCTATTATTGCAACCATAGTAATTATAGATATTACTGCTATAGTATACATCATTCCAACAACAATTAACCTAATTAAATATAGTTTAGTATTAAAATCTAATACTTCACAAAATCCATTATTTTTTGAAGCGTATGCAACTAATATTATTAAATAAAGCAATTTTAGTAATAAAAAAAATGGTATAACTACTATTAACTTGCTTATGATAATATTACTTCTCTTATACCCATAAATGAATGTTTTGCTTATATTACTGTTTTTAAAATCCTTAGCAATAAATTCTCCTGCTAATAAAGCAAATATAAAACTAGTATATCTAATTTGTCCAAATGCATATGATATTGACTCTATTCCATATATAGAATCTATAGGCCTATTTATACTCAGTATTGCTTTCCTAAAATCCCAACCTTGTTTTGAATAAACTGAAATAGCTAACGTTAAAAAAATAACTCCAATAGAATATTTGCTTTTCCTTAATTTATAAATTTCTCCTTTAATTAAATTATTCATTATATTCTCCCCCAATTAACTTAGTAAAATAATCTTCAAGTGATTCATCTATTGGCATTATTTCTTTGACCCCTATGTTATGTTTGGATAAAGCTAGCGTAATTTTTTCTCCATTAAATTCATTATATATTCTCATAACATTATCTGGAAAAATTTTATAATTCTTTATTCCAATCTCATTTTCTAAAATAAATGAAGCTTCTGAAATATTCCTAACTTTCAAATGAAGATACGTTCTACATTTATTAGAAATTTCATTTGCTGTTATTTCTTGAATTAATTTTCCATTCTTTATAAAACCGTATCTACTTGAAATTTGAGCAAGTTCAGATAATATGTGACTTGATATTAAAATGGTTATTCCTCGTTCCCTATTTAATTTAAATAAAAGTTTCCTCATCTCCTTTATTCCAATTGGATCTAAACCATTCATAGGTTCATCTAAAATCAAAATTTCAGGATCATTTAATAATGCTATTGCAATTCCAAGTCTTTGTTTCATTCCTAGCGAGAAGTTCTTAGTTTTCTTCCTTTCAATATCTTTAAGACCTACTAATTCTAAAACTTCTTCAATACATTTAGTTTCAGATATTCCCCTTTGAATTTTTATTAGTTCAAGATTTTCCTTTGCAGTCATATTAAAATATAAAGCTGGAGAGTCTATTAAAGTACCAATCTTTCTTCTTTCCTCTCTAATCTTATCTTCTTTGCTATACCCAAATAATTCTACTTGTCCTTCATTAGGTATAACAAGACCTGTAAGTACTCTAATCATAGTTGATTTACCCGCACCATTTTCCCCTATGAATGCATAAATATCACCTTTTTTTATATTCATAGATAGACCATTTAAAACTATACGCTTACCATACTTTTTAGTAATATTTTTAGTTGTAATTATATATTTATCCAATTTACTTAACTCCTTATAATATATTTTTTAATTATTCATTTCTAAATGATGATTCTATAATACACAATATTTTATAAGGAACTTGTACTAAAATCTTTCTAACTCATTTCGGAATTCTTAAGAAAGTATTAAAATTTTATAATATAAATCAATTACTAAATATTCTATATCTTACCTTTTATGTTGATATCATAAATATATTTAATTATATAAAAAGCGCTAGAAAATAAACTCTAGCGCTAAGTTATTATAAGATTAATTATTTAATTAATTTATTACTTATAAAAATCATACTTTGATCCATCAAGAACTTTTTGAAACAAAATTATTATATATTAAAGAAAAAATAATATTATTCAATTTCTTATTCAATATTAATTTTCAGCCACTTTCGGAAAAATTGCAGATGTTCTTTGGTATGGAAATAATGTTCTCCATTTTTCATTATTTGTAAATCGCAATCAAACTGCTTTGCAAATTTAGATATCACATCAAACTCACATAAGTTATCCTCTGAACCATATAAAATTGAAGTTAAGTTATTCCAATTAACAATAGGATGTTCTTTTACATAGCAATAATAGTCCCAATAGAGTGTTTGTCCAACTGGTGTAAGAATTTCTTTTTCAATTTTTAGTTTATTCTCACTTATATTAAACCATGTCATCATATTCTCTATAATACGTTCCATATTTACCACTGGTGATAGAAACAAACACTGTTTTAATGAAATATCTTTATACGCTAACAAGCTAAAATATGTTCCCATACTGCAAGCAAATACACTTATATTATTTGATAATGATTGTGTATAATGCATAATGCTATTAAGATCTTGAATGCAATTTTGAACTTTACAATCATAGGCTTCATCCTTACGATCACCATGTTTAGGCAAATCAAAACTAAGTACTTGATAACCTCTTGCTGTTGCTTCTTCTGCAAATACAATAATCGAATCATCTGCCTTATTTGACATATTACCATGCACCACTATAAATAACTTATCTGATCTATCACCCCATAAAATTGCTGGTATATTTTCTATCTCCAAATTTTGTTTTATCATCTGAATGTTTCCTCCCCAAAATATAAATATAATTTTTCTATACTTACATGTTTTTCTTGTATTGTCTACAAACTAAAATTTTACTATATACTAACTATATAATTTAATTTTATTGAATAGTAGATAACTGCTAATAGCATTTGAAATTTTCTCCAATCAAATTATAACCTTATCCATCATAATTTATCCAGTTCATAAATAATTCTGTAATAAAGTTGTTCAAAACTACAATAATGCTTAAAATAAAAAACTGATATTTTTATATCATCTAAATTGACAACATAAAAATACCAGTTGTTTTTATATTTCTTGTTCTATATTTTCATTTTTTCTAAATCTATTTTTAAATAAATCATATCTATAAGTTGTACACCATCTTCAAAAATGGGGTGATCGTAGTTATCTATAAAAAAATTTTTAACTCTATGTGATATACAAAATCCACACTTCTCATAAAAAGGAATTGTTAAATTACTTTCACCAGTACCAACAATCATTGTTTTACATTTATCTTTATAATAATCAAAAATATATTTTACAAGTGCTTTACCATATCCTTTACCTTGATATTTTTCATATGTAGCCAAATTCTTCAACTCACATATTTGACTATCTTTTTGTACTACAACACAAATACTTTTTAAATCATCATCATATAATGCAAACATTTCTCCATCTTCTAGATATCTATCAATCATATCTTCTTGTTCATCTGCTAATAACAATAAATCAAGAAACTGTTTTTTATTAGTTAAAATTTTTTTAATTCTCATTATTCCACCCCAATTATTATTTGCTTACCGATAAGCAATAATTGACATTATCAAATACTATTATTTTATTTCTACAATATTAGTTTTGCTACCAATTCACAGTCTTCGACTTTACCTGTTTCCATAAAACCCATAGATGCATAAAGTGTCTTTGCTACCACATTCTCTGGTTCATAAGAAAGGTAAACTACTGAAGCTTTTCCACATGGAAATGTTCTAATAACTTCAATTGCCTTTGTCATAGCTTTCTTGCCGTAACCATTGCCTTGATATTGTTTATCAATCATTAATCTACATATCCAATAAGCCTTCTCATCACCTTCATCATATGATAACATTATAAAACCAACCATAATATCATTTTCATAAATACTGTAAGTCATAACACATTCATTATTTGACAAAGCAACATACGCTTGTGCAAGACTACATATATTACTTGCAACATAACCTTTTTGTTCTTCTTTGGGTTCTAATTTAATACATTCATCAAAATTATCCTCTGTTATTTTTCGTAATTCTATCATAGATTCTCCCCCTAAAACTTAATAATAACCATTCCTCTTTTTAAATTGTGCTCATATTTCTTAATAAAAATTATTTAATTTTTTATTTATATATTCATTCACAATGTCTTGAAAGTTATCTGGGAAATCGTGTGATAGACCTTTTATCCATATAGTATTAATATTAATTTTTTTCTCTATAGCCTTTTGATGAAACCTTTGAGCTAATGGAGTACAATCTTCATCACAATCACCGCATATCATTAGTATTTTAATTTCTTTCTGTTTTAAAGTTTCAAGAATAATATCTAATCCTTCATTTATAATAGGAATCCATGGTGATTGCAAAAATATATAATCACAGACAACTTTATTCTCTAGAATTGTCTTTAAAATCACATTACATCCAGATGAAAATCCAGCCAAAATTCGTGTATCGTAATTATCCCAATTAATTTCACTACACACATTTTTAAGCTGACAATCTCCACTTCCATTGTCTTCCCAACGGTATAATTCATAAGAATCAAGTTCACAGGATTGTATATATTCAACCTGATAACCATTTTTCTTCATAAATTCCCAATATATTTCACTCGTTTGTATATTTTGTTGATTTCCATGTAAAGCAAGAATAATATTATTACTACTCTTATTAGTCCAAGTACATATAGTTTCTGCTGTTTTTTTAGCAGTTAAATATCTTTCCTTAGAAGTTGACTTGCAACGTTCGAAACGTTCTTCTCCAATAAGAATGTCTAAATCGCTATCATCAAATACTTCTGGACGATACCAATATTTATTTACTATTATAGCTTCCTCAATCCAAGACAATGCTTCTTCTTTTTTACCAGTGACAGCGGCAAGACAATATAAGAAGTTATAAATTTGCGACTTATTTGAAACTATAACACTATTTTGATTTTGTAATAGATAATTATACGCTAACTCTGCACCTTGTTTATCTAAAATTTCTAGTGTGGTATTCAATAATTTGTTTTCATTCATACTAATTATGCTCCTTTTATTTTAAATTTGGGCATAAAAATACCCAGGTGAAATACTGATTTCTCCCGGGTTAATCATCACAAAAATATTACAGTACTTGTTTTCTAATAAGACATGCCGGGAGCCATGCTTAATTTTGTTGTTATTTTTAAATTCATCATAAGACATCACTCCTTCCAAATAATTTATACCATAATTATACATTTATCTATATATCAAGTCAATCCTAAAATATAAGTTTTTTCACTCTTTAACCCTTTACAATGTTTTTCTATATTTTCACCAACTAATGTTACATATTCATAATGTTGTTTACATTTACCATGATTTAATTTTGTGGCTTCACCAAGCATTTCAATAGCTCTATTCTTATCATTATATTTTCTTATTCATATTAAAATATATTTTTTCTATTTTAAATAAATTATAACATATATACTAAACGCCATATTATTAAATCTAATTTGCTTTATCATATATATTTTTTAATATTTATGAAAGCTTTTCTTTATACTGTTGTATTACAAGCACATTTTGGTGTATTATTTAATAGCCTGAGCTATTTTATTTTTTATAATGAAAGGAGTTTTATTTTTAATGCACAATAAAAAACGTAATATAATTATAGCAATTATGGTTGCTATGTTCCTTGCTGCATTTGAAGGAACTGTTGTAACAACAGCTATGCCTACTATAGCTAAAAGTCTACATGGCTATGATCTTATAAGCTTAGTTTTTTCTTCTTATCTTTTAACTTCAGCAGTATCAACACCTATCTATGGAAAGCTGTCTGATTTATATGGTAGAAAAAAAATGCTTTCAATTGGTATAGTACTATTCTTAATAGGAAGCTTTTTATGTGGCTTTTCTCAAAGTATGCTTCAATTAATAATATTTAGAGCTATACAAGGTTTAGGTGCTGGTTCTATTTTAACAATAACCTTTACTATCGTTGGAGATATATTTACTTTAGAAGAACGTTCTAAAGTTCAAGGATGTTTAAGTACTGTTTGGGGAGTCTCTAGTTTACTTGGACCATTCATCGGAGGATTCTTTATAGATTATTTATCTTGGCATTGGATATTCTTTATTAATATACCTTTTGGTATTATATCTATATTACTTCTTAATAAAAATCTTGATGAACAAGTATTAAATACTAATCCTAAAATAGATTATCTTGGTTCATTATTTTTAACTATATCTATAGTTTCAATATTACTATGCTTATTTACTTCATCTAATCCTATAAGAGTTATATATATTGTATGTGCTATAATCTCCCTTATTATTTTCTACTTTATTGAAAATAAATGTGAAGAGCCTGTAGTTCCATTTGATATATTCTCTAAGGATACAGTGTTAATAAATATTATATCATTTTTTATATCTGCTATATTAATGGGAATAGAAGCGTATACACCTTTATATACACAAAATGTTTTAAACTATAGCGCTAAAATTTCTGGAGTTTCTATGGCTCCAATGTCTTTAACTTGGCTTTTTAGTTCATTTGTATTAGTTAAACTATTTAAAAAATTTGGAGAGAAAAAAGTAATACTAAGTTCTATATTAATTTTAGGATTAACTGCTATTCTTCTTAGATTTATTACTCCAAATACGCCTTTAATTTATTTAATATTTATAGTATTTATCATGGGAGCAGGTTTTGGTGGTTCACTTAATACATTAACTATACTTATTCAAAATGATGCTTCATATGAAAAAAGAGGTGCTGCCACTTCAACTAACGCATTAATCCGTACACTTGGACAAACTATTGGTGTTACTATTTTTGGTGGCTTAGTAAATTCTAGTATAGCTTCTTATTTTACTGATTTAGATATCTCTGGAGTAACAGCTGATAATATCTACTCTTCTGAAGCCTCTTCTATTCAGATAAAAGAAGCATTCTTTAGCGGAGTACATAATATGTTTTATTCCCTTATATTTCTTACCATAATTTGCTTTATAGCTGGTATATTTATAAGTAAAGAATCTAAACTAACATAAAAAAGGTAAGAGCTAAAAACTCTTACCTTTTTTATGTAAAATTACTCAACATCTATCCACGTCATTTTATTTTTTAATCTATTTATTTCATTCTCTTGTTCTTCTATTATCTTTTTATAATTAACCTCTTTTTCACACCATTCTTTGCTAAGATTATTAACTAAAGATGCCATTTCATCCGCACTTCCGATGATTCTATTAAATAATAGCAAATTAGATTTTAATATCTCTGGGATTTCATTATGTGAATATCTTAATCTATGATCTATCTCCCCATACCCTTCTTCAAATATTGTTCTAACTTGTATTTCTGCAATCACTTTTTCATTTGTTGGATAAAACTCAACTAAATAGTGTACTGAACGATATCCTGAAGCTCTTGACCTTACTTCAATATCAAGATCCTCAAATTTTTCAATATTATCTCCATCTCTAACATTAGCTGTTATTTCTATTACTTTCCAAGTATTTATTATAAATTCATGTATTTCTTTCCATTGTTCCTTAAATATATGAATAACCCTTATTCCAATTAAATCATTTATCTCATTTTTATAGTTATCTACTGTGAATTCAAATTCTTTACCATATTTTTCTTTTCTTTCTCCTGTTTTTCTTATAACTTTTTCTATTAATCTTTCTGGCTCCTTAATTCTTGATTTAACTGAATGTATAACATTTTGTGATCTTAATATACTGGCTATAAACTCTGCTTGATTATCATACGAGTTTTTATAATCAATATAGTCATAATATATATCTTCTATCTTCTTAACATCAATATTATACTTTTCTATTTCATCTTTTGCATGTGGATACTTTATCAAAAATTCATCCATATTAAACTCTTTTTTCATAGGTATCTCCCCTTATTTACAATATTATACAATTTATTCTTATTAACTTATACTTTTATACTACACTAATTTTAACACAATATAAATAGAGAGCAAAAGATCTTTTCTTCTTTAATGCTCTCTACTAATAATCATTATTATTTTTATATTTTAAAACATTTCTAATATTTTTGTTGAATACATTCATATTTTTATTATTTACTTTTAAAATTCTTAATTCACATTTGTCTACTTAAATTTTAATTAGATGCCTTTTCTGTAAATCGAGAAATTATCATTGTACATACTGTATTTCCTGTTGAATTTAATAAAGTTGCTGGTGCATCAATTATTGTAGCTATTACAAGCATTATTGCTAGTGATTCTTGTGGAAAACCAAATATACTTAAAATAAGCATTTCACCGATTGCTCCTCCTCCTGGTATAGCTCCAACAACTGCTCCAATTAATAATCCTGAAACTAATATGGTTATTAATGAACTTATGCTATTCATTTCACGTCCAAAAATAGCAAATAAAAACATTATCTTAAATATTCCTCCGATAACAGATCCATCTTTATGAATATTAACCCCTATTGGCATTACTATATTAGCTAACATATCAGATACGCCCATGTTTTTAGCCGCTTTTATATTCACAGGAATACATGCCGCACTTGAACAAGTTGCTAAAGCTGTTACTGATGGTTCAGTTGCATTTTTCCAAAATAATTTTACTCCTTTTTTTCTTCCTGCTATATAAGCATATAAGCTAAAAAACATTACAAAATATACTATAGAAACTCCTAAATATAATAAAAATACTTTTAAATAACCACTTAATATTTGACTTCCTAATTGGCCTACTATATTTGCAAAATATGCTCCTAATCCTATTGGTGCATAATACATTATTATATTTATTGCTTTCATTGTTACAGTTGATCCACTGTTTAAAAACTTTCTAAAACTTTCTCCTTGCTCTTTAGAAAGCATAGTTGCAAATCCTATGATTATAGAAAATATTATAAGGGCTAATAAATTACTTCTAAATAAAAGTTCTGAAAAATCTTTTACTGTAATACTTGAAACTATTTTATCTAAAATCCCTATACTGTCACTTACCTTAATATCGCTAGTATTCATTAAATTATTAAACATTGATGGTTCTAGTCCAATGGTTGGATTAAATATCTTAAAACTTATTACTCCTAATATCCCTGAAATAATAGCAGTTATTCCAAACACAATCACTGTAGCCCCTAAGATATTTCCTAATTTTCTTGAATTCTCCATATTGGCTATTGCAGATGAGATACTAAAAAATACTACTGGAATTAATATTGTAAATATTAAATTTAAAAATAAATTTCCAAATGGTGCTAATATACTAGCCTTTTCCCCCATTACTAAACCAATACATCCACCTAATAAAATTGATATTAATAAAATTAATGATGATTTATAATTTCTTAAAAACTTCAAATTCTATCCCTCCTCTATTGAATAATTTTTACATAGCCTTTTCTAAAATTTCTTTTACTACTTCTCTATCATCAAAATGTATTTTTGTATTTCCTATAATTTGATAATCTTCATGTCCTTTTCCAGCTATTATAAGTAAATCATCATCTTCTAAAATTTCTACTGCTTTTTCTATTGCTTCTCTTCTATCAACAATTCTTTCATAGGAAACATTTATAGCTTTCATACCTTCTTCTATATCATTAATAATTTTATTTGGATCTTCTGTCCTAGGATTGTCTGAAGTTATTATTGTATAATTTGCAAATTCTCCAACAACCATTCCCATTAAAGGACGCTTTGTTCTATCTCTATCTCCACCACATCCAAATACCACAATAATCTTTCCTTTAGTTATATCCTTTGCCATAACAAGTAGCTTTTCTAATGCATCTGGTGTATGTGCATAATCAACTATTATATTTTTATTTAAACTGTTTTTTACACTTTCAATTCTTCCCGATACTCTTTTAAGATTGCCTATTAAATTTAAAATTTTCTCAATATCTATTCCTAAGGCATAACATGCACCTATTGTTGCTAGAACATTATAAACTGTAAATTTTCCTGGTGAATCAACTTTTATTTTTCTAATAATATTCTTAAAATTAACGATAAAACTTACTGAATCATTATTATATCTTACTTGAGTTGCTCTAATATCTGCTGTATTACTTATTCCATAAGTTAAAATTTCACAACTTGCTTTTTCTATAAGTTCTTGTGATATTTTATCATCTAAATTAATTACTCCGATTTTACACTTATGAAATAACTTCATTTTTTCATTTTTATATGCTTCCATTGTTCCATGTTCTTCTAAATGGTCTTGAGATAAGTTTGTAAATACACCAACATTAAAATCACAATAATCTACTCTATTTTTTGATAATGCTGATGATGTAACTTCCATAACAACACTTTTAGCTTCATTATTAATAAATTCTCTTAATACTGCCTGTAATTCTAAAGCTTCTGGCGTTGTTGGGTTGTTTTTTTCTATATTTACATCGCACCCATCAAGTTCATATCCTAAAGTTCCTATTATACCAGTTCTTTTGCCATATCCCTCAAGTATATCTCTTATATAATGTATAACGGTAGTTTTTCCGTTTGTTCCTGTTACGCCTACCAATTCAACCTCTTTAGATGGATTTTTATAAAATGAATTAGACATATAAGCTAATGCTTTTCTTGCATTTTTAACATGTATTACTACAATATCTTTATTTTTAAGTTCAATTTCCTCTTCTACTACTACAGCAATTGCTCCTCCTTTAATAGCTTCTTTTATAAAATTATGACCATCTGTGCAATTTCCCTTTATACATACAAATAGTGAATTTTCTGTTACTCTTCTTGAATCATAACTTATATTATTAATCTCAACATCCAAATTTCCATTTACTAATATATAATCAATATCTTTTACTACTTCACGTAATTTCATTTCTATTCCTCCATTGATTAGTTAACCTAAAAAATCATCTTGAACCAGATTTTTCTTTATAGTATCATTATATGCAAAATTTTAACTATAAATAGTGCATATATTGCTTGATATATTGTAAAAAGTGCTATATGATTGTTTATATTATTTACAATATCTATATCATAATAAAAATAAAGTTCTTTAACTAAAATAAAAAAATTATATACATTACAACTTTAAATCTTCAACAAAATATTGAAAAATTATGATTACAACATATATGTAATCATAACCATATATAGAAAGGTAAAATTTAAATGAGTAATATTCATTCTAATAACAAATCAGGATATTTACATAGTGACTTTAAATTATTTCATATAAAAGATAAAAAAAATCAAGAATTTGAATTCCATTACCATGATTTTAATAAGATAATTATATTTCTATCTGGAAAAGTAACCTACTTAATTGAAGGAAAAGCTTATCATCTGAAACCATGGGACATTTTACTTGTAAACAACCATGATGTTCATAGACCTATTATTGATTCTTCAGAAACTTATGAACGAATAATTATTTGGGCTAATTCTAACTTTATTAAGAATCATAATTATGAAAACTGTGATCTTTCTGAATGTTTTAAATTAGCAAATAAAAAAAGCTTCAATCTTATAAGACTTGAAGCTAAAATTCAAAATAATATTAAATTGTTAATAGGCTCTCTCGAGTCCTCTTTAGATTCATCTGAATTTGGTAGTAAACTTTTAAGTAATTCATTGTTTATCCAGTTAATTATATATTTAAATAGAATATATCTTGGTAATATGTATATAAATGATAATGAATCTCTAAAATACGATAAACAGATTGAAAATATTTTAAAATATATAAACAATAATTTGTCTAAAAATCTTTCCATTGAATCTATATCTGAAAATTTTTATATTAGTAAATACTATCTTATGCATAAATTTAAAAAAGAAACTGGATACACATTGCATAATTATATACTTCAAAAAAGATTACTTATGGTAAAAGACCTTATAGTAAATGGAGAACCTATTGTAAAAGCATCTATACAGTGTGGGTTTAATGATTATTCTAGTTTTTTACGTGCATTTAAGAAATTGTTTAAAAAGTCTCCTAAGGACTTTTTGCGTTAAAATTATCAATAGAATTTTATTTGCTCTACTTAGGGGGATGATGCTAAGTAAACTATATAAAAAAGGAACAGTTGAAGATATGGGGTTATTTAAAGTTAATAGATTTGATTTTTAGAACGTTAAGTACTATTTACTCACTAATGCTCCTTAAGTAAAATACTTAATAATATTAATGAATATTTTATGTTTTTAAGTACAAAATATAAATGTTAGTAAAATTTATAGGAGGTTATTAAATGAGTAACTTAAATAAAACGGCGGCACAAGATATGGCTAGAAAGATGATGCTCGATGGTGAATCTTTTGATACCATAATGGAGAAAACTAATTTAAGATTAAAAGATTTAAAGAAAATTAGAAGAAAAGAAATAGATTCTCATTTTTAAACTAACTTAAAATCTAATACTAGAATTATAAATTATGTATACTATAATCTATAATTCACTTATAAAACCTAGTGTTTAATTTTATTAAACACTAGGTTTTTAAAACAATGCTAGGATTTTAGCCTTTAAGCCAATAGATATTTAAATTTGGTTCTATTAGAACTTATTTTTTTTCTACTACTACAAGAATTGGTGCATCTTCACTTCTATTTAAAAAACTATGTAACATTACTCCATATTGATTCTTTGGTAATGATTTAAGATATGATATAATACAAGATTCCTCTATCTTTCCTTCTTCATGTCCCCTATAAATACAAATAGTCATTATCCCACCATAATTTAAAATCTCTAATCCATCTTTAATACTCTTTAATGAAGTTGCATTTTGAGTTGTAATACTTTTATTCCCTCCAGGTAAAAAACCTAAATTATACATGATACAGTCTACTGATTCAAATATATACTCTTTTATAAGATGATGAGAATCGTTTATAACTTTCACATTATCTTTTTTCAT
Source organism: Clostridium sp. CTA-5 (assembly GCF_054768135.1). Classification (NCBI taxonomy): domain Bacteria; kingdom Bacillati; phylum Bacillota; class Clostridia; order Eubacteriales; family Clostridiaceae; genus Clostridium; species Clostridium sp. CTA-5. The sequence continues at coordinate 189,802 of NZ_BAAAAT010000004.1, read as the reverse complement.
TTTTATATAATCATCACATGCACACTTTTGAATTTCAAAAGCATATACAGTATTAAAATTATTTGAGAGAAAGTCTGTATCATATCCATTACCTAAGGTCGCATCTATAGCTATTTCTTTATTATTTAGAAATTCTTTTATTATATAATGAGATAACTTACTTATATCCCCCACATACCTAAAAAACGGTAAATTATTATTCATAAAATCACCTTCTTCTAACATTATTTATTTCTATACATAGTAATTTTACAACAAATCCGATTTAATTACATACAGAAATGTTATTATAAGTAAATTTTACTTATTTTTTTAAATTATTTTTACTTATTTTACTATATGTTATTTATTAATTTAGTTTTTTTTAATCATTTTTATTGTCTTTTTTTTATTTTTTTATCATTTTTTTAAAAATATCATATTTTACCTTTATTAAGGTTAATGTTCTTAAAAGTTAATACGAATATTATAATGGAAAGATTATTATTATATTGAAAATTTTATATTTATAATATATAATTTTAATTTTTGTATTATAAATATAACTAATTTATTAAAAATATATATTTTTTAACTAATGAAAAATATAATTTAAAGGGGGTACAGTCTAAATTTTAATAGACTAATATATGCTTAAATATTCTTTAGTAAAAATAACTTCTATTGATGATAAAATATCAACTAATGGAATAGTAGATAAACTTCGAAATAATACTTTAACTATATTTGCTGATGAAAAAACTGAATTAAAAATTAATGAAGAAATTTTTATTAATATTTTTGATAAAGATGATGGAGTTTCAATATATAGTGGTATTATTGGTAATATATTTGAAAAGACTATAATAATTAATGATGTAAAATATCTATTTTCTAATAATAGAAGAGATAGTAATAGAATCATTGTAAATATTCCATTACAGATAAATAAGATACGTAAAAAATCAAAAGAGGCTATTACTTTATCAAAACCAATTTTAATGACAAGCAAAAATCTAAGTATTAATGGTATATTATTAGAATCACCATTAAATATACCTAAAAATATAAATTTTCTTATTGAATTACCTATAGATGACAACGTTATATCTATAGAAACATCTACCAAACGGAAATATGAACAAAACAATTTATATTACTATGGTTGTGAATTTAATATACAAAACGATTTAAATAATTCTTGTTTAGAAAACTTTATACTTAAAAATTATAATTCAAAATTTTTTAAATATTATCCAAAATAATTTTTAGTACATATAAAAAACTTGCTATGCCACATTTCAATTTATTGTTAACATAAAAAAGGACTATTTTAAAAATAGTCCTTTTTTATCTTATAAAATTTAAATTTCTATATTATAGGCTAGCAATTGTATCAAGTGCAACTTCCATCATTGCTTTAAATGTTGTTTGTCTTTCTTCTGCACTTGTAACTTCTTTTGTTATAAAGTGATCACTTACTGTAAGTAATGTTAATGCATTAACTCCATATTTAGCTGCAATTGTATATAATGCTGCACTTTCCATTTCTACTCCTAGGCAACCAAAGTTAGCCCATTTCTTCCAATCTTCATCATCATCACCATAGAATATGTCTGAACTGTATACGCTTCCCACTTTAGGTTCAAATCCCTTTTGTACTGCTATATCATAAGCTGGTTTTAATAAATCAAAACTTGCTGTTGGTGCAAATGTTCTTCCTTGGAATCTTACTAAGTTAAGATTTGAATCTGTACAAGTTGACATTGCAATTATAAGATCTCTTATTTTAACTCTTTCATGATATCCACCGCATGTTCCAACTCTTATAAGATTTTTAACTCCATAGCTTTCAATTAGTTCAGTAGCATATATAGACATTGATGGTATACCCATTCCTGTTCCTTGAACTGAAATTCTTTTTCCTTTATATGTTCCTGTAAATCCATACATTCCTCTTACTTCGTTATAACAAACCACATCTTCTAAAAATGTTTCAGCTATAAATTTAGCTCTTAAAGGGTCTCCTGGTAATAATACACTTTCTGCTATAGCACCTTCTGGTGCATTAATATGAATACTCATTTTTCTACCTCCGCTTATCTTGTTTTGGCTAATATATATTTTAATATAGTGTTAATATTATAGTATAAGTGCGAACTGACATTGGAATTTACTTTTTAGAACTCTCAAGTGAGAATCCAAATTTTATATTTGGTATTACAAACTTTTACAGAGTACATTTTATATTTTGCTTCTAAACTCATTCAGCGAATGCATATCAGTCAATTTCCTATTTCAATTCTGTCAATAAGCTTTATACTATAATAACAACTCTTTTTTTATATTCTTAATTAAAATTATTTTAATATTGATTTAACTTCTTCTATAATCGCTTTACTAGTTAAATTGTATTTTTCCATAAGTTCATCTGGAGTTCCAGATTCACCAAATGTATCTTTAATTCCAACCATCTTAATTAATGTAGGACATTCACCACATACAACTTGAGAAACCATTGCTCCAAGTCCACCTATAATTGAATGCTCTTCTGCAGTAACTATTCCTTTAGTTTCCTTAGCAGCTTTTAAAATTATCTCTCTATCTATTGGTTTTATAGTTGAAATATTTATTACTCTTGCCTTAATTCCTTGTGATTCTAAGTCTTTTGAAGCTTCAATTGCTTTTTGAACCATCATTCCTGTAGCAATAATAGTAATATCATTTCCTTCCCTTACCTCAGTACCTTTTCCGATTTCAAATTTGTAATCATCACCAAATATATCTTCTGTATTACATCTTCCAAATCTCAAATAAACAGGGCCTTCAAATGCAGCCGCTGCCTTTGTTGCTGCCATTGCTTCTCTATGGTCTGCTGGTACTATTACTGTCATGTTTGGAAGTGAAGTCATAAGTGCTATATCTTCAACTGATTGATGTGATCCACCATCTTCTCCAACTGTAATTCCTGCATGAGTTGCAGCTATCTTTACATTAACTTTTGGGTAACAGATTGAATTTCTTATTACTTCAAAAGCTCTTCCAGTAGCAAAAACAGCGAATGTGCTTGCAAAAGGTATATTTCCTACATTAGCGAATCCTGCAGCCATTCCCATTAAGTTTTGTTCTGCTATTCCTGCATTAAAAAATCTATCTTTAAATTCTTCTTTAAATCCATTAGTTTTTGTTGATTTTGAAAGGTCTGCATCTAAAACTACAACCTTATCATTTTCATGTCCAAGTTCAACTAATGCCATTCCATATGATTCTCTTGTTGCCTTACCCATTTTTAAAATTCCTCCTATCTTTCAAGTTCACTTAATGCTTTATTTTTTTGTTCTTCATTAGGTGCTTGACCATGCCATCCTGCTTGGTTTTCCATAAAGCTAACGCCTTTACCTTTTACAGTTTTAGCAATAATTACACTCGGTTTATCTTTGCATCCATCAACCTTTAGGAATGCTTCATGTATCTTATCAAAATCATTACCATCTTCACAAAGAACAACATTCCATCCAAAGCTTTCAAATTTCTTGTCTAAAGGAGAAATTCCCATTACATCTTCATTCTTACCATCAATTTGAAGACCATTGTTATCAATTATAGCAACTAAATTATTTAATTTATAATGAGCTGCTGCCATTGAAGCTTCCCAAACTAATCCTTCTTGTAATTCTCCGTCTCCTAAAAGTACATACACTTTAGCATCATTTTTTTGTGTTTTAAGTCCTAATGCCATTCCAACTGCATTCGATATTCCTTGTCCTAATGAACCTGTTGAAACATCAACTCCTGGAACATGTTTAGAATCTGGATGTCCTTGAAGAAGTGCTCCTGTTTTTCTTAAACTTTTTAATTCTTCTTTAGGAAAATATCCTTTTTCAGCTAATACAGCGTAAAGAGCTGGAGCTGCATGACCTTTACTTAAAACAAATCTATCTCTATTTGCATCTTTTGGATTTTTAACATCAACATTCATCTTTTCATTATATAAATATGTTATTATTTCTGAACAAGATAATGATCCACCTGGATGTCCTGATTTTGCTTCATAGATCATTTCTATAATATCTTTTTTAACTTCTTTTAATGTAGAAACTAAATTTACTTTATTCATTTATATATTCACCAACCAATCTTTTCAATTTGTACTATTTGTACTATAGAATTATTATTGAAGTCCATTTAAGTAGACTTCAATAATAATTTGATAATAAATAAAATATTATATTTATGATTAATATAATTAAATAAGTTTTTCTAATACTGATTCTCCAATTGTATTTTCAGGCATATTTAATTCAAAGTTATCAGCTATTGTTGCACCAATTGTAGCAAAGCTTTTAGCTGTTTCCATTAATCCATTTTCTTTCATAGATGGTGAATAAGCTAAGAATGGAACAAATTCACGTGTATGATCAGTACCTCTATATGTTGGATCATTTCCATGGTCAGCTGTTATTATTAATAAATCATCTTCTTTTAACTTATCTATTACTTTTCCTAAGTTAATATCAAATTTTTCTAACTCTTCAGCATAACCAACTGGATTTCTTCTATGACCCCATAAAGCATCAAAATCAACTAAATTAACAAAACATAATCCTTTAAAATCTTTATCCATTATTTCTAATGTTTGTTCCATTCCATGAACAGAACTTTTTGATTTATTTGATTCTGTAATACCTTCACCATCAAATATGTCATTTATTTTCCCAACTGATATCACATCAAATCCATTATCTTTTAATGCATTAAGGGCAGTTTTTCCATATGGTTTTAAAGCATAATCATGTCTATTACTTGTACGCTTAAACTCTCCTTTTTTCTCTCCTAAATATGGTCTTGCAATTATTCTTCCAACTTTCCATTCGTCTTTAAGAGTAATTTCTCTTGCAATTTCACAACAACGATAAAGTTCATCTAATCCAAAGGTTTCTTCATGACCACAAATTTGTAAAACAGAATCTGCAGAAGTATACACTATCATGTCACCTGTCTTCATTTGATGTTCACCAAGTTCATCTAGAATTTCAGTACCACTAGCACTTTTATTTCCAACTATATTGTGACCAGTTCTCTTTATCAATTCATCTAATAGTTCTTGTGGAAAACCTGTATCTGTAAATGTCTTAAATGGAGTATCAATTCTTAAACCCATCATTTCCCAGTGTCCAGTCATTGTATCTTTTCCAACACTCGCTTCACCCATTTTCATGTAATGAGCTAAAGGTTTTTCAATACTATCTACATTTTTTATAGGGTGTAAATTAGCCATTCCTAATTTTTGTAGATTGGGAATTTTAAAACTTTCTACTGATTCTGCTATATGCCCAAGAGTATCTACGCCTTCATCTCCATATTGTTTTGAATCTGTCATAGCTCCTACTCCTAGTGAGTCTATTACAATTGTAAAAATTCTATTATACTTTTTCATACTTATTTAATCCTTTCTTACATTAGCAATATATATTAAAGCTAACTTCATTAATATTTTATTTATTTTTCATTATAGATTCAATTTTATGTATTAAATTCCCTAACTTTTTATGTTTATATCAATCTTAAATAATATTCATTATTTGTATTTATAACTTATATTAAAGTAATAAGTCCTACAATCATTGCACTTAAAACACTAACAGCAAATCCACCTATCATAGCTTTAAAAGCTAATCTAGCAAGAGTATTTCTTTTTTCTGGACATAATGCTGCAATACCTGAAATACAAACTCCCATACTAGAAATATTTGCAAATCCACAAAGTGATATAGTAAGTACTAAAGCTGTTCTATGATTTAAAGTAGTAATTATTTGCCCTAAATCTTGGAATGCAACAAACTCATTTAAAACTAACTTACTTCCTAATAATTGACCTGCTGTAAGTATTTCTGAACCTTGTAGTCCCATAAAGAATCCAAGTGGTGCAAATATATAAGAGAAAATTTGTTGTAGAGTTATCCCAAAAATCCCAAGAATACCATTAACTAATGCTACTAAAGATATAATTGCAAGTAATGAAGTTCCTATTGCTACTGCTGTTTGGAAACCATTCATAGCACCTTCTGAAATAGCAGAGATAAGGTTTTCATTGTTCCCTTTATTATCCATACTTACATTTTCAATCAATTGAGTTTCCTCTTTTTCAGGTAATAATAATTTTGATATTGCAATACTTCCCATTGGTACCATAGCACTTGCTATTAATAAATATTCCATCGGAATTCCAAGTCCTGTATAGCCACCTATTATAGTAGCTGACATACTTCCCATTCCTGATACTAGTACAACTATGATTTCACTATCAGTCATTCTATTTAAATATTTACTTACTAATATTGGGCTTTCGGTTTGTCCTAAAAACATGTTAGCAACAGCTACAAAGCTTTCAACTTGAGTTGTTCCTAAAATCTTACCAATTGCTTTTCCTATAATCTTTACTATAAATCCTAATATTCCTAAATAATATAATGCAGCAACTAATGCAGAAATAAAAATAATATTTCCTAATACTTGAATTGCAAATATCATTCCTGTTGGCGCTGATGAATTTCCAATACTTCCAAATAAGAATCCAATACCTTCTTTTCCGTAATCAAGTACTTGAGTAACTACATCAGAAACTTTTAAAACTATTGTTCTTCCTAACGGAAATTTTACTAATAAAAATGCAACTACAAATTGTATACCAATCGCTTTTATTATAGTTTTATGTGGAATACTTTTTCTGTCTGAAGATAAAAAATACATTAACCCTATTACCAAAATTATTCCTATTAAATTTATAATTATGCTCATGCCTCTTCTCCCGTCTTTTGTGATAGTATTAAATTATCTTCATAAAATCTCATACCGTTTGAACATGATTTTTATACCAGAAAATTTCACAATTAAATTCTAATAATTTAAACATATTATATTTTAATAACCCTCTAAAATATCATACTAATTAATAAGACATCAATCATGAAATTTTCTTAATTTGATAACTATTTATTATCTTCTTTGTCAGCTTTTATTAAGTTTCTAATTCCTTCTATTGCAACTTTTATTGCTGCATCTGTATCATGAACTTGTTGATTTTCTAAACCAGCTTTTTCACGTTCTTGGTTAGCGATTGCTAAAAATACTGAACCCACACGTACTTTTAAATAACTTGCTACTATAAATAAAGCAGCTGATTCCATTTCTGATGCAAGGCATCCACATCTTAACCATGCATTCCATTTATCCATTAGTTCATAACTAACAGGTTTTGTTTCTGGTGAATGTTGACCATAAAATGAATCTTTACATTGTACAACTCCAGCATGATATTCTTGTTTTAATGTTTTAGAAGCTTGTACTAGTGAATTTACTACATCAAGATTAGCAACAGCCGGGAATTCTATTGGTGCATATTCTTTACTAGTTCCTTCCATTCTAATTGCTCCAGTGGCTATAACCATATCTCCACCTTTAACATCAATATCCATTCCACCACATGTACCTACTCTAATAAAAGTATCTGCTCCACACTTCACTAATTCTTCTAATGCTATAGCAGCTGATGGACCACCAATTCCTGTTGAGGTAACGCTTACTTTAACTCCATCTAAATATCCTGTATAAGTAACATACTCTCTTTTGTCAGCAACTAATTCAGCATTATCAAAATATGCTGCAATTTTCTCGCATCTTTTAGGATCTCCTGGTAAAATTACATATTTACCAACTTCTCCTTCTGCCACATCTATATGATATTGTTTGCCTGAACCTTGTGAATAATTCATATTAATCCCTCCAAATTTATTATGTACATTTATTTTTATTTAATACTCTGATAAGTATAACCGTTATTAGAATACGGTTACAAACCTCTTAAAAAAACATCCCATAGACAATATATAAATCACATTCATTATGTTGTCTATTAAGTTGTATTGTTGTCTACTTCTAAATAATAGCATGTATATTCTTGGTATGTCAAGCGTTTTCATGAAATTTATACCACCTATAATATCATTTTATATACCTCCTCCAAACAGGCTTATCCCTTTGATTCTAGTGTGATTTAGAATTAACTATTAACAACATATTAAATATTTGTACCTATTTTTTTAATTATTTAATTAGCCATATCATTTAAATGAGGTTATAATAATAAAATATAGACATTAATATTATTTTTAACTTGTATACTTGTCTAAAATATGTTTATACTAGTATTATAATTATATAGAAATCGTTTTATCCTAGAACTAACAAGTTTACTACCTCTAGTTCTATATAATAAAGAATGATTTAATATACAAACTTATATTTTAGTTACTATTAAATAACCTTTTTACTCATTTAAAGATAACGATTTCTATTTTTATTAACAACCTAATACAACGCTTATAAATATATTTTTTCATTTCTTTAATTAATTATTCCTTAATTAAAGATAATAACACTTTGATTTTAAGACTATGTTTTAAAATACTAACATTCACTTAAAACATAGGAACTTTTAAAATTGTAGTTTAAAATAGTAAATTAAGTCAGTATACAAGCAAGTATACGATATATATATGAAAGGTGATATTTTATGAATGATATTGATTTAATTCAGAAACCAAAAGAGTTGAGATATGTTACTGTATACAACAAACTCTTTAAAATGATAAATGAAGGAACATTTCCTGAAGGAAGTAGATTACCAACCGAACCTGAATTAGCTAAATTTATAGGGGTTAGTAGAACAACTTTAAGACAAGCTCTTGCCTTATTACAAGATGACGGTTTAGTTAAAAACATTCGCGGAAAAGGTAATTTTATAGTTAAATCTAAAACTAACAAATTAGATGGTTTAGAGAAAATAGGTCATCCTGTTTATAAATGTATAGATGAAACAATTAATGATGTTGAAATTGCACTTCGTATAGAGCCTTCAACAGACTATTTTAATCAAATTTTGATAAAAAAGACCGCTGCAGTTGTATTAATTGATAGATGGTACAAAGCTAAAGGGACTACTATAGCTTACACATTCACTTTAATACCAATTGAAACCATATCAAAACTTAATATTAATTTAAACAATAATAATGAAGTTCTAAATTTTTTAGAAAATGATATTTATGAATTAGCTAATAATGTATTAACTGAAATAAAATATTCAACTTCCGGAAATTTTGCAGCAAAAAAACATACAATTTCATCTGAAGATAAATTTTATTTAATTCAGGAAACTATATGTAAAGATGATGATTTTCCTATTGTATCAAACAAACACTATTTGCCTATTAAATCAAGTTCTATTAAACTACACCCTGTAAAATAAGATAATAAAGCCTTAATCTTAGGTAGAATTTACTTTTAACTAAGATTAAGGCTTTATTTGTGTTAAAATACTGCATTCATTTAAAACTTATAATAAAAATAAAATATATTTAAAATTCGGATTTTTTAATATATTTTATTTTTATGATATACTATATTTTGTAAGTTTATATTATAATGTTTTTTATTATAATATAAAAAATATTTTTTACGAGGTGTTATTATGACTGAATTATTTACAAAAGAAAAAATAAATTCGGGGCGTCAGAAAGAACTTGATATTGCAAAAGGTTTAGCTATTTTATTTATGGTATTAGTTCATATTAATGAAGTTTATGCTCATCCAAGTCTTGAAACTTCTATGTATACTAAAATTATTGAATTTATTGGTAGTCCTCCTGCTGCACCAATTTTTATGTTTTTACTAGGATTAGGAATTGTCTATTCAAAACGTAGTTGTCCAAACTACTTACTAAAAAGAGGTATTCTAATATTTTTTTTAGCATATGTTTTAAACTTTTTTAGAGATTTTATTCCATTTAATCTTCTAGCTATTATTGATTCTGATCCAAGCTATAAAACAGAAGCAATTTCTTCTCTATTTGGGATAGATATTTTACCATTTGCCGGATTAACTTTTATATTTTTTGGTCTTGTTAAGAAATTCAAACTTAAAGATTCACATATAGCAATTATCTGGTGTATTTTTGAAACACTAAATCTTTTTCTTAGAGATAACTCTACAGGTATGATAGTTACTGATAGAATTTTTGGAGTAATCTGGGGAACAAATGATTACTCATGGTTTCCATTTTTATCTTGGATAGCCTTTCCTATATTCGGATATTTCTTTGGCAAATTGCTTATTAGATGTAAAAACAAACAACTATTTTATAAAAAATGCTTTATCATATCATTAGTAGCATTAGTGCCACTAGTTATATATGCTTACATAAATGGTGTAGAATTTGGTGCATTTGGAGATGAATTATACCAAGAAACATATTATCACCATGATATTATGGGAAATATTATATTAGGTACATTTTCAGTATTTTGGATTAGTATAATTTATTTTATTACAAAGTACATACCTGAAAAACTATATACACATTTTGCTAGATGGAGTAAAAATATTACTAAGATGTATTGTGTCCATTGGGTTCTTTTAGGATATTCAATGTTATTGTTCGAAATGGAATCATATATGCCTATTAAGATCTTTGGATTATTTATTGTAATATTTATAATAACAGATTTCATATGTACACAACTTTCAAAAATACAAAAAAAATCTGCTATAAAAACTAACCCTAGTGCAGCATATTAAAACATATACTCTATTTTAAGCAATATTAATATTGTAAATATAAAAAGCTTATATACAAATCATTTCTGACACCTAAAAGAAAATCTCCAGATAATTTTTATCTGGAGATTTTTCTCTTAAAATTTAATTAATATATATGTTCTAATTAAGTTGATACATTTTTATATTTTTTATTTAATTATTATAAGAAATTATTATCTGGATTAATACTATTATCTTAGAATCATATATATATTAAATTTTCTATATAAGTTTCTCACTATAGTGGTAAATCATATCATTTATAAATATTTTAACATTTATATTAATGAATAAATTTTGTTGAAACTTATCTATTTACTTAAATTTTAGGCTATGTTTTAAAGTAAACTTATAATATATTTAACATATTATAAATTTAACTTCTATTTAAGTTTGAATAATTGAATTTCACTTTCAAATGTATTAGTAAGTTCATTAAGATTGTTAGCTGTTGTAGACACCCCTTCACAACCTTCATTCATCTCACTTAAAGAAGCTACTACTTCCTCTGATGCAGCCGACATTTCTTGTGCAATAGAAGTAGATTTTTCTATTTTTTCAAATATTGTATTTTTTTCTTTATTAATATCTTGTGATGCAACATTCAAATCATTTATTCTTGGAACTATTTCATCAATAGATACAATAATATTTTTAAATGAAGATAAAGAATCTGTTATTACTAAAGAAGAGTCTGTTAATTTATCATTTATTATACTACTATCATCTACAATAGCTCTTGTATCCTCAGAAACACCATTTATTAAAGTAGTAATGTTGTTAGATGATTCTCTACTTTGTTCAGCTAATTTTCTTATTTCATCTGCAACAACTGCAAATCCTTTTCCTGCTTCTCCTACTCTTGCTGATTCAATAGCTGCATTTAATGCTAGTAAATTAGTTTGTTCTGCTATACCATTTATTAAACTTGTTATATTACTTACTTCATTTATTGTAATGCTTAAATTAGAAATTTTAACTACAAATGATTTTATTGATTCTTGTATATATTTAAATGTTTCTGCTAACTCATCCATCTTTATACTACTTAAATTAGCTCTTTCTGTAATTTCATTAGAACTTTTATTTAAATATTGTAAATTATCAATAAAATTATCGATGTTATTTGAAAAATTATTTAATATTGTTGTAATTTCAACCATGTCTCCTGCTTGTTCTTCTGCCCCTGTTGCAACATTGCCTATTGCTTCAGAAATATTATTTACAGAAGATGTTAGAGATTCTGAAACTACTTTTAAATCTTCTGATTTTGTATCAATATCAGTACTTTTTCCTTTTAATCCACCAACTATATTAGAAAAACTTTCTATTGTTCTATTTATATACTTTTTCATTTGGTCAAATTCATTGTTTCCATCAATCTCAGCTTTAATACTTAAATTTCCTGAAGCAACTTCTTCTAATGCTCCATTTATTTCTTTTACTTCTTTTTTAAACATCTCTACAATCTTTAATGCAATAAAACTGAAAACAACTATACATATAACTATAGCTGCTAAATATGTTATCATAGCAGATTTATATAAATTACTACATGAAGTTTTATCATTTACTGCCCATTCTTTTATGTAACTTTTTAACCACTCTACATTTTCATCTATTGTTTTTTCTAATTCTGCTAATCTTTGTTTTGATGTATTATCTAATGTTTGTCCATTCTTATATAAATTAAGAGCCTCATTAGTTAACTTATAATATTCATCATAAGATTCATGTATTTTCTTAATAGCTTTATCTTCTTCCTCTGTTTGATTGTCAGTAGCTGTATACTCATTATAGTTTTTCATTATTATATCATTATTTTCTTTTATTGCATCAATATATTTCGTGTCAAAAGTATCTTGAGCACTTAATCTATTAGCTTTCATATCAGACATATTTGTATCAATCTGTTGAAGATTATCAGTCCATTCATAATAACCATATATCCACTCAACATTTTCGTTTATTTTTTTGATAAGTATACTTCCCCCTGCTCCTATAGCCAATGTAAATATGCATGAAAGTACACAAAGAATTACAATGACTTGTCTCATTTTAAATTTTGATAGAATTTTATTCATATAAATTCTTCCTCCCTTGTTTATTATTTCCCCTAATTTATTATTATCGTATTCTTTTTTAAATACTTAATATATTATAACAAAAGTATCTACCTTTGTTACCCAAAATAGATACTTTTTGTCTAAAATTATTATAAATATAATTTAGTTTCAATTCTTCTGTCATATTCTGACCAATTTCCTGGTTCAGTTTTATCTTTTAATTGGGAAATTTTATTCATAGTTGCATCTATTGAATCTGCATAATTAAGTATAAATGCTTCTTCCATTTTCATTTCTCTTGGAGAACCATATTCAAGCTTACCATGGTGTTGAACAATACATCCTTTTATTCTCATAATAAAATCTTCTGAATATAAAGATATATTTTGATTAATAGCTCTGTCTATCATTTCTACACCTATAACAATATGTCCCTCCATTTCACCCTTAAGTGTATATTTAAAAGGTCCTTCATAGAATAATTCATGAATTTTTCCAATATCATGAAGTTTTGCTGCAAGCATTGCTGTTTCTGTTCTTCTACAATCATACCTTTCACAAAGTATTGCTGTTAAATGCATAACATTTAATGTATGTTCTGCAAGTCCTCCTAAATAATTGTGATGCATAGAAACACCACCGATTCCTTTTTTAAATTTATTTAAAAATTCTTCATTCTTAAAAAAATAATCATTTAAAGCTCTTCCTTCTCGTGAGATTATATATTTATTTGTATACTCCTCAATTTCATCCATTATATCTTCAATAGGTCTATTTACAGTTGGCAGATAATCCGAAATATCATATTCTGAAATAAATTCATATTTTTTAATATCTAAGTTAATATCCTTAGTCCCTTCTACAGCTATTACCCTACCCTCTGTAATATCTCCCTTTTTACTTAAAACATTAGCTTTTGCCTCACCACTTTTATCTGCTAATATACATACAACTTTATTAGCATCTTTAAATATTATTCTCATTACCATTAATGATGTTTTTATATCACTTCCTGGTTTTATATCACATAAAAATGTTTCTTTTGTATTCATATAATCCTCCAATTTAAATTTATTTTATAAGTTTTATTATATGTAAAAATTCTTTTTATAATTATTTAAATATAGTTTAGTAAATATTAATAATAACGATTTTCAAGTCTCAATTCAACTTTTTTTATAAGCGCAAGTAGCATATTTTTATTACACTATGTTTTAAGTGAATGTTTATATTTTAAAACACAGTTTTTTATTAAAATAACAATATAGATTTAGAGCATATATTAAAATTTATTTAATGTAAAATGTTATTTTTAATATAATTTAAAGTTACTTCTTCCCCTTCATTAGCTAATTTATTAAGTAAGAATTCTAACATTTCCTGTGTATCTTTATGTAAAACATAATGTTCTTTTCCACGTTCATAATACTCTAGTGCACTCTTATCTGTATATTTTTCTTTTTGATAATTCATAGACGCACTCATCCTATCTATAAACATTTCTACGACATATCTAGTAGGCATATTCATACCAATTAGTCCTTCATTAGGATTAACTCCATAATCTATCCAATATTCAAAATGATGTTTATTTCTTCCTTTATGATGAAGCCATGCTGATGAATATCCCTCTTTTATTTTTTGTATACCATTGGGACTAACATCTCCTCTATAATATTTAATTCCTGCTGAAAATTCTATTAATGAGTATTTAGAAAGATCATGTAAAAGTCCTTGCTTATATAAGCCTACTTTAAAGCAATATTTCATAACAAGTAATTTATGATTTGTAATTGTTTTGAAATGATTAATTATATTCATCTATTCTCCTCTATCCCCCCTATAAATATATATTTTCTAATTAAGTTAATACATTCATGATTTCTTTTTTAAGTTTTATATAAAATAATATATTTATTAATAATATCTTATTAGAATCATATACATCAAATATTTTCTATATAAATTTTAAATTATAGTAGTTAAATTATAGTAGTTAAATTATATAGTCTGTAAATATTATAAACTTATATAAATCATTAAAGTTTATTTATACTTATATATTTTATATTTAAAATTAAATATTTTATCCCTAGTTATTTCTCATAATACCATTATTTATATAAAAAAAACAAGAACCCTAACCCCCTATGAGCGTTAAGAGTCTTGCTTTAACTTAATTATACATTAATATTTTACACATTTAATAATTTATCTATAGTTTCAACTAATTCTTCTATTTCTGGTTTACTTAATTGAGCATCAGCCTTAACTGATTTACCTTTATGTTTTAATTCTTCTGTAATTAGTGATGAAAATATTACTACAGGTAACTTCTTTAGAATTTCATTTTCTTTTATTCTTCTTGTAAGTGTTAATCCATCCATTTGTGGCATTTCAATATCTGTAATAAGTAATTGTACATCTTCATTAAAATTTTCGCCTTTCTTTTCTACTAAACCTTCAAGAAAATCCAAAGCTTGTTTACCATCATCAAAAACCGTTAAATTTTTAAAACCTGCTTTTGTAAGAGTCTCTTTTAAAAGTTTTCTAATTAAAGCCGAATCATCTGCTAAAATTAATTTAACATTTGATCTATCTTTATAGTCTACTTTTACAAGTCTATCCTCACTTATTCCAGTACTTGGTGAAAGATCTGTAACTATCTTTTCAAAATCAAGCATAATTATTACCTTATCATTTAAAAGTATATTTCCCACTGCCAATGAATTTTCTGATAAATCATCTGGTTTTCTTATCTCATCCCATTTAATACGTCGAACCCCAACTACATCATCAATACTAAATGCAACTTTAATTTTGTTAAATTCACATATTATAACTTTAGATCCTATATTATCTGTTTTTTGTCTTGTTAAAATATATTTTAAATCAATTAATGTAAGAATTTCATCTCTACATAATATAAGTCCTGCTATTTCTGGTTTAGGATCTGGTAATTTCGTTATTCCAGTAGATGGAGTTTTTATTATCTCCTTAACTTTTACTACATTGATAGCATAATGAGTATTGTTTACAACAAAATCAATTATCTCTAATTCCCCAGTACCTGATTCCAATAATATATTAGTTTTCATATAACCTACTCCTCATCTAAATTTATATACTTAATTTAATTTTAGTAAAATAACTCCATATCTTTAATTATCGTTATTATTTTAAAAAACTATATCATTTTTATTAATATTATGAATTTTTTTATAAAAATTATTATTTTTTATATTATAAATTAAATATATTCATAAACTCACTTTATTTTTAAATTATAAATTACCTATTATATAGTTTAATACTAACACAATATATATAAATTTTACTAATTTTATTATTTTTTTACTTTTTGTATGACTTATAAAAAATATTAATGTTAATTTAGATGAAGATTAATCTAAAAAAATTTAAGGACACTAAAAATAAAATTTCAAAACTTAAAACTCCAATAGTATTCTAGAAAGTAATATAGCTTTTATAGAAATATTGCTTAAAAATTAAAGTTATTTACGTTTTGAATTTTTTTTATCTATAATGTCCTTTTAATATATGTTCTAATTAAGTTAATACATTTATAATTAAAGATACACTCTTTAATTAATACTATTTAGTTAGAAGCATATATATCATAAATTTTCTATATAAGTTCCGCACTATACTGGTAAGTCATAGCATTTATAAATATTCTAATATTTGTCTTAATAAACAAATTTTATTTGAACTTATATACTTAATTTTAATTAACTAGTTTTTTATCTTATAATAATCTCGTTCCTTCTTTATCTTGTGCTATTAATTTTTGCTTCATTAATCCACCAAGAGCAATTTTAAAATAATTTTTACTAGTATTAAAAGTCTTTTTTATGTCTTCAGGAGAAGATTTATCATTGAATGCCATAAATCCTCCATTTTCTCTTAAATATTGAAGTATTTTTTCTGATAAAACATCTCTTTCATCTAATCTTTTTCTTCTTGTTGTAAGACCAAGTGTACCATCATCATATATTTTTTTAACTCTTGCTTTTATTTCTTCACCTGGATATATGTATTCAAAATGTTCATTTTCTAATATTAACCCTCTATATTTTTTATCTATAGCAACATTTAAAGTTCCATTAGAACAAGTATCATATACTATAGCATCAACTTCATCCGAAACCTTAAATGTTTCTGCCTCTGTTGTTTCTAAATATTCATCTATTTTAGCTGTAAGTGCCAATCTATCAGTTTTATCTAAATACATATAAAACAAATATTTTTTACCTGTTTTTAATTTAAAAGTTTGTTCCTTAAGTGGTATAAATACATCTCTTTCAAGACCAAAATCTGCAAAAGCACCTATTTTGCTTTGACCAACAACTTCTAAATACCCTATATTTCCAATAGTTAATTTAGGAGTTTTTAGTGTTGAGATTAATCTATCTTTAGAATCTCTATATACAAATACAGTTAGACTTTCACCTTCTTTAACACTTTTACCATTTAAAGATCCCTTTGGTAATAAAACTTCATCTCCAAATTCATCTGATAAATAATATCCAAAATCAACCTTTTTACTTACTTTTAAGTCGTTATAATCACCTATTAATATCATATTTCCTCCATATACTAGTTTATTTTTACTTATTTAAAAGCATGTCTTTTCCTAATTTAACATATGTTAAACAAGATTTTTTATTGCTTTCTATCTCCGCCTCTGTCAGCTTTCTTATAGACTTAGCAGGATTTCCAAGTATTAATACTCCATCTTCAAATTTTTTATTTTGTGTTACTAAACTTCCTGCTGCAACTATAGAATTTTCACCAATTTCAGCTCCATTTAATATTATTGCACCCATACCAATTAATACATTATCATTTACAATGCAGCCATGAACTATAGCTCCATGTCCTATGGTAACACCATTTCCAATAGACAATTTATTATCTTTATCAGCATGAAGTACAACATTTTCTTGTATATTGCTACAAGTTCCTATTGCTATTGATTCCTCATCCCCTCTAATAACTGCTCCAAACCATACACTAGAGTTCTCTTTAATTGTCACATCTCCAATAATAACTGACGTCTCTGAAATATAAACATTATCAGCTATATTAGGATTTTTTCCTTGGAAACTTTTTATCATTAATTTTTCACCTTCTTTTATAATTCACAAAAATTACTCTAATTATAAACCCTATTCTTAAAAATACCTAAACTTATTTTATCATTACATTTACTTATTGTCATTATTTTGATTTAGAAGATATATTATATATTATAAACAATTTATAGAGGTTATATAATTTGGATAAAAAGAAGATACAAAAAGAAGTTAATTTTAAGAATTTAAAATTTTATTATGGTATTCCTCATGCACACTGTGGTTTTTCCACTGGACGTGGAACTCCAGTTGAAGCGTTTGATTATGCCCGTCACAATGGACTTGATTTTTTAATTTTAACTGACCATAATAATTATTTAACAAAAACTGTTAGACTAAACGGAAATGAAATAACAAAATGGGAAGCTTTAAAATATTTACGTACACGTTATAGAAAAAAACACCAAAGTTTTTTGCCATTAATTGGTTTTGAAAGCAAAGCTAACTTTTGTAGTGATATTAATATAGTAAATTCTAATAGATTTTTTACTGGCAGTGTAAATAATATTCAATTATTAATATTATGGATGATAAACAATCCCAATTCTTTTATATCTATTAATCATCCTCATAAAAATATAAAATATTTAGACTGTAATCCTATTTTAAATAAGGTTATAACATCTATTGAAGTTGGTAATGGCTCTTTTCCAAATAAGTATAATAGATATGATAAATACTACTATTATTTATTAGACAAAGGTTGGAAACTCGGTGCTATAAATTCTCAAGATAATCATAGAATGAATTTCGGAGATAATGAAAATCTTACTTGTGTTATTTCAAATGAGCTAACAACAGATTCACTAATAACAGCATTTAGAAGTAGACATACATATTCTACTGAATCAAAATCTTTAATTATGTATTTTACCGTAAATAATTATTTTATGGGAGAAATTCTTTCACTAAATAATGATGAACTTCAATTTTCTATATTTGTCGAAGATTCTAATTACAAAATTAAAGAAATTCAGATTATTTCTTTTGGTGGAATTATTATAAAAAGAATACCTGATTTAAATTTAAATAGAATAAAATACATTTATAATCATACTCCTGCTCCGGAGGAGAGATGGTATGTTATTAAAATAATTTCTTCTGATAATAAAATTGCTATAAGCTCACCAATATTTAGAGAATAATACACATTCAAAAAAAATAATAGACCAGTATGCTCATCTATTTTGTGTGATACTGTGTCAGCAAATTTAGCTAACAGCTCTCTATTAACTAAATTTAATTCCTTGTCTGACACAAAATATACAATGCATCTTTGATCTATTATTTTATTTCATGTGCCTAAAATAAGATGTATTGCAAATACTGTAACTTTTATTTTGCGATACATCTTATTTTTAATTAAATTTTTAAATTAATCTTCATATTTTAATGTATAAAAAGTTCTAATATTAGATAAAATTTTATATATAAATACATATAAAAATCATTATTATAAATTGCTCAATCACTTATCTAAGCTATTAAATAAAATCAATTCATAAATGTATTTATTTTAGTAAACTAATAAGTTCTTCTTGCAAAATCTACAAATCTAAACCTGTCTGGTCTATGTCTAGATTCAGTATATTGAAATAATGTTGCATCATCTAAATAAACATAGCTTTTAACTACCACTATCATATTATAGTTTTTCATATCTAAATACATCTTATCTTCTTCATTTACACTTTGCACAGTTATTTCTTTTTTTGCAAAACTTATTTTTAAATTAAGTTCTTTTTCAATATAATCATAAATAGATTCCTTACATATTTCTTCTGTTAGTCCTGGAACAAATTCTCTAATTATATAATCTTTATCTAATATAACTTTCTCATTATCAATTTCCCTAACTCTTTTTAATCTCCAAACTTCATCTTCTTCGGATATTTTAAGTTTATTCATTAGTTTCTTATTGTTTTTTACAACTTCAAGTTGTTTTACATAAGTTTTATATTTCCAATTAGCTTTTATAGCTAACTCTTTAAAGCTAGTTATTCCTGACACAGGAAATGCTACTTTATTTATATCTAATACAAATGCTAATTTTCCCTTTGACTTTTGAATATATCCATTTTGTTCTAATAAGTTTAATGATTTTCTAACTGTATCTCTAGAAACATTGAACTCTTTCATTAAAGCACTTTCAGATGGTAATTTATCATAAGGCTTTAAAATTTCATTTTCTATCTTATTCAATATATTATTATAAATAATCAGATATTTTTTATCCATATTCATCACCATAATAATTTTAACATCAATATATATATTCTACAATAAAATGATTACTAAAAGAGCTATATTTTAAGTAAGTATTTATATTGTAGTATAAATACTATTTTAAAACATAACTCATAAAAATATATGTACTACTAAAAATACCTAAACATATTTTTGAGATAGTCCATATACTTTTTTATTTAATTTTAATAGCAAATGACTCGTATGGTCTTAAGTTAATTTTTTCAAGATTATCATATTTATCGTTATAATTTGATATTAAAGTTTCCACTTTCTCTATATTATAATCTATTTCTTCGTTTAAATTTATAGTACATTCTTTGTCATAAAAATTATTTACTACTATTATACTTTCATTATTTAATTTTCTTTCATATGCATAAACTTGCTTATGTTCTGGTAATAACATTTTAAAGTCTCCATATGCTATTATATCTTCTTCTTTTCTTATATTAATTAATTTTTTATAATGATAAAAAACTGATTCTTTATTATTTAATGCATTTTCAGCATTAATATCTTTATAATTACTAGATACATTTATCCATGGAGCCCCTGTTGTAAACCCTGCATTTAATGTACTATCCCACTGTATAGGAGTTCTTGAATTATCTCTGGATTTACTTTTTAATATCTTCATTATTTCTTCTTCATTTATTCCTTGAGACTTTAATATATTATAATAATTTATAGATTCAACATCTTTATAATCGTCTATTTTATGAAAGCCAGGATTTGTCATCCCAAATTCTTCCCCTTGATAAACATATGGTGTTCCATTCATTAAATGAATCGCTGTAGCAAGCATTGTTGAAGATTCCTTATGATATTTTTTTACATCACCAAATCTTGAATTCACTCTAGGTTGATCATGATTACACCAAAACAATGCATTCCATCCATTACCATTAATCATTCCATTTTGCCAATCATAAAATAATTGTTTTAATTGTTTAAAATCGAAATCCATTAGTGACCACTTTTCACCATCTTTATAATCTACTTTTAAATGGTGAAAATTAAATACCATAGATAATTCTTTTTCATTTGGATTTGAATATTTAATGCAATTATCTATTGATGTAGATGACATTTCTCCTACCGTTATAATATCATCGTATTTTCCAAAAGTATTTTCATTTAACTCCTTTAAATACTTGTGTATATTAGGTCCATCTGTATAAAATCTTCTTCCATCTCCCAAATTATCATCTTCAAATATACTTGGCTTAGAAATTAGATTTATAACATCTAGTCTAAATCCTTTAACCCCTTTTTCAATCCAGAAGTTAACCACATCATATATCTCTTGTCTAAGTTCTTTATTATCCCAATTTAAATCAGCTTGAGTAACATCAAATAGGTGAAGATAATATTCATCAAATCCCTCAACATATTCCCATGCATTTCCACCAAACTTTGATATCCAATTTGTTGGTGGCAATCCTTTTTTCCCTTTTTTAAAAATATAATAATTTTTATATTTCTCTTCTCCTTTTAATGCTCTTTTAAACCATTCATGTTCTATTGATGTATGATTAAACACCATATCTAACATAATATAGATTTCTCTCTTTTTAGCTTCTTTAACTAAAGATTCGAATTCTTCCATTGTTCCAAATCTAGAATCTACATTATAGTAATCTGCTACATCATAACCATTATCTTTTTGTGGTGATATATAAATCGGTGTTAACCAAATATAGTCTACACCTAATTCTTTTAAATAATCTAGTTTCTCTATAATACCATTTAAATCTCCAAATCCATCACCGTTTGAGTCTTTAAATGACTTTGGATATATTTGATATACTACACTCTTTTTAAAATCTTTCATAATTAAGTCACCCTTCGCCTTCATCTTATACGTACATGTTTATACTATCATAAACTTATCAATAAGTGCAAGGTAATGAATATCTCATATTACCTTGCACTTATTATGTTTTTATTAATTCTTATAATATTCTATTGTTTATCCTAATTTTTTTCTTCCTGTAATTACAGTTAAAGTAAATGGAATTATTATCGCTACTAACATAGCTACTGCAAACATCAACATATGTTGTGGTTGTATTGATAATATTCCTGGAATTCCTCCAATACCTATAGAATTTGCCATTACTCCACCAGCTACAGATATAACTCCTGCTACTGCTGATCCTATCATTCCGCAAATAAATGGGAATCTATATTTTAGATTTATACCAAATAATGCTGGTTCAGTTACTCCTAAATAAGCTGATATACATGCTGGTATAGATACTTGTTTTTCTTCTTCATTTTTTCTTTGTAAAAAAATCATTGCTAAAACTGCTGAACCTTGAGCAATATTAGATAATGCTATCATTGGCCAAAGCGCTGTTCCTCCAAATTCAGCCATTAATTGAAGATCTATCGCATTTGTCATATGATGTAATCCAGTAATAACTAATGGTGCATATAAGAAACCAAATATAGCCGCAAATACACTTCCAAATGCTGATGTTAATCCAGCATATACAACTTTTGAAATTGCACTTCCAATAACCCAACCGATAGGTCCTAATACTGCATGTGCTACTAAAACAGTTGGTATTAAAGCAAAAAATGGTACTAAAATCATTGATATTGAAGGAGGTGATATTTTCTTTACTCCTCTTTCAAGATACACTAATAAAAATGCTGCTAAAATTGCTGGTATAACTTGTGCTTGATATCCTATCATATTAATTTTAGCAAAACCAAAATTCCAAAACGGAATTTTATCAGCACCAGCAACTGAATAAGCATTTAAAAGCTGTGGTGATACTAATGTAACCCCTAAAACAATACCTAGTATTTGAGTTGTACCCATTTTCTTTGTTACAGCCCAAGTAATTCCTACAGGTAAAAATTGAAATATAGCTTCTCCTATTAACCATAAAAAGCTATGCATTCCTGCCCAAAATTGTGATACTTCAATCAGGCTCTTTGTCCCATGTTCCAACATTTTAATATCGCCAATAATACTTCTAAACCCTAATATTAAACCTCCAACTATAATAGCTGGTATTAATGGTGAAAATATTTCTGCTATATTAGCCATCATTTTTTGAATTGGACTCATGTTTGATTTTGCAGCGCTTTTAACGTTTTCTTTACTGCTCTCTTCAATCCCTGAAACTTCTATAAATTCATTATAAAACGTTGACACTTCATTCCCAATTATAACTTGGAATTGTCCAGCTTGAGTAAATGTTCCCTTTACTGATTTTAATTCTTCTATTTTTTTAACATTTGTTTTTTTAGGATCATTAAGTACAAATCTTAATCTTGTAACACAATGGGTTACTGCAGAAACGTTTTCTTTTCCACCAACATAATCTATTAATAACTTTGCTTCTTTATTAAATTTACCCATCTTTTATTCCTCCTCTGTTTTTCTGTACGTATATCTTATGTTTATAAGATATCATATACGTATACCTTTAGTCAATTAATTTTTAATATTTTTCTGTAAATGTTTTAAAGTAATTATTTCCACTACATATATAACATTTAAAATACTAAATTTATTTTAATTCCTTTAATTTTAATTATGTATCTATAATTAAGTGGAACTGAAATATTTTACTTAATTTTTAAAATTCCTGTTTTGTTATACTAGGCGAATTTAAATATGTATGTTCTTCAATAAAATTATTAATTTCAAATGAAATGAATTTACATACTTTACATATTATGTAGCAAATAATATTTAAAATTATTTTCCGTAATTATCAATTTATTTATTAAGAGATAGTTTTTATTTATACAATTTACTCTTTAAGCTTTGTAAACAAAAATAATTAGAAGTTTATTTTTATGTTCAAAGAATAAGTTTTAAAAAATTAATTAATTAATTTTTTACATTCCAATAAGCTAATCAGTTCAGCATTTTTTGAAATCTTAACTAATTAAATAAATTCAGAAGATTATTTTATTACTATTATTGACTATTTTTCCTTTATATGTTAATATTGTTATAAATATTAGAATTAACATAAATTTACTTTTGTTAATTTCAATATTTATAATAATTAATTTTAAATTTTATTGAATACTAGGGGGGTAAGATATGAAAAAACATTGTATGAGAATTATTTTAGGTGTATCTCTAATAGGAGGAGCTTTAATGTTAAATCCTATTAGTGTAAACGCTGCAGAATCTAATTTTAATGCAGTTAAAAGTACATCACTTTTTGAAGCAAAAGTTAATGGTTCGTTACCAGTTTATTTTTCTAAAGCTCCAGATAAATGGAAAGATTCAAAAATAGAATGGGATGGAGAGACAGGTAATTATGTAACTACTTACATGTGGGTTTCAGGAAGTAATCTATCTAGAGAAGAAAAAAAAGCTGTTAAGAATAAATATGGTACAGTAGAAAAAAATTATGAATACAAAATGGAAACAAAGCAACATATTGTACAAGCAGAATTTCAAACACAAGGATATATAACAATAAGTACAACAGCTACATGTTATGGAAGACGATAAAAAAATAACAAATATAAGAGCCTGTCAGTAGTTTTGTATAAACTAAATAGATAATAATTTATTTGATGAGGTTGAAAATATATAAAATATTTTCAGCCTTATTTTTTATGTATATTTTTAATATACCAATTGGTCTAATCCACCTTCGAATAAGATAGATAGTTGTGAAAATTTGTGATCAATCTCTAATTCCTTGTGTCCATTGGTATTAGTATATAATAGTGAACACAATAAATTGAATTTAATAGAATATTATTTAATGATGAAAGGATATGTTCGCTATGAATAGGAATAAGCAATATAATCAAGAATATACGCATATGATAGTTGAACTATTTAAGTGATAAATGACTATTACTGAAATAAGTAAAAAGTGTGTTCAAAAAATAATTGGATAATTTAGCATTTGTTCACTATCTATAATTAAAATGAGTCATCACAATTTCTAGGAACATCTAAATCAAACATTCCTAAATCTGATTTCAATTTCTTTGAACTCTTATCATTCCTATTATTCTAAGTAGTTTTATTTTCATAATCATACTTGTCATATTCTAAATATTCTTCCATTTCCACTTCTAATATTTACTGAAATGTTCCACCTAGTAATTCCTTTAAAGTTTCTTTTATATCCTTTACTGTTTTCACATCGGCATTTTCTACTATTAGCTTTGCTAAATCTTTTTAGATAAAGACATAGTCCGTGTTCCATTCATTTGATAATTTAATTATATCATCTTATTGAAGTCTACACAGACTATTTTACATTTTGGGTTTTAATCCGCTAATGTGACATCCCCTTTTTTGTTTTTTATTTCTTTTTGTTTTCTTGTTTATTTAGATGTTTTACTCTATTAGGTTTAGCTTTAGATTTTATAACTATCTTCTTTTCATTCCTTTTAGTACCACCTGTTCTTTCAATGTACATAAACCATAAAAAGAAAATTACTGATATTAAAGATAATACAATTTGTAAAACAGGTATTTGCTTAATTATTGGTAAAAATAACTGAATCATAAACAATATAATTGATATTGCAAGTGCTATCCATTTGTTTATTGCTACTTTCTTAAAAATAAACTTTTTACAAACCCAATAAACTCCTAAAACAATAACTAAAGTTGCAAGAAAGCTAAGAATTGTCATTAAAACTCCCACTTGTCATTCCTCCTTAAAACTGTATATTAATAAGTTTATTAGATATTATGTATATTATCAAGCTTTAAAGGTAATTTTTTTCAATTTATATAAATGTCAAATAGTCAATAATTTTATTATTTTGATAAAATTTAATAAAATAATTAATAATTTTATTCATTTTAGCTTTAATATTGATAGAATATTTGATAAAATTAAAACTAGATTTGATGATTAATTAAGAGGTGATAATATGACACTAGTTGCAAATACTCATTTAGATGAGTTAGACTTACAAATTTTAGAATTGTTAATAAAAGATTGTAGAACTCCTTATTTAGAAATAGCTAGAATATGCCATGTTAGTGGTGGAACTATTCATGTTAGAATGAAAAAAATGGAAGACTTAGGTATAATAAAAGGAACTAGAATACTTTTAAATTTACCCAAACTTGGATATGATGTTTGTTGTTTTGTCGGAATATATGTAGATAAGACATCCTGTTTTACTGCTGTATTTGAACAAATGTCTAAAATTAAGGAAGTTGTAGAGCTTCACTTAACTACTGGAAACTATTCTATGTTCGCAAAAGTAGTTTGTACTAATATTTCAGATTTACAGGATCTTCTACTTAATAAAATTAATAATATAGATGGTATTCAAAGAACTGATACTTTTATTTCTTTATCTCAACCTATAGATAGAAATATCTCTTTATAAGATTTTCATTATAAAAAGTATATTTATCTACTTTTTATAAATTGCATTATTAATATAATTTATTTACAGATTTAAATTTTTATAATTTTTTAAAGAATAAAAATATATTTTCTGTACATAATACTCTAATAAGATTTAAAAATGTATTTTTATAAAGGTTTAGATTATTAATTCAAAGCTAGTTAAAATTTTTTATTTTAATTTAGTTTATATGTTATTAGAAATAATTAAGTAAAGTAATTTATACTTCAATTAAGAAATTTTAATTTTTTATACGAAAATTATTAAGCATCATACCTTTTTAGATATGATGCTTAAATTTTAATAATAAAATAATTTATTATTAAAAAAATTAATATAAAATTAATATTATAATAATTATTTTATTATATAATATAGGAATTACATATGACTTTAGTCAAAATTTATAGGAGGTACTATGGAATTATTTAAAATTGCAAATTTGGATTTATATCATTTAGTGTATTTTTTTATGATATATTCATTTTTAGGATGGTGCGTTGAAGTACTTTATGCATATAAAAACAGAGGTTACTTTGTAAATAGAGGTTTTTTATATGGACCTTTTTGCCCTATATATGGATGTGGATTAGTTTCTATAATAGTTTTTTTAGATAGATTTAATCTTAATATATTCTTGCTATTTATATTAGCAACTATTGTAACATCAGTTATAGAATATATTACTGGTTTTATGTTAGAAAAGATATTTAAATCTAAATGGTGGGATTATAGTGACGATCCTCTTAATCTACACGGAAGAATATGTTTCCATTTTTCTTTAATGTGGGGTGCAGCTTCTGTTACAGTTGTAAAAGTAATACACCCTGCCATCGAATATATAGTACATAATATTCCAAATGGCATTGGTACTTACTGTTTTTATATAATAACAGTTTATTTTTTAATAGATTTTTCATTAACTATAATTTCTTTAGTAAAATTTAAACATTTATTATCTAAACTCCAAGTAGATACAGGAGATTTACTAGAACGTTGTATTTCTTTTATATCATCAACAAAAGAAAAGGCTAATTTTAATTCAAAAAAATTTGAAGGTAAGTTTGGAAATTTAAAATTAAATTTAAATCATATTCGTTTAGTAGAATCTTTTCCTACAGTCTCTTCAAATTCTTTTAATTCGATACTTAAATCTTTAAAAGATAAAATACTAAAAAAGGATTAATGTTTTGCATTAATCCTTTTTTAGTATTTTGCAATATATTTTAATTTAGGTACATTCAAAAAATAACAAGCTATCATGTTGCGTCAGCAGAATGATTTAATAGCTTGCTATTAAACCATTATATTTCCTGGTCTGACATAAAAAATACATTGCACCTTATACTTGTTATTTTCTTTTATGTGGCTTAAAATAATTTCTTTATTTCATCAAATAACTCTAAAGCTGCATTTCTAGGACCATTTTTTTCTTGTCCTTCTACTCCTAAACAAGTTTTTATTTGCCCAACTTTAACATGCCCATTTTCAAACATAGTATTAAAATACTTCTCAATAAGTTCATTAGTTTCTTCTTGCTTTTGTGCTGGACCGAATGGATTAGCAAAGAATGATTCAACCAGTCCTTTTTCCGTAGTTGTACCTTTTGCCATTCTAGCACCTGCTTTAAATACTTTTATTGCTTCTTCTGACGAAGTAAAATATTCTAAATGCTTTCCATCTTCTGTTACAGCTTCATAGTTATTAGCATAGAAGAAGAAGTCTACTTTATGACCTTTAACTACTTCTTTATAAGGAGCTACCGGTACCACTAATCTAGCATTAACCTTATCAGGATTCATAAAGATACTTCTATCCATTTCTTTAAATGCATAACCTTGGTCTAAATCATCTAATCTAACAAAAGCTCCTATTTCAGTACCACAACCTAAAATTTGTCCATTTTCTAATTTAAATGTCCCCATATCATCAAATATTATAGTCATATCAGATATATATTCTTCACTTAAACTTCTAAATGCTTCTAAGCTTTCTGATTTACCTGCTCCACTATCTCCCATAATAACAACATTTGCTGTCTTTCCATTTTTAAGTATTATATTTACCATTGCACCATGGATTGGTAAATAACCTTTTTTTATCATTATTAAATTATGAAGAGTTAACGACATCTTTTTCATATATCCAAAATAATCAATTTTATCTGAATGATTAACATATCCTAACATAATATCATTTTTCTTATCATCATAGAATATTGTCTTTAATTCTTCCCCATTTTCATCGTTAGCTCCAAATACATATACTATATCAGGTCTTCTTCCTCTTATCTCTTCACTTCTTGCCATTTCAAATAAATTACATAATGTAATTCCATGTTCCATAAAATCTCTATGGAAATAAATATAAGCTAAAGAGTCTCCAATTTTTGCTGGATAACAAAACCAATGTTCTTTATTTATCCTTGCATATTTTAATGGATTTTCATTAGTCTCTGAAAACATTCCATCTCTTGTATTTTTTTTAGGATAAGTTATAAATGGTGTTTCTAAAAGTATATTATCAATAAAAGGAATATCTTCTAACCCTTCATATCCTAATGGAATCGGCCAATCCATTTTGTGAATCATAACACATGCATTTCCACCTGCAGGTATTTGTCTATAAACCTTCGGTTGATAGCCTAGTACATTTTTTTCAACCCTTCTATATAATTTTAATATTATTTCAGAAAATTTAGCATTAGCTTCAGTAAAACTCATGGCTGCTAATCCTTGTTGTATATTATATCTATGAATAATTGTATATCTTTCCAACCGTCTCCAATATAAATAAAATTCTTCTATAAATCTTATAAAGCTATCTTTATCCGTTAATAACTTTTTAAAATTAGGATTTAACTCTATAACTTCCTCTACCCCCATTATTGTTAAAAGTCTTATTGACTTTATTAATGATTTACAAATTTCAGGAGTACTATTACACTCTAAAGATTCTGTTAAAAATCTAAAAGTTAACGTATTTCTTCTTTTAGCCTTTTTTAAATAACTATCTAATACTCTTCTAAATCCATTACTTTCTAATACTGAATTAATGTTATTACAATATTTAGCTGTAAAATTTATCATTACTTTATCATTACTCATGGAAAATTCTTTTTTCATTTAACTAACCCCCTAATATGAATTTTTTCAACTTTAAAAATTGCATAATTGTTGAATATTCCTATATATTAATTAATTATAACACACTTTTTGCAATTTTCAATAAGTCATTTTTTCATTTTGAACATTTTTCCATTTTAATATATACTTAAAATTTTATAATTTTAACATATGTATGTCATAAAAAATACTAGAATCATGGTATAAACTACACTATTTTTTGTTTATTATACTTTAAATAAATGGTAAAATTATGTAAAACAACTCTTATTAGCTCTAACTTTACATTATCTATATTTAATATGCATTAAAGAGGTGGATTATTTGAAAAGAAAACTTAAAAGAAAAGTATATTCTATTATAATTTTAATAATTTTATTTATTACATATAGAAATTTTACTTATAACTTTAATAATTTTAAAATGAAATTCCCTATTAGAAATAATATAATTGTACATTTTATTAATGTTGGTCAAGGAGATTCAGCACTAATACAAGTAAATGACAAGAATCTTTTGATAGATTCTGGGCCTAAAGAATCTAAAGATAATCTTTTAAATTATTTAAAATCATTAAATATAAAAAATTTAGACTTTGTAATTGCAACACATCCTCATGAAGATCATATTGGAAATATGGATAAGATTATAAAAAAATATAATGTATTAAATTTTTATGCACCCAAAGTTGAAAGTACTACAAGTACATTTGAAAAAATGATTGATGCATTAAAATCTAAAAATCTTAAAATAAACGTTATAAAAAAGGGGGTTAATTCTATTGATTTGG
Source organism: Clostridium sp. CTA-5 (assembly GCF_054768135.1). Lineage (NCBI taxonomy): Bacteria > Bacillati > Bacillota > Clostridia > Eubacteriales > Clostridiaceae > Clostridium > Clostridium sp. CTA-5. The sequence goes on along the minus strand of NZ_BAAAAT010000004.1, from coordinate 159,401 downwards.
GAGAAAATACAAAAGTTACTGTATTTTCTCCTATTGAAAATCACTATGAAAACTTAAATAATTATTCTCCTATAATTAAAATAGAATATGGAAAAACATCATTTTTATTTACAGGAGATGCTGAAAAAGAAATAGAGAAAACTTTGTTATTAAAAGAAGCAAATTTAAAATCTGATGTTTTAAAAGTAGGACATCATGGTTCATCCACTTCTACAACTGAAAATTTTCTTAAAAAGGTTAATCCTTCAATAGCAGTAATTTCTGTAGGAGATTTCAATTCTTATAATCATCCAAATGAAAATGTATTGAAACGTTTTGAAAAAAATAATACTACTGTTTATCAAACAAATAAAAATGATACAATAATTATTGGTTCAAATGGAGAAGTTATAAAGAAATATCGATAGAACATACCTGTTTATACACTAAAGAATATATATATGTTAAATTAGCTAAATAGTTAGCAAGTAAAACTGTAAATACTTTCTTATATTATTTAACTAATTAAATAATTTTAAAACCCCCTTTAAATAGCAAAGTATTTAAAGGGGGTTTTTGAGGTACCGTATTATTTAAGTTATTCTAAGTTTCAAATTTAAAATTATACTTAAATAATGAATCTAAAACTTAGAAAACTATAAATTTTATTAGTGATTTATTATTTCTCTATTTTCATCATCAAAATTATCTATATCTTCATCATTTACACTTTTATCATCTTCTATATCTTCAGTTACATTTTTAAATTCATTTATCAAACTATCTTCTTCATCAATTTGAACATCTTCAAAAATATACTTTTTCCAATTAACATAAATATGATAAAGATTAACAACATCTTGCTCATTATAAAGAAGTATTTTTTCTATCTTTTCCTGAGGCATTCTTTTAAAATAACTTTTGTCTTTTAATACCTTATGAAAAGTTTTAGCTAAATTAGAACCGCTAATAATTTCTCCTTCTCTTATAATGTCAAATAATTTTTCTAAATTTTTTAGGCCTATAGAACTCGTTTTATTCTTCTCATATTCTTTTTGTATATCAATAGAATCATATTCCTTATCAAAATCATATTCTATACCATATTTTTCAAAAAGATAATTTATAACAGTAAAATCATTATTCCCTGAAAATGTTACTATAGCTTTCTTACCTTCTTTTTTCATACTTATAAAATATTTTTTAGCCAAATGTAATATATCTACTACTTCATCCCTATCTTCTATCATATATTGAGTTACTAAAATTTCATTTTCTTTGTCATTAAATTGACATGCTCCAAATACACCAATACATTTTGGCTTTTTATAAACATAATGTTCAAGATCAAAAAAGATAAGTTCACCAGGTAAATATTCTCTATTTTCAGGTTTTATCATAAATTCATCACTAACATCTTCTACTTTTACATTGTTCTCTCGAATAATCACAGTACCACTCTTTCCTATACAAATTGTATATCTTCAATATCTAAGTTGTAAATTACATCCTTTCTTTCCACTACAATTTTAATTTTTTCTATTAATTCCTTATCTTTTATAACCTTTTGTAAAAGTTCTTTTGTTGGATTAACACAAAATGGATGATTTACATGTTTAAACATTGTATAATCTCCTGAAGTATCTCCATAAGCATAACTTTTTTCAAGATTAATATTATATTTTTCTACTAATTCATTTATAGCTTTAGATTTACTTTTACTATCCCACATAGCAATTACTTCACCTGTATATGCTCCATTATCATCTACAACATAGTTTGCCCCTTTATAGTCTGTAAATCCATACTTACTAGCCATCTCTTTAACAAGTTCTGCTGGAGAACCTGATATTATTATTATAATATGACCTTGCTCTTTATGCCACTTTATTCTATCTCTTGTGAAAGTATATACTCTATCACCTTTTTGCTCCACTACTTTTTTAGCTATATATTCTATTTGATGTTTTTGTAATCCTTTAATAGCTTCTAAATAGACATCTATCATTTTTAATAGGTAATTATCATAATCACCTTGTCTTTTATCCCATTTTATAAAATAAGGTCTTACTTCATTATACCATCTTTCCGGCTCTATAATCTCATATTTAACCATTTTTTTAAATACTTCGGTAATTAATCCTTCTCTATAGAGTGTTCCATCTAAATCAAAAAATACTCCAATTTTTGACATTACATCACCTCTCATCTAATTAAAAATTCTATTTTTTTTACATTTAATTATACTTTATTTCTTTTATAACTTAAAGATTATATATATTATTTTTAATCTAATTATAATATATTATGTTTTTAAATAGAAACTATTGACTAAATTATCAGACTGATGATATTATAAATTGAACGAAAATAATTTTCAATTGGTGGTGATATTCATGTCGCTTTACGATTTAAGACCTGGAGAAAAAGGAGTTATTTTTTCCGTAGATGGAGATTCAAAATTAAAGAAAAGATTATCTGCCTTAGGATGTATTAAAGGTACTGAAGTTGAATTTAAAAGAAAAGCACCATTAGGTGATCCAATAATTATAACATTTAGAGGATTTGATTTAGCAATTAGAAAAAAGGACGCTAAAAATATATTATTATCCATATAGGGAGGATTTTTTATGACAACTATAGCTTTGCTAGGAAATCCAAATGTAGGAAAAACCACATTATTTAATGCCTTAACTGGTTCAAATCAATATGTTGGTAATTGGCCAGGTGTAACTGTTGATAAAAAAGAAGGATATTTAGATGATGTCAAAATAGTGGATTTACCAGGTATTTATGCTATGGATACATTTTCAAATGAAGAAAAGGTATCTAAAGAATTTCTAAAAAATGGACAAGTTGATTTAATATTAAATATTGTTGATGCCTCAAATTTAAATAGAAACTTATATTTAACTACTCAATTGAAAGAATTTAATAAACCAATAATTCTTGCTTTAAACATGATTGATGTGGCAGAAACTAAAGGTATTGTTATCGATTATAAAAAATTATCAAAATTATTAAATGTACAAGTAATACCAATATCAGCTGGTAAAAATATAGGAATTGATTCTTTAATATCAAAAATTAAAACATATGATTCTAATGAAGAAATAGATTCTACCGATTACACTTTTTCTTCTGAAGATGAAGCCTATGACTTTATTGAAAAAGTATTAGCAGAGTGTACTACGACTTCTAAAGATTATACTAATACTACTTCAGAAAAAATAGATAGGATTTTACTAAATCCATTTTTAGCTTATCCTATTTTTTTATTAATTGTAACTTTAATGTTCCAAATAACTTTTTCGTGGATTGGACAGCCACTTTCCGACTTATTGGATAATTTTTTAAATGATATATTTATTCCATTTATAAGTAATAAGTTATCTACATCTTCCCCTTGGTTCCATTCTTTAATTATTGATGGAATAATTACTGGAGTTGGTGGAATACTTGTATTATTACCTATAATATTAGTATTGTTTATATGTATAACTATTTTAGAAGATAGTGGATACATGTCAAGAGTTGCTTTTTTAATGGATAAGATAATGAGAAAGATGGGATTATCAGGTAAAGCATTTATTCCTATGTTAGTTGGATTCGGATGTACTGTACCAGCTATTATGACTGCAAGAACATTAGAAAGTGAAAAAGATAGAAAATTAACTTCTCTTCTTGTTCCTCTTATGTCATGTAATGCTAGATTACCAGTTTATACAGTTTTCGCTTCTGTTTTCTTTACTTCTCATAGAGGTTTAGTAGTTGCCTCATTGTATTTATTAGGAATAATTTTAGCTTTCTTATTAGGTATATTGTTTAAAAGTACATATTTTAAAAAAGATGAAGAACCTTTTATTATTGAAGTACCTGAATATAAAGTTCCAAAATTATCTTCAATATTTAAACAGACTTCAGATAAAGCAAAAGACTTTTTAAAGAAGGCTGGAACGCTTATTTTTGCTATGAGTGTAATCATTTGGTTTTTATCAAACTTTAACTTTAATGGTATGGTAAACGAAGTTAATGATAGTATTTTAGCTTCTATAGGAAATGTTATTGCACCTATATTTGTACCTTTAGGATTTGGTAATTGGCAATCAGCAGTATCATTACTTACAGGATTACTTGCTAAAGAGTCTGTTATAGCATCTATGGGAGTAATTTTTTCAGGAAATTTAACTGATGTTCTTTCTTCTCATTTTACTGCATTATCAGCTTATGCATTTTTAGTTTTTATATTGCTTTATACTCCATGTGTATCAGCAATTGGAACTATGAAGAAAGAATTTGGAATAAAATTTACATTATTTTCTGTATTTTATCAATTAGTTCTTGCATGGATTGTATCATTTCTAGTATTTAATATTGGAAATTTACTTATTTAATATAAAAATAGTATATGCTATTTTTAACTAAGGTGGGTGTAATATATAATGGAAATATTAATTACTGTTATAATTCTTATATTTGCTATTTATATAATATTTAAAAATATAAAAAATTCATCTAAAGGCAAATGTAACTGTGGAAGTTGCTCTAAACATTGTCCAGTAAGAAAAGATAAATCTAAAGACTATAATTAAACATAGAATAAGACTATTTCATTTTTTGAAATAGTCTTTTATTTATTACAAATCTGCTTTTTTAACTAATTCTTTATTATTATTTTTAAATTTATTTACAACTTTAGCATAATATATGTTCAGAGTGGCTATTGTTGGTGATGCTAAAAGCATTCCTAATGGCCCCCAAAATGCTCCTGCTATTATAACACCCATCATTATCCAAAATGGTTTTACACCAACCTTTGCTCCTATAAGTTTAGGATCAAGATACCATGCATCAAATTGCTGAATAGTAAGTAGTAAAAGAAATGCCATTAATGCTTTCATAGGTGAAACAAACATACATACAACTGCTCCCACTATTTCTCCTATAAAAGGTCCAAAGTATGGTATCATATTAGTTACTCCTACTATTAATGCCAAAAGTAAAGCATATGGAGCTTTTATTAAAAATAATCCTACCAATGAAATTAATCCTATTATAAGCGAGTCTATAGCCTTTGTACCTATATATACACCTATCATTTTATGATATATTCTAGTAGCATTAATTATATCTTCAGCTTTTTTTTCTTTTAATAATATATATACAATGGTTTTAGTACCTTTTATTAAATTTTCTTTATCTGCTAGTACATATACAGCTATTAAAAATCCTAAAAGCACCTTTACTAAATTAGTAGTAAAAGACAACATGTAAGTTAATAATCCCTGTAGCATACCTATTGTAAAATTACCAAACTGAATTGATAATAATTGAATTTTTTCTAAGAGTCCTACTTGTGTAATTATTTCATTTAATTTAGGATTCTTTAATGCTTTATCAATCCATCCTTGTACAATCTCCATATAACTTGGAACTTCTTTAGTTATCTTTGCAATACTATCAATAATACTTGGTATTGTAAAAAACAACAGCATAAACACTATTATAGTTATAATAGCATATGTTACAAATATAGCATTTCCTCTTGATAATTTGAATCTTTTTTCAAAAAGTTTCATTACAGGATTTAATATGTAAGCACAAATTAAAGCATATATAAATGGTGAAAGAATAGATAAAAATTTCGTACCTAAATTAAAAAAGAATTCATAATTATCTATAATTTTATATCCAATTATCCCAATCAATGCAAACAATAATATATCTCTATACTTAATATTTTTATTTATAAACATTTCCTCTCCCCTTTTTTTACATAAATTACTTTTTAATTATTATACCATATAAAAAAGAAGGTCAAAACTACTATGAAACCTTCATTTTTATGTTTCTGACCTTATAAAAATATATATAAATTCAGCTAATGACTATACTTTTATTCTTTAAAATACAATAATTTAACCAACCAAATTTTTATACAATTTATTACAAATATAACTTTATTATGATCTTCTAAAAAACAAAATAATCATCAAGTTAATTTTGCTCTTTTTTATAAACAATATAATTAACTTGATGATTAAATATTAATATAATTCTTAATTACATTTTTTCAACTACTTCAATGCCTAAAAGTTCTAATCCATTTTTAATTACTTGTAAACTACTTTTTACTAAATTTAATCTAGTAGCTTTTAAAATTTCATCTTCTAAATTTAATACTGAATGAGCATTATAGAACTTATTAAATGCTTTAGCAACTTCAATAACATATCTTGTTAATATTGATGGTTCTAATTTATCTATTGCAAGCTTTATTTGATTGTTAAAATTAGCCAAAGATTTAACTAATTCAAATTCTTCTTTTGAAGATAGTTTACTATAATCTATTTCTTTAGATATATTCTCTGCTCTACTTAATATACTATTTGCTCTAGCATATGAATATTGAACATACGGACCTGTTTCTCCTTCAAATGATAATATTTCTTTCCAATCAAATACTATATCTTTCTCTCTTGAGTTCTTTAAATAAGTAAAGATAATAGCTCCAACACCTATTTTCTTAGCTACTTCCTCTTTATTTTCAAGATTTGGATTCTTTTCATTAATAACTTCTAAAGTCTTTTCAATTGATTCTCTTATTAAATCATCAAGTAAAACAACTTCTCCTTTTCTAGTTGAAAGCTTTCTATCTGCAAATTTAACTAATCCAAAGCCTACATGAACACAATCTTTAGCCCATTCATGTCCTGCAAGTTCTAACACTTTAAATACTTGTTTAAAATGTAGTGCTTGTGGACTACCAACTACATAGATACTCTTATAAAAATCATAAGTTTTCTTTCTGTACATAGCTGCTGCTAAATCTCTTGTTGCATATATAGATGCTCCATCACCTTTTAAGACTATACATGGAGGCATATTGTAATCATCAAGCATTACAACTTGTGCTCCATTACTTTCTACAAGCAATCCCTTATCTTTTAATTCATTAACAACAACATCCATTTTATCGTTATAGAATGCTTCTCCTGCTAATGAATCAAATTTTACACCTAATATATCATAAACTCTTTCAAATTCTTTTAAACTTAAATCTCTGAATCTTTTCCAAAGAGCTTCAGCCTCTTTATCACCTGTTTCTAGCTTTTTAAAATACATTCTTCCTTCATCTTCTAAGCTAGGATCTTTTTCAGCTTCTTCATGGAATTTGACATAAATTCTTAAAAGTTCATCAATAGGTGATTTTTCTAAAGCTTCTTCATCTACCCATCTATTATAAGCTGATATAAGCTTACCAAATTGAGTACCCCAATCTCCTAAGTGATTTATTCCTTCAACATTATATCCTTCTTTTTTAAACATTTTATATAAAGAATTTCCAATAGCTGTTGTAAATAAATGTCCAACATGGAATGGCTTAGCTATATTAGGAGAAGAATATTCAACACACACTGTTTTCCCTTCACCTATATTCGATTCACCATATTTATCTCCATCTTTCATTATCTTTTCAATTGTATTTTCAGCAAATATACCCTTATCTACAAAGAAGTTTAAATATGGTCCTAAATTTTCAATTCTTTCAAAACCTTCTTTATTGATAGATTCTTTTAAAGTTTCTGATATCATATTTGGAGCTTTTCTCATAACCTTTGCAAGTTGAAAACATGGGAATGCATAATCCCCCATTTCTGATTTAGGTGGTATTTCAATAAGCTTTTCTATCGTATCAAGTTCTAAATCTACATGTTCTTTAATTAATTGTGCAATTTTATTTTTATAATCCATATTTATCCTCCTCAGGGCATTTCTAACATAACTTTGATTATAATGTTATATACTTTTGATTTATATTTTAAAAATGTATATATTTATTTTATATATATGTTCTAATTAAATTAATACATTTATGATCTTTTATATAATTTATATAGAAAATTATATCTTTAACCAACAATATCGACTTAGAATCATATATATCATAAATTTTCTATATAAGAGTTATCAACAAATTTTATTTTTTAACCATGAACCATTTTTAAACATAGTGCAAGATTAATTATGACACATATTATTTATTTTTTATCCTTTAAATTATATTTTTAAACTCTATTTTAAATTACAATTTAAATTGCCCACAAATTCTTTATTAATATAAATTCTTAAAGAAAAAAAATCCCTCTCTTAAAATTAAGAGACGAATTATCCGCGGTACCACTCTAATTGTGTTATTATTTAATAAAGTATTAAATAATAACACCACTTAACTTTTAACGCAAAGTTATTTGCGGTCTTCCTTACTTTAATGAATTTCAGGTGACTTCTCCAAGGCTCTTTTCCTATTAATCTATCCACAAGGCTCACACCATCTCCTTATTCGCTTTAGGAATCAATTAACGTACTCTTCTCTTCTCAGAATTTTTCCATATTAATCTTTATTTATTATACAAATGATAGATAATTTTGTCAATGTAAAAATTATAAAAATTAAATCGATTCAACGTATTAATTATTTGATAAATGTTGTATAATCTATAGTAATATTTAATAAAATAACAATTATTATAAATAATATGAGGAGTTATAAAATGAATAAAATAGGTGTTATTTATATCGGTGCTAATTCTGTTAAGTTTACACTGATGAATGTTATGAAAAATGGTTATTATAAAATTATTGGTGAATCTAGTAGTGATATAAAACTAGCTAAAGACTTAGTTGAAGGAGAAAATCTATCTGAAGATAGAATTAATGAAACACTTGCAAATGTACGTTCATTTAAATCATTATGTAATTTTTCAGATGTAAAAGAAATAATTGCAGTTTCTACCTATTCAATGAAAAATGCAAAAAATTGTGATTACTTTTTTAAAAAAATAAAAGAACAATTTGATATAGATGTTACTTTATTATCTAATGAAGAAGAAATACATTATACTTATTTAGGTATAACAAGAAGTATGTGCGTTAAGAATTCTCTTATCGTGGATGTTTGTGGGGCATGTACCCATTTAACATGTGTAAAAGATGGAAAAATTATAGAAAGTACAACTATTCCATTTGGTAGCCTAAATTATACATTTCAATATCATTTAGAAGATAGAATTTCTTATGAAAACTTAGAAAAATCTATTTTAACTATAAAAAATATGCTAAATGGTATTGAATGGTTAAATAAGGAAAGTTATGATTCTATTATTGCTGTTGGAGGCACTGCTAGAACTCTTTGCCATATGGACAAAGCTAAAAAAAGATATCCTTTTGATATACTACACAATTATAAATTAAACGATTATGATGTACATAAGATATATAATTTATTAAAATGTAAAGACTTTAGACAAAGATGCCAAATAGATGGATTATCTTTAGAAAGAGCTGATTTAATTGTAGGTGGTTTAACAATTTTGGATACAATAATTGAAAATGTTAAATGTGAAGATATAGTAATTTCAGGACGTGGTTTAAGAGAAGGGATAATGTTTGAGTATATAGCTAAAAACTACACTCCTATTGATGATATATTAGATTACAATTTAAATGGTATAATTGATTATCTAAATATTAATAGAGTTCATGCAGAACATGTATTTAATATAACATCTACACTATTTAACGCATTAAAACCAATTCACAAATTAGGCGATGAGTATAATAATGTTTTAAAAACTGCTACATTACTACATGATTCTGGTATAAGTATAGATTATTACCATCATCATAAGCATTCATTTTATGTAATTTTAAACTCAAGCATTAATGGACTTTCTCATAAAGAGTTATTAATGAGTGCTGCAATTGCTGCTACTTATAATGAAAAAAATAAAGTTCCACTACCCCAATTTTTTTCTATAATAAATAACTTTGATATAAAAGCAATTAATTGTATTAATATATTACTTATGATTGCTGAATATTTAGATACAAATTTTGATAGGGCCATAAACAAATTAAATATTGATATTGATGAAGATAGCGTTTTAATAAAATTATCTTCTCATCTAAACATTGATTTTGAAATAAAACAAGTTCTTAAAATTAAAGATAGATTTAAAGGTATATATGGTAGAGAATTAAAAGTTATACAAATATAAAAAAATCGCTAAGCGACTGTGGAGCGTGGATTTTTTTATTCCTGCACTCTTTCCAAACGTAGTGCAGGAATAATGGTGCGGCATATGATTATTTTTTATTCTTTAGGTGGTACTTATAATACCTCTAAAACAAGATATTCTAGAAGTTATCCACAGATTTTAAAATATATAATTTTCTAAAGAATAAAAAAAGTTAACTCAAAATGATTAAAATCATTTTGAGTTAACTTTTTATTTAGGGTATGTTTTAAAACAATGTTGATATTTTTATTTAAAAGATTCCTAATATAATTGTTGATACTCTCATAACTAGACTTGTTATTATTTGAGATGGAATCTCTATTAATTTTCCACCAAAAAATATTATAGCAAATAATATTATCATTTGATATTTATACAATTCACCTTCAATTCTATAAAATTTTTGCGGCATTAAATCTCTCAAAACATGAAATCCATCTAATCCCGGAATTGGAAGTAGATTAAATATAAAAAGATTAACATTTATTTTTATAATAAATAAAATCATTATTTGAAGAACCTCAAAATAAGCTAATGGTAGCATTCCATATAATGTCCTAATAACCAATGCGTATATTATTGAAAATACTAGAGCTACCCCTAAATTAGCTAATGGACCTGCTATACTAACTTTCAGATCATCTTTATAGTAATTTTTATATGCAGATGGATTTGTTTGAACTGGTTTAGCCCACCCAAACCTAAATAAAATAATCATTATTAATCCCATTATATCAATATGTGCGGAAGGATTTAAGGTAAGTCTACCTTGAAATCTAGGAGTCTTATCTCCTAATTTATCTGCAACTTTAGCATGTGCATATTCATGAAATGTAAATCCGATTAAAATTGCAGGTATTGTTAAAAAAATGTTAAGTATTTTGTCCATAAATTACTCCTTATCTATTTAAATTAATAAAAAATTCTGTTTATTATGTTTATAAAAAATGATGAAACTATCCTTAATATACCTTATGGTTTTTAGGAAAGTTTCATCTAATTTAAGCACATTTTTAAGGTATTAATCCCTTTTACGTACCTTAAAATTTTATTTTTCAGTTAAACTAGTATATTGTAATTTTCCATTATTAACAGTAGTTATGAATTTCTCTTTAATTTCAACTAGTTTTCCATCATAAACAGTTTCTTTTCCTGTAGTTAAATTTTTCACTATACCTTGAAGATTATCATTAATTAAAATTTCACTTTTGCTATTAAAGAAAAGGTCATTTTCATTAATTACTTGTGTTAAATCTACAGTCTTCCATGTGGATGCATCTTCATCAACAGTTCCATATATTATTTTTGATATTTTATCATTAGTAAGTTCACCAATATATATAACATCTTCATTATCAATTCCTAGAAGTGTTAATTCTTTATCAGATTTAATATTTATTTTTTTACTTGGACTTGTTGCATAAAAAGTATTATTTAATTTATCTTCATAAATTAATCTATCTACATGTGGTATTACCTCTATATTTCCAAGAACATTTGATTTAAGTTCAACTTTAGAAATATCATGATTTATATCTATTCTATAAACAGTATTTTTCATACCACCTTTATCAATGTCAATATAGTATACACCAGTAAGAACAGATACTGCTATCTTCTTTACTTCCATATTTTGTTCATATCTACAAACTTCACTAACAAAACTTTCATTACCTGTTTTAGCATCATGAGTTACTACTTGTATTTTATCTTTTCCATCTTTCTTTACTTTTTCTGCTATAACTAATCTATTTCTATCAGAAAGCCATTTACAATTTAAAATTTCTCCCGAATCATTTGTTTTAACTTCAGTTTTTTCACCAGTTTTTGTATCTTCTATGTATAAAATTTTATTTTCATAATAAGTTAAATATTTACCATCATAAGATATTCTAATATCCTGTGCACTTTTTGAAATAGTTGCGTTTATATTTTTTGTATTATCTACATTTGCTTCTATTTTCTTCATTTTAAATTCTGATGAATGCTTAAAAACAAAACTATCTAATAAGAACAATCCAGCAAATTGTAAAACTAGAGATAGCATCGCCCAAGCAATTATTTTTTTAATTACCTTCATATTATTTCTCCTTTTTTACTTGACAATTATTGCTGTTGGTATTGCTCTTTCTCCTAAGCTATCTGAAGGAGTATTAACTATATCTCCATTATAGTACATAGTCGTTGATTTACCACCATCTAAATTTATTGCATTAACAGCTCCACATTGATATATAATTTCTTGTGCTTCTTTTAATGTAGCACCTAAACTATTTACACTTCTTCCATCTATAACCAGCAAAAGTATTGCTCCATCTTTTCTCTGTCCTATTACTGTTCTTGGTGCGATTCCCCATCCACCATCACCTGACATCGGAGTCATCTTACCATTTACAACAAGTGTAGGTGTAAAGCTTAGAGCTTCTTGTACACCCATTTTTTTTAGTTCATTTACAGAATAATTACCAACAATTAATTTTCCTTCTTTAGTCATACCTAACAAATCTGTTTTATTGTCTTCTCCTAAATCATTAAATACAACTCCTCCTTGGTTCATAATAAGTCCAATAGGTAATCCACCATTACCAGTCCATTTTGCATTAGAAGATTTATCTGTAAAACCGCCTCCATTAATTGCAGCTATAGCATTGTTATTCTCTGCAATTTGTGATGTAGTTTCTCCTTCTTTTTTCAATTTTGATGTATATCCCACTTTTACCCTTGTAGGATCTTTTATCACTAAAAGGTATCCTTTATATTTCGGATTATCAATTTCATTTAATTCTATATTTTGATCTTTTACTTTTGGTATTTCAATCTCATCTGTATTTGTATTTTCGCTACTTGCAACTGAAGAACCCCCTAAAATTTTAGCTATTTTTTCATCTGATAAAAACCATTTAGCTAGATATTGATGACTCAATGATGTCATAGCTGCTCCAACGTAAGTTCTTTTTGCATTTTCAAAAGGTCCATATAAAAGTACAAAAGGTCCGGTACAAGCTGTAAAAACGATCATAAAGACAACAAAAATTACAAGATTTTTTAAAGAAACTCTTTTTTTCTTTCTTTTACCATTATTTTGTCTAGCTTTTACTGGCCTCTTTTTCTTCTTTATGTTTTTATCCATCTATTTGTTCCTTTCTAAGAGTCTTTGTTTTATAAATTTTATTAAGTTTTGACTATCTTCATAATTATATAATATCAATATTTAAAATTCAATAATTATACTAGTAATTATCTTCAATATTCATCTTTTCATACAATATTAATGCAATATTAATAGAATATTAATAGAATTATGCTATATTTTATCTAATAAATATAAATTTGTGTTTTTATTTATATATATGTTCTAATTAAGTTATTACATTTATAATCTTTTGTAGAATTTTTATAGAAACTTATATATTTATTAGTATTAATTTGTTAGAGTATTTTTTATAATAGTATTATTACATATATTAAATTAATATCAAGGAGATAGTTATGGAAAATAAAATTTTAAATAAATTAAAAAATTCTTCAGAATATTTATCTGGAGAAATTTTAAGTTCTGATTTAAATATATCAAGAAGTGCTATTTGGAAACATATTAAATCACTAAAAAATAAAGGATATATTATAGACGGAAAATCAAATAAAGGATACAAACTTATATTCTGTCCAGATATATTATCCTCTCAAGAACTTATGCCATTATTAAAAACAAATAATTTAATAAAAGATATAAAACATTTTTACGAACTCTCTTCCACTAATGATACTGCAAAAGAACTAGCTAGAGGTGAAATAGACAATGGGACTTTAATAGTAGCTGAAAAACAACTATCTGGTAAAGGGAGATTTGATAGACAATGGGTTTCCCCTTCTAGTGGAATTTGGTTTAGCTTAATATTAAAACCCAATCTCCCCCCTATAGAAGCTTCTAAGATAACCCAAATTGCAGCTGCATCTATCTATAAAACTTTACTTGACTTTGATATTAAAGTTAATATCAAATGGCCAAATGATATATTCTTAAATGAGAAAAAAATATGTGGAATATTAACTGAAATGAAATGTGATATGGATAGAATTCATTACTTAATTCTAGGAGTCGGTATAAATGTCAACTTAGAACTTGCTGATATTCCTGATGAACTTAAAGGTATAGCAACTTCTCTTAAAATAGAGTTAAATAAAACTTTTAAAAGAAATGATATACTTGCAAAGTTTCTTAATCACTTTGAAGCTCTTTATAATAAATTTGTATTACAAAAAGATATCTCAGAGGCATTGTCTATATGTAGAGAAAATTCTAATATAATAAATAAGAAAGCAAAATTAATTACATATAATAAAGAAGAAATTGTAACTTGTCTTTCTTTAACTGATACTGGTGAACTTCTCGTAAAAGATTCTGATGGAAAAGAAAAAATTATAACAAGTGGAGAAATAAGTTTTAGAATTTAAAAGGTAGAGTCTAAAAATAGACTCTACCTTTTTTACAGTTTCCTATAATAATCTTATATCATGTTCAGCACAAATTTTAATATTTTTCTCATCCCAAGTTGATGCTTGAACTTCCCCTATATGTGCTTTTTTCAAGAAAAACATACATATTCTTGATTGACCTATTCCACCACCAATTGTATATGGTAATTCTCCTTTAAGTAACATCTTGTGAAAATCAAGATTTTTTCTTTCTTCACAATCAGCAATCTTAAGTTGTCTTTCTAAAGCTTCTTCATCAACTCTAATTCCCATTGATGAAACTTCAAAAGCTCTATCAAGTACTGGATAATAGAATATTATATCACCATTCATAGTCCAATCGTCATAGTCTGGAGATCTTCCATCATGCTTTTCTCCTGATTTTAAAGCTCCACCTATTTGCATTATAAACACAGCACCTTTTTCTTTTGCTATAAGGTCTTCTCTTTCTTTTGGAGTTTTATCAGGATACTTATCTTCTAACTCTTGAGTAGTTATAAAGAAAATCTCTTCTGGCAATATTTTTTTCTCATTTATTAATTCATTACAAGCAAAATCTTCTACTTCTT
Organism: Clostridium sp. CTA-5; assembly: GCF_054768135.1. NCBI lineage: Bacteria > Bacillati > Bacillota > Clostridia > Eubacteriales > Clostridiaceae > Clostridium > Clostridium sp. CTA-5. Next base: position 144,295 of record NZ_BAAAAT010000004.1, on the reverse strand, counting down.
TAAAAACATTATATATAGTATTTACTGTATTCTTTAATGTATCTAAATTTCTGTCTGATTTATTTATTATCTTTTCCCAGTCCCATTGATCTACATATATAGAATGAAGATTATCTAACTCTTCATCTCTTCTTATTGCATTCATGTCTGTATATAAACCCTGACCAATTTCAAATCCATATCTACCTAAACTATATCTCTTCCATTTTGCTAATGAATGTACTATTTGAACATCCTTACCTGTTGCCAAAAGATCAAAACTTACAGGTCTTTCACAACCATTTAGATTATCATTCATACCTGTTTCTGGTTCAACAAATAAAGGAGCTGAAACTCTAGTTAAATTTAAATTTTTAGCAAGAACTCTTTCAAAAAGATCTTTAATTTGTTTAATATGAACTTCTGTTTCAATTAAAGAAGCTTTACTTTTATATCCTTCCGGAATAATAAGACCTTCAATTTTCATTGTATTTCCCCCAAATTCTTTCTGTATTTTTCTTACTTGTTTTTAATAAAAATAGTAATTAAATGCTTAAAGCATTCCTAACTTTACTAAAACTTCCACTTTATTGACTCATTATAATAAAATGAAAATATTTTGTCAAATTTCTTGCTATTTATCAATTAATATTTTTTTATTATTTATAAATTAATATTTTTCATATGTTCTTTTAACACTTTTGATGAATCTTGTAATTTCTTTATTTCATTTTTACTTATCTTAGGTTCAACAGTTCTTACCGCACCATTTCTATTAAGAATAGTTGGAATAGCTAAATATATATCATTAATTCCATATTCATCATTCATTAATGAAGATACTGTTAATATAGTATTTTCGTCCCTTAAAATAGACTCTACAATTTCATTTATTGCTAATCCTATTGCATAATATGTAGCTTTTTTTCTTGAAATAATTTCATATGCCGCATTTTTCACATCATTTTCAATTACATTTTTTATTTCTTCATCCCATTCTAAAGAAAACTTTTCTGTATACTCTTCAAAACTTTCTCCTGCAATGCTTCCAGTACTCCAACTTATAATTTCACTATCGCCATGTTCACCTAAAACATATGCATGAATATTATTATTATTTACATTTAAATACTTACCAATAACATATTTTAATCTTGATGTATCAAGAACTGTTCCTGTACCTATTACTCTTTCTTTAGGGAATCCTGATAACTTATATGTTATATATGATAATATGTCAACCGGATTAGATGCAACTAATAATATCGCTTCTGGACTTGCTGCTGCAAGTTCTGGGATAAAACCTTTGAAAATATTATAATTCTTTTCTATTAAATCTAATCTTGTTTCCCCCTCTTTTTGTGCTGCTCCAGCTGTAATTATAATTATATCTGAATTCTTTGTTTCAGCTATACTACCTGCATAAATATTAACAGGTTTGACAAATGAAGTTCCATGAACTAAATCCATTACTTCTCCCATAGCTTTATCCATATTTATATCGTATATACAAATTTCTGTAGCAACTCCACTATTCATTAAAGCAAATGCTGCTGTTGAACCTACAAATCCTGCACCTATAATTGATATTTTTCTTTTTCTTTCTTTTACCACGATTTTTCCTCCTAAGTATTCTATATATGTTCTAATTAAGTTAACGCATTTATAATTTTAAAATTTAATTATTATAGAAAATGAATATCAACGTAATTAATACTATTATATTAGAAGCATATATAATAAATTTTTATATAAGTTCCTCACTATAATAATTTTAATTAATGAACAAACTTTAATTGAACTTATATACATATATTATTTTATTATTTTCATATATTTATAAATTATTTACTTTTAATTTTAGTTTATAAATTATATTGACTTATTATTTTATATAATTATATATCTATTGAAAATAAAAATCAATACTATTGGATATTTATTGTTATCTATTCATTTCTTTGAAAAAATATTAAAATGTTATATAATTATCTTTAGGTATTAATTAAATGAAAATATTGCTTTATATAAAATGTAAAAACTAATGTTATATTTAAAAATATAAAGTTCGAATATCCTTATTTTGACTTGAACTTTTAGTAATTAAGAAAGTTATCGATGTCTAAATACTGGATTTATTTACTCACCTAGGAGGTTTATTAAAATGAAATTATTATTTTTCGATACAGAAACTACAAACATCAAACCTGGAAGTATATGTCAATTAAGTTATATAACAGTTGATGCTAGTGCTAAACCACAAGTTACTAAAGGGAAAAATTTCTTTTTTACTGTAGATGAAATGAGTCCATCAGCTGAACAAGTTCATGGATTTTCTTTAGAAAAGCTTTATGAATTATCTGAAGGCCAATATTTTGAAGATTTAGTCCCAGAATTTATAAAAGACTTTTTAGAAGCGGATTTCTTAATTGGTCATAATGTTAATTTTGATATTAAATTTTTAAAACATGAACTTTCTTTATTAGGAGAAGAGTTTGTTCCAAATCATTCATTTTGTACTATGGCTCATTACAAAAACATTTGTAAAATCCCAAAAGCAAATGGAGAAATTAAAAATCCTAAGCTAGAAGAAGTTATAAATTTTCTTAACATAACAAGTGAACAAATCACAGAAAAATCCAATCAATTATTTAAAGGTAGTGGAAATTATCATGATGCACGATTTGATACTACTGCCACTTACTTAACAGTAATTGAAGGTTTAAAAAAAGGATATGTACCTAAAGGACATTTTACTAACATGCTTAAAAATAGCAAATAATTTTTATAGAAATTAAAATTATATATTGAACAGTAAAACCACCTCTTTAATATAATAAAAATATATAAACTCCAATAAGTTTGTTTATTAATAATAATCTTATTTATAAATATAAGCTCTGTTATTTAACTCTTTATAATAAAAACTTATATGAATCTTATATATGAAATTTAATATTAATCATTGTTAATGATTAATATTATAAATGAGGTGAATATGTATGCAGAGATATTTTTGTGATATATGTGGTTATATATATGATCCAGAAATAGGTGATTTAGATAGTAATATTGAGCCTGGAATTAAATTCGAAGATTTGCCTGATGATTGGACATGTCCTATATGTAATTTTGAAAAAGAACTATTTTCACTTCAAGTACAATTATGACTTTACTCTTATTTTTCTTATATTGAGTTATAAAAATTAAGTTCTTCTTAAGTTTAGACTGATTTGGTTTATAAAAATTACTTTTTCATCTAAACCTTAGAAGAACCTATAAAATGTACTTGTTATGTATTATTGAGAGCTCTTATGTCGTTCTTAGGATTAGTAAGAAAATAATATTGAAAAGCATACTTATCTTTCTATAATTTTATTATATTTTTTTACTACTTCTTTATCCATTGCAGGAACCCCTTCAAGTGGATATTTTAATTTTAAAACGTCATATTTATTTTTTCCTAAAAGATGATATGGTAATAATTCAACTTTTTCAACACCTTTAATATTAGATATATATTCTTTAAGTTTTTCTATATGTTCTTCTCCATCAGTTAATCCCGGAACTACCACATGTCTAATCCATATTTTAGTTTCCGATTTTTGTACCGCTTCTAAAAATTCTAATGATTTATCAATTTCCATTAAGGTAACATTTTTATATCCTGCTCTATCATAATGTTTTATATCAAATAGGACTAGATCTGTGTATTTTAAAATCTCATCATAATTTCCAATTCCAAACCCTGAAGTATCTAAACATGTATGTATTCCTTTTTCTTTACATAATTTTAATGTTTCTAGAAGAAATTCTGGTTGTCTCAAAGGTTCTCCTCCTGAAAAAGTAACGCCACCATTTGAACTTTGAAAATAAGTTTTGTATCTTTCAATTTTTCTAACTAATTCTTCTGGCGTATAGTCTACTCCCCCATTATACTCCCATGTATCAGGATTGTGACAATACTTACACCTTAAAGAACATCCTTGTAAAAACACAACCACTCTAATACCTGGTCCATCAACAAGTCCCATAGTTTCTATTGAATGAATTTTTCCTTTAACCATTTTTTCTTTTCCTCCTAGAATAAAACCCCTGTCAAATAAAAGACAGGGGAATTATTTTTATATTATATTTAGTATATCAAATATATAATTATTAATATATATTTTAATAAATTATTTTTGCTATGCTTTAAAATAGTGTTAATAATTGTAGTATAAAGTTCATAGACAGAGGACTTTACTCTAAGAACTCTAAAATATCAACATTTACTTAAAACATAGCCATTATTTTTAGTAAGATAATTCTCCTATTTTATAAAGTATATAAGTCATCTAAAATCTATATACTTTCATGGAATGTTCTACTTATAACTTCTAATTGTTGTTCTTTTGATAATCTACTAAAGTTAACTGCATATCCTGAAACTCTTATTGTTAAAGTTGGATATTTTTCTGGATTTTCCATAGCATCAATTAATGTCTGTCTATTAAGTACATTAACATTTAAATGATGAGCTCCTTGTACAAAATATCCATCTAAAATTGATACTAAATTATTAACCTTTTGTTCTTGATCTTTTCCTAAAGCATCAGGAACAATTGAGAATGTATTAGATACACCGTCTTGACATATTCCATTATATGGTATTTTAGCTACTGAGTTAAGAGACGCTAATGCACCATTTATATCTCTTCCATGCATTGGATTAGCTCCTGGCGCTAAAGGCTGGCCTTTCTTTCTTCCATCTGGTGTATTACCTGTTTTCTTACCATACATAACATTAGATGTTATTGTAAGTGCTGATAATGTATGATGTGCGTCTCTATATAAAGGATGCTTCTTAAGTTCAGAAGAGAACTTAGTAACTAAAGCTACACCTAAATCATCTGCTCTATCATCATCATTTCCGTATTTAGGGAAGTCGCCTTCAACTTCAAAGTCTATAGCAATTCCTTCTTCATTTCTTATTGGTTTAACTTTTGCATATTTTATAGCTGATAAAGAATCTATAGCTACTGAAAGACCTGCAATACCAAATGCCATTAATCTCTCTACTGATGTATCATGAAGAGCCATTTGACTTGCTTCATAAGCATATTTATCATGCATAAAGTGAATTATATTCATTGTATCTACATATACTTTAGCAACATATTCTAAAACTTTATCATAGTTTTCCTTAACTTTATTAAAGTCAAGTACTTCTTCATCTGTAAGCTTTTCAATTCCTGGTACTACTTTAATACCTTTTAATTCATCTACTCCACCATTTATAGCATATAATAATGACTTAGCTATATTACATCTCGCACCAAAGAATTGCATTTGTTTACCAACCTTCATAGCTGATACACAACAAGCTATAGCATAATCATCACCATATATAGGTCTCATAACTTCATCATTTTCATATTGTATTGAGTCTGTTTTTATTGAAATTTCTGCACAATATTTCTTAAAGCTTTCAGGTAATTTATCTGACCATAAAACTGTTAAGTTTGGTTCAGCTGATGTTCCTAAATTAATTAAAGTGTGTAGATATCTAAATGAATTCTTTGTTACAAGCGGTTTACCATTAATACCTATACCACCTATTGATTCAGTTACCCAAGTTGGATCTCCACCAAATAAATCATTGTATTCAGGAGTTCTTAAGTGTCTAACTAATCTTAATTTAATTATAAGTTGATCAACTAACTCTTGAGCTTCTTTTTCAGATATTAATCCTGCTTCTAAATCTCTTTCTATATAAATATCAAGGAAAGTCGAAGTTCTTCCAAATGATGTAGCTGCCCCATTGTTTTCTTTAATACCAGCTAGATATCCAAGATATAAAGCCTGTACAGCTTCTTTTGCTGTTGCAGCTGGTTTAGAAATATCACATCCATATTTAGATGCCATAGATTTTATAGCATTTAATGCTCTTATTTGTTCAGAAACTTCTTCTCTTTTTCTTACTAACTCATCAAGCATATCTCCTTGTAAATCATCTAAATCTTTTTTCTTTTCTTCTATTAAATAATCTACTCCATAAAGTGCAATCCTTCTATAGTCCCCTATTATTCTTCCTCTACCATAAGCATCTGGAAGTCCTGTTAAAAGCCCTGCTGTTCTTGCAAGTCTTATTTCATTTGAGTAAGCATCAAAAACTCCTTCATTATGAGTTTTTCTATATTTTGAAAAATGTTTTTTAATATCTTTGTCTAATTCATATCCATATTCTTCTAGTGAAGTTTTGACCATTCTTATTCCACCAAATGGATTTACTATTCTTTTAAGCGGAGCATCTGTTTGAAGTCCTACTATTACCTCATTATCTTTATCTATGTAACCAGGTTCATAATTATCAATTCCTGAAACTCTATCAGTTGCAACATCGATTATTCCTTTTTTAACTTCTTCAACAATTAATGCATATGCTTTTTCCCATACTTTATCTGTTTTTTCAGTAGTACCTTCTAAGAAACTTGAATCACCTTCATATACCTTATAATTCTTTTGTATAAAGTTTCTAACATCAATACCTTCTTGCCAAGTACCTTCCTTAAAACCTTCCCATTGTTTAAACATATTTTTCCTCCTTTATACTCATTGCTTAGAAAAAGACTTTGTTAAATCTTTCTCAATATAATTTTAATATAAAAAACTTTAATTGAAAAGCTTTTTTTATTTTTACCAAATTTTAAGTATATTTATCCATATTATTGAAATATTTTATTTTTGTGAAATTTTATTTTTTATTAATATTATTATAATATTAATAAAACTTCGTTAATTTTTTCTCAATCTTCTCCTTATTTAAATTGTATATTGATATTATATATCAATTGATTTTTATTTTCAATGTTTTTTGTTTATTAATTATAAATTTTTTTATCATTTAAAGTTTAACCTAAAATTATTTTTTTATATTTTCTTTTAAAGAATTAACTAAAGTTTTTATTCATAATAAAATTATCATAGTATCTACTAAAATTACACTACTTAGTATAATAATTTTAAATATTCGTATCATAAATATTATAAATATATAAGTTCTATTAACGTTTGTTCATTTATATAAATCTATCAAGGAACTTATATAGAAAATTTACTATATATATATGATTCTAAAATAATAGTATTAATACAGATGGATATTTTCTATAAGGATTAAATAAAAAATTATAAATGTATTAACTTAATTAGAACATATATTTAATAAAAACCTTAATTTATTTTTAATATTTGTTTAATATATTTGTTATATAATAAATGATGTAATTTCTATATTTGTTAATTATTATAAAAGTAATTATTCACTTTAAGTATAGTTTTGTATTATTCACTCAAGTTAAAACTTATAAATCTCCATTTTTGAGTGTATATCTCTTTTTTCTTACTTTATATAAATAATATAACATAAATACTGATTATCAGATAAAATGTAGAGGAGTGTTGATTAACGTATGAAAAAACATAAAGTTCCATTGAAAAAAGTTATATTATCTTTTTTTATTTTATTATTTGTTTTAATACTTACCTATAATATATTTGGCTATTATAATTTTTTTCAATCATATATAACCATTATAAATGACAAAGTTTATTCTAGAGCATTACCTAAAAACACATTCAAAAGTAGATTTGTTCCAAAAACTTCTTTTGACGATATGCCAATAACAAAAGTAAATGATATAACTTTAGATATCCTAAATGAAAATAACATAAAAAATATCCCTATGTTATTAAAATCTCAAAGATATTATATCCCTATTAATTTCATATGTAGTAAACTTAAATATAACATTAATAGTTCTGAAAATTCATTTGAATTAGAAAATAATGAACATAAACTTTCATTAACTACTGATTCTTATACAAAAGATTCTGAAGAGGGTGCTTTACGAGGAAAGTTATTAAATTATAATAATAACTCTTACATATCAATCTCTGATATAGAAGAACTATTTAATCTTATTGCAGTATTTGATTTTAATAATAAAAGAATCTCTCTATTACCTAACAATATTGAAGCTCCTGATTTACCTTCTATAAAATGCAGCAAAAAAGTTGCTATGTTTAGATTTGAAGATTTTACCGATGGAGATTCAATGGCAGTAGATAAAAATCAATTAAAAGTAAAATGTATGGCTAATTTACTTTATTCAAACGGTATAAAATTCCATGTAGGTTGGATTCCAAGATTTAAGGCACCATTAGATAATATTGATAATGACCTTTTAAAAAATCAATCCATTCAAAATGTTGGTTTTGTAAACTTACTAGATTATTTAATTTACAAAGGTGCAGAAATTGGTCTTCATGGATACACACATCAATCTGGAACTGATAGAAGTGCTGTTGGTGAAGAATTATCTAAAGATGTAAATAATACTGTTGAAGAGGCTAGAAGTGTAGTCGAAAATGGAATGGAAAATGCAAATGCTTTGAATATTCCTTGTACGTTCTATGAAAGTCCTCATTATAGAGATACAAAAATGCAACAAGATGCAATAGAAGAATACTTCCAATTTGTATATGAACCATTTGATAATTCTAAAAAAAATATTTATAAGACCGATACTAATAATTTGTATGTCCCTACACCTTTAGGGTTCGTAGAAAATTTAGATACATCTTCTATTATAAACGGACTAAATACCTATGACCCTAAAGTGTTGCATAGCTTTTTCTATCATCCATCGATAGAGATTGATTATCTAAATTGTAGTATCAATAATAACACTTTAAATGTTGAATATGATACTAATTCACCTTTAAACCAAATGGTTAAAGCACTTAATGATAATAACTATACAACTATTCATATTAGTGAACTTACAAATTAAATACTATTGTATTATTTAATTTGAAGAATAGTGTTAATATCGCAGCTACACAACTTATAAGAATACTTCATTATACTGCAATGTCAATTTTTATTTAAAAGCCATCCAACATAAAAAGGTTGTTTCAAAAAACGAAACAACCTTTTTTATATCCTATTTTTTTAATTATTTGCTCCATATTGCTCATAATAATCATCAATTCTTGCTTTAATTTCATCATTAATTATTATTCTTCCATTCACTTCTTTATTATATAAATATTCTATAACTTCTGACATTGTAACTATAGCACAAGTTTTAAATCCAAATTTTTCTCTTATTTCAACTAATGCTGATTTTTCTCCTTGACCTCTTTCCATTCTATCAACTGATATTATAAGTCCTGTTACTAAAACTTTACCTTGCTCATTTAATATAGGCATAGTTTCATATATTGAAGTTCCTGCTGTTGTTACATCTTCAACTATTAAAATCTTATCTCCATCAGTTATTTTGCTTCCTAAGAGTATGCCTTTATCCCCATGATCTTTAACTTCTTTTCTATTTGAACAATAGTTAACATCTATTCCATACATATCTGATAATGCAATTGTAGTTGTAACACTTAATGGAATTCCCTTATATGCCGGTCCAAATACTATATTATACTCTTCATCAAAATTTTCTTTTATAGCTTTTGCATAAAATTCCCCTAATCTTTTAAGTTGACTTCCAGTCTTATAATTACCTGTATTCACAAAGAAAGGTGTCTTTCTACCACTCTTAGTAACAAAATCCCCAAAAGTTAATACTCCACATTCTATCATAAATTCTATAAACTCTTTTTTGTATGCTTGCATTTATAATTCCTCCTATACTATTCCTACTATTTCATTAATATCTTTTATTCCTTCAAATTTACAGAAAGCTTCCATTTCTTCTATGATCTCTTTTCCAGCCATTGGGTTTGCAAAATTTATTGTTCCTATTTGAATTGCTTTAGCCCCTGCCATCATAAATTCTATAGCATCTTTTCCTGTAGATATTCCACCTAATCCTATAACTGGTATAGTTACTGCCTTAGACACTTCATGTACCATTCTTAATGCTATAGGTTTTACTGCTGGACCTGAAAGACCTGCATAAACATTATTAAATATAGGCTTTCTTTTATAAATGTCTATAGCAAATCCTTTTAATGTATTTATTAAACTTAACGAATCTGCACCTGCTTCCTGACATTTCACAGCCATATCTACTATATCTTCTGCATTTGGTGATAATTTAACCATAAGAGGTTTTTTAGATATTTTCTTAATTTCACTAACAAAATCATACGCTACCTTTGATTTAATTCCGTAAGCCATTCCTCCTGCTTTTACATTTGGACATGATATGTTAAGTTCTATTATCTGAACAGATGTATCATTCAATTTTTCAATAGCTTTAGCATAATCTTCAAAACATCCTCCACCAACATTAGCTAAAATATTAGTTCCTAATTTTTGCATTTCAGGTAGTTCATGTTCTATAAATCCGTCTACTCCTGGATTTTGTAATCCTACTGAATTCATCATTCCAGAAGGAGTTTCATATACTCTAATTCCATCATTTCCTGGTTTTACATTTAAAGTTAACCCTTTAGATGAAATTCCCCCAAGCATTCCCACATTATAAAAATTGTTATATTCAGCACCAAAACCAAAGGTACCTGAAGCTGCTATAACTGGATTTTTAAAATCTACACCATTTATATTTACTTTTAACATAACTTCTATCCCCCTGATTCTATAATTCTACATAGTATCCATCAAATACTGGACCATCTTTACAAGTTCTTTTATTACCACCCTTTGTTTTGCAAGTACAAACCAAGCAAGCACCTACTCCACAAGCCATATGTTTTTCCATAGAAACATATATCTTAACATTTTTTTCTTTACAAATTTCAATAACCTTTTTCATCATAATTTCAGGTCCGCAACATAAAACCGTATCATATTCTTCTGCTTTTAATATATCTGTAACAAATCCCTTATATCCATGCTTACCAGTATTAGTCGTAACCTCTACCTTATTTGCATACTTTGATAATTCATCTACTAAATATACTTCATCTCTATATCCAGCATATATATCTATAATTTTATCTTTGTTCTTTTCTCTAAGTCTTTTAGAAACCTCAACCATTGGTGCAGTTCCAATTCCGCCTGCAACTATAGCTACTTTTCCTAAATCCTCTTCTAAATTGAATCCATTTCCTAAAGGTCCTGTAAGGTTTATATATTCCCCTTGTTTTAATTTAGAAAATTCCTCTGTTCCTTTACCAACTACTGCATAAACAAAAGTTATTTTATTATCATCTCTTTCGCATATACTTATAGGTCTTGGAAGTAATGTTTGACCATTAAGCTTTAACATATAAAATTGACCAGCTTTTATATTATTCTCATCTTCGCACACCATTTTATATATATTATCAACAACTTTTTCATTTGAAATTACTTTTGACTTTCTATATGTTATACTCATGTTCTTCCTCCTATAAACTATTCACTGCCTTTTTTATTTCATCTCTCATTTTTATAGCTTCTTCTCTTGCACATAAAGCAAATTCTTTTTCTCTATTTTCTTTTTTATAAGCTAATAATATTCCTCTAGAAGAATTTACAACCCCACCATTACCATTGTTTAAATACATTGCAACATCTTCAGCCTTTCCACCTTGAGCACCATAACCCGGTATTAAAAAGAACATAGAATTAAATCTTCTTCTTAATTCTTTTCCCTCTTCAACATGAGTACAACCTATAACTCCACCTAATGGATGATATCCACAACTTGAAGTAAGATTTTTACCCATTTCCATAAGTTTATCTCCAACTATATGATAAACCTTATCTCCTGAAACCGTATCTAAATATTCTATATCTTCAGCACCTTTATTCGATGTTCTAACTAAACTAAATATTCCCTTTTTACCAGTTTCTATGTATGGTATATATGGCTCTATACTATCCATTCCCATATATGGACTTAAAGTTATAAAATCCGCTTCAAAATCTCCTTCAAAATGAGCCTTTGCATACATTTTTGCTGTTGCTGCTATATCTCCTCTTTTTATATCTGCAATTATGATTTCATCCTTTTTTCTTAAATATTCTAATGTGTTTTTGTAAGCCGTTAATCCTTCTAAACCTAATGCTTCATAATAGGCTATTTGAACTTTAAAACATGATGCTACATTACATGTTGCATCTATTATTTGCTTATTAAACTCAAATATTGCTTCACTTTCAGTTCTTCCCTCTTTTAAATATTCTGGAATATAATCTAATGATGTGTCTAACCCTACACAAACTACGCCTCTTTTTTCAACTCTATCATATAATTTATCCATTATGTAACTTGTCATAGCAAAGTCCTCCTATTTTTTATTATGAACTTTCTCAAAAAAACTTTTTTTAATATATGCCTGTATTTACTATTTTTAAACAAATGTCAATATAGTAAGTTATTTTGAGAAAGCTACTTCATTAAGTTTTATCCCTATTTTTTATATTTAATTTCTCCACCCTTTATTGTAGCAAGTACTTGACCATAATATTCCATACCATCAAAAGGTGTATTTCTGCCTTTAGATGCAAACTCTTCAGAATTTACTTTTATTTTTTTATCTATATCAATTAAAACAAAATCCCCATCTATTCCTATGCTTATTTTCCCCTTATTCATACCTAAAAGCTTAGCTGGATTATACGACATAAGCCTGCTTAACTCATTTAAAGATATTAGTCCGTCCTTAACTAATTTTGAATAACATATTGAAAATGCAGTTTCTATTCCTACCATTCCTGGAGAACCTTTTGCTTTTTCTTCTAATGTATGTGGTGCATGATCAGTCCCTATAGTATCCACAAAACCAAGTTTTATAGCATTTAAAATTGCTTCTACATCTTCTTTTTCCCTTATTGGAGGATTAACTCTATAATTATTTTTATCTGATGTTAATGCAATATGATGTGGTGTTACTTCTAATGTTATATTCACGCCATTATTTTTAGCATTGATTATATAATCTAATGATTCTTTTGTGCTAACATGACACATATGAAGATGAGCTTTTGTTATTTTGGCAAGTTCCACATCTCTTAAAGTCATCATATTTTCAGCTATTCTCATATCTATCTTTGAAAATTCTGGACTCTCTGCATGGGACATCAAAATCCAATTATTTTTCTTTGCTATTTTCATAGCTTCAAGCATTATATTAGAATTAGATACGCCAACTCCATCATCTGAAAATGCTTTAACTTTTTTATCATTTTCAAAGTCTTTTAAATGACTTAGAGTTTTTCCATCAAAATTTTTAGTTACTGATGAACATTGATGTATATCAATCAAATTTAATTCATTAGATTTATTTCTTACATATTCTAAAACTTCTTTTGAAGAACATATAGGATTAGTATTAGCCATAAGACAAACCCCGGTATATCCACCTCTCAATGCTGCTCTAGAACCAGTTTCTAAATCCTCTTTCCACGTAAGGCCTGGATCTCTAAAATGTGCATGAGTATCAATAAATGATGGCATCAAAATTTTACCTTTACAATCAAAAATTTTAACATTTTCTCTTGATATCTCTTTTCCAATTTCAGTTATCACACCATCTTTTATATAAATATCTCCTATGAAATCCTGACTTACATCTATAGCCCTAGCATTTTTAATTAAAAGTTCCATCACATTCACCTCTTTTTAAACCTCAGATAATTTAGTTATTTCATCGCAATATTCACATCTATAAGTACCCTTTTCTTTGCTAACTAATACAAACGAATGCTTAACATATTTTTCAGTTTGAGTTATACATCTTGGGTTTTTACACTCTAAAATATCTATAACTTTTTCAGGTAATGTTGGCTTTATCTTCCCAATGATTTCTTCATTTTTAACTTCATCAATGGTTATACTTGGAGAAAGCAAACCTAATACTGTATAGTCTAGTTCATCACAATTTTCTATTTTTATTATGTCTTTTTTACCTAGTTTTTTACTCTGAGCATTTATTATAAGAGCAACACTATAATCACTTTTATCAAGTCCTAAATAATTAAATATTTTAATTCCCATTCCAGCTTCAATATGATCTATTACTAATCCATTTTTAATACTTGTAATTTCTAACATCTATAACACCCCCAAAAGCTTAGCTATTAACGCCATTCTAACATACATTCCATATTCAGCCTGTTTAAAATAAACTGCCCTTTTATCATTATCAATTTCATATGAAATTTCATTCACTCTTGGTAATGGATGCATTACTATCATATTATCTTTAGCTCCAGACATTTTTTCTTTATTTAATATATAACTGTCTCTTAATCTTAAGTACTCTTCTTCATTAAAGAATCTTTCTTTTTGAACTCTTGTCATATATAATATATCAAGTTGTTCAATTACATCTTCTAGTCTTTCTACTTCTATAAATTCTATATTATTCTTTTTTAATATTTCTTCTCTAATATATTGTGGTATTTTTAATTCTTGAGGAGAGATTAATACAAATTTGTTTCCTTTGTATCTTGACATTGCTTTGATTAATGAATGGACTGTTCTTCCGAACTTTAAATCTCCACATATTCCAATAGTATGATTATCTAGTCCTTTTTTTAACATTTTTATTGTTAATAAATCAGTTAGAGTTTGGGTTGGATGTTGATGTCCACCATCTCCTGCGTTAATTATTGGAACATTTGAATAAAGACTTGCTACCTTAGCTGAACCTTCTTTAGGATGTCTCATTGCTACTATATCAGTATATATGGATACCATTTTGATAGTATCTGATAATGTTTCACCTTTTGAAACTGATGATGAATTAGGTTCTGAGAAACCAAGAATTTTTCCACCAAGTCTCATCATTGCTGCTTCAAAACTAAATCTAGTTCTTGTACTTGGCTCATAAAATAAAGTTGCTAATATCTTCCCATCACATACATGAGAAAATTTTTCAGGACATGAAATAATTTGACGTGCTAATTCGAAGACTTCATTTAGTTCTTCTACTGTAAAATCCATAGGATCTATTAAATGTTTACCTTTTATCATTATGATATCACTCCTTTTTAACCGTTAATTAAAACTTATAAAAAGTTATATCAAATCTATCTATATTAAATTTAGATAGCGCCACATCTTATAGCTTATAACTAGTATTAGTATCTGTAAACTAGTTCAGCATTATACTTAAGCAATTTTTTATCTATATGCAAAAATATAATTAGCTATATAAAAAAGCCTTCCTTTATATAAAGGAAGGCGCAATAAACCCTAAAATATGGTATTATATAACTTCCTTGCTGATCTCTCTGGATCAAATTAAAGGTTATTCTTTGTGTAAGCATACCATTATTTTTATAATGTGTCAATAAAAATTAATTCCAATGATTACTTATTTCATCCCACATCATTTTTCCACTTTTAGCTAATGTTACAGTTCCATATACACTATTAGGTACAGCTAAAGACATCATTGTAAAAACAAAATCACCCTTAGATAACTGTATTAAAGCTGTGTCATTCTCAACACCATTTTTATCTCCACTTTTGCTGGATATTTCATACTTCAAATCATCTGGAATATATAATCCCAATTTATTTTTCTTTTGTTGTCTTCTAAGTATATCAATTAACATTGTGCTATTTTTTTCGTCTAAAAAAGTAGCTTCATGTAAATGTTTCCATATTTTTGACAAATCTAAAGCAGTTGTGACATTTTCAATTCCTTTACCAGCACTTCTCTCATCTGAAGTTTTTCTATTTAAAGAGGTATTTTTTAATCCTAACGTCTTAATATCCTCATTTATTCTATCCATACCCACTATATCAATCAATTTATTTGCAGCTGTATTATCACTTTGAATTAACATTGCTACTAATAATTCGAATATAGTATATTCTCTATCATTAAATTCATGAATTATACCTGTACCATAAACCTTATCCTCTTGATCAATCTTTACCTTATCAAGAAACGTTAATCTTCCTCTCTCAACATCCTTTATGACTGATACTGCTATAGGGAGCTTCATACAACCGGCTGCAACCATTTGAACATTTTCGTTGTATCCATAAGAAAAACCACCATTCAAATCCTCGAAAAAAAAGCCATAAGTTCCAATTCTTGATTCCAAATATCTTTTTATTCCTTTCATAATACCCACCAGCTTTCTAAAAAATTCCATTTAATTGTCACTAGTTATAGTATACCACTAATTATAATTTTTTAGCATAATTTATAAAATTATTAATTATTTAGTCTGCAAAACAAACACCTATTTTTTTTGCTATATTAACAAGTTCTCCATCTTTATCTACAACCTTATTATTTCCTATAACGTCTTCTAAACTACTATAAGTAATTTCAGTTCCTTTTAATGCTACCATATTGCCAAATTTACCTTCATGGATAAGTTCAACTGCTGCTACTCCATATCTTGTAGAAAGTATTCTATCAAAAGTACATGTATTTCCTCCTCTTTGTAAATGTCCAAGTACTGTACATCTTACTTCTTGATCCTTAATAATTTTTTCAATATCTGCAGCCAATTTGTTTCCAATTCCTCCAAGTCTAATTGGATCAGGACTATCAGATACTATCTTAGAAACTACGATATCTCCATCTTTTTCTTTTGCACCTTCAGCAACAACAATAATTGTAAATAAATTTCCTTCATTCTTTCTTTGATTAATCTTATCAATTATCTTTTTTATATCATATGGTATTTCAGGTAATAATATAATATCTGCTGAACCAGCTATTCCTGATTCTAATGCTATAAATCCTGCATTTCTGCCCATCACTTCAAGAATCATTATTCTATGATGTGATTGAGCTGTTGTTGTAAGTCTATCTAAAGCTTCTGTTGCAATTTCAAGAGCTGTATTAAATCCAAAAGTCGTATCAGTAGATCCTAAATCATTATCTATAGTTTTTGGTACTCCTATAATATTAACACCCTTTCTAGCAAAATCTCTTGCAGAAGTCAATGTACCATCTCCACCGATTACTACCAAAGCATCAACATGCTCTTTTTTCATATTTTCAATGGCTATATCAGAAACATCTTTTTTTATAACCTTCCCATTTTCTTCTACCGAATAATCAAATAAATTATCCTTATTAGAACTATAAAGTATAGTACCACCCCTAGGTAAAAGGTCTGATACATTTTCTAATGTTAATGGCATAAAATCATTATTATATAATCCTCTATAACCAAATTTATAACCTATCACCTCATAACCATAATTTAATATTGCAGATTTTGTGATTGCTCTGATTGTTGCGTTTAGTCCGGGGCAATCTCCGCCTCCAGTTAATAATGCTATTTTTTTAATATTGTGTTGCATTTAAAACTCCCCCAATCCTTTAATGTCTTTTGGAATATAACTACATTAATTAGTGTATATATTCTAAAATTCTTATTTAATTTTAATAACAAATTTAGTAAACGATACAGATATTATTTTTTCCTTTTCTTTACTTTAATCATAGCACAAAGTCTATATTCTGAAAAGTTTAAATTTTCAGCAAATTAAAGGTTTCTCTAATAATATAAATAAAAAACTAAACATACTTATACATTATAATAAGTATGTTTAGCTTTTTTATATAATACATATTTTTTTATTATCAATTTTACATATTTTTACTATAAAAATTATTATGTTTTTAATAATTTATTCTAAGTTTTATTCTTTAAATTATCTATATTATCTTTATAAATTATGTGCTATATAATTTATTCATAAATTTATTTTTTATAATTCTCTAAAAAACAAAAACTCTATTTACATTGTTACAGATATAATTCCTTTAAACATAAGTACTCCCAACAATATTCCTGCAAGCACTCTATATATTGCAAATACTCTCATAGGCTTTTTCTTTAAATAAGCTACAAATCCATCCATAACAACTAATGAAACTAAAAATGCAACAATAAATCCAACAATCAACGCTATAAGATTAGTAGTAGTCATATTTGAATAATCAAATTCAAATAAATCTTTTGCTGTTGATCCAACCATTGCTGGAATTGCTAAAAAGAATGAAAATTCGGCTGCTATAGGTGTTGAAAGTCCTGCAACCCAACCTCCCATTATTGTTGATGCACTTCTTGACATTCCTGGCCACATTGAAAGTACTTGAAATAATCCTACCTTTATTGCTTGTATAGGTGTTATTTTATCTATATTTTTTACTGCATGTTTTTTCTTTCTGAAAATGCTCTCAATTATTATTAATAAAATACCTCCAACTATAAATGCTACAACTACAGCCTCAGGTCTAAATAATTTTTTTATTTTACTATAGAATAAAACTCCCATTATTCCTGCTGGAATAGAACCGATTAAAACATTAATACCAAATCTAAATCCAACTTCTCCCTTTTTACCTTTAGTAAAAATATATTGAAAAAATTCTATAACACTATCCTTTATCTTTTTCCAATATAAAACCACTACTGCTAATATTGCTCCAAGTTGAATTACAACCTCAAACATATCAACAAATTCACCTTTAAAATTAATGAAATTTGAGACAAGTATCATGTGCCCTGTAGAAGATACAGGGACAAATTCCGTTAGTCCTTCAACAATTGCTATAATAATAGCTTTTAATATCCATATAAAATCTAATCCCATCTATTAACACTCTCTTTCCGACTAAGTTTTCTGTTTAATTATAATATTATTTTGGTAATATATTATTAATTTTTCCTTAAATTTATATTACTTATTGGATTTATTCCATCTAAAGACAAATCAACGCTTGTTTGCCCTAAATTCATCTCTATTTCTTTATATTTATTAACCTTTTCATATCCGCTTTCATTAATATTTAAATAATACTCATCTATTATTTTCCCATTTTTAAAAGCACCTACTATCATAGTATCTCCCTTAGATTTTTCTTCTTTTTCTTTATTTGCATTAGTTATTTCTACCAAATCATTTTTCTTCATTAAAATTATATATGATTTTTCATCATTTCCAACCTTGTTATCTTGTGGATTCTTTTCTAATAGCTTACTTTCCTGCGTATAAATTGTTGGTGGAAGAAATTTATTTTTCAATTTAATTTCTACAGATTCTCTATTCTTTACATATGTTATATAAGTATTACTTTTGATAGATTCTATAGTATTATCTATAGATATAGTATAAGAATTTAAATATTGGTTTAAATCACTTTTATAATTTTTTTCTTTTGTTTTTCCAACATATGATAATTTATTAATATCCTTAGTTAAGATTTCACTTGCAGATAATGTATTATCTCCTTCTTTAAAATAACCTCTATCTAAAAAATCTATCATAATCCATTTATTTCTTTCTTTACTCCAATACTCAACAACATAGTATTCACACTTTGAATTATTATTTAAATTTCTGCTTCTAAATACACCCACCCTACTAGTTAATCCAATTGAAGTCAATAGGTCCCTTTCTATAATTGCCATATTATTTCCTGACACTTTTTTGCTATCAGCTTTTTCTTTTAAAATATCATAACCTGATTTTAAATCCAAATCAGCTACATCATCATATTTAACTATACTATTTAAAATATCTGTAGTTTTTAAAATTTTATTTAACTCATTATCTTCTTGTTCTAATGTTTTTTCTACATTATAAGTTGATTCTAACAATTTAATTTTTTTATCATCACTATTCTCATAAAAAAAAGCAATATTATTTTCATTATAGTAATTATTCCAAGTTAAAACTTCAAATTCTTTTTTAGGATTCTCTTTTGAAAACTTTATAAAAAATAAAGACCCTACTACTATAATAAGTAAAATTACTTTTATAAGTTTTTTCATCCCCATATTCCTCATTTTACTCATCTCCCTTATAGAACAAAGGTGGTTACACCAGTTTAATGGAGCGTTTACAATTTGTATTTTATTCTTTAATCTTTCCAATTAAGTTTTTTCCACTTAGTTTGGATTTATAAATTGTCAATAAGAAAGTTCTCTATAAGCTTATTGTTATTTAAGATTATGAACCATTTACAATATTAACACCCAATTAAAATAACACATATTATTTAATAACATGTTTTAATATTTCTTTTTTTTCTTTTTCTATATCTGGTACATAACTTTTTAATAAAGTAAAATTCCCTATTAATTCGTACTCACCTAAATTTGCTGGAACTAATATGCTATCTCCAAACTTAATTTCTTCTTCTCCTTCAGAATATTTAATCTTTCCATCACCTTCTACACAAGTAAATAAATAAAATCTATTTTTATCACTTTCTTCTTTTATAGAACTTTTTACTATATACTTTTGTATTGTAAAATATTCACTTAAACATAAATAAATCTTATCACACTCTACACATTCAATTAAAATCCCATTAGAATTTTCACCCTTAAGTGAAAAATCAATAACATCCAAAGCTTTTTCTACATGTATTTCTCTTCCCCTGTTATAATCGTATACCCTATATGTTGTATCACTGCTTTGTTGAATTTCAGCTATTATAACTCCTTCACATATAGCATGCACTAAACCACTTTGTACATAAAAAAAGTCACCTTTTTTAACTGGAATCTTATTTAAATATTTATCTAAATCTCCATTTTCTATTGCATTTTTAAATTTTTCTTTATCACAATCCTTCGTCCCAACAATCAAATGTGAATTTTCTTCAGCACTTAACACATACCATGCTTCTGTTTTTCCAGAATCTTTTTCTACCCTATTAGCATATTCATCATTTGGATGTACCTGAACTGACAATTTATCTTTAGCATTTATTAATTTGATTAAAAGTGGAAATTTTTCATCTTTAATTTCTTTTCCTATAATATCATCTCTATATAATTTTATTATTTCTTCAAATGACATTCCTTTTAAACTACCATTAACTACTACCCCTACTCCATTTTCATGACAAGCTATATCCCAGCTTTCTCCTATAGTTCCTTCTGGCATATTATCTCTAAATGATGCTAAATCTCTTCCTCCCCATATTCTTTCATAATATAGATTTTCAAATTTTATTGGATACATATTTCCCTCCATACTAATGATTACAAAATAACTGTATTTTACTAAAACACTAAATTTATTTTAAAACATAAATTATTTTTTTACCATAATTTCTTTAATAAATTACATCAAATAAAATAATAGATTAAAGAGACGTTGTATATTTTTGCGTCAAACAAGAAGGTAAATTTAGTTAATAGTGATTCTATTAGCTAAATTTTCTGGCACCGTATCACACAAAATAGACGATCATACTGGTCTATTATTTTTTGAATGTGCTTAAATATTAATGATGGAGATAAATTCCCCATCATTAATATAATTACTCAACTAATTTAAATTGTGAAATTGCTGATCCGTTTTTATCACCTTTTTTATAATTTTTAATTCTATTGTAATTATCAATTATTGTCTCTTTAGTCTTATTATCAGTTTTTTCATTAATACCTTCATAAGCTGCCTTAAGATTAGCTAAAGCTCTATCTGCATCACCTTCAACTGTTATATAATAATATCCTGCATTATTTAATGTTAAAATATCATTTTTATCAATATCATATGCTTTTCTTATAGCTTTTATAGCTTCTTCATTTTTTCCTTTATTTAAGTATAATGTTCCTAATGTTCTATAATATTTTGAAGTTTTGTTATCTAATTTTATACTTTTATTTAATAATTCTAATGCTTCATCTTCTCTTTGATTATTAATTTTAATTAATGCCGAATTATAGTATATCTCAGCATTATTAGGATTCATTTTTGCAGCAATATCATAATATTGTAATGATTTGTTCGAATCCTTAACAGCATTTGAGTAATATTGTGCAATCTTAACTGCTACTGAAGGATTAAATAATTCTTTATTTAAAGAAATTCTAAAATACGGTTCTATAGCTTCTAATTTTGATGCGTCTCCTTTAGATTCTTTTATCATTATATTAGGTATTAAAATACCATAAGTATTTGAATAATCTTTATTTTCTAAAATACTCTTTTTTGCATAATTAAGAGCTGATTTACAATCTCCATTTTCATAACTATATAATGATGCAATATATAAATCTATAAATGATTCTGGATTATCATTTAAAATTTCTTGTAATGCTTTTTGTGATCCTTCTTGTCCAATATTTTTATAAGCCTGATATTCTATAAGTTTTATCATTCTCTTATCTTCTACTTTATCAGAAATATTTTTAATAATGTCTATACTTTTTTGTGCTGATTCTTTAGTCATTGAATATACTTTAGCTAAACATATTTCATAAAATTCTTTATTAGAATTCTTTTGTTCTAATGCTGAAAGTCTTTTTGTAAATTCATCTTTATTATATGAAGCTACTTGTTCTATAACATCAAATACCATTATTTCTGCATTATCTTTGTTCCATGCATCTTCTAAAAGGTTTAATCCATTTTCCCAATTCCCAGTTAACATATTCATTCTAGCTAAAATAGCTAATTCATCTGAATCTAAATTTTCATTTGAATAATTGTTAACTATTTCTTTAGCTTTATCTTGTTGATTATTCATAATATAAATGGTGAATACTGTATTTAATAATTTTTTATTATTAGGATTCTCTTTTAAGAATACTTCACCATACTCTAATGCTTTTTTAGACTCTCCATTCATAAAATATGTAGTTACTAATTCATTGGTTAATTCATCATCTGAACATTCTTGTAATTCTTTCTTATCAACATTAGCAATTGATTTATTTCTAGTTTCATATACCTTAGAAAGCATCTCATTAGATTTTACATAATTACATTTAATAGAATAAATCTCTGCAATTTTAAGATTTGCCGCTGGCCATTGTGATTTTTCTTGTAACTCTTGATATTCTCCAATAGCTGCATCATAATTTTTATTATAAAAAGCTTCTTCTGCTGGATTACTTGCAATCGACACCACTTCATTTGTTGGCATAATATTTTTAGTAGCAACTACTATTCCCATTGTTAATGTCATTGTTAAAATAATTGTTATTATTGAACTAAAATAGTTATATTTTTTGCAAAATTTCTTGTAACTCTGAGATATCTTTTGTAGAAAAGAACTCTTATTTATCTTTTCCATATGTACACTCCTTACTTTAATTGGTAAATTAAATGTTTTTCAATTTATGTTATAAATAGTCTTTATTCTATTTTTTATTTTCCATTAATTCTACGCTTGTCTTATATTTTAACAAACCTTGATATAAAAATCCATATTTATTGTTTTATTAACATAATTCACATTTAAAGAATAATAAAATAACATACTTGTATCGTATACATTCTATTTCTTAAATTAAATTAATTAATACCTCTCTTTTAACTGATTTAACCTCCTTATCTTAAGCAAAATATATAATATATTTTTATATGCTATTTTCTTTAATATGACTTATTGGGTTCATTAAAAATTTATGATATACTTATACAAGATTTTAGTATTATTTTTGATATTTATGGTAAAATCTTATATTATTATTATTAAGTATATTGTTAAAAATAATGGATTAAAAATTGATATTATTATCTATTATTTCTTTTTAATATACCTTAAAATTTGATTAGGTGGTGACTAAAATAAGTATTAAATCTATTTTAAGTATACTTTTAGCAAAAAGTACTGCTTTTCTTTCAAAACATATTTTAAAAGGCGGAAGTACTTTTCCTGGAAAAGTAGCTTTGAAAGTTGATAAGACAATCTTAAAAAAGGTTAGTGCTGGTTACAATGTAATATTAGTAACTGGAACTAATGGAAAAACAACAACAACTAGTATGATTACAAACATACTAAAGGAAAAAGGCTTTAATGTCATAACTAATAACACAGGGGCTAATCTATATCCGGGCATTACCGCTTGTTTTATATCAAATTACAAGTTCTTTAAAAAGATAGAAAATAGATATGCTGTAATCGAAGTTGATGAAGCTAATGTTAAATTTATCACTGAGCATATTACTCCTGAAATAATAACCGTAACAAATTTATTTAGGGATCAGTTAGATAGATATGGTGAAGTTTATACAACTTTAAATAAAATTTTAGAAGGTGTTGTAAAAGTACCCTCTTCTAAATTAATTTTAAATGGAGATGAATCTTTACTTGGAAAATTAGATTTAAAAAATCCTATTATATATTATGGATTTAATACTCCTATTTCAGAAAATTCTTCTATAGATATAAATGCAGATTCAAAATTTTGTAAAGTATGTAAAGCTAGATACTCTTATAATTTTGTAACTTACAATCATTTAGGAGATTTTTATTGTGATGAATGTGGATATAAAAGACCTAAATTATCTTATTCAGTTAATAAAATTTTTGATTTAACTCCTGAAAATTCATCTGTTCTTATTAATGATACTGAAATCTTAATAAGCCAATCTGGAGCTTATAATATTTATAATGCTTTATGTGCTTATGCAATAACAAAAGAACTCGGAGTTGAAGATAATATAATTGCAAGTTCTCTTCAAAATCAAAACTCAAGTTTTGGTAGACAAGAACAAATACAAATAGATAATAAACATGTTGAAATAATTTTAGTTAAAAACCCTGCTGGTTATAATCAGGCATTAGACACTCTTTGCCTTAATAAAGAGGACTTTTCAGCTGCATTTTTATTAAATGATAACTATGCTGATGGTAGAGATGTTTCTTGGATTTGGGATGTAGATTTTGAAAAAATATCATCACTTCCAATTCAGAGTATATTTGTTTCTGGTATAAGAATGTATGACATGGCTGTACGATTAAAAATAGCAGGCCTTGATAAAGAAAAATTCATACTCCAAGAAGATTATGATAAATTAACAGAATCAATAAAAAGTAGTAGCTGTTCAAAAGTATATATTCTTGCAACATATACTGCAATGATAAACTATAGAAAATACCTTCATTCAAAAGGCTACATAAAAAAATTATGGTAATTAAAGGAGGTAACACTTTGGAATTAACTATTTGTCACTTATATCCTGACCTATTAAATGTATATGGTGATATAGGTAATGTATTAATTTTAAAACATAGAGCTGAATCTAGAGGTATTAATGTAAATATTATTAACTCGTCTTTAAATGATGAATTAAATAAAGATGAAATAGATATAATTTTCTTTGGTGGCGGACAAGATTATGAACAATCTATTGTATCAGATGATTTAAATAAAATAAAAAAAGAAAGTTTAACAGAATATATAGAAGAAGGAAAAGTACTTCTTGCTATCTGCGGAGGATATCAACTATTAGGTAACTATTATACTGCTCCTAATGGTGAAAAAATTGATGGACTTGGAATATTAGATATATATACGGAAGGAGGAAATAATAGATTTATTGGAAACACAGAAATTTACAATGAAGAATTTAATCAAACCTACATTGGTTTTGAAAATCATTCAGGTAGAACTTATATAAATAATAACACTCCTCTTGGAAAGTGTATTCATGGATACGGTAACAATGGTGAAGATGGATATGAAGGATGCATATATAAGAATACATTTTGTTCTTACTTCCATGGTTCTTTTTTATCTAAAAATCCTGAATTTGCTGATAAATTATTAAGCTTAGCTTTATCAAAAAAATATTCTAAAGATATAACTTTAGAAGGATTAGATGATTCTTTTGAAGTAAATGCTAAAAAAACTATTCATGAAAGATTAAATAAGGAATTAGATAAAAAATAATATATACATAAAATATAACTGGGCAAATAAGAAATTTACCCAGTTATATTTTATATAAATTTATTTATAATTACTTTTATTTATTTATAATACGTTTATTAGTTAAATATTCAATCTCCCAATCTTCAACTTCATTAAGAGTTTTAAATTCATACCCTAGCTTTTTATATCTATCAATAACATCCTGAAGTGCATCTGCTGTAGTTATTTTATTATCTAAATCATGCATTAATACTACTTCAATTTTATTTATGCCTACTTGTTTTTGAATATTATTTTCTATATTTTCTGCTGAAACTAATTTTGCAGAAGCATCTCCTGAATCTACACTCCAATCTATATAATTTATTTTTTTTCTTTTAAGTTCAGTTTTTATATTATATAAAACATCAGAATTACAAACAAGATTATCAGATCCTCCTGGCATTCTAACAAAATTAAATGTTTTATTTTTATTAGTTAAATTATTTATTATTTTCATACAAGTTTTTAAATCATTAATATAATATTCCGTTGATGAATATAATTCATCGTATTTGTGATTATTGCAGTGAGGTATTATTGCCATATTATACTCATCCAAATGTTTAATAGTATTTTTGTATCTTAATGCATTGGACCCTATTACACAAAATGTAGCTCTTACATTATTTTCATTTAATATACTTAATATATTTTCTGTATTATGAGGTGACGGCCCATCATCAAAAGTTAAATATACGATTTTTCTTTCTGTATTTTGTAATGCATTTACAGTAAATGAATTACAAAACATTAATAAACTTAGAACAATTAATATAACATATTTTGCATAATTTTTCATACTATTCACCCCTTTTCAAACCTTTTATGTTGTTATATATAGTTTGTTCAAAAAATCTTAATATATATGTAGTAATTAGAGGTAAATATAATAACTATAATTGCTATATTTATCTCTAATTACGTTGATTTTATTGTTATTATGTAACATAAATGTTATACTTAATGTTGTTTTAATATATTAATATAGAGATGGGGAGATCTTACTTGAAAAAAAATTTTATTTTAAAAACACTTGCATTAACTCTTTCCATTTCACTATTTACACCTTTTTCTTTAAAGAGTTATGCTAGTGAATCAAAAACACAAAAATCACCAACAATTCAAGCTGAAGCAGCTTTAACAATGGATTTAAAGACTGGAGAGATAATCTATTCTAAAGATGCAGACAGCAAAAGATATCCAGCGAGTACTACTAAGCTTTTAACAGGCTTATTGTTAGCTGAAAATATGAGTAAAAATCAAGAAATTACTTTTACAAAGTCAGCTAAAGATCAACCTGAATATTCTTTAAACATTAACTACATGAAAAACGGAATGCAAATTGGAGATAAAATGCTTGCTGATGATGTAATGAAAGGATTACTACTTTTCTCTGGTAATGATACTGCTTATATGATTGCTGATAATGTTGCTGGTAGTTCAACTGCATTTGCAGATTTAATGAACAAAAGAGCAAAAGAATTAGGTGCTAATAACAGTAATTTTGTTACTGCTAATGGTCTGCATGATCCAAACCATTATACTACAGCATATGATTTATCATTAATTACTAAAGCTGCTTTTGAAAATCCATGGGAAAAAGAAACTATGGAATTAAAAGAATCACCAATAAATATCGGAAATACTAGAATAATTTTGCAAAATAGAAATCTAGGTTTAGGTAGAAACGGTAATGTTGCTGGAAAAACTGGAGTAACAAATGCTGCTGGTGGATGTTTAGCTACTGTATATGAAAGAGAAGGAAGACAATTAATAGGTGTAGTACTTAAAAGTAGACAAATTGATAATGCTGATATGACTAAATTTAATGACATGGACGCAATTATGGATTATAGTTATGCGGCACAAAAAGAAGTATATAAAAAAGCAAATGAAGAAGTTGGTACTACTGATTTACAATACAAGCCATTTGGATTCTTTGGACCAACAAAAACTATTACTGTTCCAATAACTTTAACTCAAGATGTAATGTATTATAAAAATGATATAAACGATAAGGATTCAGAGATAACTTATAACCCCTCAAATGGTAGTGCTTGGAAACTTGCTTTTAATAAAGATACTAAATTAACATATAACGCTAGAAATTATAGTGAAGAAGTTAAAGGTACAGTTGGAATATCTTTAGGCAAAATTTTCAAAGATAATTTATTATTATATGGTACTGTATTAATAATAGCTATTATAATCGTTACATTAATATTATTTATTAGAAATATGGCTAAAAATAATAGAAATAGAAGAAGACGTTACAGAAGAAGATATTAAAAATAACTAAATTATAAGTTTTATTTACATAGGAGAATAGATATGGATAAAATTCAATTTAAGGGTAGTGCAATTTTAAACCCTGTACCCGTAGTATTAATTACTTCTAAAAACAAACAAGGTGAAACTAACGTTTTTACAGTTGGATGGACTGGTACTGCTTCTACTAGACCTCCTATGTTATATATTTCAATAAGACCAGAAAGGCTTTCTTATGAATATATAAAAGAATCTATGGAGTTTGTTGTAAACTTGCCTAGTTCTGATCTGGTTAAAGCTGTAGATTATTGTGGAGTCCGCTCAGGAAAAAAAAATAATAAGATAGAGGAAATGAATTTCACATTAAAAGATAGTGATAAAATCTCTACACCTTACATAGATGAATGTCCTATTAATATTGAATGTAAAGTAACTAATATTGTTCCTTTAGGATCACATGATATGTTTATAGCCGAAGTTTTATGCTCTCATATTGATTCAAATTTACTAGATGAAAATGGAAAAATTCATTTTGAGAATGCAAATTTAATTTCTTATTGTCATGGAGAATATTTTCCATTAAGTAAAAAGCCTATAGGGTCATTTGGTTATTCTGTTATGAAAAAAAATACTAAGAAACGTAAAAAAAACACTAAACAAAAATAAGTCTATCATTATTGATAGACTTATTTTTATTCCCAAGTTTCCCAAATTTCAGGTTTATAACCTACAGTAGCCTTCTTACCATTTCTTACTACTGGAGTATTCATCACTTTGGGATTCTTTAATAATATTTCTGCTTTTATTTCACTGCTTCTTATATTGTTTAAATTTAACTTAACAAAGTCTTTAGATTTAGAATTTATTAAATCATTTATATTTATGCTTGCTAAAACACTTGAAAGTTCCCCTTTACTCATACCCTTTTCATTTAAATCTATAAATTGAAAATTTATTTTTCTTTCCTTAAAATATCTTTCTGCCTTTTTTGTATCAAAACATTTTTTAACTCCAAATATTTGTATATTCATTATCCTTCTCCTAAAATTTAAAATTAGTTTAAAGTATAAACTTTCATTTATACTTTACATTTAAATTAAAATAAAAGCAATTCTAATCTTTCACTTTTTTCAGCATTAGTGAACAAGTTTTATTAGAACTTATATATTTAACTTAATAAAGTGCACATCTCTAATTTGAGATATGCACTTTAGTCACAACAACAATGTAGCTTATTAATCAATTATAGATTTTTTTAACTTATGTTTTGCAAACTCAATTATTGCAGGTAAAATAGAAATAAATATAATCATAATAACAACTATTGAAAAATTATTTTTTATAAATTCTACCTGTCCAAAAAAGTATCCACATAATGCTACAATCAGTACCCATAAACTTCCACCAATTGCATTAAATAAGAAAAAGTTTTTATAATTCATTTTACCTATTCCTGCTACAAAAGGTGCAAAAGTACGAACTATAGGAATAAATCTTGCAAAAATTATTGTTTTACCACCATATTTTTCATAAAACTCATTAGTTTTATCTATATGCTCTTTCTTTATAAGTTTACCATTGCAAATCTTAAAGGCCTTTTTCCCTAATAATCTTCCTATCTCATAATTTACTGTATCCCCTAAAACTGCTGATACTATTAAAATTGGTATTAATATGTAAATATTAATAGCTCCAAGTGCTGCAAATGTAGCTGCTGCAAAAATAAGTGAATCTCCTGGTAAAAATGGAGTTACTACTAAACCTGTTTCACAAAATATTATAAAAAACAAAATTAAATATGTTTCCATTCCATAATTATTTATTACTGTTCCTAAATATTTATCAAGATGTAAGAAAATATCTACTATTAACGTAAAATTACTCATTTTGTCCTCCTATACTATAGTTATAAATTACGATTTTACATATTAAATTATAGCATAAATAACAGATAAATTTTAATTTTATATTTAAAATTTATCTGTTATTTTATCTATATTTAACACTTATATAACATATTTAACCCTTATATAATACTTTTTATAATTTATATCTAATTCACCAATTATACAATCATATAAAATTTATTGCTTATTTTTCTATAAAACTATGTATATTATTTTAAATTACTAATCCTTTTTCTCACTACTCTCTTTCTTCTATAAACAGTGCATCCACATAAAGTTGGATGATCTATAACAAATGAAGATTTTTTTCTTTATAAATAGTATATAAAATCATGAAATCTCCGGAGGAACAACACATTAATAAAATGCTTGTATATATAATTGTAGTATTCTGTAATTTTAAACCTAATATAAATGGTAATACGCCTGTTAATAAAAAGGGCGCTATAACCCCTATTCTATAACAATTAATAGGTAATATTTCATTACAGTGCGTATAAGGGCAACAACTCTTTTTATCTATACCAAATTTAATATGTTTCCATTTATGTTTACTGAACAAATTCCAGGTAAAAGCATGTATAAATTCATGTATTATTATTCCTAACATAAAGATTAAAAAAATAAATTTGCTATTATAATTCCAAGCATTGCCTGAATATATACTTGAATATATTATAAAAGATATAATAAATACAGGAATCATAATTAAAGTTCCTACTATATTAGCTTTTTTATATGAAAAAGCTTTATCAACAATTTCAAATTTAGTAATATTAATATTATACTTTAGCATAAATTTTATTTTTATCTCCTTTTTTCAAATGACTAACAATTATGTAATAAATATTATATTTATATAAATTATAACAATAAATTCTATAGTTTGCACATAATCATTCATCAATTTTAGTTATACTTTATTAAATGAATTTTTAAATTTCACTTAATAATCTTATCTTAATAAAGTAAAATGTTGATTTAATAAATCATTTGATTATTTATAATTAACATTTCAAAATAATTATTAAAAATTCAAAGGAAAATTTATACATATATAGAATATAATTATTATGTAATCTTTTACAAATTGGAGGGGTTTATATGTTAAAAGGTAAAAAGAAATTTTTAATGTCAATGGCATTAAGTTTAGTCTTAATGTCTTCATCTACTGCTGCTTTAGCAACTACAACTATTGGGCAAGATAAGGACGTTCAACAAAAAATTACTACGGAATCTAATAAAAGTTTAAAAGATTTAAATGAACAATTAGTAATGGGAGTTGCTTGGATGCAAACCTCTGGTGAATATAGAGCTTTATGCTATCAAGCTTATAACACTGCAAAAATGATTGTAGATCAAGAACATTCAAAATTTAAAACTGGAGATAAACCTTTAGCTATAATTACTGATTGCGATGAAGCTGTAATTGATAATAATGAATATGAGGCAGGATTAATTGGTCAAGATAAATCTTTTAGTGATAAAACATGGGGAGAATGGGTAGACCATGCTGATGCTAAAGCTATGCCAGGTGCAAAAGAATTCTTAAATTACGCTTCAAGTAAAGGTGTAGAAATATTCTATGTAACAGGAAGAGATGAAAAAACTGGACTTGATGCAACAATGAAAAATCTTCAAAAATTAGGTTATCCATGTGTAGATAAACAACATATGCGTTTAAAAACTACTTCTAGTGATAAACAACCTAGAATGGATGAGATAACTAAAGATTATAATGTAATAATTTATATGGGTGATGATGAAGGTGATTTTCCTGTTGGTTCTTATGGTAAAGGGGTAGCAGAAAGAAATGAATTAGTTGATAAAAACAAGGATAATTTTGGAACTCACTTTATTATATTACCAAATCCAGTATATGGACATTGGGAAGGTGCTCTATCAAGCGATTATTGGAAATTAGATTCAGCTGGCAAAGATAAAGTTAGAAAATCACATTTAAGAACTTGGACGCCTAGTGAAACTCAAAAATAAATAAAAAGCCTAAAGTAGAAACCTTAAATTTCTATTTTAGGCTCTTTTATTTAATGCTTCTTCTAAAATCTTTCCTTTTATCAACTCTGTTGTCATACTATTTATAGCAATTAATATTAGACAGCTATATATTAAGAACTATATATTTTATTAAACTCTTATATATTTTCAAGTAATACCCTAAAATTGTATTTCCATTTTATTTTCCATTTGAATTGTCAGCTATTCTAACATATCTTAAATAATTGGATTTTATTATAACAGCAAAATCATATGAACATATTTAAAGTTCAATGCATTTTATATAATAAACATTTATATTTATTATATTATCAGCCTATATTAACATTTAAATATTTTTAAATATAGTAATTGCTTTTTGTACATTTATTAAACTTTAAAAAAAGGGGGAATGTAAATATTATGCACAAAAATTTTAAATTAATAATATTAATTTTAGTCTCAGCACTATTATTAATAAGTTGTTATCTTACTAGAAATACTAAAACAGAACTTGTATATAAAGAATTATCTAAAAATGATACCTATTTATTAAATGTAACTGGCAATAAAGTATTAATGTATGATCTAAAAAATCTTCCTAAAGATAAAAATTATGAGATAACGTTTATGTATGAAGTTTATAAAAATACTGAAAAAATAAAGGAACAAATAATTACAGGTATGCTTAAAGACAGCACATGTGAAAAAGTAGAAAATGATAATGAAATTATAGTTATGAATCTTCAAGAAAATAAAATAAAATCTCTTTTAGGCAATGATAAAAATAATAGTTATTCTAGTGGAGAGTGTTCTATAGATGAAAATCTTTTTAAATATTCATTTAAATATTTAACTAATAATATTGATTTAAGTCTAGGCACTGAAGTATATTTATTTCATGCAACTTCAAGTAGTTCTACTAGAAATTTTCTTCAATTAGGAACTCATATTAACCAAGATGAACTAAATGATGTATTAAATGAAAATGAAGAAAATATCTTTATCAAATTAATATATAAAGAAGTATAAATACTTTTGTTAATTTTACTTAAAGCGAAAAATTTAAGATAAGGTATAATCAAAAAATAACAAGTCCATCTGCCAAGCCTATTCTCCATTATACCACGTCAGCAGATTTGCCTAATAGGCTTGCTATCAGAGAAATCTGCTTCCTTGCCTAACGAAAAATAATCAGAGCATTTTGGACTTATTACTTTTATTCATATGCCTAATAAAAATCCTAAAATAGAAATTCTTGCCTTTCTACTTTAGGATATAATTTTTTCCTCTTCACATTATCTTATAGAAGTAATATGAAGAGAAATACATATTTAAATTTGAAGTTCTGGATATAACATATTATAAACTTTAGCTCTATGTTCTACTTTTTCTCCATAATATTTTTTTGCATATTCAACCATTTTTTCTTTATCATCTTCATCATTATTACGTAAAATCCATTGCCCCATCATATCATCTAAATTTGAATCACCACCATTGTTAGAAATATACCATGTTCCAAGTGCTATATTTACATCATCTGATGCTATATCTTCGGGTTTTGTAATATTCAATCCCATTTCTTTAGCCATATTAAGACCTTGAGTATCATTTATGTTCATTAAACCAACTCTATGTCCTTCTTTATACGGTGTTGGATTAAAGTTAGTTTCAAAATGTATTACTGCAGCAATTACTTCTGGCTTTACATTATATTCTTTAGAATACTTTTTTATAGTGTCTTTATTGGTTAATGGATATACTAAACTTCTAGTACCTATACCTGCTCCAATTATTAATGTTCCTATTATTCCTAATGTTATAAATATTTTTTTCAAAATTAATCCCTCCATTTATATCAATCTTAAATAATTGTTCTTCATTTATCTAAGCTATGGGTTAATTTTAAACTAAATATTTTTATTTTAGTATCGATTTAAATTACGATACTCTTTCAATTTTGTAATGTTAATTTATATTTTTATTTTTTCTTATAGCTTAATTTATATTCTAAAATAGTATTATATTTATAAAATATATAGTTCTAATTTTTTAATTCCTTTGTTAATTAAAATTTGTTCTTTTACATATAAATTTTACGCTATGTTTTAAAATGGATATACATATGAAGTATCTGGACTAAGATCTTTTTCTATCTTTTCAACTACTATAACTGGCTCTATAGCACCTTCATAAATGTCAGTTTTTATTTTTCCCTTTACTTTTAACCATGTATCATTATCATAGGATTCTAAATTATTAATGTCACACTTGATTCCTGCAATTTGCATATCTGCTGCACAGCATACCATCATAAATCTTCCTATTATAAATTCATTTTCTTTAATATTTTTATCTTTATACACAAATCCTGTTATTTCTATGTCCTGTCCTACATATTTTTCTGGATTCGCTAAAATTTCATCAAGTGAAAATACAAAGTTTTTAGAATTTATGTTTATAACATTATCTTTAATATCTAATTCTTTTTTATCACTTGTAACTTGTATATTATTTTCATATTTTTCTTTATACACATCAGATCTTGAATCATTTTTAAAATTATTATCTTGATTAATGTTATCTCTTGAAAGATTATTTAAATTAGTATCTGATATTACATTAGCGCTTGTATTTACATTGATATCACTACTTTTAATTGTAGTAGAACTCACACTATTACTTTCCATGAAAAATATCATAATTAGTGGAATCACAAAAATTATATAATCCTTAAACTTAATTTTTTTCTTTTTATTTTGAAAAATATCTTTAACTAAAAATAATGCAATTATAAACATAGATATCATTCCCAAAACTACAAAAGGAACAATTCTTGGATGTACATACATTGTTAAGTCATTATTTATAATAATTTTAAAATAAAATAATGAAAAACCCAGTAATATTGATATCTTTATAATAATATCTAAATTTAATTTTTTCATACCCCACCTTCTTTCAATCAATCTTAAAATATAAAAAAATAACTCAATAGTATGCAAAACATATTATTCTGTTATTTTTAAATATGCTAAGCTAATTTACAATTAATTAAAACTCCAAATGACACTATAATAATAACAAATATTAACTTTAATACAAATTTCTTTTTAAAGCTTCCAAAAAGCATAATTGTGTTCTTAACATCTAACATAGGACCAACTACTAAAAATCCCATTACAGAGTTTATTGAAAATTGCTTTAAAAATCCTTTGGCAATAAAGGCGTCTGAAGTTGAACATACTGAAAGTAAAAAAGCTAGTCCTATCATAAACAAAAGTGAACTTCTATTATCATTTGGAATATAGCTACTATTATTTAATGATAATATACTTTGGAAAATACTAGATAAAAAAGTTCCTATAATCATAAATTTTCCTACATTAAAAAATTCATCTGCCGCATGAATAAATATAGATTTTACCTTTCTTAATTTGCTTTTATTATAATCATACTCTTCATTACAAAATCCACAATTACATTCAATTATATCTTCACTGCTTTTTAAGATATCCTCATCTTTCTTTGTAAAAAACTGCATAATAGGACCTACTGAAATTGAAATTATTATGCCTGTAAATACTCTATAAATTACTACAGATTTCATTCCTTGAAAAGCATATATAGTTGAAATAATGGCTATTGGATTTACTATTGGTGATGCTAACATAAAAGTAACCCCTGCTGCTATAGGTACTTTCTTTTTCATAAGACCTCTAACAATTGGGATAGTTCCACAATCACATATAGGAAATAATATTCCTGCAAAAGCTGCAACTATGCATGATAAAAAAATATTTTTAGGAAATAATTTCATCAACTTGTCTTTTGATATACAACTTTGAATTACTGCTGATACAAAACTTCCAATTAGAATGAAAGGTAATCCTTGAATCAATATACTTATAAACGCAGTATTAAACTTTCTAAATTTATCTAAGTATTCACTAGATATGTTGATATTTAATGTTGTAATTATAAAAAAGTAAGTTAATATAAATATTAACGGAATTAAATATACTAAAATATTAAAAATAAAAGAATGCTTTTCTATTTCTAAATAATCTTCTTCTCTTTCTTGATTTTCATTTATTCTAGAAACATGTTTAAGAATATTAGCTGTTTCATTAATATTTTTAATTTCTTTTAGTATACCTAAAAAATCATTCTTTTCTAACTCACTTATATTATTTAAAATTATAGTTTCACTATTGAAAATATGAGTTCCAACTATACTTTTCATATTTCTAAAATACATAGGAAATTTTATTACATCAATTATACTTATTATCTCATCAATTCTACATATTTTTGTTATACTTTTCTCATTAAATATATCAATAATATTATTAGAATTCTTCACTCCATTTACTTCAATAAAAATTCTATTAGGATTATATTCACTTCTAATTTTTTTAACATAATCTACATCAATTTCTTTACCTTCATCATTTTTTATTACAATAATTTTACTTGCTTTCTGATTATTTAAATTAGGTTCTAATTCATATTTTCCAAATTCATCTTGGATAACTACAATACTTTCATTTTGTAATCCTTCCTGTTGCAACATAGAATTTATAAAACTAGTTTTTCCTGATCCAAGAAACCCCATAACTATTTCAACTTTTATCTTCATATTTTACCTCTAAATTATCATTAGATTATTTATAAATTTTTTTAAATAGAAAATTTAACTTGCTCTTATTTATATTTCTTCCAATAATGCATATTTTACCTATTTGTTGTTCATTTATATCACTTATTGTAAATTGTCCAGGTACATAGTGAAATTCAATCCACTTTCCTGTATGTAATTTTACTATACCTTTACCTCTTAATATAAAACCATATTCCTTATCTTTTGTTATCTCTTCAAATGATTGTTTTAAGCTATACTCACTAAATTCTTCTTTTGTTTCTAATCCCCAAGCAATAAACGTATTTTTTATATTATTATTCTTTATATAGCTAGCTTTTCTTAGCTTATTTTTAAGAAGTAACTTATAATTTTTAAGTTGCTTTTCTCCTTCTAAATTAAATAACTTTTTAGTTATGTTATGTACAGGCTTTACACTGATTAAATTATTATGTTCATATTTTTTATCTAATAATTCTTCTTTTTCTTCATCTGTTTTTATGTTTTTATTAAAATTTATTATTTCATCAAAATCTATTTTGTTTAAAGTTTCTTTAATTATTTCCGCCTGTGGATTTACTTTTTCTATTATATTTATTATTTCTTTAAGTTCTTCTTCAAAAATATTTTCTGTTCTAGTTAAAATGATTGTTTTTGCATTTTTAATTTGATCTTTATAAAATTCTCCAAAATTTTTTATATACATTTTCATATTAGAAACATCTAAAACTGTAATTAACATATTAAGTTTAACATTACAATTATCCTGTAAACTTTCACATACTTTTATAACATCACTTAGCTTTGCTACTCCAGAAGGCTCAATTAATATTCTTTCTGGTGAATAGAACTTTATTATGCTCTTAATAGAATCTTTAAAATCACCTGTAAGACTGCAACATATGCAGCCTGATTTTATTTCTTTTATATTAAGATTAAGTTCTTTTAAGATATCTGTGTCAATTGAAACTTCTCCAAATTCGTTTTCTATAATTGCAATTTTCTCTTCTTTAAACTTCTCATCAATCAACTTTTTTATTAAAGTAGTTTTACCTGCACCTAAAAATCCAGATATTATATCTATTTTAGTTTCCATATAAGCTCCTTTACTTGCAATAGATTTGCATTTGCATTTAAATAAATTATATTAGCTAATATATAAAATTACAAGAATAATATTACATATACTATCCTTGTAGTAAATTTTTAATTATTCTTATATTTAGCTGTTTTGTAAATTGTGTTGTAACTTTAACATATTCTCTTTTAACGAATATTATAGTTTGATACAAAATTATGAAAGAAGTAAACGGACTTGACCATATTTTAAATGGAACTTATATTGAATACATTAATCAAATTATTGGTTCAGCTCCTTTTTCTTTTCAGCCTAATGCTTCATGTTATATTGAAGGTACTTGGTCTGCTATCCAAACTGAATATTTTATGCCCGTTTAGATTAAACATTTTATTTGAACTACATTATTGACTAAGTAAATTTTATTTTTTAATCTGAATTTTATGCAATATTGAAAACCATTCACATTTATTATTTTTTTCAATTAACATATAAAAACACCGTAAAATTTATGTACTAAATAATACGGTGTTTTAGTTATATGTTATTGCTTTTTATATTCTTTGTAAGGTAATCTAATTACATTTCCTGTATCATCAAATTTGTAATTTGTATTCTCAAGAGGAGGTTTTTTATAAGCTAGATTCATTCCAACCTTATAAAGAGCTTCTGCATTAGCACGAGGATCTTGGATAACAGTCCCTGTCATATATCCTTTATTAACTAATTCTATAGCTTCTGGTATTCCATCAATTCCGACAACTGGAATAGTCATTGATTTATTACCTTTGTTATATCCATATTTTTGTAATGCTTCAATAGCACCTATTGCCATAGCATCATTATTAGAAATTATAGCTTCAATTTTACTGCCATATTTTAAAAATAGAGATTCAATAGCCTCTCTAGCTAAATCTTTACTCCACTCACCATTAACTGATACAAGTTCTTCTGTTTTTATTCCAGCTTCATTAAGTGTTGAAAGGGTATACTCCGTTCTTTGATTGACTAATGGACTACCAATTCTACCTTTTAAAATAATATATTGTAATATGTTATCATTATTTTTATCTATAGTTTCTTTATTAGTATTCCATTCATTAGCTAGGATTTTTCCTTCTAGAATACCCGATTCTTCACCAGAAGTTGCTATAAAAACACCATAATGTCCAACAAACTTTATTAAATCTTTGTCTGGTTCATTAAATAAAATTAATGGAATATTTTTTTTAATTATTTTATTTAAAGTGTCTCCTACTTCATCTAATTTTATAGTATGTAAATTCACAATTAAAAGATCATAATTTTCTACAAGAGCTTTGTCAATACTTTCATTTTGTATATTTTGATTCTCTTTTGCATCAAAAAAAGTAAATTCAACTTTATCTGGGTTTTCTTTTTGAATATCTTCTAAATTTTGTTTTACAAGAGTGAGATATTCATTAAAACTGTGTAAAAATACACCTATTTTAATAGGCCCTTTTTTAATAAAATTTGAATTAGCATATGTATTATTTTTAGTAATTTCTATTGGTAAAATCATTATCATAATTAGAACCATAATAAATATTAATAAATTCTTTAAACATCTCATTATAATCCTCCATATTATTTATTTAACTAATTTTAGAATATGTTTTTTATGAAAAAATATTCTACCATATTTACTATATAACTTAAATAACATGACACTATACTCTAATTT
Organism: Clostridium sp. CTA-5; assembly: GCF_054768135.1. Classification (NCBI taxonomy): domain Bacteria; kingdom Bacillati; phylum Bacillota; class Clostridia; order Eubacteriales; family Clostridiaceae; genus Clostridium; species Clostridium sp. CTA-5. Next base: position 105,109 of record NZ_BAAAAT010000004.1, on the reverse strand, counting down.
AATTGCGTTAGTTAAAGATTTTTATCTTGCTTTTTAAGCAATTCTCTTATTTCTCTTAAAACTTTAAGATTTTCTTTTAATATTTTTGTATTTATAGACCTGTCAATAGCAAATTGTATTATAAGATATAAAAATAATAATAATATTATTATTAGTATAAATTCCATAATGTTTCCTCCCTAATTATATATCCATATATATATTTAATAATTTTACTTTAAGTAATTATTTTTGGAATAATAATATATTAATGTTTAAAATAATACAGATTTTTAAAGTTATATTTTCAAAGAATTTTTGCACTATTTTATTATATATATTACAATTATAATATAAAATTAACAAATAAAAGGGAGCTATTGTAATGAAAAAGTTAATCGCTTGTTTATTGTTTTTTACAATTTTTCTAACATCATGTTCATCAAATGAATCTAAAAGTACAAATAATTTAGTGGATAACAATTCAAACAAAGTTAGTATAGAAAACAATAATGATAATTACGAATCAAAAAATATAAAAGAAAATTCTAATGATACTGATAAATCAAAAAACACAAAAGAAAGTTATAATACTTCCTCTAAGGAAAAAATATCTATTGACACTTCTAATGAAAAATCTTCTCCTTCAGAAAATAGCATAACAGATGAAAATATTAAAGAAAAAGTTATAAATTATATTATTAATGGTCAAGAAAATAAACCTGAAGCACAAAAAATAAAGTGGAGTAAAAGTTTTTTAAATCAAGTTAATATTGAAAATTTATATAAACAATATATAAAAAAAGGTGGTAATATTGAGAATTTAGAAAAATTTGCAGAATATATCACTTTAAATGCTCCCATTCCTAATAATTGGGAAAAATTATTTGAACAAGATTTATATGATAAATATGGAGAAAAGGTAGTTAGATTAGAACATTTACAAGATGATTTATATCAAGCATATGTAAAAAAAGATGGTAAGGAAGTCCCCTATGTTGTAGTTTCATCAAGAACTGGTTATTTTCATGGATAGTTAGTATAAAAATGTGGGCAATAGTAGCTGATGCTATTACTGCCCATTAAGTTTTTTATCTAATATATGATTGGTCTTTATAAAGAAATTTACAAATTACTTCTTTATTTTAAGAACTTGTCCTACATAAATTTTATTAGGATTACTGATTCCATTCCATGATTGAAGTTGACCTACAGTAACACCAAATTTTACAGCAATTCCACTTAAAGTATCACCAGATTTAACTGTATATGTGATATTTCCAGTATTTCCACCAGAAGATCCTTTTATTTTAAGAACTTGTCCTACGTAAATTTTATTAGGATTACTAATTCCATTCCATGATTGAAGTTGACCTACAGTAACACCAACCTTTGCAGCAATTCCACTTAATGTATCACCAGATTTAACTGTATATGTGCTACCTCCAGTAGATGGCGTTGATGGAGTATTTCCCTTTACTTTAAGAACTTGCCCTACATAAATTTTATTAGGATTACTAATTCCATTCCATGATTGAAGTTGACCCACAGTAACACCAAATTTTGCAGCAATTCCACTTAAAGTATCACCAGATTTAACTGTATATGTGCTACCTCCAGTAGATGGAGTTGATGGTGTGGAAGGTGTTGTTGAAGTATCTCCATTAACAAGAAGTTTATACCATTGTTCAGCCCAAACACCTCTTTGTGGTTGGTTAGGATTAGCAGGTCTTTCATAATTATTTATAAATACCTTTGCCAAATAAGTAGGGCTAGCTGTACTTTGAGTAAAGCTTCTAAAATTCATTGGATATGCTCTTGTTGCATAAAATTGTTGACTATTTTCAAGTTCCCATTGTATTCTTCTACATTGTGTATCAACAGTTCTATAATTTAACCCATTTCCATTTGCCCAGTTAGTAAGATTAGATTTTGGTGTCCATTGTACTAAACCATATCCTCCTCCACCGCCTCTTTCATTAATGTCTGCGATAATTCCAGACTCTCCTTGCATATTACCTAGCATTGCACAAATAGAGTTGCTTGTCCAACCTTTGTTCCTAAAAAATGAATATACATATTTTGCATTTCCTGTCATGTTTTCTGCCATTTTATAATACCTCCGAATTCTAAATTAATTTTTTTAGTATAAATTAAAAGTTATTTAATCAAGCTTGATTTTTAATTTACACTTACTAAAAGGGGAATTTATTATGTTTTGTAAACCTAATATTTAATTAATTTTATTTTTTATTTCATTTACAGTTAAATTTATTGAATCTAACGTATTTAATTTTTCAGTAAGCTTTTTTATTATCTCTTGATAGTTTTTTTCTCTTTCTTCTTGCTTTAAATCTCTAGTTTCCTGTTCTTTTAGTATGTATACTATAAGTACACAACTTAAAATTGCCCAAATACCTTGAGTTGTAGCTGTTTTCATTAATTCATCAAACATAATCATCCTCCTTGTGTAACTTATTTTTTAAAAATTTTAAAGCTTGTCTTTTAAATTTATTAACAGCTTGTCTTGATATTTTTAATCTTTGACCAATTTCTATATCTGATAATTGTAGATAAAATTTATAGAATATTATTTTTCTTTGTTTAGGCTTTAATAAAGAAATTAAATCATTAAAAATTACATTTGAATATTCATTACTATAATTATTTTTATCTAATACATTTAAAATGTCTTCATCTGAGCTATAGGTTAGAAAATTCCTATAAGAATTTATTTTGTAATGTAATTTTATAGATTTATTTTTAAGACATGTTCTAATATACTTTAATACTTCTTCATCATTATTAAATTTTTTTATATTTAAATCTAACATAAGTTCGTATAAGTATATAACCAGATCAGTAGATGCTTCTGGATATCTTAGTTTATAACTTAAATAATCGATTTTGGAACTAAAATAATAAAGTATTTCTATAAAATTATTAGAGTCCTCTTTAAATAGTTGAATTTTTTCAATTAAATCTGTAGGCATATAATCACTCCCTTAAGTTGCTTAAAATTTATAGCAAGTGGTTTTTATACCTACTAAAAGTAGAAATATAAGGTTTATGTAAACCTATTTTAGGAACTTTTGTATTTTTATTCAAACAAAATTTTGCGCAAAAAAATATTATATTATATTTTTCGATAAAAAATTAGATAAATTTACTAAAAAAGATTTGTTTCTTGAAATATAAACAGAAGGTAGAATAGAATTAAGCAAACGTAACTTAATATTAAGAAAATCAAAAAGTGTATATTTTTAAAAATGAACTAATAAAAAAAGTCTAAAGTAGAAACTTAAAATTTCTACTTTAGACTATAATTTAAAGATAATATTATATGACTTTAATAAATTAGAATTAATTTATTGTCAAAAGATTTTTCTTACAATCTTTCCCAATATAGATTTTCACTTTTGCATGAACAAGAAAATCAAAAATACCTCATGACTAAATGCTCTATTAATTTTTTAAATAATTCTGATTGTTCTTTAAAGCTGAAACAAGTGCATTTACACAAGCTTCTATATCACTATCATTAGACATGTCATTACCCAAATTAATAAGTATTGAATTTTTAGATAGATCCTGATTAAAACACAATTTTCCATGATTATACGAAATTATTCCTGTTTTAATTTCATTTGAATTATTTATATTTTGTAATAAACCTTCAGCAAATTCTTTATTTTTCTCATAATAAGGATTATTTTTAGCAAGAACAACTGTTATTTTTCTTGTATCAGATTTAGAATCATTTGCTGCATCTCGATGCATGTCTAACAAAATATTATTTGAATAATCTTTAATATTTGATGTTATTAAATCACGTGAATTTTGATATGATTCATTATATTCTTTAGGAACTGTGCACTTGATAAACTCACTTTTTATGCCTTCTTTTAAAAGTTTATCATTAATTAAAGCACCTACATCAGTTACACTTATACCAGATTGGTAAACTTCATCAGCATGACTATTATAAACAATAATATCAGATGACAATTCTCCTACAGGCTTTGCGTTATCACTTGATATATTATTATTTGTAGTGGTTAATGATTTAGGGTTAGATTCATTATTATTAACTATATTATCAGGAGCTGAAACTTGTGCTTTTATAATATTATCAATATTTAGCTTTGAAGCATTTACTTTGACTGCTACCAATCCTATAATAACAACAATAATAGTACCTAATAATATACCTTTAAAATTTATTTTCTTATATTTTGAAATCATAATAATCCTCCTTTTGATCTCTAAATTATCCCTAACCATTGAAGTGGCCCCTATAACTCTATTGTTACATCTACATAATTCCAATACTTTTATTAACACATTACCATATTGTATATTTTCATCTTCATTCAAATAAGACATTACATTATTATCACATGAAAATTCACAGTCTTTTCTAATTTTCTTAAGACCATAAACAACTATTGGATTAAACCAGTAAATAATTGACAATAAAATAATAATCCAATTTATTAATACATCTTTCCTTTTTAAATGGGTCAACTCATGCATTAAAATATATTTAAAATCTTCTTCATTAATATTATTTACTAAAGTTATTGGAATTAATATCTTTGGCTTAATTAATCCACATAAACAAGGACTGCTTATTTTTGAAGAATATAATACTTTTACCTTAGTTTTCATATGCATAATATTTATACAATTATATAAAATTTCTTTATGAGCATCTGTTACATCTTTAACAGAAGTTTTAACTATTTGTTTAAGTTTTTTATGTGCTGAAATAAACATACAATTTAAGAATATGATGCCTAATATCCATAAGAAAAAGAATATTTTTTCAATATGAAGTTTATTTTTGAACGGTATATAAATTTTGTGGGTAAATTTATTATCATTTGAATTTTGAAAAGAATTTATTGATTTTAAGTCATCTAGATTTGTATTTTGAGATTGTTTTTTAGAATTCTCTTGTACTTTTAGTGAAGTTTCATTTGTATAATTCTCTATATATACTCTTTGGTATATCTCAGAAAATTTCAAAGAGTTTTCTGGTCCAAAAGGAAAGATTAATTTTATAATTAATATTAGCCATATATAATAGCGAAATGTGGGATTTAGTTTATATCTAAATATCCTATTAATAGTTAATATAATTAGTATAATTATACTTCCAATCAAAGAAGATAATATAACAATTTTGAAAATATGCAAAAAATCCATACACATCAACCTTTCTTTTTATTTGATTGTTTGAGTATGTCTTTTAATTCTTCTATGTCTGTTTCGGATATTTCTTTGGATTCAACAAAGTTTAAAAGCATAGATTTAACAGATCCATTGAATACTTTATCAACAAAAGATCTACTTTCTTTTTTTATACACTCATGTTCTGATATCAATGGAAAATATAAATATTCATTACTTAATTTTTTAAATCCAATTACGTTTTTATTTAATAGTCTATTTATTAGACTCTTTATTGTAGATGGTTTCCATTCTACTTTATCTTTTAGTTCACGTATAATATTGACTGATGTAATTTCAGAACAGTTCCATATTACTTTCATCACTTCCCATTCAGCATTTGATATTTTAGGTATCTTGTCCATTATTATTTAAGCTCCTTTCTGATTACAAATGTAATTTCTATTTTTAGTTTACACTTGTAATCAAGAAAGTTCAATATGTTTTTGGAATATTTTGTATATTATTTTTAGACATAATATTTATAAATGATTCGAAAAAGCACTAAATAAATTGTGTTTTGAAAATATATATCATTTAATCACAAAGTTAACATGATTAATGTACCTATTAAATTCTTTAAACGATAACCCCTTTTCGATTTTATAAAATTCTGCTAGTGGACTATCTTTTCCGCCCCTTAATTCTATATAGTAATTAACAATAGTATTAATTGCTGATTCTTCACTATCATATTCATATATGCCTTTTTTCTCAAAATTAGGATGTTCCATATGATAAACCTTATTGTTTAAATAGTAAAGTACAAAACAATGCATATGTTCTTCCTCTTCTAAATTACCATAATCATCTGGTTCATAAATTCTACAACAGAACATTTTATTTTTTACCTTTAACTTGTCGAGTAAATAATGCATTAAAGCAACTTGTTCAATACATGTCCCTAATCCACTATCAATCGTTTCTTCTATAGAAGATATTCTATAGATTTTTCTAAAATCTTTCATTGTTTTAATATGTTTATCACCATTTATATCAATCCACCCATACTCTATATTGTCATTCATATATTGAAATATATCTTTAGGAAATTTTATTTCATTAATATCCATGTATAATCCCCTCTCTCCCCTTAAAATTATTGTTTATAATTTAAAATTAAAAAACATCTTCATATTTAATCCATTATATATAAATCTTCTTATGCATAGAATATTTCAACATATAAACATAGATTTTATAAACTGATTGTATGGTATATTGTAAATATGAGATTATTTAATAAATATAAAAATATAAGCAATATTAGCTATTGATATTACTACTTCTAAGTTTTTTATCATGGTAGGTACTTAATAAACTTAAAGAGGTAATAGAACCTATTAATGCCATCAACATATCCCATTGTGTATCCCATATATCCCCCTGTGTTCCTAAAAATGCTTCAGCAGTATCACCAGTAAGTTTTGCAACTAAAAATTCAAGTAATTCATACGAAGCACTAATGGCAAGACAGATACAAATAACTATAAAGAATAAATATTTGTTTTTATTTATAACTTTATTTTTTATAAGTATTTCTCTTACTATAATTGCAGGAATAAACCCTTGTGCAAAGTGACCTAATCTATCGTAGTAATTTCTACTTAAACCAAAAGTATCTCTAATAAAGTTAAAAGCAGGCATTTCAGCATAAGTATAATGTCCACCGATAATTAGAATTATTGCATGTACCCATATTAGTATATATGCTAAGTTTGAGAGCCTATATTTAGGATATAAGTATGTTAATAGTGAAATTCCTATAAGTGCTGGAAAAACTTCTAAAAACCAAGTAAATAAGTCCTTAGGATTAATGGCTGACCATATTAATATATAAATTAAACTAATTAGTAATAGTAAGTGGAATTTCTTATCATTTATCATGTTTTTCTCCTCTAGTATTTAAATATAAAAATATTATTACTGTTATAAAAATAGCTATGTATTTATAATGTAAATTATACAGTGTTTAATTTAAAAATAATATATTAGGTAATATGTTATGACATGGATTAAAAATATAAAGATTCTTATAAAAAAATGGGATGTCTATTTGTTAGATTAAGAGTAGAGAATGGAGAATAAAGATGAAACGAAATAAAGAATTTATGGAAATTTATTCAGCTACAAAAGAAAAAGAAAAAATGAGATCATTGATACGTTTAGTGGTGTTTATTTGCAATATAATGAATTTTCTTTCTGTAGATATTTATAATCTAGCTATATATAATAAATCAATTTCTTATTCTGGGATAATTAATTTTATTATCATTATGAGCGTTTACAATTTAATTTCTTTAATTCTATATATTTTCTCAGAAAGATTAGAATTTTTAATAAATCTTTATACAGCTATATCTTTTATTGGTAGCTCGATTTTATATTTCAGTCTGTCTATGATGATTTTTGTGCATGAATTAGATATATTAGAAGCTTTGATAGTGATTGGTATAAGTATAATGATATATATATGTTTAGTTATTGCCATAACAAAAAATATTAAAAATAAAATGAGAAATGGATTTAGAAAAACTAAACTAAATAAAGGATTAATATCATCATTTACTTCTTTGTGTGCAGCTTTAGGTATAATAATTGCAAAAACAACAGAGTCAAATGTGTTTATACCAGCTATAGCATTATTGTTATTATCTTATATCTTCACACCTACAATAATAGGATTTCATAAATTCTATTTAAGGATTAAGAAAAGTAGTAATTAATTTAGCTTTAAAGATATTTAACATCCTTAGGATATTCTTTTTCTACTTTCTTATTTCAGCATATTTTAATAGTATTGCACTGAATTTTATTAAATAATTGATTCCCCAATAAATTAAAATAAATAATAATAAACAAAAGCTAAGATTATATTTGTCAGAAGCATAAATTACTATTGATATAAGTATAGAATTTAATAAACTTAAGCTTAATTGTATTTAAAAAAAATTATCATTAAGTATAATAAAATTCTTATCTTTTATTGTATAAATAACTTTCTTCTTAAAATAAAATATTAGTTTTTTATAAATTTTTATACTTATATAAGCCTTAAATTCTAGTAATTAAAAGGATTTTAGGATTATTTTTGTTAATTATTTTGTTACATATACAGTTACTACTTTTGTAGTAACTTTATATGTAACTTATTTTTTAATAATGTATGTTACTTGCATATAATTAAAATTTAAGATTATATATGATTGTTTTTTAATAGAATCAATACTTTAAAATATTTTTATTTATATAGATTTGCTATAGCTTTTAATGTGGAATATAACTTAAGATTTAAATCTTTATAAAAATATATAATTATAAGAATATGTATTTATAAAATCATATATTCTTATGATGATGTAGTAATTCAGCTATTCATATAAAAAAATATAGGTGGAGATGTCCACCTATATTTTATTTTATAATACTATTATTGAATTATAATATTTTTACTTTACAATCTCCACCAAAGAGTTTCTCCCTGTTTATAGTTTTCGAATCCACAACGTTCTAAAATCTTTTGAGAAGCTAAGCCTTCTAAATCAGTTTCAGCAATTACATTTGTAACACCGTTTTGTTTTAATGCCCAGTTACACATTGCTTTTGCAGCTTCTGTCATATAACCATTATGCTCAAACTCTTTACCTAAACCGTAGCCAATCTCAACTTCTCCATTTTCATTAGGAATATCTTTAAAATCTGCTGAACCTACTACAACCCTATCATATTTGCGAATCAAGAAGAAAAAGCTATGCCATAAATAATTATTAGGGTCTTTTAGGGTTATTTCATACTGATTCTTTACTATTTCAAGAAAAAATCCTTCCATCGGTTCTGCCTTATAGGAACAATCTAATTCTCTTTCAAGTGCAGGAATATCTTCGATCCATAGTTTTAATTGATTAAGAGTTAGCGGGATAATCTCCAAGCGTTCAGTTTGTATTGTCATTTTTTTACCTTCCCTTCAAACTACCATTTTAATTGTTATACATTAAAATGGAATTTAATATTAATAGTTTATCTATAAATAAAATCTTTAATTTCATATAATATAGGAGCCTTATTCACTAAATAATATTCTGCAATACTATCTTCTAAATAATTATAAATATCATCATCTGTATATGCTAATTTGAATATATCAACTTGATCATTAGAAATTTCGCCATTAGCATATTTACGAGCATAATTTCCATTATCATTTATATAATCTAAAATCATTTTTATTTTCATATTCTTTTCTTCAGCAAATAAACCACAGTCTGCTAAGTTTTCTTTTAAAAACAAGCAGAACCATTCAAAATTATCGTCCCAATTTATATTTCCATTATTCATCGCTTCATTTCTTAATTTTACTGCCATTCTAAGCATTTCCCCTTGAAGGGTATTAGCTTGCCCTGATTTAGGGACCATAGTTTTCCATATAGACTTACACTCTTCGAAATATTTTTGTAAATAACCTCTTACCCCTATTTTCTCTACTACTTCATAATGTTTGTTCCAATCAATTTTATCATCATTGATTGAAATCTTATCTAATTTTTCTATTTCTTCTAAGCTCATTTCTTTGCCTCACTCTCACTAACAAATTAGGACATTTATCTAAATTATAGAATTTTAGAATACATATCAAGCACTATTAAACTTATGTAGAACCTCTATATTTTCTATAATAGAAGTAACTATCTAATATAAAATATTCTCTGGCTACAGACAACAAACAAGTCTACAACGTGCTTTTCCTAATTCTCTTATATTTTTAATTTCTCTTCAAATTGCTATTTTAATTGCTATACTTTAAATTATAAATTTATCGTTATGATGAATAAAGTGGATTCGCTTCACGAATAAAAGAGCCATACTCTTTCTTTAATTCTATAAATGCATTCTTAACCTCAATTGGTACGTCTACATGTTCAATATAATTTTTACCATTTGGTCCATATCCTTCGGAATCATCTGAAAGTCTTGGAATCTCACCCATCAATAGTGTAATATATCTTTCCATGTTCCACATGCCCCAAATATCCTGTTTGAACTCTAATTCATCATCTCGTACAAGCACCTCTGCATCATAAACCGCATAATTAATTATTATATTATCTTTGGAAATATATTTTCGAAGTCCTGCCTCCATACGATTTTGCATAGTTGCATCCTGAGAAAGAATGATGCTTTTAAAAGATACATTATTTTCTTTCAACAAGTCTAATAAATATGTTATATTGTTGCCACAATTTGTGGATTCACATTCCAACAAATCTGGTTCAAGATTATATTTGTATTTCAAATATGCTGCAAACACCTTTGCTTCTAGTAATCCATTAGTTTTAATTTCAGGAAATTCACTATGCATTTTTACTCTCAAAGTTTCTGTTGTATGTCCTTGTCCACCAACAATGACATATTTCTTGGCAATTCTATTTTTCATTGCTTCTGCTAAAACATCTCCACCTGTCAAAATACTTCCACCAAAAAGAACCATAACATCAACTTGTTCCAAACCATATTTTAGTTTTAATTCACTTGATGCCAACATTGAGATGTCTCTTTTCCCACAAAATTTACCCAATATATTAATATTTTCTGCTATTTTTTCTTTCATATGCTCCTCCGTAAATTACTATTTTAACTGTTGTACATCAAATTGAAATTTGCGTTACCTTAATACTTCTATTTCAAATCCATATTCATGCAATATAATGTCATCATCTATTCTTTCTTCATAGATTCCATCTACCTGCCTAAATCCATTTTTTAAATATACATTTATGGCTGGTTTATTGATATCCACAACAAAAAGCCTCAAATATTTAGCCTTCTTCTGCTTAGTGACTGTAATAGCATGTTTAAGCATTATACTACCAATTCCTCGTCTTGAATAATCAACATTGACTCCAAAACGGTCAAGATATAATGCCTTGTCATTGGCATTTTCCCATTTTACATAACTTTCTCCAGTATTTGATTCACATAATGCAAACGCTGCAACTATATCATCATGCTCCTCGACCAATAAATAAAGTCGATTATTTTCAATATCATCTCTAAAAAACTCGCACGGATAGATTTCGTCCCAAATTGGTATGTTGTTTCTGTTCATATTATCAATTATGTTTCCATACACAGCTTTGAGTTTCGATAAGTCGTTAATATTAGCCAATCTTAAATCCATATAAATTCACCTCCAAATTACTATTTATACTATTCATTCTTAAATTGCAATCTGGATGGTTATTTCTTTTCCTTTAGTTTTTTTAAAAAATCAAATTCCAATTTAATTATCTCACTCATAGAAACTTCTTTACGATATCGGTTTTCTAATGAATCAGCTTCCGCCCATAAAAATGGATAAAAAACTATTCCGTTATCATTGCTTATTCTTTTCAAATCATTTTTCCAAGTATCCCATCTATAATCCTTGTAATAAGTATCAGTATCACCATGAAATGTCCAATAAAGAAACTCCGAAAAAGAAATCTCCATAGCCTCCCATTCCAAACAATCAGGTGCGAAATAACTAATGTTACCATCATCAAGAATTGCAAATAGACCTCCTAAAATATCTTCTGCAACAATAATATTGGAATATGGAAACAACTGATTTCTTTCATAAAAGTTTAATTTTCCAGAGCCATAAATTCTAAGCCAACCTTCAACTATAATTCCACCAGTTTTAAAAAGAATAGTTCCTAATAAACTTTCTTCATTTATTTCATATCTTTTCTTAATACAATTCAATACTTCAATATTAACAGGAAAAATTTTTATATCTTTTTTAGAATTCTTAATACTTTCTAAAATACTTTCTAAAACACTTTCATATCTGTCCATTTATCTCTCCTACAAATTACTATTATATTACTCAACTTTAAATTGTAATTTATTAATCTCTTTTATATCCATAAATTACGTATGTATCATTATCTTTTTCATAATTAATATTATATTTATTAAGTATTATTAGAAACTCTTTTTCAGCATCATGTATAATCTTTTTAGGACACAATCTTCCTCCTTTTGTTTCATAATATCGTGGTCTGACCTTAATCCATTCTATTAAATAATACTTTAGATAGACAAAACTTTCTTCATCATATCCACCAAAATAATTTACATCCGAAGTAAAGTGAGTATAATATGTGCTATCATCTTCAACTTCATATATTGTTTTAATTATATATGGTGGTGGGAATGGCATTTCCTCAATCATAGCTTTCCTAAATTCTTCCCACTTTGTATTATTCATAAAAGAAACAAGCTGTTCCTTTTTAATATATTCTCTTGCTTTCTTTTTTGATTTTTGAATACGTGCATTTTCTATATTTGTCATTCTTTATTTCCTTCATTATATAAATTGATATTTATATTACTCGACTTTAAATTTGAATTTGTATACTTTTTTATTTTAAAGAATATTACCTATAATTCTACTTATATCTGATATGCTATTTATTAAATATTTTACATTATATACTTCACCAAATCCATATTCAGCATAAATAAATGGTATACCTGCATAGTTAGCTCCTTCTAAATCACCATTTGTATCTCCAACATATACAGATTTATTAAGTTCATTTCTTTCAATAATAATTTTTATATTTTCTCCTTAACTTTTTCCCGTTCTTCCTGACATCTCAATATCATTAAAGTAACTACACAATTTATGATAATCAAGAAAGGATTGTACATATCCATCTTGACAATTACTTACGATATAAAGAGAGTAATTTTGAACTAATAATTTTAATGTATCTTCAAGCTTAGGATATAAAATTCCACCATTTTTACGTAAATATATTTGCTCTTCGTTACAACATTCATTAAGTATTTTCACACTCTTATTCACATCCATTTTAGGAAATATGATTTTTGCTATAACATCAATCGTTTTTCCCATAAAACCTCTCATATCATCAAGTGTTATCTGTTTATCAAGTTGACTATGCCTTTTTAAAGCAATATTCCAAACTGGTACAACCTGTGTTGAAGCATCCCATAAAGTACCATCTAAATCAAAAATAATTCCTTTTTTATTCATTATGTTAATACTCCCTCTAAAAAAATTTAGCACATAATTTATTCTATAAATTACTATTTATCTTTTTACTTTTACTATTAAACCAATAACAAATTACCAGTTTATCATTGTTTAAGTGTATAATGTCTGTGAAATTAAGTTAAAACAATATAGAAAAAATCGTAAAAAATAGTAGCCCCAAGGTTAAATTGGTAAGCTAATATTTTTTACGTTAATCTACAAAATCCAAATGCAAAATATATATATCTTCTTGAAAGCTAAATATATAGTCTGAATATGAGAGTCCACCCCAAAAATATATTAAATTATTTTTGAAATAGCTGTTGAATTCCCATACTTCTAATTTATTAGTGTCAAAAAATTCTTTTAAATAATCAATAAAAGTTTCTGCTATAATAGAAATATTTTTAAAAATATTATTATTAAAGATTGTTTTTTCAGAATTCTCATATTGCTTTAAAGAGTTAATCATAAACCATTGTGGTAACTCTAATTTAAGTCTTTCTTCCCAATTATCTATTTTTTCTAAATTAAAATTATTATCAAAGTTAAATATAATTTCATTATCTTTACTTTGGCAATTTATTTTAAGATAAGTTTTATAAGCATCAAAAATATGATTTCTCACACTGCTAATTAAATTTTGATTATACTCAATTTTATAAAATTCAAATGTATAACCTACATAATAATTAAAAATTGAGTTTGTTAGAGCAATAGAATCAAGAAAGCCTTGAATTTTGCCATACATAATTTCTTTACTTTTCTCCATATTTACCACCTTATATATGTTCAAATTATAACCACATTTATAAAATTCAAATTAGAATTTACCTATTTTTTCATGATATAATTTATTAAGACTACACCATTTCTTTCTATAAATTGTTTTTTTATCATTTTATATCCTCGCTTCTCAAAAAATGATTTGGCTGTTATGGAAGCATGAGTTATAATATATTCTACAGAATATGTTTTCTCTAATCTATCACAAAGTGCTGTTACTACCCCCATATTTTGATGATCCTTATGTACATATAACCTTTCCAAATATCCTTCATTACTAATATCAGCAAATCCTATTATTATACCATTTTCTTCTGCAACTAATGTATAGTTATTTAAAAAAGATTTATTCCACTCATCAATATCAACATTTCCTGTAGCCCATACATTTAATTGATCCTTTGTATAATCCTTTGCATTAATGCAATGAACAGTATCATAAAACAAATCAGCAATTGTATTACAATCACTCGATTGATATTCTCTTATTTTCATATCAATTCCCCTATCAAATTACCATTTTAATAAAAATAATATATTACAATCTTTTATATTGGTTAATTATAGCATATTTGTGAAATATAATATGTTCATAGTTATCCATATGATTTCATCTATTTCATCATTTTTAATATTATCTATTTTGATATTCTGAAAATTTAATTTCTCATCTTCAGATTATTACTTAGATTTATGCCAATTATAAAAATCTTTTAGTTGTGCTTTTCGTTTATCAGGTAAGGCTGTTTTCTTAATGCCTTGAATTGCACCTTCTAGTGCTAACAATCTATGGATACACGCTGAAACATCAATTTCTTGTATTTTTAGCCACGCTTGTTCTGCTCCAATATCTTTTAATTCATCACAAGTAAATATACCTACTTTATTTAATTGGCTTTCAACTTCTTTTCCGATATTAGGTAGTTTTGATAATTCTCCCATAATAAACTTTCCTTTCAAATTACTATTTATTAAAACAATACTTTTTTGCTTTTTATTAATTTTTAATCTATAACATTATAAAATTTATTTTGGAGGTTTTCTTGTCCTAACTTATCCATTTTAACTTCTATTTCTTTTGCAGTTTTTAAAATAGCGTCCATATCCTCATCTTCAAATAATATTTTATATTCATCTTTTAAATAGTTAGCATGTGCTAATATGCATTCATCTATGTCCTGATTCCACTCTGTAATAGCAGTATACATTTGCCAAATTAAAAATTCTTCAAAATCTAATCCATAACTTATAATATTATCTGTATCATGTTCGTATAAAATAATATTAGTCAATTCAATTTTATTTTTATAAACGAAACAGTATATATCTCCACCGCCTGTCATTGCAAAAGGGATAAATACATATTCTTCTTTTATTTTATATCCTGAAATTTCATTCATTTCATCAATGAACTCTTTACGATCTTGTATATCTTCAAATAATAGTGGTTCACAATCTGATTCTATACCATACATAAAAGCTTCTGGCATATTTAATAAATCTTCTCTATGTTCATTTAACCATTCATAAGATGTCATCCATTTCATAGCTCCTGTGCTATAAATATCTCTAAATAGTTTTGGAAATTTGATTTCTTCTTTAAGTTCTATTTCTCCTAAGTTCATTTTTTTCCTCGCTTTCACTAACAAATTGTAAGATTTATATTTCAATTATTCAAATTTAAATTTGTTACTGATTATGTAACTTCCAAGCATTTTTATTCGATACATAATTAAGTTATAAATTCGAATTTGTAAATCACTTTTTCTTTTTTACTTTTGGAGCAGGAAGTTCTTCATACATATTTATAATTAGTTCACTTAGAAATTCTTTATTATCAACATCATCAACTAAAAGCATTGGCTTTGCACCATCATATGGTAACTCCTCAACTGCTTCTGGCATTAATTGTTTACTTGACTTAGTTATCTTAACTAAAAAGCGATCATCATATATTCCACCAAAAATCTTTCCTCGATAATACAAAATATATTCACCCATCATTTTTCTGTAAGAAATATCATCAAGTATATATAATTGTTCAATAATAAAATCTAAATAATCTTGATTAGAAGCCATATTATATACCTATCCTTTCAAATTTACTATCTATATAATTTGATCCTAAATTGGGATTTGATTATATATATTTATCTATGCTACATTGTTCAAACACTTCTTTACCTATAAGAGTAATTGACTGTTTTGGACAATTGTTAATACAACGATAACACATTGTACATTTTCCGCCATTAACTGCTTTGTTATTTTCTATCTTTAAGTTTCCCATAGGGCAGAGAGCAACACATTTTCCACACCCCATACATTTTTCAGTATCTATTTTTAGCTTATTACTATACTCTTTTGTTTTATTATAAAAATATAATCTTTGTCCAAATAGTCCTGCAAGATGATACAAAACATTTAGTCCCTCTTTGGTAGGCTTTCCATCCTTAAGCTTTAATACAGAATCTTTAATTTTATTTTCTGCCTGATGGACAATTAATTTATTATCTTCTAATGTTTTTTTTAATAATTTTACGTCTCCAATACAGTCAGGCATTTTTAAATGTAATCCACCTATAATATTTGCCTTATATTTTTTAAATAGTCTTGCAGAAAGCCCTGACCCATCTCCACTGAATAATCCCATAGTTGCAATTATAAAAATATTTTTGTTTTTCCATAATTGAGAATTTTCGCTAATAAAATCTTTTATAATTTTAGGAAGATTGCTATACTGTATGGGATATGCAAAAAGAATATCTTCATTCTCTTTAATTGCTGGAATTACTAGCTTATCCTCTATAGAATACATATCGTAATTAGCATCTAATTCCTTTAAAAATTTTTCAACACAATATTTTGTATTTCCTGTACCACTAAAATAAATTCCTACCATAGTTATACCCCTTTAAATTATCACTTTTATATTGGTTAATTATAACATATATTGTAAATATAATAGTATTAAATTTTTAAAGAATAACTTTTAACTTACTTCATATTTTTACATTTTATTATATATAAAAAATGGTTATATTTTTATATATAATTTTAGTATAAATATATATTTCTTTGTAATATTTATCCAATATATAAGCTATATATACTAGTGAATTCAATGATATTTTATAATTTATAGTAACTTATTGTGTTACTATATTAGTTACTATTTATGTAATTATATAGGTAATTTATTTGGTTATAGGATATTTTACCTATATATAATTTGAGGTGGATTTATGGCAAGTGTTTCAAGTATTAAAATAGATATTACTACCCTTGGTGATTATGAATTACAAGAATTATTTAATTATATAGGATAAATGCTTACGCTTGGTTCTTTAAAAGTCTACCTTAATAATGATTTTAAAGAGTCGAGATTTAGTAAGGGGGAGGTCTGCCCTCACTGTCAGTCAACCTCAATTGTTAAAAATGGTAAATTGAAAGATAAACAAAGGTATTTATGCAAGACTTGTAATAAGTCATTCAACGATTTAACTAAATCTGCTTTGTCTTGCACTAAACTACCTTTAGAAAAATGGATTGAGTATGTAAAAGGTATGATACTTGGACTTTCCATAAGAAAAAATGCTAAAAATATTGATGTATGTGTTAAAACATCTTTTTATATGAGGCATAAAATACTTGATTGTATAAGAGAGTTTATGGGAATTGGTGATGTAGACGGTGTAGTTGAAATGGACGAAACTTTTATTCCATTATCTTATAAAGGCAACCATAAGAAAAGTGGCTTTGTAATGCCAAGACCTTCTCGTAAAAGAGGTAAGCAAATTAAAAAGCGTGGTATTAGTAATGAGCAAGTTTGCATAGCAACTGCTATAGATAAAAATGGTAATATTATATTAGAACCAATATGTACAGGGAGAATAAGTCATTATGAACTTGAAAGTCTATACAAAGGTCATATAGACGATAATTCAATCATCTGTACAGATAGTCATAAATCGTATATTCAATTTGCTAAGAACCTTGCATTAGACCATAAAAGAATAATGAGAGGACATTATAAGAATGGTATATATAATATAAATCACATCAACTCTTTGCATAGTAAACTAAAGATTTGGATGTATAGATTTAAAGGTGTATCAAGTAAGTTTTTATCAAATTATATGGCTTGGTATAAATGGCTTGAAAGTTTTAATGATGATAAAGAAATAATAAGAACAAAAAACATGCTTATACATAATGTAATACAATTTGTAGATACCCGAATCCAAGAGTATAAAAACAGAACTCTTGTTTACGCAACAAAAAAATTGTTAATATTCCTAAATTTGTATATAATATTATATATTTATGCTGGTGTTATAGTTATAATAATTTTCAAAGGGGTTGAGTTTATGAGCATAAAACATATTGACAATATTATTGATAAAGTTGAATTGAAGAATGGAGCACAATTAATCTTGAGAAAGGCAACAGTAGACGATGCTAACGATATTATTGAATATTTGAATACTGTTGGTGGAGAAAGTAATAATTTACTTTTTGGAGAAGGTGAATTTAAACTTACAATTGAACAAGAGAGAGCATATATCGAAAATATTAATAAAGATAAAAACTCTCTTATGTTGTTAGGTGTAATTGATAATAGAATTGTGAGTGTTTCTCAAATAAGTAGTCAGAACAGACAAAGAATAGGTCATAATAGTGAACTCGCAATTTCAGTAATAAAAGAATATTGGGGAAACAGAGTTGGTAGTTTTGCTATAGAGCAGTTAATAAAATTTGCAAAAGATAATAAATCTATAAAGAATATTAGTCTTGGTGTTAAAGAGGATAATCATAATGCCATTAAACTGTATAAAAGGCATGGATTTGTAGAAGTAGGCGTTCATAAAAATTTCTTTAATATTAATGGTGATTATTATGATGAAATATTAATGGATTTATATATCTAAAGTTATTAAATAGACAAGCAATAGGTAGTTTAAATTTAACTACCTATTATTATTACTATAAATCAACAATTATATCTAATAGAGCCTAATTAAAAATTAAGTTTATAGATGGTGATTATTTTCTGTTGCATCATTATTCCTTCACTATGTTTGGAAATAGTGAAAGGCTAAAAAATAGATACTCCACGGGCGCTTAGCAATTTTTTTATACATAAAACACCATTAATAAAGTATTTATTAGACAACAAGAAAAAGGTATAGCGATGTTTATTATTCATTGCTATACCTTCATCTTTCTTAACGTTATATAAAGATTTAATCTCTTACTTTCAAATTTAAATAAAACAAATTTTTCTAATTAGAATTTTAAGCTTTGTCATTTTTCTAAATTTGAATTTAAGAATATAATCTAAAATTTCTTTCTAGAAACTATAATAAATCTATGTTCAATACTTTCTATATATCCTTTAATATTTAACTCTTCATTCAACTTACATAGTTCTTCAAAACAATTCTCTACAGAGAAGTTTGGAAATTCCCATTTGATAATTTTAGTAAAATAAACTACTGCTCCAATATCCTTAAAACGTAAATATGGAAAAAACTCTTTTGCATATAAAATCTCAAAAAAATTTTTTCTTAGTTCTTTTAGATTATTATCCAAAGTGTTCTCCGAAAATAATGGCTTAAAATCTTTAATTAATGCATTAGATAATTTTTCATTATTTTTTCCACCTACTTGTTGTGTAATAAATATCCCATTTGGTTTTAATATCCTTCTTACTTCTTTAATATCAAAAGATGCATGTCTATTAATAATCATATGAAATGTATTATCTTCAAAAGGTAACTCAGAATCATTAAATACCTGTTTTACTTCAATTCCAAGTGGTTCTAACTTTTCTTTGCACAATTTTACATTAGGCTCCCATATTTCCGTAACTGATGTATTATTGTAAGGATGATTCAATGATAATAAGAATTCTCCTCCACCAGTACCCATATCGAGTAATTTATGCTCTGGATTTAAATATTTTTTTAATATATTTTTATAGTTCCAAGGTAACTTTTCATCTTCCCATCTATTTTCTAAATAAGAAAAATCCCATCCCTTAAATGTATTTTCTTCTTCTTTTTTCAATAATTCCTTTAATTTAATATAATCCATAACTGCTCCTTTTCCTGTAATTTTTGTTTATTAGAAAATGAGTGCAGTTTTCTGATAGTATATTAAGGCACATTCTTCAAAATAGCAAGTCAATATGATAATCTATTTTGTGTCATGCTGCTTCAACATAATGTCCTAATAGCTTGCTATTAAATCATTATTTTTCCTTGTCTAACGCAAAATATATATCACATCTTTAATTTGTTGTTTTCTTCCATATAGCTAAAAATAATCTTGGTACAATCTACTATCAGTTATTATAACTGCACCAAGTAATTAATTCGTTTTTTTCCCATTTTGAGACTTCACCTGCTTTCAAATTTAAATAATATAATGTTTTTAATTAGAATTTATAAAAAGCTAAATAAATTGATATTTATATTACTTAACATTAAGTTAGAATTTATTCTCTTAATTCCTTTTTTAAGTCTGCGATATAAAGTGATTGCTGTTTCTTTAGATATAAACCAACAAATAAATTCATTATAATATTATTTACTAATACTTCTTCTGTAAATTCAATCTTAGTTCCATTATCAATAGGAGTAAAAACTCCAGTCCAATGGCCTTTCATATTTTTATTAATCATATCAAATTCATATCGCTGATAAGGCTTTTTTAAAGTAATGGTAAATTTAGTAGGAAAATTATCTTTTGTATACTCTGTAAAAGAATTTACATCTACTGATATATCAATTCTACTTAAATCGCTCCGCCACTCATATTTATTGTTATTTGTAACTACTTCCCATACTTTTCTAATATCCGCTTTAAATGTTGCTGTAATGGTTGATTTCTTCATAATACACATTTCCCTCATAAATTATTAATTTATATATAATATAGTTATCTCTATCATATATAAATGCAATTTTTCTATTTAATCCACCTATTATTAGATTAGCTTTAAAATATGATCTTTTTATTTCTAAGTTAATTATCAAGATTAAATTTATTGGTCTCTATATAAAAATTAATGGTAAAGAGAAAAAGCACTCAGGCTGGAGAGTTTATATTTCATCAATGCAAGTAGTTCACTTTTATATAATGAATCCATTTATCTTGAAGTTCATTTTCGGTTATTCCAAAAATCTCTACAAAACTATTTGGTGCTTTTATTAAATTACACAACTTATCATATCCAAATAATTTAATTATTGATTCTACTATAGTATATGAATATTGATACCCATTACGTTTGAAAAACGTTTCAAAATCCTCACCTGTATCTAAATCTTTAAATGTAGGTATAATATTATTTACCAATCCATTTTCAACAGTTTTTATTATCCAGTTTTCATTATTGTCTTTTGCTTCATAACATGCAATTCCTTCATTAAGCCATCTTGGTGTATTCTCATTTATTTTATTTACTATAATATGTACGAATTCATGAACCGCTGTATTTAATACATTATAAAAATCTGAACTTGGTGGTGGATTTAAAGGTGATGCTATTACAATTTTACCTATTCCAAGCCCTCCTCTTACCCAATCAGGTGCATTTGGAAATCCTAAAGCTATATGAAGTTGATTGCGATCTGGATGAATCTCTACAATTAATTTTTCTTGAAGTTGTTGATTGAAATTATTGGTAATTCTATTATAACTATTTTCAATAATATCCGAAACTTTATCTATACACTTTTTGTCAAATTCAGTATAATGAATTATAAAATGTTGAGTTTCTTTTCTTAAATTTAGTTTATACTCTTTATCTTTATACATATTTTTAAATTCTACATTATCTGAATAATCTTCTTCTATTTTTTCTGTCATTTTAGTTTTCCCCTTCCAAG
Organism: Clostridium sp. CTA-5; assembly: GCF_054768135.1. Taxonomy (NCBI): domain Bacteria; kingdom Bacillati; phylum Bacillota; class Clostridia; order Eubacteriales; family Clostridiaceae; genus Clostridium; species Clostridium sp. CTA-5. The sequence goes on along the minus strand of NZ_BAAAAT010000004.1, from coordinate 83,167 downwards.
ATGTTACTTTAATTGAATTGTTAAAAATGCAGTATTTTATAGAATTACGCATAACTTGAGGAAAATCATAATAGTTCTTGTATTCATACTTACATTTCCTTCAAATTTACTATTTGTAAATATACTCTAATTATTAGAATCTATAAATCATTACTTATAAAATGAATCACTTCATTTTTATCTTCCAAGATATATGGAATTAGTTCTTGTGGATATACCTTTATTTCTTTCAATTTTTCTAATGGAATCCAACAAAAATCTATATCTATTCTTTCATTTCCTATTTCATCATATCCTCTGAAAATTCCATCAGACGGTATAGAATTTAATTCACTTAACTGAATTTTATAGTATAAACTAATTTGATGACATGGTCTTTTATTCCATGGAAAAAATATTTCTCCTATTGCAAATAGACTAACAATATTTATTTCAGCATGTATTTCTTCTTTGAATTCTCTTATTAAAGTTTGTTCTGTTGTCTCTTTTATTTTTACATGACCTCCGATTAATGAATAGCCATCATCATTCACTGGTTTTTGCAATAATATTTTATTGTCATGTATTAAAACTCCAGCTACACGGTATGAAAATATAAAATCATCTGTTTTAAATAAAATATCTTTTTTCATAACTACTCCCGTTTAAATTACTATTTATATTATTCAGTATTAAATTTACCATTCTGATTTCAATATTGAATAATAGCATGCATCGCATATTCCTTGATTATTTCGATCAGAGCTTCTTAGTGTTCCTTCATATACCATTCCACATTTTTTCATAACTGCTCCTGAATTTGGATTTTTTGGGTCATGCCTTGATTCAATACGATTCACATCCACATTTTTAAATAAGAAATCTATGACTGCTTTTAATGCTTCTGAAGTGATTCCTCTATGCCACCATTTACGACCTATACAATACCCAATATGAGCCATAGATACATCTTCATCTATATAATTCACACCTATGCATCCTATTGGTTTACCACTTTCTTCTTTGAGCACAATTGCCCATTGATAAAAATCATTTCTACTATAAGAATGAATCCACTCATTTGTAACTGATAGACTAATCTCCTGATTCTTATGTGCTGGCCATGTAAGATATTTTGTAACTTCTACATCTGAAGCCCAATTTTTGTACATTGCATCAGAATCCTTTGGGATAAATTTTCTCAAAATCAATCTATCTGTTTCTATAGTTTGTGTTCCGCAATGCTTCATGTTTATATCTACCTCTCTGTAAATTACTATTTATTTGTTAATTGTATCATATTTTGTAAATATATTCGTATTAATTTTTAATAGTTGCTAATTATATATACAAAAATATTTATATACAAATTAATTTTGTTATAATCTTGTAATTCTTAATTCTAAAACATATATGCTATATGAAATCAATTTAAAGTGAGTTAAATCAGTGTAGATACTATGATGAGTATAAAAGTTGAAAAAGATGTTGATAAGAATAGTGATTCAGTATTTACAAAAAAAGACTTTTGGGAATGTAAAATAAGATGTTGATGCAGATAAGGTTATCTTTTTATACATTATTTAAAAATTAAGATTAAATTTTTTGGTCTTGACATAGAAGTTAAAAGTAAAGAAAAAAGTGCTCCATCCTCGCAAGATTAGCACTTCTTTCTAGAAAATTCACTTAATTAAATTCATTCAATAGCCCTAAAACAAAATAAACGTTATATTTTAAAACATCTATCTTATGTAATATATAAATTCAAATTTATCTGTACTTACGATAATAAAAATAGCTATCACTTTCCATATTAGGCTGCTTATGGCTGATAGGTATTCTTTTTTCAAACAATTCAAATCCTGATTTCTCTGCTACTTTGCATGAAGCAGCATTAGCACAATCAATTGTAAGAATCATATATGGAATATCTGATACATTTATACACCATTCAAATAATGCTGTTAATGCTTCAGTAGCATAACCATTCCCACTAAAATCTTCATCTATAAAATATGCCATTTCTACTTCATTTATCGTATCTTCTAATCCCATTCCCACCATGCCAATCAATTTATTTGTTTCTTTTAATTCAATAGCATATCGTTTATTCTCATAAATATCTTTTGATTCCTTTTGTGATTCAAGCCAATTAATATACCCTGATAGCCTTCCAGGAACAGTACTATTTTCAGACCAGTCTTTCATAAAACGTATCACATTTTTTTGCCAAATAATTTTCATTAAACATTCTTCATCTGCTCGTTTAAAATCGCGAATAATTAATCTTTTTGTTTCTATCAACATGTTATTATCTCCTTAAAAATTTCAAATTTAATTACTTAACTTAAAATTGAATTTAGCATAAGGCCTTTTCGAAAAGTCCAAATTTTTTCAAACAGGAAATATACTCAGCAACACAAAAATAATTTTGAATGTCCTTTTCATCCAATCCTTGAAATACATATAGTTCATCCCAAAGTAAACTACTGCCTTCAACACAGAAAAATCCTGATTCTATATCAACCCCAACAAAGACATTGTTTCCCTTAAAAATCTCATCTTGATTTTCATAAAGAAATTTTCCATTATCTTTGTTTTCAACTACAAAGGTAACAGCTGATGGTTTTGCTCCCATAGGCAATTTATCTGCATACAATTTATTATATAGTACATTATTAATTACTACCTGCTTTGCATTATCATCATGTAATTCCTCTAGATGATATTTATTTTTTAAATATTCCACAACTTCTTTTCCAGACTTCTTATTTGGGCGTAATTTGTCTTTGTATTTATTCCAGACCTTTTTCCACCTCTCAACCATTTCTGGGGTTACTTCTTTCATTAACATATCTATCACCTCAGCAAATTAATATTCTCAATAATATCTAAAACTTTATCTATACATATTTTATCAAATTCAGTATAATGAAGTATAAAATCTTAAGTTTCTTTTTTAATTTATACTCTTTATCTTTATACATATTTTCAAGTTCTACATTATCTAGATATTCTTATACTTTTTGTACCATTTTAGCTTTCCCACTCAAAAATGTTAGTATTTATTTTCTCCATACATATCTAATAAATTTTCTTTCACCTATTTTATATAATTTTTTATTCTCCAATTTATAACTCTCTAAAGATATAAGGTCATTTTCTTTTAATATGTCTGATGAGGTAATATTAGGGTTATCATTAGGAATTTCATTAAATCCATTAACCCATAATATACCGCCTTTATTAATATGATTCATTAAATTACTATATAACTGTGGATTTAATCTATAATGATTAATTATAATTCCATCAAATTTACCTAGATCTACCAATACATCATCCTTTGATAAATCTATTAATTTACTTTGAATTTTAAGACATTCATTTTTTATAAAATAGTTCAACCTACTTAATGCTTCTTCACAAAAATCTATAGCAAATACCTCATATCCTAATCTGGCTAAATAAATAGCATTTCTTCCATCGCCACAAGCAAGATCTAATATTTTACCTTCTTTAGGAAAATATATCATATCTTCTTCTAAACTTTTTTCATGCTTCATTACATTTAACTCTCTAACTTTAAATCGTTCATTCCACCAGTTATTATCACCCATATATTTCATTCTTTAAATCACCTCTTTCATTAATAATATAATATTTTTTGTATCATTCCAACTGAATCTCTTTTCTCATAGTCCAAACATCACATTCCTGATTAGATAGAATCACAAGACTTATATCTTTTTAAAGAGTAAATTCCCCTGTCCATGAGTTTTATCCGATAGCTAGCATCTGTAACTATGAATATTGAAAGTTTATTACTTTTTAAAATAGTCTTTTAAAACAGTATATAAAAAGTAAATTCCAACAAAAATTTGAAGTAAAACAAACAAATAGCGGGCATCCCAGTAATACTTACCCATTCCATCTATCAATAAATGCATATCTTCTGGATTTTTTATAATTTTGTTAATTTTAAAATTACAAAATAATATCCCAATAATACTTATAAAACTCAATATATAAATATTTTTTTTCATAAACTTCACCTCTAACCAATACTATATTTACAAATATATGGTTATTTTATTATATACATTTATATATGTCTAATTAAATAATATAATTTTTCTGATTATTACCGTTTCTTATTTCTTATATATTTCTCCGTATCATCTTAAATGAAGTTTAGTTTCTAAAGTCTATTATTTATTCATAGTTTTTAATATTAGACTTCTGAATTTATAAATCTCTATTCATATAAAAATAATTCCTTTGGTTATCATAATTATAATAACCAAAGGAATTACATAACTTTTTAGATATTTTTTTCAATTGATACTTTACTTACTCTTTTTCTATCACAATTCAATATAATAAACTCGTATCCCTTATAACTGATTTTATCATTAACCTGTGGATATGATTTTAACTGTGAATAAACCCATCCTCCTATAGTATCAATATTTTCCGTTTCTATTTCTATCTCTAATAATTCATTTATATCTTCAATATGGACTTTACCATCTACTATATAATTTCCATCTCTAATTTTCTTAATTTCTTCTGCCTCTTCATCAAACTCGTCTTGAATTTCACCAACTATTTCTTCTAAAATATCTTCAATAGTTACCAATCCAAATGTTCCACCATATTCATCAATAACTATGGCAATTTGTATTTTTTCTTTCTTAAATATCTTTAGTAATTCACTTATTAACATAGATTCTGGAACGAATTTAATATCTCTAATAATGCCTTCTACATCTTTAATATTTCCTTCAATTTTAAGCCTATATAGGTCTTTAATATGTATAAATCCACTAATATTATCTTTACTATCCTTGCATACTGGATATCTAGTTAATTGTTCTGTTAAGGCATATTCTATTATTTCATCAAACGAATCTTCAAGGAAAATACATGCCATATCAGTACGCGGTATCATTATTTCTTTTACAGTCTTCTCAGAAAAGTCAAATATATTATCCACAAATGTTAATTCTGTTTGATCTATTAAACCATGCTTATAACTTTCTTCAACCAATAGCTTTATTTCTTCATCAGTATGAGCCAGCTCATGTTCATCAACTTGAGAAAGTCCAAATATCTTTAAAACTAAATTAGTAGTATGGTTAAAAATCCACATTATTGGATAAGTTACGTTATAAAACATAATCAAAGGTAAAGATGTATACATTGCTATCTTTTCTGCAGTTATAATTGCTAAAGATTTAGGGACTAACTCTCCAAGTACAATATGAATAGCAGTTATTATTGAGAAACCTAAAACAAATGAAATCGAGTGAGCAGTACCTTCTGAAAGATTGAACAGCTTAAATAGTGGCATTAACATATCTGACACTGCTGGTTCTCCAATCCATCCTAAACCTAAAGATGCTAAAGTTATTCCTAATTGACATCCGGATAAATATGAATTCAAGTCATTTACAACTTTTAAAGTATGTTTAGCACTCTTATTTCCTTCACTCACTAATGTTTCTATTCTAGACTTTCTTACTTTTACCGAAGCAAATTCAGCTGCAACAAAAAATCCGTTCATAAATACAAGTAAAATTACAATACCTATGTTTATTAAAATGCTCATTTATTTATATCCCTCCAAGAGAAAATTTTATTTTTTCAATTCTTTTTTCTTTTACTTCATTTATTTTAAAAACTAAATTATCATATTCTATATAATTTTCTTCAGCACGCTCTGGAATATACCCTATAGTTTCAATAATAAATCCACTCATTGTATCATAATTTTCACTTTTAATTTCTACATTAAAATAATCGTTGAAATCATTAATCGAAAGCATACCTGATATTATAAAATTATTACCATCTATTTCCTCTATAGCGGGTTCATCTTCATCATATTCATCATCTATGTTACCCATAACTTCTTCGATTAAATCTTCTATAGAAACTATCCCTGAAAATCCTCCATATTCATCTATTAATATAGCCATATGTTTTTTAGATGCCTGTAATTCTTTAAATAGTTCATCGATTTTTTTAGTTTCTGGAACAAAATATGGTAGATGTAGTATGCTTCTAATGTCCACATTTTCAAATCCACATTTTCGCGCTTCACTAAATAAATCCTTAATATAAAGTATACCAATTATATTATCAGTATCATCTTCATACACAGGAATTCTTGAATATTTTTCTTCTATTAGTTGATCTAAATATTCATTTGATGAATCTTTTATATTTATCATATATACTTCAGTTCTTGGTGTCATTACTTCATGAGCTAATTTATCATCGAACTCAAATATATTGTTTATCATTTTCTTTTCAGTTTCATTTATAACTCCATGTTCTTGTCCAGCTTCTACAAAAGACTTAATTTCTTCTTTTGATACTTTTTCAGCTAAATCATCGTTAGCTAGTCCAACTAATCTAACCAATATATTAGTTGATGCTGAAAGCAGTTTTACAAATGGAATTGCTATCTTAGATATATATATTATTGGTGTGACTAAAAACATTGCAATATCTTCTGATTTTTTTAGTGCTATTCTCTTTGGAAAAAGTTCTCCAAATACTAATGTAAAATATGACAATATAACTGTTACTAGTATTAAAGAGACTTGTTCACTATGAGGAATGTTAAATCCTTTTAGATAAACAGCAAACTCTTTTGATATTCCAGTTGCTGCCGAAGCACTACTAAAAAATCCTGCAAGTGTTATTCCTACTTGTATAGTAGATAAGAAATTGGTAGGTTCTTCTATAAGATTTGATAAAAGTTTTGCCTTTTTATTTCCTTCTTCTTCAAGAAGTTTTATCTTATTTTTGTTTAATGATACTATAGCCATTTCTGCCGATGCAAAAAATGCATTAATCAACGTTAAAATAACTATTAAAATTAATTGAAACATTATACTCGTCTGTTCCGGGTCTAAATCCATAAATATTTCTCCTTCATGTAATAAAAAATTTTTAATATAATAATATCATAAAGAATACAAACAGTAAAGTTGATAATAAGGCATAATCAAAAAAATAACAAGTCCATCTACCAAGCCTATTTTTCATTAGACTGCGTCAGTAGATTTGCCTAATAGACTAGCTATGAAGCAAATCTACTTTCTTGTCTAATGAAAAATACTTAGGGTATTTTGGACTCGTTATTTTTATTCATATGCCTAACATATTGTCTATTGGCTTAATTTTCATTCAACTTGTGGATTCTAATATATCACAGTATTGTTTTATTAATTGCATTATTCAGATCTTCAAGTATCTCTTTATCGTTTGTCTCAACTGCATTAATAACAAAGTGTTGCAAATATTCTTCCAACACTATTTAAACAACTTTATGCAGTGTACTTTTAGTTGCATTAATTTGTATTAGAATATCTTAATATGGTACATCTTTATCTATCATTTTTTAAATTGCTATAAGTTGCCCTTCAAATTTTTATCCTAGTTTAAATTTTAGGAATATCCATACATTGGTGCATTTTTATCCTCCAATATAATTATTTCTATACTAATAGTGATATCAGTAATTTATTATTTCAAACATTATAAAAACTTATAGATTTTGTTTTCTTTAAAAATAATAATATTAAACTTTACTCTGATTTAAAAGATATGTTCTACTCTACTGCTATTAATAAAAAATTAGTATATATATTTAACAATTTTATTTTCAATTGTTAAATATTATATATCTCTTTATTTTTAAAATTGCATAAAGAATACTAAAGTTATAAATTAAAAATCCCGTCAAAGCGCATTATACAAGCAAATTCTTAAATTCTAAACTTCTTAAGTTCTTAAGTTCTTAAGTTCTAAACTTCTAAAATTATTTTATTCTTTTCTTTTTTTAAATTTTTAAAAGCTAAATCATATATTTTTTAAGATTAATTAAGAGATAAAAATTTACGGTATTGATATTGCTATATCTTGTTATCATGATTACATAGTAGATAAATGTAGCTTTTATTAAATTTTTTATAAATACTTCTACCCTTATCTATTGTCTTAAATTGTAATGTTATAGGTACAGATAAAATTATAATATATTATTATTTTTAATAGAAATTCAATAATATATATTTTATTGTAAAATATTCTATATATGATATAATTTATTGGCATTTGTTTTAAATCTAATAATTTAAACATTACATAATACAAAATTAGGGGGGGAAAATGAAATCATTATTTAAATTTATAAGTGCATTAAGTATTATTTTATTGTGCTTTACTATTAATATTTCTTACGCTCATTCAGGAAGAACTGATTCAAATGGTGGACATAAGGATAATAAAAATGTAAGTGGCTTAGGAAGTTATCATTATCATTGCGGTGGACATCCTGCACACTTACATACAAACGGAGTTTGTCCATATAACTCTAATGCAAGTACTCAAAATAATAATAATAATAATACTCTTGCAAAAGATATGAATACTGTAACAGAAGATATAACTATATCTAATGCTCCAGCTGAAATGAAAATAGGTGATACTTCTAAAATAGATTATAATATCTCAGCATCAAAAGGCATTGCTAATGCTCAATGGAAGACAAGTGATGATAATATAATATCTATAAAATCTAATGGTACTTTATGTGCTAACAAAGAAGGACAAGCTACTATAACTCTTAGTACAAACAATACATCGAAATCATTTGATGTACATGTATCTCCAATAGAAGTTAATTCAATAACTTTATTAAGTGAAGATTCAAAGTCAGAGTTAGGACATACAACTAAAATTAAAGCAACTGAAGATTTAAAATTACAATTAGGACATACAACTAAAATTAAGGCTGATATATCACCTAATAATTCCAGTTTTAAAGATTTAGTCTGGACATCAGAGGATAATAGTATAGCTACAGTAGATAAATATGGTGAAGTTAAAGGAGTTTCGGTTGGTGAAACTAAAATATCAGCAACATCACATAATAATTTAACTGCTTCTGCTAATGTAAAAATATATGAAGTACTTCCTGATGATATAAAACTTGATTCAGAAGAAATTAAATTAGATATAAATGATACATATAAAATTCAATGTACAGTATTACCTGTAAATTCAAATAGTACAAATTTAGAATTCAAATCAGATGATACAAACATACTTACTGTAACTACTGATGGAATAATTCAACCTGTTAATGAAGGAATAACAAATGTTACAGTTACAACATCAAATGGTATATCCAAAACTATAACAGTAAAAATTTATAGTAAGAAAAAGCACCAAATGATATTTCTGTGTTTATTTACAGGTTTAACATCTACCTGTGTAGGAGTGCCTGTTTGGATTAAAAGAAAAAATAAACCTAAGGATATTATATAGATTTTTTATAAATAATAAAATTCTATAAAAACATATATGTGGTAGCTAAAATAATGCCTTTAAGCTTGTCCTTAAGTTTTATTTGTTTTATTAGAGCATTGTAGTAATTTTATATTTTAGGTAATAAGGATCATTAAGAGTTATTACTTCTAATGATCCTTATTTATGTATTAGAATGATCACTCTTCTAATGGTATAATAAGTAAAAATATTAAAATTATTTATATAAAATGAGGTGAAATAATAATGGCTAAATATAATATTTTTTTAATGTTTATTTTTATCAACAAAAAAACACCTACATTTCTGTAAGTGCCTTGTACAAATTCTTATTTCAAGTTTATCGTTTTATATATCTAAACAACTACATTTGCAGGTATTTTAATTGTAACTTTTCCTGAAGGTTGAATATCACCAACATTAACTACAATATTTTTAGAAGTTGAACTTGAATCAACTTTACCTTGAGTAGTTGTTATACCATTAACTATAAAATCAATATGATTAGGAGCATTATCATTTATTACTACTGACTTAGCAACTTTATCACTTATGTTCGTAACTTCTATTGTATATGTAAAAGTATCACCTACATACACTGAATCTACATCTGCTGTTTTTATAACTTTTAATTGTGCCTCAGCAACTCCCTTAAATATTATAGATACTTGACCACCAGCATTATTAGTATTTTCCCCTTTAGCATGAGCAATATTAACTATATTAGATGTTCCATCATTATTATCCGTTGGATTAGTATTCCCATCATTAGGATCAATTGTGTTACTTACAGTTACTGCACATATAGCTTTTGTTTCAGAACCTTTAATTTGTGCTGTTATCGTTACTTGTCCTTCTTTTACACCAGTTACATTTCCATTTTCATCTACTTTAGCTATATTTTCATTACTTGATGACCAAACTACTTTTGCTCCAGCTGGTGTTGTAGTTGCTATTAATTGTTTTGCTTGATCTTTTCTTATATTCATTGATGATTTATCTAATGATATAGATTCATTCTTAATCTCTTTATTATATGATAATATTTTTCCATCTACATCTATTGAATTTATTGAAAGATATTCAGTAGTATTATTTATTATCTCAACACTATGTTCACCTTCACTAAGTCCAAGTTTTTCATAAACTAAAATATTTTCTCCAGTGCATTCTCCATTATAAGTTACATATTTATCTATAATTTTTCCATCTATTATTAAATCACAATCTTTGGAATTTGTTGTCCAATATCCATCAATTACTCTTAATTTTGTTCCGGTAAAATTAAACTTTATTTTAGAGTCTCTAATTCCATAAGATGAGTGATAACTTTCTCTCCATGCAGTTCCATAAGACCATTCTCCACCTTCATAAGTAATTGATTTATCATCGCAATTATATCGTTGCCAATTTTCCTCTGGTTCCTTTAATTCTTGTCCAACAGTTGCTGCATTAGCTATAGTTCCATTTTGAATTACTCCAACTCCTATAAGAGTTAATACCATTACAAACATTATAAGTATCTTTTTAAAATAGTTTTTCATTCATTATTTCTCCCTTTGTCGAATTTTTACGGAACATGTTCATTGATTATTTTAATTGTATTTTAGGTGAAATTCAATTAAAATCATACTACAAATTCTATCAAATATAATAAATTAAGTAAATTCTATAATTTTAAATTTAAAATTATAGAATTTACTTATAAAATCCTCTGCCGAAACCATCATTTGTAAATATTTTAGAATCATGTAAGTATTAAACTATAAATTAACAAGTTTATACCTTGTTGCTCTATAAGCCCCATATTTAATAATACAATTTTAATTTGCCTTTTAGGTTTAACCGATTAGATCCCTTCTTCAAATATTACTTTATTAAATTTAGTATAAACTCTAATTGGTCTTTTGTTTTCTTCATAAAAAACTAATTTAAATAAAATAATTAATGTACTAAAATAACTTAATAAATAAAAAAGCAGTAAGTAAGGTTAATTTTTACCAACTGCTTTTTATTTAAATTTTCAATTATATTTATAATCCTAACAATTGTTTTTATACAAAAATAAGGGTAGTACATAGAAATTAATCTACATACTGCCTTAATATTGTTAAATTATAATTTTAGCTTAATAAGAATTTTTTTATTCTTATTAAATTCATCAAGTAAATTATTCATAGCACAATTTACTATTTCAGATTCTTCTGCACCTTTAGTATGTATAGATATAGCAATTCCTCCACCTATAACGCTTGAAATAATTGTACATATAATGTTACTCAAATTATTTATTATAAAATTTGTCATATAATACGCACTCCTAAAATAAGAATTGTATAAATCACTTTGTCTTATTACATTTATAATTCATGTAATCTCAGTAATATTAACTATTTTAATTATTACTTATCTACATTTAAAAACATAGCTGCTTCTTTAGTTCTTCTTCTATAAAGACCTTCAATTCTTCTTCCTCCACCATTAGACCAAGCTTGAAAGTTAGAAATAATAGTATTTGTGTCTCTTACACCAGCAATCACATTTTTATATAAAGTAGCGCCAAGTAATCCTGCTGTTCCACAATTATATGCAAAACTTACTAATGCACCAAACTGATTTTGAGTTAAATTTACTCCCTTAGAATCCAAATCTTTTTTAATTACTTTTGCATATTTATTATTTACTAGATTCTTTAATATTTCACTAGCTTGGTTCTCTGTAACACTTGATAATCCCTTTATTTCATCACCAGTTATTCCATATCCCAACCCTTGACTTAATGCCATTTCCATTATTTCATCCATAAATTTTTCCTTTCTAATTTTTGTATAAGAAAAGACACTTACATTTCTGTAAGTGCCTTGTATAAATTCTTATTTCCACTTTATCATTGTATATATCTAAAGAACTACATTTGCAGGTATTTTAATTGTAACTTTTCCTGAAGGTGGAATGTCACCAACATTAACTACAATATTTTTAGAAGTTGAACTTGGATCAATTTTACCTTGAGTAGCTGTTACACCATTAACTATAAAATCAATGTGGTTAGGAGCATTATCATTGATTACTACTGATTTAGCAACTTTATCACTTGTATTAGTAACTTCTATTGTATATGTAAAAGTATCTCCTACATACACAGAATCTACATCTGCTGTTTTCACAACTTTTAATTGTGCCTCAGCAATTCCCTTAAATATTATAGATACTTGACCACTAGCATTATTAGTATTATCACCTTTAGCATGAGCAATATTAACTATATTACTTGTTCCTTCTGTTCCTGTAGATGTTCCGTCACTATTATCTGTTGGATTAGTTGGAGTAGTATTCTCACCATTAGTATCAGGTGTCTTAGTTACAGTTACTGTACATATAGCTTTTGTTTCCGAACCTTTAATTTGTGCTGTTATTGTTACTTGTCCTTCTTTTACACCAGTTACAATTCCATTTTCATCTACTTTAGCTATCTTTTCATCACTTGATGACCAAACTACTTTTGCTCCAGCTGTTGTTGTAGTTGTTGTTAATTTTTCTGAAGTACATTCTTTTAAACTTAATGATGATTTATTTAATGCTATAGGTGCACTAATTTTAGTATATGGTTTTAATATTCCATTTTCACTAATATCTATTGCATCCATTTGAAAATAATATCCTTCTTCTAATACTTCAATTTCTAAACTATGTTCTTGATTTGACATATTTGTTTTTTCAAAGCTTAATTGTGAATTTAACCAATCCTTATCCCCAAATTGTCTAGAATTAAATTCTTCTTCTAAATTGCCATCTATATATACTTTAAATTTGCTAGAATTAGACCAAAAACAAGCTAATATTATTCTTATCTTATTACTAGTAAAATTTACTTTTATTTTACCTTTTCCAGATAACTCGTATCTATCTCTATTAAAATAACCTGTACTATTAGTATATTTTGTCCATGTACCTTCATAAGAAAAATTATTATTTTCAGGACCTACATTTATTCGCTTCCACCCAGTCTCTGGTTGCAATAATTGCTCCCCAACAGTAGCAGCATTAGCAACATAAGAATTGCTAATTGCCCCAATTCCCATAATAGTTAATATCATTACAAACATTATAAGTATTTTTTTAAAATAGTTTTTCATTCATTATTTCTCCCTTTGTCGAATTTTACCGAACATGTTCATTAATTATTTTAATTGTATTTTAAGTGAAGTTCAATTAAAATCATAATACAAATTCCATCAAATATAATAAATTAAGTAAATTCTATAATTTTAAATTTAAAATTATAGAATTTACTTATAAAACCCTCTACCAAAACCACGATTTGTAATTTTTTTAAAATCATGTAAGTATTAAACTATAAATTAACAAGTTTATATCTTGTTGCTCTATAAGACCCATATCTAATAATACAATTTTAACTTGCTCTTTTAGGTTTAATAGATTTTGTCCTTCTTCAAATATTACTTTATTAATTTCAGTATAAACTCTAATTACTCTTCTGTTTTCTTTATATTCAACCTCTATAAACTGAACTCCACCTTTTTATACTCTATAAATTCTGTTCATATATTAAGATTCTAAAGCCCATATTCTCATATACTAATAATTTTTTACAATATATATATCCTTTCAAAATTTATTGATATTTAACACTATTTCTCATAAAATTTCATAATATACAACAGAAAGACTTTAGGCTCAAAAAAATGACTTAATTTAAATAAGTCATACCTGAACCTAAGAATTATTTTATAGGAGATGTAATTTAATGAAAAAAGGTCTAAAACTTTTATTTTCTTTAGCTGCAATAACTACACTAGCTGTTTCTTTAATTAGCTGTGGCTCTAATAAAAATTCCAAAACTGAAGATACAAATTCTAAAGTAACTGTTCGTTTAAATGAAGTAACTCGTTCTGTTTTTTATGCTCCAATGTATGTTGCAATGAGTGAAGGATTTTTTGATGAGGAAAATATAACTATAGATCTCCAAACTGGACAAGGCGCGGACAAAGTTATGCAGGCAGTTTTAAGCAATAATGCTGATGTTGGTTTTTGTGGACCAGAACAAGTAATCTACATTAATAATCAAGGAAGAGAAGATTATCCTGTACTATTTGGTCAACTTACTCAAAAGGATGGCTCTTTCTTCGTTGGAAGAACTGATGATGATAATTTTTCTTGGGATAAGATTAAAGGAAAAAATGTTATTGGTGGTAGACCTGGTGGAGTTCCCGGAATGGCTTTAGAATATGTTATGAAACATCATAATATTATTCCAGGTACTGATGTAAATATGGTAACTAATATAGATTTCGCTGCAACATCTGGCGCATTTAAAGGTGGTACTGGTGATTATGTCGCATTATTTGAACCTACTGCATCAATGCTTGAAAAAGAAGGAAGTGGATATATTCTTGCTTCTATAGGACAAGACTCTGGAGTTATCCCTTATACTTGTTTCTTCTCAACTAAATCTTATTTAGACAAAAATCCTAAAGTTATAGAAAATTTTACAAAAGCTATTTACAAAGGTCAACAATGGTACTTTAGTCACACACCTGAAGAAATTACAGACTCAATAATTAAATACTTCCCTGGTACCGATAGAGATATAATTATAAATGTTATTAAAAACTATAATAAAATTGATGCTTTAGCACATGATCCATCCATTAAAGAAGAAGATTTAAATAGATTAATGGATATAATTCAAGAATATGATAATTCATTAATTCCAACAAGACCTGATTTTAATAAAATAGTAGATAACACTTATGCTACTAATGCTGTTAAATAATATAATTTAAAAATTTAATCTTTTTGTAATACTAGATTAGAAAATTACTTCCAATATATATATGTTCTAATTAAACGCTCTAATTAATTTAATACATTTATAATTTTTATAGAGAATAAAAAGCTATATTAATATACTATCAACTTAGAAGCATATATAATAAATTTTCTATATAAGTTCCTCACTCTACTAATAAGCAATACTATTTATAAATATTCTAAAATTTATATTAATGAACAAACTTTATTGAAACTTATATACTTTAGTAAATTTAATTTACCAAATAAAAGATTCAGATTTTCACTTAAGGTGGTGATTTCTTTGAGCTTACTAAAAATATCTGATTTGTCTATGAATTATCATTCAATCAAAGGAGAAACTAAAGCATTAAACAACATTAACTTTGAGGTTGATGATGAAGAATTCATTTCAATACTTGGTCCATCTGGATGTGGTAAATCTACACTTCTTAATATAATAAGTGGATTATTATCTCCTTCAAGTGGATCAGTTTTATATAAAAATGAAGATATAAAAAATAATTTAAATAAAATAGGATATATGTTTCAAAAAGATCATCTTTTTGAATGGTTAACTGTCTGGGATAATGTATTACTTGGATTAAAAATAAAAAAACAGATTACAAAAGAAAATATAGAAAGAGTTGATGCTCTACTAGAAACCTATGGATTATCAAAATTTAAAAATCATCATCCAAGTGAATTATCTGGTGGCATGAGGCAAAGAGTTGCTCTTATAAGAACATTAGCTTTAGATCCTGAAATTCTTTTTTTAGATGAACCTTTTTCTGCATTAGATTATCAATCAAGACTTTTAGTATGTGATGATGTTTTTAAAATAATAAAGAAAGAAAAGAAAACAGCCATAATGGTAACTCATGATATTGCTGAAGCTATATCAACTTCTAAAAGAATAATAGTTCTATCTCAAAGACCAGCTCAAATAAAAAAAGAAGTATATATATCTTTTTCAAAAGAAAATTCAACTCCTTTTGATAGAAGAAAAGAACCTGAATTTAAAGAATACTTTAATGATTTGTGGAAGGAGCTGGATCAGTGTAATGAGTAAAGAGCATGAAAAATATTTAAAAAATTTAAAAAACAATAAGATAAAACTTAGAATCACTAGAATTCTCATATTAGTTATCTTTATAGCATTATGGGAAATAGCAGGAGATTTAAAATGGATTGATCCATTTTTAACATCTACACCTTCTAGAATGTTTAAATCCCTTATAGCATTTTACAATGATGGCACTTTATTAGGACATATATGGGTAACATGCTATGAAACAATTCTTGGCTTTACTTTAGGGACTGTTTTAGGGACTTTAATTGCAGTTATACTCTGGTGGTGTCCTTTTGCTTCTAAAGTATTAGAACCTTATTTAGTTGTGCTTAATGCGCTTCCAAAGGTTGCTTTAGCACCAATTATTATTTTCTGGGTTGGAAATGGTATGACTGCTATAATTGTCATAGCATTATTAATTTCAATAGTAACAACTATTATAAGTGTTCTAAGTGGATTTAATGAAATAGATAAAGATAAAATTATGTTAATGAAAACTTTTAGAGCATCTAAACTTCAAATATTAAAGCATTTAGTCTTTCCATATTCTGTTCCTGTTTTAATATCTGCCTTAAAAATAAATGTTGGATTGTCATGGGTAGGTGTAATTATGGGGGAATTCTTAGTAGCTAGAAAAGGTTTAGGATTTTTAATCGTATATGGTGGACAAATTGCTCAATTAGATATGGTTATGATGAGTATAGTTATTCTTTCAGTAATTGCTTTCTTAATGTATGAGATAGTAGCTTTTGCACAAAAACTTTTAATTAAAAATAAATCTTTTGAAAAATAATCAAATTTTTTTCATATATTTTTTGTTTATATTATAGTTGGAAATTTTAGTTATAATACTGTGAACAACTGATTTTACAGCATTCTACCAAACAAAATTCCTTGTATATTTTTGTCATATAATTTTTTTATATGAATAACTAATTAAATACGAGCTTTAACTAGCAATTCTTAATATAACCATAATAATAAAAGATTCTTAGATATATTTCTATGAATCTTTTATTATTTTGACAAAATACACCTTTTACTTATGGACAAACTAGTGATAAATTATAATAGTGTAAAAATTAATAATACATATAAATAATATTAGGAATGATTTTATAATTAAATTTTATTTTGTATCTAGTATCTTTAATTTTTATAATTTGGTATATCAACAAAAATAACGAGTCCAAAATGTCCTGATTTTTTATTAGTCAATGAAGTAGATTGGTCTGATAACAAGCCTATTAGGCAAATCTGCTGACGTAATATAATATTTGTTATTTTTTGATTATGCCTTAGATACAACTTTATAATTAAAAGGAGGAAAAAATGAAATTATTTAGAGAAGCACTAGTTATACTAATTATTTATTTAGTAGGAGAATTTTTATCATCATGGCTTAAATTACCTGTACCTGGTAATATCTTAGGAATGATTATACTTTTTGTATTACTATCTACTAAAGTAATTAAAGTTGATAATATCTCAGACATATCAAATTTTTTACTAAATCATTTAGCTTTTTTCTTTATTCCTGCTGGAGTAGGGCTTATGACCTCGCTGAATGTAATAAAATCTAATTGGCTAAAATTACTTATAGTTTGCTTATCTACAACTATGATAATAATAGCTTCTACTGGACTAATAGTTCAATTTATATCTAGACAATTAAAAAGTAAAAAAACTGAAAAGGGAAGTGACATCGTTGGAAATAATAACTAATAATATTTTATTTGGCTTAGTTCTTTCTTTAGTTGCTTTTGAAATAGGAATATTTATAAATAAAAAAACAGGAATTCCTTTTTTAAATCCACTACTTATAGCAATCGCACTTATAATTTGTTTCCTATTTGCATTTAATATAGACTTTAATACTTATAATCAAGGTGGACAATTTATTAATATGTTTTTAGGACCTTCAACAGTTGTACTAGCAGTACCTCTTTATAAACAAATAGAATTACTTAAGAAAAATGCC
This sequence comes from Clostridium sp. CTA-5, assembly GCF_054768135.1. Taxonomy (NCBI): domain Bacteria; kingdom Bacillati; phylum Bacillota; class Clostridia; order Eubacteriales; family Clostridiaceae; genus Clostridium; species Clostridium sp. CTA-5. The sequence continues at coordinate 64,973 of NZ_BAAAAT010000004.1, read as the reverse complement.
TTAGCAATATTTTCTGGAGTATTTTTAGGTAGCATTATAGGTATGTTCTCTGTAATGGGAATATCTTATTTTGTTGGATTAGACTCTACTATAATAAAATCTTTAATACCTAAATCAGTAACAACACCAATTGGTATAGAAATAAGTAGTCAATTAGGTGGATTAGTTCCTATAACTGTACTTGCAATTATAATTACTGGAATTATTGGTGCTATATTAGGACCTGCTATATGTAAATTATTTAGAATTAGAGATAAAGTGGCAATAGGAATATCTATTGGAACTGCTGCACATGCCGTAGGTACTACAAAAGCATTAGAACTTGGAGATACTGAAGGTGCTATGAGTAGTCTTTCAATAGGTGTTGCAGGACTTATGACTGTATTTATAGCTCCATTATCTTATCATATTGCAATATTTATGTATCATTTTATGAAATAACGTTAAAGTTTATCTATTTATATAAATATAGTACAGAACTTATATATAAATTCACTATATATAATTCTAATATAATAGTTATAATACATACATTTAATTTTTATAAAAATTAAATAAAAACTCATATAGTATCTTAACTTAATTAGAACATATATATTTATAGTTATTATATAAAAATAAATGCTTAATTTAAATCAGACTTATTTATGGCATTTATTTTTATCAAATAGCTAGCAATCATATATTAATACTGATTGTAAGTTGTTTGATAACGTTTTCCGATAAATCTGAAATGAGGTTAAACCCCATTTCAGATTTAGAGTCACTTATATAAACTCTATTTTCCAATTATAATATCCTGTTTTTTCATCTCTTTCATATCTAAAATATGCTGAAAATGTATTTCCTTTTCTACTTTTAAGATTTCTAAAACCTACCTTACCATTCTTAAGCAAAAGTTCTACCATTTCCTTTGAGACTTTTTTACCAAAAGATAATATATATTTATCCTCTTTCCATATTGTATATCTACAACCATTTTTCCAGTTTGTACATCCAAAATTCTTTTCATTTTCAACCACTGGATTACCACACACTGGACATTTTCCAATCTCCTCTTTACCTTCTGGAAGTTCAACTTTAAATTTTGATAAAGCGGATGTATCTTTCTTTATTTTATCAACAGCATTAGTTGTAAAATCACATATTAAATTCATAAAATCAGATTTTTTAAACTTCCCTTTTTCTATATCAGATAATGTGCTTTCAAGTCTTCCTGTGTATTCAAGGTCTAAAAGTTCCTTAACTGGAAATATTTCCACTATATTTCTGCCTAGTTGTGTACATATAAGGCTTTTCCCCTTAGGTGTTATGTATCCAATATCTTTAAGTTTTTTAATAGTTTCTGCTCTAGTAGCTGGAGTCCCTATGCTAAATCCATTTAATATAGATTGCATCATTTCATCAGAATCTTCTTTTCCTTCTACCCCTTTTCCGCAGGTTTCCATAACTCTAAGTAATGTCTTTTCTGTATGATGTTTTGGTGGTTTTTTAGTAACTTTATTTATTTTATTTAAAACTATATCTACATTTTCATCTACATTTACAATTGGAAGTATTGTATCCTTTGTATCTATCTTTTCAACAACTCTCCATCCTTCAATAAGTTGAACTTTTCCCTTTGATACAAATTCTCCTTTTACTTCTTGATTAGATGCTTTTAATCTTATCTTTGTTTCCTCAAACTCTGCAATAGGCATAAATTGCATTATAAATCTATTTTTAATAGCATTATAAACAATTTCTTCATCCTTACTAAGTCCTGTTGGCTTAATATATGTTGGTGTTATTGCACTATGGCTTTCAACCTTTGAATTATCAAATACTCTTTTAGTTTTTATAAATTTAATATCTTTTTCATAAGGTAATCCTACCTTTAATGTATTTAAAACCTTCCTTGCCCTGTCCTCTAAGCTCTCTTCTAATACAACACTGGCAGTTCTAGGATAAGTTGTATACTTCTTTTCATAAAGGCTCTGAGCAACCTTTAATACCTTATCTGATGTCCACCCTTTGTATTTGCTTGTTATATAACCTTGCAAATTAGATAAGTTAAAAAGATAAGGTGGATAATCCTTTTTCTTTTCAGTCTGTTTATCTATTATAGTAGCACTAGTTCCATCTAATAATTTTACTAATTTATCTAAAACATTTTTATCTTCAAATTTTTCAGATTCATTTTCATAATACAAACCTTCAAATTCTTCATTAGTTGAATTTTTAAAAATTGATGTTAATTTATAATAAGTAGTAGCTTTAAAATTTTCTATCTCTTTATCTCTATCATATATAATCTTTAAAGTTGGTAATAATACTCTTCCTATATTAATAGTTTTGTTTTCTTCAAATTTATATTTTAATGTACTAACAGAAGTTAAGTTTATCCCAATAATCCAATCGGTCCATTGTCTACCTATTCCAGCATCTTGTAAAAACTGCATTTCTTTATTGTTTTTTAGACTTTGCATACCTTTTTTAACTTCATCTGGAGTCCACTCATTTAATAACAATCTATAAATTGGTTTTTGTATATTTAAATAACTAAACAATTCATCTGCAATTACTTGCCCTTCTCTATCAAAGTCTGTAGCTGAAATTACTCCATCTACATCTTCTTGCTTTATTAAAGATTTTATTATATTAATTTGTTTGGCTGCCCCTTTATCTTCTACTGTTCTATCAATATTGTCACACTTTACTTTATACTGAAAAGATTCAGGTATAAATGGGAATTTTTCCATTCTCCAACCTTTCATATTCTCATCATAATCTTTTGCATCATATAGCTGTAGAAGATGACCAAAGGCCCAAGTGATATAGTAATCTTCACCTTTAAAATATCCATCTTTTCTAGTCTTTATTTTTAACGCATCCGCAATATTTTTTGCAACAGAAGGTTTTTCTGCAATAATTACCTTTGCCATGCCTTACCTCCTTAGAATTACTACCTCTTATTATCTTTTACCAACATATATATTAACATTAAAACAAAAATAAGGCTAGTTGATTAAAACATGATCATTCCTCAACTAGCCTTAAATTTTATAGTTAAGGCACATTAAAAAAAATAATAGACCAGTATGCTCGTCTATTTTGTGTGATACTGCATCAGCAAATTTAGCTAATAACTCATTATTAATTAAATTTAACTTCCTTGTCTAACCTAAAATATACAATACCTCTTTGATCTATTATTTTGTTTCATGTGCCTAAATATTTATTTTTAACATTATTAGGTTTTAATATGAACTAAATACTTATACTAAACTTATTTTTTAACTTCATAAAATAAAGTCTACATCTCATTTAACATCCATATATAAAAATTTAATACTCCAGCATAAGTTAACCAAAGCAAATATGGTATGAAAAGTATTCCTGCCTTTTTATCTTTATTATAAAACTTAATAAACGCTAAAATAGCAAAGAATAATAATATTAATAGTTCAATAAACGCTATACCATATAATCTTAAACCAAAAAATATAAATGACCATAAAAAATTCAATAGTAACTGTATAGAATAAGTAAATACAGCTGAACTTGTATCAATTCCTTTATATTTAAGTATATAAACCCTATAACAAGCTATTCCTATTAATATATAAAGTACTGTCCATACAATTGGGAATACCCATTCTGGAGGTGAAAAAAAAGGTTTATTTAACTTGCTATACAATTCCCCCATATATGGCATAATAATTGATATAAGATATGATACCACAAGAGGTAAACCTACAGAAATTATAAGTGGTATAAAATATATCTTCTTTTCTTTCCTTTTTTCATCTTTCATATTAACACTCCATAACTTAAAATTTTATTTAAATATTAATTTCACTATTAATATATATGTTATATTTTTTTAATTATGTACATTAACATATAGCAAAGGTGCCTTAACTACTCTTCAATCGATAGATAACAATAAAGATTTAAGGTATATCTCTACAGAGTTTAATAATTCTTTTAGCTCTTGAAAATTATATACTTTTCTATATATAATCTTTATATAAAAAATTTTCTACACTACGCTCTTTTAATCTTATTTTTACAAACCAACTACATATTATCCTACATATAACTGACTTTAAAAATCTAAAAAAGCCATCCAAAAAAAAATCTTTGAGATGACTTATTTATTATATTAATTAATCTCTTTGCACTTTATTCCATATAAATATCTGAAAATTCAACATCAACTTTTTCCTCAATATTATTCATTTCTATACAATATTGAAGTTCTGTATCATATTCTTGCTTTGTAATTGGAAAACTTATAGTAAATAAATTACCTTCTTCACTTGAAGTGAGTTCAATTTTACCGCCTTGCAATTCTATAAGTGCCTTACTTAAAAACAAACCTAATCCGCTACCCTCTTTAAGTCTATTAAGAGATTTATTTATTTTGGTAAATTTATCAAATACATATGGAATAGTATCTTCTTCAATTCTATATCCATTATTTTGCACATGTATTATAACATTATTATTTATTAAACTTATATTTACTTGTATTTCTCCGCCTTTTTTACCATACTTAACTGAATTCGAAATAATATTTAATATAATTCTTTCTATCATGTCCTTGTCACATTTAACATAAATTTCCTCAGATTCAGAATCAAATATTAAATCAATTCCCGCTCTATTTATATACTTATTACATGCTATAGAAATATTCTCTACTACCTCAACTATATTATAATTCTTAAAATCTGGCTTAAGATAACCTTCTGAAATTCTGTTGGTATCAATAAAATTATTAATAGTTCTTATTAATCTTAAAGAATTTTGTTTTATTATCTTATTATTTTTTTTAATACTATCTATATTTTCTTGCTTTAAATATATTTCATTAAGTTGAATTGCAGAATAAATTAAATTTATAGGAGTTCTAAGTTCATGTGAAACATTTGAAAAAAATTGATTTTTCAGTTCTTCTTCTCTTAAATATTTTTCTAGTTTATTTCTCATTATTTTAGTTTTATTTAATTCAGTTACATCATGTATATATATAAGTTTACTATTTACATCAACATATACTATAAATAAATCAACCACTATATTATTACATTTCATTTTCGCATCTGTAATATGAATTTCTCTATCATTGAATTCTTTTAAATCAAAATCAAAATGATTCTCTACAAATGTGTCTAATTCAATTCCCAAAATTTCTTCTTTATTAATATGATTTAATAACCCTAAACCGGTTCTATTTATATATTCTAGTTTATCTTCTGAAAACAAAAATACACCATCATAAACTGAATCAATAAGCTTATTATATTTACTATGACTCTTCTCTATCATAATATTAGTATCATTTAAAATTCTATTTCTTTTTTTAATTGTACCAAGTAATTCTATATTAACCTTATTAGCTAATTCTAAGTTTTTTCTCATACTTTTAACTGAATCACTTATAAACCAGCTAACAAAACCTCTATATAATAAATATATTCCGCTTAAATTTAGACATGCTGATATAACAAGGAATTCATTATACCCCTTTATCACTACTATATTGCTTATATGTCCAAAAAATCTTAAGAATACATATATATACATTATTTTAATTAAAAAATTGCTTAATATTTTACCATAATTTAATAATGAAAATATCATAAAAAATGTTATTACAGAAACTGTTAACAAATTAAAAATAATTATAAAATTTAAATCTTCAGCACTATTAAATATATAAATATTATTAAATACATAAATATTATTAAACAAAATTAAAATCATAATCCCAACAAAGATATATACTAATACAGCCTTTTTTATATTAATTTGTTTATTAATAAAATAAAATCCTAGAGATAATATTGTAAATTCAAAACAATATAATATATTAGTAAAGAATATATAATAACCAACAGAGACTTGTTCAAATATATAATGTGGAAGAAACAAATTCAATATAGTAAATAAGCATATAAAAATGTTCTCCATTCCTAAATATTGTACAATATGATTTTTCAAAACGCTTATTTTTACTAAACATATATAAGCAATTCCCATATTCATTGATATATTTATGCAGATGTTTATTGTATTGTATAACTTATATTTTTTAGTAAAAACAAAATATAAATTATATATTATAAACATTATTAACCCTTCAATAGAAATAAATTCTAATTTTTCATTATTACTAAATCTTCTAAGTAATGAATTTTCTTTACTTCTATTCATTGTTATTCTCCTTTTTAAATTTCATTGTTATATCAGTTCCTAATCCAAATTCTGTTTCTATATTAAGTGTACCATTTTGTAATTCTACTAACTTTTTAACTACAAACAGACCTATTCCAGTTCCATTTTTAGATGACACATGATCTTTTTTATCCATTGCATATTTACAAAATGCTTCTTTTATAAAGTCTTTATTCATCCCAATTCCATTATCTATTACAGATATTTTAACTTCATCACCTATCTCTTCTATATTAACGTTTATCTTTCCATTTTTAGACGTAAATTTTATAGAATTTGAAATTAAATTTAAAATTATTCTTTGTATAAATTCAAAATCAAGATTTAAATAAATTTCTTCTTTATTAGTATTAAATATCATTTGAACATTGTTACTTCTAGCATAATCTACAAGTGATGTAACAACATCTTCCACAGCATCTACTACATTAATGTTTTCCAAACTTGGCATTAAATAATCTGAATTTATTTTTGAACTATCAATAAGATTATTGGTTAATCTTATCAAAGAGATACAATTCTTTTTACATATAAAGTTATATTTATCTAAAGCTTGTACATCTTTTTTAGTCATATATATTTTTTCAAGTTGAGTTGCTGAATATATAACATTTATTGGAGTTTTTAAATCATGACTTATGCTAGATAAAAATTCAGTTCTTATTTTTTCTTCAACTATTCTATTTTGCACTTCTTTTTTTATTTCTTCTGTTAATACTTTAGATGTATTATCTTCTATAAGTATTAAATCTTCCATTTTATCTTTATATATAGGTAAAAATTTAGCATTTATAAATTTATCTTCACTTCCTGCATTTAAAACAGCATTAAAATTAGTATTCTTTACTTCATCAGAATTAACAAAATAAATATATTTGCTTAACTTTTCATTAATTATTTCTTTTATGTTTGAAACATTTACTAATTCTAAAAATGCTTTATTAGTAAATAGTACTCTATCATTTTTTGTACTAACTAATATAAGAGGATGTGGCATAAACCTAAAAAATGTTTCATATAGGTATTCTTTATTTTTTAAACTATTAATTGATTTTTCAAGTTGTTTATTTTTAACTAATATATCTTTTGATAAATTACTTAAACTTTCATTTTTCTTCATTAAAGATTTACATAAATGTTTATATGGATTTTTTATTAAATTAGTTGAAAATATATTCCAGAATATATTGAACGATACTAATATTAACAATTCTCTTAGGTATATAAAAATACTTAATTCATATAAATTTAAATTATAAAGTATATTGGTTATAAAAATTAAACTTAAAATTAATAAATAATAAATTATAATATTAAAATTACTCTTATTTTTTATTGTTAGTATGTTTTTAACTGATTTTACTGCAAAAAAAATCTGAATAGAAAATAAAAGCATTAAATTAATAGAATTTAAATTTTTATTAAACATAATAAAAATAATACCAATAATAATTTGCAAAATAATATATAATTTTGTATTTGTTTTTTCTTTTTTAACTTTATATTCTATAATCATAAAACTTAAAAATATTTCTAAAAATATCACAATATTAGTGAATACATCCATTTCAGTATCGTAATTGCATTTAAGTGATATATTCGCCATATTTTTTATAAATACTATTAAATAGATAAGCATTGTTAAATAAGTAAAAATATAAATTTTCTGTATTACATGTTGATTATACATTTGAGCTATTGGCTTCAATAAAATTACAAAAGCCAAAGCACCTATTAAATAATAAGTTTTAAAAAATAAAATTAAAGTTAAATAATCTCCTTTAAAAAATAAACTCATTATACAGTAAAATATTACACTTAAAAAGCAAGTATTTATTACATTTTTTTGGTTAATAAATGTAACATTTCTTATTCTTTCATAATTCTCCATTATTTCCTCACCTTCTATTAATTTTACTTTATTATGCTTTAAATGTACATAATGTTTTTTACACTTTTGTAAAATTAAGTTGATTTTTTCATTATTAACAGTAAAAAACTTTATATATACCTATATAAATTAACATTTGATATAAATTAATCCTATATTTAAGGAACATTCAAAAAAATAATAACCTTGTATACTTGTCTATTTTGCGTCATACTGCATCAGCTAATTTATCTAATACTTTATGCTATTAACTAAACTTGCTTCCTTGTCTGATACAGAATATACATAATCTCTTTGCTCTATTATTTTATTTGATGTTCCTAAATTTTTATATTTACTAAAAATAAAAAAAGCTGCATAACCAAATAAATAGTTATGCAACTTTTATTATAAATACTTAATGTCGAAGTATTCCACTATCGCTTAATTTTTTAACAAGTTTTTCTGTTGTTTTACTAGTAACCCCTTTTAATGTCACTCCACATATTAATGAAACTATCATATAGATAGACAATATAGCTATATCTTTAATTAATATAGGATATACTATTCCCGCCATAATTTGTCTCATTCCATTTATAGCATAAGTAAATGGTAAATACGGAAATACTTTTTGGAATAATACAGGTGTAACTTCTATTGGAAAGTTACCACTTGTTCCTGCAATTTGTAACACTAGTATAATTACTATAATAGCTTTTCCAACATCATCCATCAAGCTTCCTGCAGTGTATATAACTGTCATAAATACTATACTAACAAATACTGTATAAAAAACATACATAACTGGATGTAAAGTATAACTGCCTAACATTACCAAAGTCCCTATACTTGCTACAATTGATTGACATATTGCAAGTGATAAAAATAATAATAATTTTCCTAAATATATTTCATACCCTTTAAATTCTATATCATCATCAAATTTAGGTGCTTGTAATGACATTAATGCAGATGACAATAAACCTCCTACCCATAAACATAATATTGTATAAAATGGTGTAGCAGTTGACCCATAATTAGGCCATGGAAATAATCTATTATCTTCTATTTCAACTGGGCTAGATAAAAAATTACTTTGACTTTCCCAATCATTAGTTACCATATCTAATAATTCATCAATTTGATCTTTTTCATCTAATCTTCTAAGTTTATACGCTAATTTATGTATTTTCTCTTCAATATCAGGAAAATCATTTTTTAGCTTAACTAATTGATCGTTAGACAAATCAGATATTTCTGTGAAACTATTTAATATATTCTCAACGTCTGGTAATATATCTTTTCCTTGTTCTAGCAATATTAATCCACTGTCTGATATATCTCTAATAGATTTAAAACCTTGTTCTATCTCAGGTACAAGTTGTGAATCATAATTATCTACAAACGTAGCAACTAATGAATGTACATCATCTAGTATCTTTCTTGTATCTTTAATAGCTGGAATATCTAATCTTCCTTCATTCTCTATTTTTTGAGCTTCCTCTTTTGATCTGTCAATAACAACATCTAATCTATCATCAATTGTATTTAATTTATCAATACTATCTGAAATTTCTCTACTAAGTTTCTTTAAATCTTTTTGCACACTTTTTAGATATTTTAAATCCTTTTTATTCGAAGCTTCCTCTTTAGCTGCTTCTTCTGGATTGTCATTTGATACTTCCTTTAATTTTATATCTATATCACTAAGTTTATCTATATATGATTTCATTTCTTTTAGTTGAGTTTTAGTAGTTTTAATAACTTTCTTTAATGAATCAGCTGAATTGCCAAGCTCAATAAAACCTTTTTTTGCAACTTCAGGTAATATCTTATCATCAAGATTTCCTAATATTACACTTGAAGCATCTAAAGCATTTTCTGACATAACTAATTTGTCTTTAATTATTGGAGACATATCAGCAAGATTTCCTTCGGTTTGATCTAATGAAGATTGACTATTATCTATAAACTGAGTTGTTGCATCAATTGTATCAGATACTATTGGTACCATTTCATCTGCTTTTTGCAATAATTTAGTCATACTTATAGTACCTTCTATTGCATCATCTAAATCATTTCTTAAATCTGGCATATTCTCATCTAATTCATATATAGCATCAATAATTCTTCTAAGTTTTGATCGATTTTCGTCTGCATCTAATCCTGTTTCATTACATATTCTAAGCATTGCCCCTGATATGGTTTTTGTAATATTATCATCAATTTGTCCTTTTAATGTTTTTATTCCTGCATCTGTCATCTTAGGGGCTATTACATTTTTCTTCTCATTTACAGTATATATTAACTTTGGTTTTTCAACCTCTTTACCTGTAACAGTAGTAACAGCTTCTGAAAAACCATCTGGTATTTCAATAGTTGCATAATATTTTTCTTCTAATAAACCTTTTTTAGCAGTTTCTTTATCAACAAAAGTCCAACCTAGTTTATCATTTTCTTGTAATTTCTCAACTAAATCTTCCCCTAAATTTATATCTCTTTCTTTAAATACAGTTCCCTTATCCTCATTAATAATAGCTACTTTAATTCCCTTTGTGCTTGAATATGGATCCCATGATGCCTTTATATTAACTAGCGAATATAAAGATGGAACAATTATAAGTACTATCATCATAGTTAATGCAGCCCAATTAGTAGCTATTGTAACCATGTCTCTTTTGTAAATTCTAAATATATTCTTCATATTTATTACCTCTGTTATCCAAATATATAAAGTGATTCTTAAGCACTCATTATTTGACTTTCTTTTAACTTTTTACCAAACTTTTTACTTCTTTTATTCACTGTTTTTCTAAATAATAATCCAATAATAAGCGATACAAACATAAATATACATAATATAATTGTATCTTTAAAAAGCACTGAATACACTATACCAGCCATTATTTGTCTCATTCCACTTATGGCATATGTGAATGGCAAATATGAAAACATCTTTTGGAATACTTCGGGATTAACTTCTATTGGGAAATTTCCACTTGCCCCTGCAACTTGTATTACCAATAATACTACCCCAAACATTATTCCTGCATTTCCAAACACACTAACAGCAGTATAAATTATAATCATAAATACAATACTTACAAATATAGTATATAGCATAAATAATATTGGATGAATTGCATAACTTCCTAAAAGTACTAACGCTCCTCCACCTGCTATTATTGCTTGTCCTATTCCTATTAATAAGAAGAATAACATTTTACCAAAGTATACTTCATAGGATTTAAATTCATCTCCATCTTCAAATGGATGTGCTTCTGTTCCTAAAATAATTGATAGCATATACCCACCAATCCATAAACATAAAACTGTATAAAATGGTGTTGTTGCTGAACCATAATTTGGCCACGGAAATAATCTATTATCTTCTATCTCAACTGGACTAGATAAGAAATTACTTTGTGATTCCCAATCATTTGTTATCATATCAAATATTTCATTAAATTTATCTTCGTCATCAAACTCTCTAAATTTATCAGCTAACTCATGTACATTATCCTTAAATTCTGGAAATTTATCTTTTAATTTTACTAATTCATCAGTAGATAAATTTGCAAAGTCTTCAGATACACTTAATATTTCTTCAAAATTTGGTAAGGTATTTCTTCCTAATTTTAATACTTCTGACACGTTATCTGAAATAATTTTTACTGAATCAAATCCATCTTGAATAGCTGGAACAATTTCAGAATCATAACTATCTGTTATTTCAGTTACTTCTTTATGAATATCATCTATTACACTTTTCATATCTCCAATAACTTGGGTATCTAATTGTTTGCCATTATCTAATTCTTCAACTTCTTCATCTGCTCTATCTTTAACAACATTAAGTCTTTCACTAATATTGTCTAATTTATCTGTAATTTTAGTGATTTTTCTACTGATATCTTTTATATTACTTTGTATACTTTTTAATGAATTAAGTTGTTTGTTTATTTCAGATGATCCATCTTTATCTTCAAGACCTATAGTAAATTTTGAAAAATCTATTCTACTTATTTTATCTAACATTTTCTTTATATTTTTAAGTGAAGAAGCCGTATCATGAGTTAATGTACTTCCCGTATCAGCAGTATCTGAAACTGCTATTAATGTTTTCTTATAAACTTCAGGAATTATATTTTCTTGAAGATTTTGAAGCTGAACACTTGTAGTATCAAGCAAATTTTCCGACATAACTAAATCTTCTTTTATTGTTGGTGATATATCTGATAATTCACCTTGTGTTTTATCAAAAAATGTTTGAGTATTTTCTAAAAACTCATCACTTAAATCTATTGTATTAGAGACATTTGGAAGTACTTCATTCATTTTTACAACTAAATCTGAAAGTTCTCCTGTACCATCTATTGCTTTATCTAATAAAGATTCAAGTTCTGGTATGTTTTCATCTAATTCATATATTTGATCTATTGTTTTTCTATATTCAGGTCTATTCTTATCTAATTCAATTCCAAATTCGTCACAAGCTCTAAAAAGGACTCCAGAAACTGTTTTTACAACATTATCATCAATTTGATTTTTTACAGTCTTAACTCCTGCATCCGTAATTTTAGGTGCTATTGCATTTTTCTTTTCATTTACAGTATATATTAGTTTAGGTCTCTTAACATTTTTTTCTACCAACGTCGTGACATTTTCAGAAAAGTCTTCAGGTATTTCAATCATTGCATAATACTTTTCATATAGTAAACCATTCTTTGCTGTATCTTTGTCCACAAATGTCCAGTCCATCTTGTCATTCTCTTTCAAATTGTCTACTAATTCATCACCTAAATTTATATCTTCTTCTTTAAAAGTTGCACCTTTATCCTCATTAACAACTGCAATCTTAATACCACCTGTATTTGAATATGGATCCCATGATGCTTCTATATTAACTAATGAATAAAATGATGGAATAACCATAAGTCCTAACATTACAACTACTGCTACCCAATTTGTAAATGTATTAACTACATCCCGTTTAAAAATTCTTATTATATTCTTCATGATGCTTACTTGTTAGAATCTATAATGATATTATAAATCCTAATCTAATCCCCCCTCTATACTTATTATATAGATAATAAATTCTTTATCGATTGGTTAAAATTCATATATATTATAATTAAAGCTTTTTAAGACTCCTTTATTATTATAAAGGAAAATTTAAAGCTTTTAAATAGCTTTAATTCTTGATAAATATGTCACAAATGTATTATTAGTAACTAATTAGTTCCTATTTATAATACTTTAAAAGTAATTTATAACACACTTTTTATATATTGTATAAAATGACTATAAGTCATTTTATGCTTAATTGCAAGCTAGGAATACGTTTTCTTAAATATTTTTTTATTTTATAAATAAATAAAAATACTATGCATATAATATTCTTACTCTTAAAATATGTATAGTATCTTCATATAAAAACATATGTATTAATCAGTCATCCTAAAATAATTAACCTATAAATTAATAGTCTTTATTATAAGTCTATTTTTTTAATGTATCATATATACTTTTAAATATTATTTTATGTAAATATTGTAACAAAAATAAACAATTATAATATATAATTATTATCAGTTAATATAAAAAATACACACACGTATCGACTATTTTTTATCAAAAGACGTGTGTGCAAATCTAATCCTTTAGGTGGTTAAAACCCTATAAACAGTGCAGGTAACGGGACTTGAACCCGTACGTCACTACAACACACGCCCCTCAAACGTGCCTGTCTGCCAGTTCCAGCATACCTGCATATATTCTTCATATTTAATTGTAAAACATTTTTATAACTTCTTCAATCATAATTTACGGAACATATCTAAGGTCTTCTATAATTGATAAATAACAATGAACAATTATAGACTAAATCTCTGCAAGATTTTTAAAGCATATATTTTATTATAAATTCTTTAAAAATTACTTAATCAATTGCTCATTGTAAATTATCACTTCAAACTCCTCTATACTCTTAAGTCTTTATAAAATTTTAACGCTATGTTTTAAAAACTTATATATGTTCTAATTAAGTTAATACATATATAATATTAACTTAGAATAATATATCATAAATTTTCTATATAAGCTCCTCACTATACTGATGAGTCATAGCATTTATAAATATCCTAAGATTTATATTACTGAATAAACCTTAATGGAACTTATATCTCTTCATATTATCTTACTAATATTTAAAATATCTATATGACATTAAAGCATTTAAATTATCATAAGAATAAACTTGACTTCCATCTTCCATTCCATATCCACCGTATATTGGGCTATTTAAATTACTTATTTGAAATGCACGAATTTTATTCATAGCAAGGTTTGCTAATTCCTCATCATTCATTCTAGATGCCATTTGTACTATAAATGAATATATTGATGTTGATTCTATATTAGATACCACTTTTCCATCTTGTGAGTATGAAGTTGAAATAAAGCCATCCGTTTTAAATCTATTTTTAATCCACTCAGCACTTTTACTTATATCCTGACCATTTTCTTGCCTATTAAGTATTACAATCATAGATAAAAGTGTATCAATGTTGTCATTATCATCATAAGTTCCTTGCTTTCTATTAAATTCTTTTTTATATAGAGGCACTTCATCACTTATATATCCATTATTTATAATTTGTACTGAAGCATTTAATACCTTTTTCCATGAAGAATCTAAATTTGATAACATTCTTAATGTTTCAATATCTAAATAACATAAAGTAGTAATATCACTCATTTTATATCTATCATTAAAATCTACAATAGTACTATTGTCTACAAGCTCTTTATATATTCCCTTAGATATTTTAATAGCCATTACTCTATAGCTTTTACTATTCCATCTTTTTTCTGCTAATAGTAGTGCTTTAACTATTCTTAAATCATCAATTGTTGCAGATGTATCCGATTTTATACCTGCTTCTACTCTCCAGCTTATAAGATTATTAGAAAGTATCATATTATTTTTTATATATTCTAATGTTTTATCAAACATTATCTTATCATTTTTTTCTAAACTATATAACAACATTATACCTTGAGATTCTGATAATATAGCATGACCTTTTGTTATATCTCCCTCTGATTTTATATCAGCATAATTTGTATATATGCCCCCATTACTATCTACTAAATTGTTATTCACAAAATCAAATAACATATTTTCTTCTTTTGATACATTTGCTCCTAACCATACTTTTTCACTATATACTGTCCTAAAATAAGGAGCTGCAATATAATATATTACAGTACTTATTAATAATAATGTTGCACCAATTAATATAACTTTTTTCTTCATATTTCCCCTCATCTTTTTTATAAATATTTATTTACTTATCGTACAAATATTTATAAATATTATAGTAAGTAGTTACTTTGTCTAAATATTTTTTTGTTTCCTTAAAAGGTATATAACTTAAATCTATTCCATTTTCCGAAAGTTCTTCATCTTTAAGCCACTTATTAACGTTTCCTGGTCCTGCATTATAACCTGCAACTATAAGTTCTAAATTTCCATTAAACATTTTTCTTAATTCACTTAGATACCAACATCCCATTTTTATATTATATTCTTCATCAAACAATCTCTCTTTAGAAAAATCATTTAAATTCATTTTGTCAGCGGCCCATTCACCAGTTTCTATTGTTATTTGCATAAGACCTAATGCTTCTTTGTTAGAACGTGCATTTTTATCAAAATTACTTTCTGTTTTCATAACTGCCAATACAAAAAATGGATCAAGATCATACTCTTTGCTATATTTATCTACATATTCTTTATATTTATAAGGAAAAAATACTTGTTTTATTAAATACTTAGACCCAATCCCTATAGCTATTAAAATTAATACTACTATAAGAAATTTACTTTTTCGCGCTCTCATGTTTTTCTCCTTACTAAATTATTTATATACTCAATTAATGTATAACTACTTAATATCTACTAAACATTATAAAATCCAATTAAAAATTATAATATTTTTATAAAATCAATTAAATCATACACTTGCTTTTGTGTATCAATCAAATCCCCATTGTTATCAATAATAATATTTGAATAATTTTTCTTCTCATTTAAAGGCATTTGTGCATTTATACGACTTATTGTTTCTGCTTGAGTTAAATTATCTCTTTGTTTTACTCTTTGAATTTGTGTTTTATTGTCTGCGCAGACAAGTACAACATAATCTACTTCTTCATGCATTCCATTTTCTATTAAAGTTGGTGCATCTATTATTACTACCTTTTCACCTTGCTTTTCATATTTTTCTACTTTATTCTTTATTTCATTTTTTATATAAGGCATAATAATATCTTCATATTTTTTTCGTTGTTTTGGGAATTTAAAAATATGATTTCCAAATTCTCTTCTTCTAAATTCTCCTCTCCAATCAAAAAATCCTGATCCAAATTCAATTTTAACTCTATCTAAAATTTGAGGATTTTTCTCTAAAACCTCTTTTGCAGTCATATCCGCATCTATAACAATAAAATTTTCATTCCTAAACATACTAGATATAGTGCTCTTTCCAGTTCCTATACCCCCTGTTAACCCTATTTTTATCATTTAAAAAGTTCATCTCCCATTTTTATTTTGCATCATACCAAGTTGCACCATATTTTAAATCGACATCAAGTGCTACATTTAATTTAATAGCATTTTCCATTTCTTCTGTTACTAATTTTTCAACTATATCAAATTCATCTTTTTTTACATTCAATATAAGTTCATCGTGTACTTGAAGTATTAATTCACTTTTTAAGTTATTTTCTTTTAATTTATTATAAACATTAACCATAGCAAGTTTTATAATATCAGCTGCACTTCCTTGTATTGGTGCATTCATTGCTAATCTTTCGCCTAATGCTTTTACTATTTTATTAGAAGATTTAATTTCTGGTATAAATCTTCTTCTATTTAAAATAGTAAGTACATATCCTTTTTCTTTAGCATACTCACTCACATAATTTAAATATTCCTTTATTTTAGGATATCTTTCAAAATAAATAGCCATATATTCACTTGCTTCTTTTTTAGTTATCTTTAAGTCTTGTGCTAAACTAAAATCACTTATACCGTATACTATTCCAAAATTTACTGCTTTAGCATTACTTCTCATTATAGATGTAACTTCATCAACTGGCACTTTAAAGACCTCTGATGCAGTTTTAGTATGAATATCACTATGATGTTTAAATGCTTCTATCATATTTTTATCATCTGCAACATGAGCTAAAACTCTTAATTCTATTTGAGAGTAATCACAAGAAATTAATACATCATCTTTTTCTCTAGGAATAAATACTTTTCTTATTTCCTTACCCATTTCATATTTTATTGGAATATTTTGAAGGTTAGGCTCTGTACTTGATAATCTTCCTGTAGTTGTAACAGTCTGATTAAAATTTGAATGTATGCACCCATCTTCATCTATTACATTTTTTAAGCCTTCTACATATGTAGAATTAATCTTAGTAATTTGTCTATAATACATTACTTTAGATATTATTGGATGTTTATCAAGTAACTTTTCTAAAACTTCTTGATTTGTTGAATATCCTGTTTTAGTTTTCTTAATAACAGGTAAATCAAGTTTTTCAAATAGAATTTTTCCTAATTGTTTTGGTGAACTTATATTAAATTCTTCTTCTGCTAAATCATATATTTCCTTTGCAGTTTTTTCAATCTGTTCATTAAATTTTACTCTTAATTCTTCTAACTTTTCTCTATTTATATTAAATCCAATGCTTTCCATAGATGATAATACATATATTAATGGATGTTCTACTGTATAATACAACTCATCCATGTTTTCCTTTGTAAGTTTCTCTTTTAATGTATCATATAATTTTTTTAAATAACTACAACATATTCCTTTAAGATTTATTCCTTCACCTTTAATGTTTTTGCCTAAATATTGATTTATTAAATCTAATATCTCATAATTATTTTTTGAAGAATCAATTAAGTATGCAGATATAGCTGTATCAAAATCAAATCCTTCAATTCCTATATTATATTTATTTAAAAATGTAATTAAATTTTTACCATCATGTATTACTTTATTTATGCTTTTGTCTTCCATAAAATTCTTTAAAAGTTTTAAAGCTTCATCTTTATTTTCCATACTTACCAGTTTAAAATCTATAATATTAGCTTTATTTTCTTGTCCTAATATCAAATGTTCTAACTCTAACTTAGAATATTTAGATTGATTACTTAAAGTAAATAAAATATAACTTCTATCTTTAATACTTGATAAAGTTTCTTTCATATCATTTAATGTTTCAATAATATTAATTTCTATATTATTAATTTCAGCTAGCTCTTCCTCTTCATTATTCGAATTATACTTTGCAAGTACAGACTTTAATTGAAGATTTATAGCCAATTTTTTTAATTCTTCTAAATTAACCTCATTATCACTTTCTATATCTTCTATAGATAATTCAATAGGAACTTCTCTCATTATAGTAGCTAATCTCTTAGAAAATACAGCCTGTTCCATATTATTTTCTAAGTTTTCTTTCAACTTTTTCCCACTTATTTCTGGAATATGTTTTAATACCTCTTCAACAGATCCATATTCTTTAATAAGTTTAAATGCAGTCTTTTCACCAATACCTGCAACCCCTGGAATATTATCAGATTTATCACCCATAAGTCCTTTTACATCAATAAATTGAGTTGGTGTTATTTCAAATTCATCCATAAACGCTTTATAATCATAAATTGCTGTTTCTGTAACACCTTTTTTAGTTATTACAATCTTAGTATTTTCTGAAGCTAATTGAAGAGCATCCTTATCCCCAGTAACTACAAAAACTTCCATACCATTTTCTTCAGCAAATTTAGATATAGTTCCAATTAAATCATCTGCTTCAAAACCATCTATTTCAAAAGTTTTTATCCCCATAAATTTCAGTAATTCTTTAATTATTGGAAATTGTTCACCAAGTTCTGGTGGCATTTTCTTTCTTCCTGCTTTATATTCTTCATATTCTTTATGTCTAAATGTTGGCGCTTTTCTATCAAACGTAGCAATTATGCTATCTGGATTTATTTCATCTTTCATCTTAAATAACATGTTTGTAAAGCCGTAAATAGCATTAGTATTTATTCCTTCGCTATTTGTAAGAGGAGGCAATGCATAAAAAGCCCTGTTCATTAGTGAGTTTGAATCTAAAATTAATAACCTTTTCATTTCTAATCCTCCTAGTAATAATATTAAATAAATTTATGTATTGTTTATTAATTTAAAGTAGTCATACATTAACATTATACTATCTTTATTAAGTAAAATCATTATTCTTTAATAAAGGTAACCATATTTTCTAATATTAATTCATATAAATCTTAAAAAGCAACTCTTTTGTCTATAAATTATAAATAGATTTATTATTAAAATATTTTTTAATTCCAATCTTAAATATAGTATTTGTTTAAATTTATATAAATAAATTTAGACATTTTATCAAAATAGTGACATAATAAATATCAAATGATTATTAAATCTATATTTTAAAATTTCTATCTTCTAAAAATTTACTAAAATTATAGTTAATACTTTATTTTAGAGTGTTAATAATAACATTTATTTAAAATATAGTCAAAATATCGGTATATATTTTAAATAAATACTAATATTGTAAAAATTAATTGAATATTAATCTATGTTTTAATTAGTATTAATAAAACATAGCTGAAGATTAAAATAATTTATGAGGTGATTGTTAAATGTTTAAAGATTTACTAAAAAACTATGCAAAACTTACTGTAGCTAAAGGAGTAAACTTACAAAAAAATGGTCTTTTGGTTATTAATTCTCCTATAGAATGTAGTGAATTTGCAAGAATGATTGCTGAAGAAGGATATAAAGCAGGTGCTTTAGATGTTTATATAAATTATTCTGATGCAAATTTCAATAAAACAAGATTACTTAATGCTTCTAATGAAACACTAAAGAATGTTTATAAATTTGAACAGGATAAATATGATTATTTTGCTGAAAATGGTGCTGCATTTATAAGTATTTCTGCTTCTGATCCAGACCTTTTAAAAGATGTAGATTCATCTAAAATTTCTATCTATCAAAAAAGTAGAAGTATGGCATTAAAAAATTATCATGATAGATGTTCATCAAATAGAAATTCATGGTGTATTGTATCAATCCCAACTGAAGCATGGGCAAAAAAAGTATTTAGTGAACTTCCTACTGAAAAAGCTATAGAAAAGCTATGGGATGTAATTTTTGAAATAATGAGACTTAAAAAAGCTGATCCGATAGAAGCTTGGGATGAACATACTTCTATTCTTCATGATAAAGTAAGAGAATTAAATGATCATAATTTTAAATATATTGAATTTAAAAATTCTTTAGGTACAGATTTAAAAATTGAACTTGTAGAAAATCATCTTTGGTGTGGTGGAGAAGATAGATGTGAAGCTGGTTTTAATTTTATTGCTAATATGCCAACAGAAGAGGTCTATTCAATGCCAAAATATGATGGGGTTAATGGTACAGTCTTTAGTTCAAAGCCTTTAAGCTATTGTGGAAATATAATAAATAATTTTTCACTAACATTTAAAAATGGAAAAGTAGTAGATTATTCTGCTGAAATTGGTAATGATGTATTAAAAGAATTACTTGAAACTGATGAAGGATCAAAACATTTAGGTGAAGTCGCTTTAGTACCTTTTGACTCCCCTATATCTAATTCAAATATAATATTTTATAATACGCTTTATGATGAAAATGCATCTTGTCATTTAGCTCTTGGTAATGCTTATTCTTGTTGTATTAAAAATGGAGAAAATATGTCAAAAGAAGAATTAAGTAAAGCTGGCTATAATCATTCACTATCTCATGTTGACTTTATGATTGGAACAAAAGATATGAATATAGTTGGAATCAAAGAAGATGGTACAAAAGTTGAAATATTTAAAAATGGTAATTGGGCATAAATATTAATTCTAAATTAAAACATTTAATTTATTTTAAACTTTATTAGAAGTTATAAAGTTTAAAATAACAACTTCTTAGTATTAGATTATATAGTAATCTAAAGCACATGAAACAAAATAATAAATTAAAAAGGCATTATATATTTTGTATCAGACACTGAAGAAAATTAATTAATATTGAGCTATTAACTCAGTTTACTGACACAATATAACACAATATAGACGATTATATTAATTTATTATTTTTTCAATTTGTCTAATACTAAGAAGTCTGTTTATATTTTATGAATCTAAATTCTTACAATAAAAGTTATTATTTTTATACTACAATTAATCTAAAGGTTCTCCTTGATAATTTGTATATTCTGGTGGATTTTTTGGATCTCCAACATTATCTTGATTACCATGAAGTTTCTGTCTTCTTTTACCTTTTTGCACTCGGTTGCATGCGCCAGGTTTATTTACCATATTAAACACATCCCTTCTTTAAATTTCTTCTGTAAATAAAAAACTACATTATATTTCTTAAATGTATCTCTTAAATATTTTGTACTTATATAACAATTTAATTCATTCTAATTTTTTACATATATATTTTTTATTTGAAAAACACAAAAATTAATACCTTCTACCTTATTAGTTTAAAAGTTTATATATTTTATTCTTTTACACTAATTCACACTTTTAATTTTTAATTTAGATTTTATCAGTATTTAATAGTTTAACAATTTTATAATTTTCTCTATTAAAAATACTACCTCTATAAATAAACATAAAAAGTTCTAAATTTTACATAAGATAAAAATCCTATCTAAAACTTAGAACTTCAACTAATATATTCTAATTATTAACAGTTATAAAGTTCCTCAACTCTTTCCCAGTCAATAATATTCCATATGTTTTTAACATATTCTGCTCTTAAATTCTTATATTTTAAATAATAAGCATGTTCCCAAACATCTATTGTTAATATAGGTGTTAACCCTAAACTTAAAGGAGTATCCTGATTTGATGTACTTATTAATTTTAATTTTCCCTTTTTGTCTTTTGCAAGCCATCCATATCCTGATCCGAACTGATTAATGGATATATTGCTCATCTCTTCCTTTAAATTTTCTAAGTTTCCAAAAGTATAATTTATTTGTTCTAATAACATTCCCTCTGGAGCCTTTTTAGGATTTGGTGATAAAATTGAAAAATATAAATTATGATTTGCCACACCGCCACCTTGATTAATAACACCCTGTCTAATTTTTCTAGGTATTTTAGTTGGATGAGCAAGTATCTCTTCTAATGTTTTTTCATCTGTAAACTTATCATATCCTTCTAATAGTTTATTCAAATTATTTACATAAGTTTGAAGATGTTTTGAATAATGTATTTCTACTGTTTGTGCATCAATATATGGCTCTAATGCATCATATGAGTAAGGTAATTTAATTTTGTCATACTTCATTTCATAATCTCCTATTAATAATTTATAAAAATCTCTATACTATTATATTTATAAATTTTTTTATTATGAAATTTTTTTATTTTGTTATGTTTTAAGTGAATATTAATATTTTAGTATAAGCCTAAACTGGCATTGGAATTTAATCCTGTCCATGAGCTTTATACTATAATATCAACACTATTTTAAAATATACTTCTTTAGGCATATTCAAAAAAATAATAAGTTAATCTTTTGGTCTATTTTGTGTCATACTTCGTCAGCGAAACCTCGCAATAGCCTAACTATTCCGTGGCTTCACTTCCTTGTCTGACGCAAAATATCCTCAAAATCTTTGACTTATTATTTTCTTTCATATGCCTTATAAAATTTCTTCTAATCTATTTCTAATTGCTTCTATAAACTCAAATGTGTTTGCGACTTGTATATTATTATGCTCTGCTAGTACTGCTAAATCTCTTGTCATTACTCCATCTTCTATTGTTTTTATACATGCTTTTTCTAATTTATCTGCAAAAACCATAAGTTCAGAATTTCCATCTAATTCTCCTCTTTTTCTTAATGCTCCTGTCCAAGCAAAAATAGTCGCTATAGAATTAGTTGAAGTTTCCTCACCTTTTAAGTGTCTATAGTAATTATCTTGAACAGTTCCATGTGCTGCCTCATATTCATAATTTCCTTCTGGTGAAACTAATATTGAAGTCATCATAGGAAGTGAACCAAATGCAGTTGCTAACATATCACTCATAACATCTCCATCATAATTCTTACAAGCCCAAATCATTCCACCTTCAGATTTTATAACATTTGCTACTACAGTATCTACCAATGTATAAACATATTTAATTCCTAATTCTTCAAACTTTTCTTTATATTCATTTTCAAACATATCTTGAAAAATATCTTTAAAAGTATGATCATATTTTTTAGAAATTGTGTCTTTAGTTGCAAACCATAAATCTTGTTTTGTATCTACTGCAAAATTAAAACAACTTCTTGCAAAACTTTCTATAGATTTATCTAAATTATGCATTCCAAGCACTATACCATTTCCAGGGAAATTATGTATTAATTCTCTTTTCTCTTCTCCATTTTCTGAAGTAAATACAAGTTCACACTTACCTTTTCCTTCTATTTTCATTTCTACACCTTTATAAATATCCCCATAAGCATGCCTAGCTATAGTTATTGGTTTTTTCCATGTTTTCACATAAGGTTTTATAGGTTCTACTATAATCGGTGCTCTAAATACTGTTCCATCTAAAATTGCTCTTATTGTTCCATTAGGACTTTTCCACATTTCTTTAAGATTGTATTCTTTTACTCTATCTGCATTAGGAGTAATAGTTGCACACTTTACACCTACTTTATGTTTCTTTATTGCATTAGCTGCATCAACTGTTACTTGATCATTAGTCTCATTTCTATATTCTAATCCTAAATCATAATATTCTGTATTCAATTCAATAAAAGGATTCAAAAGTTCTTCTTTTATAAGCCCCCAAATAACTCTTGTCATCTCATCTCCATCCATCTCAACTATTGGTTTAGACATTTTAATTTTTTCCATTCTTATTGCCCCCATTTCTATTTTGTAAGATATTATCTATATTAATATCTCTATAAGTTTCATCTAAAATTCAGCTGTATAAAATCTTTATACTTAAACTTAAATTCTATGAATCACTTGATAAATATTATACATTATTAATTTACTGTAAACAATATAATAAGTTTTTGCTATAATAAAAACCTATTTTAAATATTCATTTTTCTAAGTTATATTATATGTAATACTTCTAAGTTATATAAAAATATTAAAATAATTATAAGCTTCTTTTCAATTCTATTTATACAATATTTAAATATAAATTATATATTTTAAAAAATCCCTTCATTAAAATTATATTTTTATTTTTTAATATCAGATATAACACTTATGCTATTTATAAATAATTTTATTAATTAGAACTTATGTTAACTTTAAAATATTATTTTAATCAATATAAGCGCAAATAATATTTGAAAACTACCTACTATAATTCCATACATCATAGATTTTGGTCCCTCTTTAATTAAATCTGAAAATTTAACCCTCATTCCAATAGCTGCTAATGCAATTATCTCAAAATTATTGCTTATTAATTTAAATGTTTTTTGAATTATGTTAGGTACTAAACCCAAACTATTGATTAAACATAATATAAAAAATCCTATAATATACCATGGTACTTGAATATTAGATTTTTTCTCTCTTTTTATTATTTCAGTTTCTGACATCTCTTCATTTTCCTCAACTTTGACTCTTGAAAAACTTATAACAACAAATATTAAAAATATTATTCTTATTATTTTAAATATAGTAGCTAAAGTTACAACATCTTCATTAATAAATTTTGCAGAAGCTATAACTTGTCCAACTGATTGTAATACCCCTCCAACCATTGCAGATGTTTGAGTTAAACTATTTTTATATAAGAATGTAGTAATTATAGGTATAAGAAACATTAAAATTGTACCTGTTAAATTGACTACTGTTACTGAAATAGCTTTATCTTTATCATTTGCCTTAATAACTGGTGATACAGATGCAATAGCAGATGAACCGCAAACTGCATTTCCTGATGCCATAAGTAAAGAATATTTCTTAGAAAATCCTAATTTCTTTCCTATAAAATTTGTAGTTAAAATAGTTAAACTCATTTGAATTGCTATAAATATAATTCCTTTAAAACCAAGTAAACTTATTTGCATAAAACTTATAGTTGATCCCATAAGTACTATTGAATATGATAAAAGATCCTTTTCTGAGAATTTAGAACCTTTATCAAACTTAGAATTATTAAATATTGTATTTCCAAATATAATTCCTAAAATAATTGCAAAACTAGCTCCACCTATTGTTGGCATAAAATTTCCCAATATTTTTCCTAAAATAGCAATAAATATACATACTGCAAGACCTGGTATAATGTCTTTAATTTTCTTTTTCATATAATCACCTCAAATTTATTTTTATCTTAAGCTTTTCTTAAATTCGAGTTAATTATATTATATGAATTTCATAAAAGAAAATACTTATTATAATATAATATCAATAAGTATTTAGTTATATATAATTTTAATATTATTCTATATTTTTAAACACTATCAAATTCATTTAAAACATCTCTTAATTTTAAACACAAAAAAAAATAATAGACTATTAAATTCGTCTATTATTTTTTATGTTCTTTAATTTATTGTTTTAAAGAATATTCAATAAAATTTTTCATATTCTTACTTAAAACTTAAAGGTTTATACTCTTCTTGCAAAGGAGAAAGTAAAATTAAGAGACTTAAAAGATTTTTAAGTAATAAATGTATTAATACAGAAAAACTATATGAATGGTGCTGTATCAAAATAAATTTTGATATTAGATGATAACAAAAAAAGAATTCTAATTTCGAATTCTTTTTTTATGCATAATAGTATCATAAAAAATTTTCATAAAAATATGATACCTATGCAATAAATAGGTTTCTCAATTAAGACTGAAATTATGATATCAAAAGATAATCCAGTTAGATTGCTATTAGAACTTACGATGGGATTAGATTATACAACTTTATACAATACATACTCTACAATAGGTAAAAATCCAGCAATCGATCCTACCACCTTATTTAGAATATTAATTTATGTATATATGAATAAAATATATTCCAATAGAGAATTTGATAAAGGCTGTAAAAGAGATATAAATTTTATATGGCTTTTTCAGAGGCAAAAGGCTCTAAATCATAATATAATTGCAAGGTTTAGAGGTGAACGTTTAGGAAATTATTTAGGATATCCGTATAAAGATTTCAAACATCTAAAGTAGTCCTTAATTTTTTACACAAAGTTTTGGCTATTTATAGTTATAATGCAACACTACTTGCAGATAGAAGATTTAAAAGTATAGATTTATTTAAATTTATAGACGAAAAGCTTAACTTGAAATACTGTTTTAGATCTACTAAATATTTAGGAATAACTATAGACAGAAAATTTAAAAGTTACAAGATTACCTAAAAAAATAAAGCAAAACACTTTTATAATATAAAATTAACGTCTCAAATTTATAATATAATAGCTTATTGAATAAACAAAATTTGTAAAAATAAATAGAGTCATTCCTTTGTGATATAATTATTTCGCTAAAAACACCAATACATCACATAAGGAATGACTCGAATATGACTATATCATTAAATATTAAAAGCAAAAATAATTATTATAAAATTTTTGAAGCTGTTAAAATTGAATTTACTAGATTAAACTCAAATACTCAAAATACTAAAGACTGATCACGCAAGTATTCATATGAACAGATAATTACTTGCATACTATACGGTGTTAAAAATAGTATTTTTAGTTTAAGAGCACTTGAATATCGTATAAAACAATACTATGTATTTCAAGCTTTAATTCAACTTGAGCAAATGCCAGACTATTCTACTTTTTCATTAAGAGCTAAATGCTTAGAAAAACATATATATTGGGGTATTTATGCTATGTTTATTGAACTTATCAATCTAGGAACTAGAGTATGTGCAATAAATCGCACTGCTTTAAGAAGTTCAAAATATGATAGCGAAGCTGAATCCAGAAATGGTATTCTCCTAGGTTACTATAAAGGTTATAAATTACATTGTATTGCAACACAGTTACTAATATTATAATTTCTTTAGTTTTGATTTAACAACAGCTAATGTTTATGATAATCAAGTTTCAGATTTATTATATGAAGCTAAAATGCAGCAATTATTCTCTATATTAAAAGAACTATATAATTTAGATCAATCTTTTGTATAAGATAATATAAAAAAGATTTCAAATTGAAGAAATGTTTAAACATTTTAAAAGTAATAGTTTTAATTTAAAGTCTACTTGAGCATGAATATTAAATATATAAAGATACATTATTTCTGTATTTCAATATTTTATTGCTTCATAATAAACATTAGGAATTTCTTGTGGTAAAGATAAAAAGAACATACTTATTGGAGTAATTAAAAATTTATATGATAAAAAATAAGAATTTATAGCATATTTGAATCTGGGCGAAAATGGTTTAAAAAATTCTATTATTTAAAAATAAATTAACACTATCTAAATTTTGTTTTACATTTTATGAAAGTTAATGTTTAAAATCCGCTTGCTATAATATATCTGAATAGTTTTAACTATATATTTACAAATTAATTTAGTTATTTAATAAAATTGTATTTAAAAATGAGCTTGGAATCATAATAAGTATTTTAATTAATTATTATAATTTTATACAAATAACAGTCTATAGATTAGCTAATAAAAGACTCTTTTCTAAAAATAAAAAGGACAGAAATAAATACATTACAATAATAAATTGTATCTATTGAAAATTATATTCTAATATTTCATATCACTTTAATATTAGATATAAATTTATCAAAAAAGATTTAGAAAAATCTAAAGTAATAATATCTATTAAGCTAAAGCTAATTAAAAGTGTACTATTATAGTATATTAATCCAAACTCACTAATTTATTATATAAAACAAAAACAGTAGATAATTTTGTTTTTATACAAAATTATCTACTATATTAAACACACATATAGTTTGATTTCATAAAATAAATTATGTGTTGAATTATGTTCTTTAGCTTATTCTTGAGCATATATTATACAATTATACTATAGCATCATAACATATCCATCCAGTAGCACCTTTATACGATACCTTAACCCATGTTTTTCCATCAGCTCCAGTACTTCCTTGGATACCATAAATTAATTTAACAGTGTCTCGTTTATAAACAGTACGAATTTTATAACCTGTTCCACCTTCACCAGTCATTAAAGGCGTATTGTGTATTACAGTATATGTGTTACTGTCATTTGACTTCATCACACTACAATAATCTGATATAGATTTTGCCTCCTTTACTTCTGTTGCACTTGCACTATTACTAGCAAATAATAAATTGCTTGTCCCTAATAAAGCAAGAGACATAATAAATGATAGTATTCTTTTCTTTTTCATATAATCGCTTCCTTTCATTTAATATTTTACCATTTTTTTGATTTAAATGTAAATATAATTTTAGAATAAAGCTTAAGTTAAGTAGAATTTTGTATAAATTACCCTTTATTTACAATCTATTGCCTTACAAAGAATATTTTCAACCCTAATCACTATTTTTTACCATTAATTGTGACTTATATCTCCAAATTTTTTTATTATTTTTCTACCTAAGATAACTGCAGCACCACTATACGAAATTGATACAGTTCTTAATTGTATATATTGTTCCTCTAAATAAGTTATCTTCTTTCATTTAAATTAAAAATAAAAAAGCGGCTGCGCCACGCTCCCTTCTGGATGATTTTTTTAATATTATACGTTTCCATTTTTGTACTCATATAATCCTAAAGCTAGATAAAATCAAGCTTTCATTTAATGAAAATCTTACAACCTTCTGTAAAACAAGAAAATATTTCTACAAAAGTTCTTTGAGAACACTTTGTATTATAACAAAAACATTTTTTATTATTTAAAATTATTTCAACCTTTTTATTTTGCATAAGTAAATCTTGAAATATTCTTTTATATTTAGAGTGAACTTTATTTGAATAATCCCCACATTAATATCCTTTACATGCCTTACAAGTAGAAAACACATATATAAATAGTATCATTTATAATTTCATGAGAAACATGCTCTAAATTTTTATCTAATAGTTTAATAAATTCATCCTTAAAGCATACTTTCTAAGCCAGCCGTTGATTGTTGATTTTGCAATGCCATATTACCTACTTAGCTCTGCTAAACTTATTTCTTGTTTATATAGATCTATTTTCATATATTTCTATTTTAAACATCATCTTCTATTTTTTAATAGCATACACATTCTTTCTTAACTAAATATTACTTTACTTAGTGTATCTTAATGTGCCAATTGCTTTATACTAACACCATTTTTTCTTTTCCAACATCCGTGGATTAATACAACTTCTGGCCAAGGTATAATCTTTTTGTAAAATGTTTTTTATTAGCATAAAAATATTTTATCATAAAACTCAAATGAGTTTTAGATTTGTTTTTATATGCAAAAGAGGTTAAGCACTAATTATTTAGTACGACAGTCCCACAATATATTGAAATATTCAATTTACACAAATCCTTTTACATTCTCTTATATTTTAATGAATAGTTTATGAAATTTTTCATGCTTTTAGTTAAAAATTTATCCCTATGATAGATTAAACTTAAATCTCTAGTTATCTTTCCCTCTTTTAATCTATATCCCTTTAAACACCCATTATTTATTTTTTCTTCTACACTTCTAAACGATAAACAACTAACCCCTAAATTAGCTTCTACACTTTTTTTGATAGCTTCAGTATTCCCAAGCTCCATAAAAATTCTATAATCTATATTATTTTTTTTTAAATATGATTTTATTATTTCTCGTGTACCACTTCCTTTTTCTCTCATTATAAGTTTTTCTTTTATTATGTCTTTCTTACTTAAAATTTTTTTTAACGCCCAAGAATGATTTAAGCTAGATATAAATATAAGCTCATCCTTCCATACTTTAGATTGAACTATCTCATCTAAACTAGTTGTACCTTCAATATAAGCAAAATCAATTTTATTTTGAAGTATCATTTTTTCTATATTAGCTGTATTATCTATACTAAGAGAGATTTCAATTTCACTATGATCTTTAAGAAAACCTTTTATTATATCAGGCAATATGTATATTCCTATTGTTGTACTTGCTCCAATTTTAATCTTACCTTTTTCATTAGTATTTATGTCACTTATAGCTCTTATTGATTCTTCATAAAGATTAAGTATTCTTCTAGAATAATTTAAATATATTTCTCCTTCATATGTTAAATATAGTTTTTTCCCTATTCTATCAAATAATCTAATCTCTAATTCTTCCTCTATTTCATGTATTGCTTGACTTATAGATGGTTGGCTTATATATAATTTTTTTGCTACTTTTGTCATATTTAATTCTGTTGCTGTTTCATAGAATATCTTTATTTTTCTAAAATTCATCTTATATCTCCCTATCAACATTTCATTTTCATACTCATAGATAAATTAAAACTATGTATTACACTGGTTACTTTAAAAGCAATCTTTTTATATTTAATAATTTTTTTATTTAAATTAATTGATAATATTATACCTTATTATATAAGAGATATACTTTTAACATAATCCTCTTTTTATAAGTACAAAAGCCTTAATATCTTTCAATATGAATTATTGTACATAAAAAAGTGTCAACTTTAGCAGTGACACTTTTTATTTAAAGTATATATTTAACTAATTTCATTTTAAACTTCAAAGTTCCTTACTAATTCATTAATTTTAAAAGCTATATTAGCTTGATCTTCTGATGTAGATAGAACTTGTTTCATTGCTAAAGTTGTATCATGTAATCCTCTTTGAATCAAGTCTACACTTTCAGCTGATTTTTCACTATCACTTCCTACATTCATCATAGCTTTATTTACCTCCACTATAGTTTTTTCAACTTGCTCTGACATTAATGCTAGTTCTTGAGACATATTGCTAATAAATTTTCCATCTTGACTATACTTTTGTCCAATAGAAGAATATTTTTCTAAATTTCTATTAACATCTTCTATTATAAATTTTAGAATCTCATTACTATGACGTGAAAGATTATTAACTGCCTCCTCTACTTTGTTTATAGTCTTCTTAATAATTTCTACTGTATTTGATGATTCCTCTGCAAGTCGTTTAACTTCATTTGCAACAACGCTAAATCCTTTTCCTGCTTCCCCTGCATGTGCTGCTTCAATAGTCGCATTTAATGCCAAAAGATTCGTTTGACTTGCTATATTTGATATTGCATCTGCCATTTTTCTTACTTCATTTACTACCTTAACATCTTCAATTGCTTTTATAATATCTTTTTCCTTTCTTCCATATATTGAAGATATTTCTTCCATTGTTTCTTCACTATGTTTTTCTATCATTAATGCTCTTTCTTCAATTTGATTAGCATTATTATTTCCATCAATAGCTTTCTTAGATAAATTCTCCATATTAGTATTTACATCTTGTATAGAAGTAGCAATTTGTTCATAAGTTGTTATGCTTTCTTTCATTCTTCCATTGATTTCTTGCGTAGATAAATCAACTGTTTCTACCTTTGAAGTCACCTCTTGAACTGTTGCAGACAATTCTTCACTTAATGCACTTATATTAGATGTTTCTCCCATTATTATAGTTATAAGATCTCTTATATTTTCTTGTGATTTATTTAATAATGTTGCAGTCTTTCCAAATTCATCTTTACTATCTATGTCTATATTTTTAGAAACATCATATTTTGAAATTCTTTCAGCTAGACCTTCTATTTTTTTTAATGGTTTTAGTATACTCCTACTTATTAAAATAACTAATATCATTGCTCCTACTATACTAATAACAGTTATTCCAATAGTTAACACTAAAACATTATTAAAAACATTATTATTATTTACGTTGTTTTTTTCTGCATTAGCTTCAGAAAAATTAATATTAGTTTTCAAAAGATCAGATATACTATTTTTAACTCTTATCATTGATTTATTATATATTTTATTAGCTTCTTCTATATTACTATTATTAATCAAATTAAGAACTTTATCTGTATATTCATCAAACGCTTTTAGTGCTTCTTTCAATTGATCATATTTATTTTTTTCTTCTTTAGTTATTTTTACTTTTTCATAATCATTAATTAAAGCTTTAGTTTGTTGAGATAATATTTTGATTTTATTAGAATATATATTTATATTTCCATTATCAGAACTCATAAATATATTAACAAGGTAAGAGTCTGCTTCTTTAATATTAGAATTTATACTCTCTAAAGTTTTTATTGATTGAAAAC
This sequence comes from Clostridium sp. CTA-5, assembly GCF_054768135.1. Taxonomy (NCBI): domain Bacteria; kingdom Bacillati; phylum Bacillota; class Clostridia; order Eubacteriales; family Clostridiaceae; genus Clostridium; species Clostridium sp. CTA-5. The sequence goes on along the minus strand of NZ_BAAAAT010000004.1, from coordinate 32,493 downwards.
TAATATTATACATATTATTAGCATTTTTATTTACTATTCCAATTCCAGTAATAGAAGCTACTCCTAATACTATTATAAGTATGCATAATATAGCATAAGACACTCTCAATTTTATTTTCACACTTAAATCTTTTAATTTTTTTAAGCATTTTAGTTTATTTTTTTCATTCTTTTTGATAATGTTACTCTTAAAAATCACTTTTTTTATCATAAAATAATCCTTTCAAATATATCTTAATTTCACATTAACATCAAAATATATATTAATTAGAATCGTTTCCAAAATAATATTAACATTTATAGGATATTTTTTCAATATTAAGTAATGTATACCTTTAATTAAGCATATATTTCAATTTTTTTGAAATAATTGTTATTTAATACTTGAAATTTGAAATATATGGTGCTATAATTCCAGTATAGTAACAAATTGATATTAACTTGATTTCATTAATTGGACAAGTATATATTAATTTTAGGAACCGTTTCCGATAAATTTTATTCTTATATTTTATATAAGCAATTTTTTTAAAGGACCGAAGTAAACGGATACATTGATTAAATATATGTTATTTCTACTATATATTTCAATTTTGTATGTATTTTTAGTTAATGTATCTTTTTATTACTACATTTTTCGGAATCGTTTCCGGATATTATTACATTTATCAAACATTTTGTGGGAGGGGTAACAATGAAACTTAAAATGAAAAAGACTTTATCTGCAGTATTAACAGCTTCACTTCTACTAGGGACTGTTGCAGGATGTTCATCATCTGGTAATAAGGCTACTGCAAAATCTGAAGGTGGCAAAACAATTAAGGTATTCCAACTAAAAGTTGAAATCAATGATGCACTTCAAAAATTAGCTAAGAAATATGAAGAAGAAACTGGTGTAAAAGTTGACATTACTTCTGTAGGTGGAGGAGCTGACTATGGTGCAGCTTTAAAAGCTGAATTTGCAAAAGGTACTGAACCTGATATCTTTATGATACAAGGTGCTGGTGATTATAAAGTTTGGGAACATAAAATAGATGAATTAACTAATGAACCTTGGGTAAAAGATGCAGTTCATGGAACATTAGATTCAGTTTCATTTGATGGCAAAGTTTATGGAATGCCAGCTGCAACTGAAGGTTATGGTTTAATGTACAATAAAGATATCTTAGATAAAGCTGGAATAGATCCTGCTTCTATAGATACTTTTGATAAACTTAAAGCAGCATTTGAAAAATTAGATTCTAAGAAAGCTGAATTAGGAATTGATAATGTTGTTTCTTATACAACTAAAGAAACTTGGGTTACTGGTAATCATACATTTAATATACCTTTAGCTGCTCAAGAAAATCCAAGTCAATTTGTTAAAGATTATGTTGATGGAAAGGCTGATTTAGTCAATAATCAAGCATTTAAAGACTGGATGAATTTAGTTGAATTACTTGTTAAATATGGCGGTGGTCCTACTCTAGATACAATAGATTATCCTGCTCAAGTTGGTAACTTTGGAGCATCACATAAAACTGCTTTCTTACATCAAGGTAACTGGACTAGTAAAGATTTAGCTGACATGAAAGCAGATTTTCCTAAAGGTTTTGTTCCATTAGCTATTAACAATGATACTAAAGTAAGTGGAAGTATTCCTGTTGGTGTTCCTATGTATTGGGCTGTTAATAAAGATTCATCTGTTAATAAAGAAGCTAAAGAATTCTTAAATTGGATGGTAACTAGTCAAGCTGGTCAAGAATCTATAGTTAAAGATATGAATATGATTCCTGCATTTACTAACTTTACAGTTGAACCTGAAGACGAATTAGCTAAAAATATTGTTGAATATAACAAAGCTGGAAAGACTCTTCCTTGGGCATTCACAAATCTTCCAGATGGATTCACATTACAAAAAGTTGGTCCTGTATTCTCTAAATTTGCTAAGGGAGAAATTGATAAAACTCAAATGCTTCAAGAATTACAAGATGCTACTGCTAAACAATAACTTTTAAAATTAAATCCATGAGGAGGCTATTCTCCTTATGGATGTTTATTACCTTATAAGGTACATTCAAAAAAAATAATAGACTAGTACGCTCTTCTATTATTTTATTTCATGTGCCTAATACATACAGCAAAATATGCAGTATGAATCACACTATAAATTTGCAATAATTTCTATTACAAAGGAGTGAAAATATGAGTAAAAAACGTAAAGAACAAAGAGATTTTTGGCTTTTCATAGCACCTTGCCTATTTTCTCTTATCATGGTAGTCTTTATTCCTTTTATATCTGGAATCTACTACACTTTCACAAACTGGAACGGTGCTAATCCAGAATATAAATTTGTTGGATTACAAAATTATTTAGCAATTTTAAAAGATACTCAGTTCCTTTATTCTTTTAAAATAACAATTTTTTATACTATTGCAAGTGTAATCAGTATTAACTTAATAGGTTTTGGTTTAGCTTATATTGTTACTAGAAATTTAAAAACTAAGAATTTTTTAAGAACTGGTTTCTTTATGCCAAACTTAATTGGTGGTTTAATTTTAGGATTTATATGGCAATTTTTATTTAACTCTGTATTTACATCAATTGGAGCACGTATAGGTTCAAATATTCTATCTACTTCATTGCTTCAAAATACCACTACTGCAATGATAGCAATGCTTATTGTTGCTTCATGGCAATATGCTGGATATATAATGGTTATCTACGTTGCTGCACTTGAAAATGTTCCTACTGATTTACTAGAAGCTAGTCATATTGATGGTGCTAGTGGATTTCAAGCATTTAAACATATCACTATTCCAATGGTAAGACCTGCTATTACAGTATGTTTATTCTTAACATTAGCAAACTCATTTAAGATGTTTGATTTAAACTTTTCATTAACACCATTAAAGAATACTGAAATGTTAGCTCTAAATATCTATAGAGAAGCCTTTACCTCAAACAATATGGGTATAGGACAAGCGAAAGCTATTATATTCTTTATATTTGTAACCGCATTTTCTTTAACTCAAGTTTACTTTAATAAGAAAAAGGAGGTAGAAGTTTAATGGAAACAAATGTTGTTAAAAATAGTAAAATAACTACTAATGTTAGTTCTAAAAAATCTAGAAAATTAACAACTCTAAGTGGATATAGTAAAAATTTAGGTTTCTTAGAAATCCTTACATGGTTGCTATTAATACTTTATTTAGCTCCTTTCTATTTAATGTTTATAAATTCATTCAAAACAAGAAGAGAAATTTTTACTAATACCACTGGATTGCCATCAGTTTGGAATTTTAGTAACTATGCAGATGCAGTATCAAGAATAAACATGGGAAGTGCATTTATAAATTCTGTGATAATTAGTGTTGTTAGTGTAGCATTAATAGTGCTATTTTCTTCTATGGCATCTTGGGCACTTGTTCGTAATAATTCAAAAATTAGTAGTGTTATATTTTATCTTTTTGTTGCTGCTATGGTTGTTCCTTTTCAAGCTGTAATGCTACCATTAGTAAAATGGATGGGGATGTTAAGCATTGATTCTATTAATTTTAGTATGCTTGGAACTCATTATGGTCTTATATTTATGTATATTGGATTTGGATCTAGTATGAGTATTTTCTTATATCATGGTGTTATAAAAGGTATTCCTAAAGAAATTGAAGAAGCTGCAATTATTGATGGTTGTAGCAAATGGAAGGTTTATACAAAAGTAGTACTTCCATTATTAAAACCAACTACAGTTACAGTATCTGTATTAAATGGAATATGGATATGGAATGATTTCCTACTTCCTTTCCTTACAGTTAATGGTAAAATAAATACAATCCCTCTTGCTATGAATAACTTCTTTGGAGCTTTCTCAAAGCAATGGGAATTAGCAATGGCTGCATTAATCCTAGCTGTAATTCCAATAATATTATTTTACTTCTTTGTTCAAAAACAAATTATTGCTGGAATTGTGCAAGGATCTATTAAATAACTTCTTAAATAATACTGAAAAGGAGATGTACTTTAAAGTGCATCTCCTTTTTTAATTCAATTTTTTATAATTAACTCTCTTTTAATGTTTTACAGATTTTCCTTATTGCTATCCACTAAATAAAATTTAATTATCTATTTTAATCAGTTAGTACATGCCTATACTTAATATACAAGTAAAAGAGCAAACATTGAAAATGTTTGCTCTTTCTTAGTAACTGATTTTTAAGTTGTCCGCCAACTGGGTACGCCATACATCGTACATTGCTTCCGGGATTTTTCCGTTGCCCGTCACCAACTACATACCTTTTTTACGATATGCTCTTCTGCCGGATTTAAGTGTCAGTCCACTAAGATAAATTACTTAACTCTTTATCTTGATTTTATTATATAATATTTTGTAATTGATTTCAATACTTTTTTAAGAATTTTCTGATTTATTTTTTATATTATATAAACTCATTAAAATCTAAATAATTATTTGTTAACATAACTTATTTTTTAAGTTATACATAAATTGAACTAAATTATCAATTTCCTAAAGAAAAAAGTATCACTGAAAATCAAAATTTTCAGTAATACTCTAATAATATTATTTAGTAAATTTGCCTACAAAAATTCTCTTAGTTTTTTAAACTTAATACAGTTATTTTGTCTTACTTTTTAATACTTTCCTTCACAATATGTTTGTTAAAATTAAGCAGAAATAAAATATTTCTACCTAATTTTAAATGCTATATTTTATAATATAACTACTGCTTTGATAAAATCCTTTGGCTTATCCTTCATTAATAATAGTGCATCTTCTATATGTTCAAAACCATTATATACATGTGTAACTAATTTACTTAAATCAACACGATTATATATTACTAAATCCCTTAACATTTCTGCTCTAAGACGTCCTCCTGGACAAAGACCTCCTCTTATAGTCTTATGAGCCATTCCACAGCCCCACTCAACACGTGGTACTGGTAAAGTATCTCCACTTCCATGATAGTTAACATTTGAAACAACCCCACCAGGTTTAAGCATAGAAATTGCTTGAGCTAGTGTTTCTGGACCACCGCCTGCCATAATAACACGATCTACACCTTTTCCATTGGTTAAATTCATAATTTGTTTAACTATATCACCATTTTTGTAATTTACAATATCACTTGCTCCATAAAATTTAGCAGCTTCCACACAAACTGGTCTACTTCCTACACCAATAATTCTACCTGCTCCACGTAATTTAGCACCCGCTATTGCCATTAATCCAACTGCACCAATTCCTATTACTACAACGCTAGAACCCATTTGTATATCAGCTAATTCAGCTCCATGAAAACCAGTAGTCATCATATCTGTTATCATAACAGCACTTTCTAAAGGTATTTCTTTTGGTAAAAGTGCTAAGTTCATATCTGCATCATTTACATGAAAATATTCTGCAAAAACTCCATCTTTAAAGTTTGAAAATTTCCATCCAGCAAGCATACCATTTGAATGTTGTTGAAAACCAGCTTGAACTTCTAGAGATCTCCAATCTGGAGTTGTACAAGGAACTATAACTCTATCTCCAACTTTAAATTCTTTAACCTCACTTCCGATTTCAACAATTTCTCCTACAGCTTCATGTCCTAAAATCATATTTTGCCTATTTCCAAGTGCACCTTCAAAAACAGTATGAATATCTGATGTACATGGTGAAACAGCTAATGGACGTACAATTGCATCGTATGGTCCTGCAACTGGTTTATCTTTTTCAATCCATCCTACTTTATTAATGCTTAACATAGCAAAACCTTTCATAGTAAACTCCCCCTAATATATATTAATTTATTCATTATTCCTAAAATTTTTAAAAATGTCTTTTATGATTATAGAAACATTCTTAAATTTTATTTTAGGCTTTACAATACTATATTTAAGCAATTCTTATGCCAAATCTATTCTTTTAAGTTTTATTTATTCTAAATATTTCTTATAATACTACATATTATGTCATTTGTTTTAATAAAAATAATCTAAATACATAATATAATTTTCTAATTTAAAAATTAAAAATGTTGTAAAATACAACACTTTTTATGAAATATTGTTGTATTTTGCAACACTGTTGTGTTTTTATACATAATTAAAGTAATATATTTATTAAGTATATTTTAAAATAACTATGTTTTAAGCGAATGTTGATATTATAGTATTAAAGCTCATGGACATAGAAATTAAAGCATAGCATTTAAAATAGTTTTATATTAAAGCTTGTCTATTTATAATTTTAATAAACATAAATAGATTTTATCTAAACTTAATATTATATTTCTTTATTTTTGCATATAATGTGCTTCTATTTATTCCCAGTATTTTGCAAGACTTAGTGACATTTCCATCACAATTATTTAAACAAGCTTTTATTGCTCTTCTTTCCAATTCTTCTAGTGAACACATATCATACTTTAAATCTATATCATTATTATTGTTTTTTTCTCTTACTAATAATTTATTTTCAAAATTAAAAGAAGTATTTCCATTCATATTTACAATATTCTCAATACAATTTTCTAATTCTCTAATGTTTCCTGGCCAAGCATAATTTAAAAGATTTTGATATATGATTTTTTCTATTTTAGGAATATGCTTTCCTAACTTAACAGCTTTAACTTGTAAAAAGTGTTTTATAAGAAGTTCTATATCTCCACTCCGTTCTCTTAATGGTGGTACGTTTATTGGAATTACACTTAATCTATAATATAAATCTTCTCTGAAAGTCCCTTTTTCCACTTCTTCCTTTAAATTTTTATTAGTCGCAGCAATAATCCTTACATTTACATTAATGCACTTATTGCCTCCTATTCTAGTAATATTACCTTCTTGTAATACCCTTAAAAGATTTATTTGCATGTCTAATGGCATTTCACCTATTTCATCTAAAAATAATGTCCCACCATTAGCAAGTTCAAACTTTCCTGCACATCCCCCTCTTTTTGCACCAGTGAAAGCTCCTTCTTCATATCCAAATAGCTCACTTTCTATTAAACTTTTAGGTATTGCTCCACAATTTATTGCCACAAAACTATTGTTTTTTCTATCACTATTATTATGAATAGACTGAGCAATAAGCTCTTTTCCTGTTCCACTCTCCCCTTGAATAAGTACTGTAGAAGGACTATTAGATATACTTTTCACCTGTTCTTTTAATTTTAAAATATTATCGCTTTTCCCAACTATATCATCAAAAGTATATTTAGCTGTTCTTCCTGTATACTTATTAACTAAGTTATATACATTTTTCATATCCTTAAATATGCACACCATACCAGTTATATTTCTGTTTTTATCTTTTATTGGATATACATTTAAATTAAATCTTTTCTTTTTGTCTGAATATATAATTTCTATATTTTCATATACTTCTCCATTCTTAAGTTGACTAAATATATCTTCCCAATTATCTAAAACCGTATCTACATTTTTATTTAAAACATCCTCTTCTTTTATATGTAACATATCACATGCACTATTATTTATAGCCGTCACTAATCCTTCAGTATCTACTGCAAAAATTCCTAAGTTTAAAGAATTCATAACCTTATTTAGATATTGATGTGCTTTAAATAGCTCTTTTTGAGTTTTTTCAACCTTTAAATGATTTTCAATAGATTTTACTGCTGCTACTACAAGCCCTAAAGTATGAGGATGAGCTAATTGACGTCTTCCTGTTAAATTAAGACATCCAATTATATCTCCTTTTTCACTATGAATAACAGCTGAAGAACATGTCCAAATATGAAAAACTTTTATAAAATGTTCTTCTCCTAAAATTTGAATTGAAGAATCTTCATAAAGAGCAGTTCCTATTCCATTAGTACCTGCACTTTTTTCACTCATATCTGTTCCTTCTATAATTCCAACCTTAGTCTGATCCTTTATTATATCTTCATCACCTATAATAGTCAGAACAACTCCATCTTTGTCAGTAAGATATAATGAAAACCCTGATTCTCTCAAAAAATCATAAAGTATTTCCATAAAGGGTCTTGCTATTTTTATTAATTCACAATTTTCTTCTATTAATATATCAAATTCTTTATTTTTAAGTATTCTTAAAGGATGAGGAATATTTCTTTCTACGCCATATTTAATACATCTGTTATGAGATTTATCTAATATATAATTATATGTGTTTTCTTTAAACATTTAATGTTACCCCCGCACTATTATTCTTTTATAATAATGATAGTAATTATTTTTGAATATAAATTTTATCTTTTAGCTATGTTTTAAGTGAATGTTTATATTTTAGTATAAAGGCGAACTGGCATTAGAATTTACTTTTTAGAATTCTTAAAGTAAATTCCTCTGTCCATGAGCTTTTTACTACAATATCAGCATTGTTTTAAAACATAACCTATCTTTTAAATAAGGTTTATTTTAACTAAAATAATGACCAAATCTTTTTAATTAAAATTAATATACCCCTCTTTATAAATTTTAGCCTACATTCCTTTATAACTCAATAATTCCAGTTTATTCAAATAAAATTTTTTTATTATTTTTAAATGTAAAAGCTTAAACTATTCTAATTAATATAACAATTTTTTAAGTAACAAACACATACTTTTGTTAACTAAATGAATTATTATTCAGTTAACAAACGATGTGTCAAAATTATATTGACATAATTTAAAGAATTTATTCTTCTCTTTGTATACATATCTTTATCTTTTCTATTCTTTTTTCTTTAACTTCTTCGATCTTAAATATTATATTTTCATATTCAATAATCTTTTCTTCTGAATCTTTTGGAATTCTTCCTATATAATTAATTAAAAATCCACTTATAGTATCGCAATCATCTGAAACTAAATTTAAATCAAGATTATTATTTAAGTCATCTATTGAAAGTAATCCATTAACTATAAATGTATTACTATCTATTTTGTTTATATATGGTTCATCATCATCATATTCATCATCAATATCTCCCATAACTTCTTCTATAAGATCTTCTATTGTAACTATTCCTGAAAAACCTCCATATTCATCTATTAATATTGCCATATGCTTTTTAGAATTTTTAAGTTCTTTAAACAATTGATCAATATTTTTTGTTTCAGGTACAAAATATGGTAAATGTAATATCTTTCTTATATCAACATTTTCAAATCCATCTTTACGAGCTTCAATTATAAAATCCTTCATATATAGTACCCCTATAACATTATCAATATCATCTTCATAAACAGGTATTCTTGAATATTTTTCTTCTAATAATTCATCTAAATATTCATTTAAAGGCGTATTTATATTGATTAAATATACCTCAGTTCTTGGTGTCATTACCTTTTCTGCTAGCTTATCATCAAATTCAAATATACTGTTTATCATTTCTTTCTCTGTTTCATTTATAACCCCATGTTCTTGACCAACTTCTACTAAAGATTTTATTTCTTCTTTTGATACTTTCTCTTCTAAATTTTCTATGTCCATACCTGTTAATTTAATTAATATATTAGTTGAAATAGATAATAATTTAATGAATGGTAAAGTCAATTTAGAAACATAAATTATAGGTCTAACAGAAAACATTGCAATTTGTTCTGATTTTTGCAAAGCAATTCTTTTAGGATATAACTCACCAAATACGAGTGTTACATATGATAATACGATTGTTATAACTATTAATGATATTTTTTTTGCATAAGGAATATTATATTTAGATAAAAATAAAGCAAAACTCTCAGATAATCCAATAGCAGCAGATGCACTTGAGAAAAAACCTGCAAAAGTTATTCCTACTTGTATGGTAGATAAAAATTTAGTTGGCTCTTCCATAAGTTTTTCTAACAATTGTGCTTTTTTATCCCCCTCTTCTGCTAAAATTTTTATTTTGTTTTTATTTAAAGATACAATAGCCATTTCTGCTGATGAAAAAAATGCATTTAAAAGTGTTAAAATAAGTATTAAAATTAATTGTGAAGTTATATTTGAAGAATTAGTTTCTAATTCCATAATTATTTCCTCCCCCAAATTAAGTATATATTTTGCAAATTTAAATCTTCAACAAATGATTATACAGTTATTTTATTTATTGAATAATTATTATTACAACATATATAATATAAAATATTATACTTTCGTGAAAAACTGTCTTTAAATTCTTTCATTTATTTTTTATTATTCCTTATTTAAACACTTTAATTCTAAAAAAACAAAAGTAGTAGAAACCCTTTTTATCGTTCTCTACTACTTTCTCTATCTTTTATTCCAATTTTTAACCTAATAATATATATACTCTAATTAAGTTATTACGTATATAGTCTTTTTATAGAATTTTTATAGAAAATTATATCTTTACTTAATAATATCTAGTTAGAAGCATATATATCATAAATTTTCTATATAAGTTACTCACTATAGTAATCAGTAATATTGTTTATAAATATTTTAAGATTTATATTAATGAGCAAACTTTATTGAAGCTTATATATTTTCAATTTTAGATATACTTTTTCCTTTGTATACATTAATTATAATTCCAACTATAAACATATTTATAATAGTAGCTGTTCCTCCATAACTTACAAAAGGTAATGGCATTAGAGCAGATGCACTTATAGTTACTCCAAAAGTCATTAATATATTGCCAATAAATTGAATTATTATTATAGATACAACTCCAAAAACTAATGATTTAGCATAAGTATTTTTTACAGAGATTGCTACTTTAATCATTCTTATTATTAGTACTCCAATTAAAGTAATAACAATAACACCAACTATCCAACCAAAATTATATATTATATATGAAAGTATATAATCTGTATAAAAATCTGGAATAATATTTATATCAAAATTATTAGCTCTTCCAATTAATACTGATGAATCTCTAATTATATTAAGTTTATTGTTAATATCTCCATATCCATTGATATTATTGCTTATATCCATAAAATTTAAATTAGTTTCAAAACCTATCCTACTTAAAATTATAAGTAATGCTTCAACACTAGCAAATAATCCTAATATCTTTTTACTTACTTTAAATGAATATAACAATACAATTAATGAAATTCCATAAATAATAAAACTAAATAATGAATTTGTTCTAACAAGTAATATTAATGGTAATAATCCTAGGAATAAGCCTATTATAGTTTTTCTTTTATCAGCCCAATCATACTTATCATATATTCCAGCTAAAGCAATTATAATTATTATTGGTGCAAAATATCCAATGTTTATAGTCAATCCCCCTATTTGTATCCATTGTTTTACTCCATTATAAGCTGGAATTCCTGAAAATCCAGTATAAACTAAAGCAAATAAACCAACAACATAAATATATTTTGAACATTTTTTAATCTTTCTATAATCTATAAAGCAAGCTAATGATAATATAATTATACTTAAAATATTAAACATAATAGTATTCTTTGATATATGATTATTGCTTACTCCAAAATTTTTTTCAAAAATATTTATTATTACTGTACTTAATAGTATAAGTCCTACACTTAAAGCTATTACGCTCCATTCTGGCTTAGACTTATGTAACTTATTAAGTTCACTTCCTACATGTTTAGATGATCCCATTTCATTAATTGCTTTTTTCAAAGCATTTTCTTCTTTTTCTCCTGATTTTATATATTCATTTGCCTTTTCCTCTAAATGTGCACTTAATTCATCTTTTATTTCATTATGAACCCTCTTATTCTTCACTTGGGAGCACACATCATTAATATATTCTTTTATTTCATTACTATCTTTTATAGTCATCTTCCCATCACCTCACCAAATTATTTATTTTTAAGGCTATATTTTAAAACAGTGTTGATATTCTAGTATAAGGGCGAAATGGCATTGGAATTTGCTTTTTAGAACTCTTAAGTGAAAGTCAAAATTTTATATTTTGTCACTTAAACTTACTCAGCGAATGTATATGAGTCGAGTTTCCTTTTAATCTTACAATTAATTGCTTGTCAGCAATCTTTGATTGGGAACATGCATTAATTGGACTAAGCTTTATTTTAGAGTTCTTAAAGTAAATTCCTCTGTCCATGAGCTTTATCCGATAGCTAGTATCTGTAATTTCATAACAGATACACGTTCCTGGATAACGACTTCTAACCATCAGCCAAAGACAAGCTTTATCTGATGATAAGAATTCTGTTTATACTACAATATTAACACTCACTTAAAACATAGCCATTTTTAAATATACTTATGTTATCTTTTGTAATCTCCCCATATTTTCTAACATTTTAATGTTTTTATTATTTTGAGATTTAAATTTTAAATATTCTCTTCCTTTTCTAGTTAACCTATAATATTTTTTATCTATTTCATCACTTTCATAGAGCCAATAAGATTCTAATAAAGCTTTTCCTTCTAAACAATGCAGAATTGGATATATTTCACCTTCTTGCATTAGAAGTGCCCCTTTAGACTTAATTCCTAATTCCTTACTTATCCCATATCCATACATATCTTTTCTTTGAATCAATTCTAGCACTAATATTTCTAAATCAATTTTTTTATTTTCTATTTCTTCTTCATCTCTTATTACACTTAGAATATTCTGTAATATTTCTTCTTTAGATTCTAATCCCTTACGAATTGCTTTTTTAACTATATCCTCTTTATTCAAAATACACCCTCCTATATTTCAAATTCTTCACTTATCTTATTCATTGTCCGATACAATCTATTTTTAACAGTAGACTCACTTATATTAAGACTCTTACTTATATCTTTTATTTTTAAATCACTTTGAAAATATAAAACAAATATCTTAAAAGTAAGTATGTCCTTCTTCTTTATATAACTCCATATTTCCTTACATAGCGCTTCTTCCTCATAGTTAGATTCAATATTCAAATCTTCTTGAATATTTTTAAATTGTTTCTCATCATTTACTGAAAATACCGGAATATGATCTTGTACTATTTTTAATACTCCATATTGCTTATATACTTCATTTCTTGCAATTCTAATCAAGTATTTTTTAGGTTCTTTTATTTCTTTTTTATTTTTTAAAGCTTTATAAAAATTTAAATATATATTTTGCATTATATCTGCTATATCATTGCTACTTCTACATTTTGATACTACATATCTCAATACATCATCATAAGTATTGTTATATATGTCAGTAATTAATTTCTCTATATCCATTTCTTGCACATTTCACACTCCTTACACTAATAATGATACTTAAATTCCAAGTTTTGTTTCAATAAAAATAATTTTCAATAAAAATAAATTTTATTGAAAATTATTTTGAATGTCTTTTAAAACACTTTAATACAAAAATCATACATAAGAAAAAAAGCTCAATCTATGGATTTAATCCAAACATTGAGCTTTTTATAAAAACTTAATAGTATATATAACAACTTCTAACTAGAGAATTTAATATAAACGAAAATTGGTTAATGACATTAATATTATATTTAACGCCTTCTAACCCTTAGTAGAAGACAAGCTTTATCTGATGATAAGAATTCTATTTATACTATAATATCAGCTTTCACTTAAAAGATAATCTAACAAAATATATAAATATTACGCTATGTTTTAAAACAGTGTTGATATTATAGTATAAGGGCGAACTGGCATTGGAATTTACTTTTTAGAACTCTTAATGAAGCTTTGTACAATTAATTGCTTGTCAGCAATCTTCGATTGGGAGCATGCATTAATTGGACTAAGCTTTATTTTTAGAGTTCTTAAAAAATTCCCCTGTCCATGAGCTTTATACTATAATATAAACGTTCACTTAAAACATAGCCAAATATTAAAGAAAATTATTGGTTAAATTTAGGTATTTCATAGTAAAAAGTAGAATTACTCATTTTACCTATAATATTTTTCATTATTTGTGATTGTTTATAAGCCCACCCTATATCTGTAGCATATTGATGAGCATATTGTGCATTCGGTGTTTTAGATAAGGTGTTCATATCCCATCGCATCTTATATAATGTATTTTGATTATAAGATGAATTATTTATATATCCTTTAGATATATATTTAGCTCCTCCAATAATAGCTTGTTCTACACTGAACCACTGTTCACTATAAGCTTTTTCCGAACCCCAAAGATCGGGATTAGAATCATAAGCTCCATAACCATAAACATTATATACTTTAAACTCTTTGCTTAAAGAAATCACTTTAGAGTTTACATCTCCAAATGTTTCATGTATGGAATTTAAAGAAATACCTGTAGCTAATTTTGAAGTTCCATTTCCAGTCTCTAAAAGTGAATGTGCCACTAAATATACTGGATTTACATTATATAATTTTCCTGCATCTAAAAAAGCTTGTCCTTTTCCTTCTAAAACTCCTTTACCTACTAATACTGCATTTAAATCTTGTGCTTTAATTCCATCCATATAGTTTAATTTTAAAAATTGATTTATTCCATTATCATTTATAAAATTATTTGGATTTAAATAATAGTTTACTTGATCTTTTGAGGCATCAACCCAAACTCCATTATTCCATGTTTGAGGTTTAGTTAAAAGATTCATTTGACTATTTGAAAATCCATTTAGAGTCAAATTTGTATTTACATAGTTTACCACTTTGTTTTTTGATAATGGTTGTACTTGTGGTGGATTGCTTATAGTAAAGCTTGTCTCTAAAAAAGTATCTGGATTTCTTAAAGAATTTGCTTCCTTAACATCAACTCTTACCTTATAAGTTCCAGCAACAGTTGGTTTCCATGTATATGATTTATCATAACTATAATCTTTAATCACACTCCATGTCTTTCCATCAAAAACTGAATATTTATATAGTACACCTGTAGATAAATTAGTATTTGCTGTAAGTTTAATCTCTGTATTTATTTCCTGAGGCGATTTTTTATCTGTGACGATATTTTGCACCTTTACATTACTATAAACTTCATAGTTTATTTCTTTTGAATCATAAATTTTTTGAGAATTTTTGTCTTTTACTTCAACCTTTATCTTAGATGTTGATGCTCTATACGGTTTCCATGTAGTAGTACTTTTATTCGAATAACTTTGAAGTACATACCATTTGGCTCCATCGTATATTGAAAACTGATAAAGCAAATTTTGGCTTCCAGTAGAAGAGGCATTTATAGCTACAGTTTCTCCTACTTTAGCTGATTGTTTACTTACATTTAAACTGTTAACCTTAATGCTAGCTGCATATACATTAATGTCAGGTATTAAAAATACAAATATTAACGCACAAACAAATAAACTAATTTTTTTCTTAAAATTCAAAGAACTCCCCCCCCTTTTTTATCTTTAGTTAAATTTAAAGTCTAGTTTGATACGATACATTACTATAAATTTCAAACATGACTTATTAATACTATCGTAAATAAATTATGGGTTTTAAATGTTTTCTTATGAATAAGCTCCTATGATTTTACTGGCAATGTAGTTCTTTTTATCCATTTATTTTAAGATTTAATTTTACTTTAATATTATATGAAAAAATCTAATCTCTAAAATTATTAATATTTTTTCTCTTTAAAAAGCAAATTAGTCCAACTTAAAACTTTAAGTTGAACTAATTTGTTTTTGAATTATCATATTATATGTAATTTTAATAAATATTTATCCTTATGAACTATCTTATAAAGAACTGATTAAACTTAATTGCTTAATTTTTTATTCTTTTAGTACATTGAAGTAATAGCTCCACTTGTCTTATCTACATAGTACCATCCTGAAGTAGCTGTATGTCCAAAACCATTTCCTTGAATAACAACATCATAACAATGTATTACATATTTATTATCTTGTGTATGATCATATTCAATATGTTCAGCAACATATCCACCACTATTTTCTAAATATTGTTTAACTTTTTGTTCTGCTTGTCTGATTCCTTCTGGAAATGTAGTCCATGCTCCATTTTCATTAACATAATAGCCATCTATTATAGAATCTTGTGCCATATATCCACTTGGATAAAAATAATACCAATTTCCATCAATTAATCTCCAACCAGTTGACCAAGAGTTACCTTCTGTATACCACCATCCTGAATCACTTTGTTGCCATGCAGCATTAGCTTGTACTGGATTTAAAAGTGCTAATCCACAAAATACAAGTAAAGCTGAAAGTAGTGTTTTTAATTTTTTCATTTTATTATCCCCCTATTTTTATATTTTTACCTGTATTATTTTACTATTGATTTCAATTTAAGGCAAGAAAAATTCTATATTTTATTCTTTTATCCATTAAAAGCCTATTTACTATACTATTTTTGATAACTTCTTTACTCTTTGATTCTAAATACTCAATTAATTTATTTAATTTTTTATTTGCAATTTTCTTTAACCTAATATTTCTATTCTCTGCATAATCGTTCCAAAGACTTGTTATTTCTACATCTAAATAATTTATTAAGTTCATTATTTATCTCCCAAAAATCTAATTCATCAACTTTCGTTCCAAATATTTCATATTATAAATAACTCTAATATGCTTAAATTCATTTTCTTTAATTTATAAATCTGAACTTTAGTTAGTTCAGGTATATATTGGATCTATCCTCATTATAAAATAAATCATTTATTCATTAATACACTATATTCTACTATACCTATCCAAGTATTTTATCAATTGACTCTTTAAATTTTTTCCAATAACTTTCATACCTACTAATAGCATCTTTAAACTGAATTGCTACTTCGTCTAAATCACCATAAGTACCATTTTGAGCTAAATAATAAGAATCATCTAATCCATATAAATCATAATATTCATCTTCATAAGATAGATTTGTATGAATTAATAATGTATCAGTACATTTAATTGCCTTTACAATACCCATTTCATTATTACTATATTTTTTATAAATAACCGACAATATAATTTTAACTATCTCATCTCTATTAATCTCACTATAACAATTTAATTCGCTAAGTTTATTTTCAATATCATCTACTTTAGCCATACTCATATAAAAATCTTGTTCTTCCTTAGTTTTAGATTTATTAAATAATTCTTTAAGTTCTGAATATGAATATTTTAAAAATTGATTATATAAATTTATATTTTCTTTATTTGATTCCATAAAAATTCACCTCATATAATAATTTACTATTAATTAAAGATACTCGAATGGCTTTTATTCCCAATACATTTCTATCATATTCTATACTATTCATCTTAAACCTCTAGATACTATTTATTACGCATATATTAACATTATCTTCAAATATATTAATAAATAAAAAACACCTACTCAAATTGATTAAGTAAGTGTAATAAAAAATAATATAAATGATTTTATAAAAAGATCTAAAAATAGAAGCTCTGCTGAAGGATATGAAGCTCTTACCTTATGTGATAATTTAGAACATACATTACCCTCTGATAATCCTAATTTAGAAGAAATACTCTGTGATAAATGCAATTTTGAAACTTTAAAATTGACTATTAATAATTTAAGTGAAGAGAAAAAAGAACTTATAGATTTTGTTTTCTTTAAAAATAATACTATTAAACTTTACTCTGATTTAAAAGATATGTGTTACTCTACTGCTGTTAATAGAAAGATGGCTGCTTTAAGAAAAGTTGGTAGATATATTATTACTAATATTGATATAAAAATCAAGTATGTAAATTAACCCTAAAGGGTATATTTTACCCCTATAGTGCAAACAGATTTATTATTTCCCATAAAATCCCAAAGGTATGTTTTATCTTTGAGATTTGTTTATATTCTATAATAAATTTATTAAAATCCTTCTTCAAAAGTATCTGTTATATCTTTTATTCCTATAATTTCTCCATTTTGAAATGAAAGTTCAATTATCTTCTTATAATCTCCTGGATTTAAAAAAGCTCTTCCAATAAATCTTTTCTTTAGTTCTGTTCCTATTATTACTTTACCTGAATAAATTAATTTTAGATTTAGTTTCTTATATACATGATATCCTTCGTAATTTACTTTACCAACTTTAACTCCATTAATATCAGGATATTCATCGCTTTTACCATTTATTTTTAAATTATCTAAATATATATTGTTATTTCTTATTGAAAAATCACAACGAAATCCCTTCCAACAATCTGTAGCTATCTCCTCTGGTTCTAAACCATATTTAGCAGGATTAAAAAAATCATATATATTTTCAGCACCAAGAAATATATATTTTCTTAATTTATATTTTATTTGATAGTTTTTTTGCTTCTCTTGGCGAGATATTATTATACTTCTTAAATAACCTACTAAAGTAATTAACATCATTAAAGCCACTATTCAAAGCAGCTTCAGTCACATTGAAATTACCTTCCTTTAAAAGAGAAAAAGCTTTATCAATTTTTAATTTATTTATATAATCTATTGGTGACCTGCCTGTAATTTGTTTGAAAGATCTAGCAAAATGATACGTACTCATGTTAGCCATCTTAGCAAGCTCCTCTAATTTTATTTTTTCACAATAATTATTTTCAATATACTTAATTATGTCATTAAATCGATTTAAATTATTTATTCTCTCCTCAAACTGTTTTTGAGTTAAAATTTCTTCTACATAATTTCTCATTAAATGAACTATTAAATCGTAAAAATATCCTTTTATAGCCAACTCATATCCTAGATTTCTTTCAAAATACTCAGCAATTATTTTTTCAATACAATTTGTTATATTCTTATCCTCTCTAACTAAATTTTTAAATAAAATTAGGTTTTGTGCTAGCGGGATTAAGAACTTAGTTTGAAGACTATCTACTTGATTACTAAAAAGAAATGATAAGTCTACTCTTATAATATAATACTTAAGATTACAACATAGATTTATGCAGTCATGAAGTTCATTGCTATTTATTATTACTAAATCTCCTGTATGTACTTTTATTTTAGTATTATTACAATTCAAAATAGCCACTCCACTTGTAAAATAAAAAAATTGAAGATGTTCATGCCAATGCCTCTCAAAAGTTGAACCTAATTGATTATGAGAATTTTCAAAAATATCTACAAAGAAGTTTTCATTTGGCATTTCTTTATAATAATAATTTGATAAATCTTTCATATGTACCCCCATTAATAGCAAAATCATGCTAATACTTAGCAAAATAATTCATGATAAATATAACTAAAACTGATACTATAAATATAACAATTTAAATTGAAAATAACAATATAGTGCTATATAAAACAAAAAGGATTGATAAATAATGAAAAAAAATAACAGAGTAATTTTATTTGTAATTGTACTAATGTCTTTTGTAGCTTGTTTAGATATGAGTATTGTAAATATTGCACTGCCTGTAATGGCTAAATCTCTTTCAGTTAGTATGTCTATTATTGAATTAGTAGTATTAAGCTATATAACGATTATCTGTGCAATAATAATGGTCTTCGGAAAGCTAGGTGACTTAGTTGGAAAAGTCACTATTTTTAAGATAGGGATTGTAATCTTTACAGCAGCCTCATTTATGTGTGGAATGTTTAATAATATTATTTTCCTCATAATCTCTAGAGTCATTCAAGCTATTGGAGCTGCAGCCTTTATGGCAAATAATCAAGGGATAATAACAGAAATCTTTGATCAAAATGAAAGAGGAAAAGCATTAGGTGTATTAGCCTCCATGGTAGCACTTGGAACAATGCTAGGGCCAGCAGTAGGTGGTGTAATACTAGGCTCATTAAGTTGGAATTATATATTTTGGGTAAATGTCCCTATTGGTATTACTGCATTGATATTAGGTATGAAATTTCTACCACAAGATAATAAAACAAAAGGGAAACTAGATATTACAGGAGCTATTACATTCTTTATTTTCAGCACAGCATTAATATGTACACTTATTGGAGAACAAAATTTAGGTTTGTTTAATCCATTAATTATAGGAGGACTAATTTTAACTTTATTAAGTTTTGTAATATTTATTAAGCTTCAAAAAATTAAAGTAAATCCTTTGTTAGACCTTGAGATATTTAAAAACAAATTATTTTCAGTTAGTTTACTTTGTGCATTCATATCTTTTGTTTGCATAAGTGCTTCAGGAATAATAGTACCATTTTATTTACAATATACTTTGAAAATTAATACTTATGAAGCAGGATTAATTTTAATGATATCACCGTTAGTTATTACACTAATCTCTCCTATAAGTGGAGCAATCTCCGATAAAATTGGTGCAAATTCAATTACAGTTTTAGGTTTGATTTTTACTGGTTTAGGTTTTTTACTTATGTCTTTTTGGAATTGTAATTCAAGCGTATTTATTGTAATAGCCTTTCAAATAGTCATGGCTATAGGAAATGGTTTTTTCCAGCCATCTAATAATTATTTGATTATGTCTGCAGCACCAAAAAACAAGCTTGGCATTGCTGGCAGTGTTAATTCTTTAGTAAGAAATTTTGGACAAGTAATAGGGGTAACCTTAGGAACTACTATTTTATATAGTCTTATGAGTTATAAAATAGGTTATCATATTACAACATATCTATCTGAAAGAGATGATATATTTGTATTTGGAATGAAGGGTGTATATATAATATTGGCAATATTATGCTTAGTTGGTGTTTTAGTAACAATTAACAGAGCTATGAAGAAAGACATATATGAAACTATTACTAATTAATAATCTTAATCTGACTCATAATATTAGCTTTTTGAATTTATTAATTTTTGTTGTGTTACTTATTAAAAACATACAAAATAGTAGCCCATGACCGCAAATCTTGGCTACCATTTTCTGATTAAAAAATTTTAATTTATGTGGTATCAGTTGCTTGAACTGATTGTAAATATATTAACGCGTTGTGCTAGTTAAAATTTAATAAAAAAACTCTAACAAAATTTAATCATCCAAATTATAATTAACTTAACAACAAAAGTATAATAAGGAGATGATTAAAATGTTAGAGTTCACTTATTATAATACTGAAAAAATTGATAATTTAAAAGACTTTTTTACAGTTTCTTTTGTGTTAATTGATGATGTTTACAACGAAATAATACCTAATTCTATAAAAAATAGAAGAAATATTTCAGAATCTAAGCTTTCAGATTCTGAAATAATTACAATTAGTATCGTAGACGAAGCCCTTACAATCGATTCTGAAAAAGCTTGGTTTTATTTCATTAAAAAGAACTTTTCAGATTTATTCCCTAATATTTGTGATAGAACGAGGTTTAACAAAACTAAAAGAAATTTATACAAAGTAATTTTAGAAATTCAAAAATATTTTTCAAGTTTACCAATATTTAAAGATGACGATACTAGAATTATTGATAGTATGCCTATTCCAGTATGTAAATTTGGAAGAGCTTACTTTAACAAAGTATTCAAGGATATATCAACTTATAGTTATTGTGCTTCAAAAAAAGAAACTTATTTTGGATTAAAACTTCATGCATTAGTTACCACTGATGGATTTATAACAGATTTTCTTTTAACTACTGCTAATCTTGATGATAGAGATGCTGTCTTTGAACTTATTCAAACAAATACTTCTATAAAAATCTTAGCTGATAAAGGTTATATTAGTGATGAACTAAAAAAATCATTAGCTAAAGAAAAAGAAATTTTATTCTTATCATTAAAGAGAAAAAATAGCAGAAATCCATTAGAAAAACAGCTTCGAAACGCTTTGTCAAAAGCGCGTCGGAGAGTTGAAACTAGTTTTTCTCAATTAGCTGAACAATTTAATATTAATAGAGTTTTAGCTAAGTCAAAATGGGGACTAATGCTCAGAATTACTCTGAAAATACTTGCTCATAATCTATCATTTGTATTAAATACACTTATAGGAAATACTCTACATGTAGAGCAAATTAAACATCTAATATTTGGTTAAAATTTAGTTAATTTTAATCAGGGATATTCTGCGCATTTTTATATTACAAGAATTTGGAATATAAAAATTAGCACAACGCGTTTATATATTTTAAGATTAAAATACATCCTTTCAAAAAATACTTTTAACTCTATCTCCCACCTTATGAGGATAATATTCTTGGAATGATTGTATTTTCTATATGTATTGCTTATTTCTTCATATATTAGATAAATAGCCAATCTGAAAATAAATACAGTTATTCCAATTACTAAAAAAAAGAATCCAGTAAACAAGTATTATTTGAAGTATTTTATTATCGACCGTCTTTTCAACGTCGTTCAACATTCTATTCAAGACATTCCATATATATGTAACCAATTCCAAATTTTGTCCCCCTTTGATTCATATTAAATTTTAAAATAAACTCTTCAAAACCCTCTTTAAAAGTTTTATCATTCTTGTAGTTCATCTTTAATTTTTTCATAAAATCCCTCCAAAAATAGACGTGAAAATAGCACACGTCATATTTCAAATTTTAAAAAATATGATGTGTGCTATATATTATTTTAAATATTTACTTATTTAAAATCTTGTAAAACCCAGTAATATCAATTACTTATTCATACCTTCTTCAACAGCAACAGCAACTGCAACAGTAGCCCCTACCATTGGGTTGTTACCCATATAAAATATGCAAATAATATTTACATTTTAAATAACTATCTGTCATTGTAATACATTGATTTTACTAGTGTTTCAGCTATTATGTAAATTTTGTTAACACTACATTACTTTTATTATTACGCTCAAAAATTTATTTGGCGTTGACAAATCGTTGACAAAAAATAAATCTAAAATACTATTATTTAGTTTCATTATAATCTTAAAATTGCTAGAAATATTTCTTAAATATAAAGACCAAGATTTAATTTTTTTGGTCTTTATAGCTCTGTAATAAAATATATTTTCTTTATAGTTTTGAGAACATGATAAAGTTATAATACATTATTAAATATTAACAAGTGACATAGCCTTAGTGCATTTCTTATAAGTTAACTTTAAATAATACATTATTAAACATTAACTTTTAGCGCCAGATCCATTATTGTTTACACACTTTTCCTTTAAATAATACATTATTAAACATTAACACAGCTTAAAGCTAATGTTACAAAAGAAGAATTTACTTTAAATAATACATTATTAAACATTAACTAAATGCAAATTTAGCAAATATTCAAACACTTGTCAACTTTAAATAATACATTATTAAACATTAACTTTGAATCAAGAACAACGGATTTTAATGAAAAAAAAACTTTAAATAATACATTATTAAACATTAACTAATGATATAGAAGTATTTTTAAATGTAACTACTATCTTTAAATAATACATTATTAAACATTAACTTTATTCCTGCTAAAGATAAGTGTGTTAATTATTTTACTTTAAATAATACATTATTAAACATTAACACTTGGTTTATTAAAAACAACATTAATGGAACTTAACTTTAAATAATACTTTATTAAATATTAACCATGTGATTTAATAACAGTTTCTATAACTACAGATCACTTTAAATAATACATTATTAAACATTAATATAAGTCATTGGCTTTACTTAACAAAGTAAATGAAAACTTTAAATAATACTTTATTAAACATTAACAAGTTGTATCTAAAGAAATAACTTTAGAAGGAAAGTTCTTTAAATAATACATTATTAAACATTAACTAATTCTTCTATCATCTTTGTATACTTATCTGAATCCTTTAAATAATACATTATTAAACATTAACTTATATAATGATAAATGTTTAGGTATTCGAATATCAAACTTTAAATAATACATTATTAAACATTAACCAATTATCGCAATAGAAAGTGAAGGAAATCCTTATTGCTTTAAATAATACATTATTAAACATTAACCCTAAATATACATCAGCAAGTAAAGTAGGAGCTTAGGCTTTAAATAATACATTATTAAACTTGTTGCTTTTCCTTCTTTGTCCCAAGCTGCCTTCATCTTTAAATAATACATTATTAAACATTAACATTTTCTTCAGATCAAATTGAAACTATTTGTCCTAACTTTAAATAATACATTATTAAACATTAACACAGCTTAAAGCTAATGTTACAAAAGAAGAATTTACTTTAAATAATACATTATTAAACATTAACTAGTACCAGTCGGTTGTACTGTACTTGGTATTATGGTCTTTAAATAATACATTATTAAACATTAACTTGCTCCTAGAATTTCTTGTTCACATCGAAGATCTTGCTTTAAATAATACATTATTAAACATTAACGATATATTACCGACTCAAAAGTATCATATAAATATTCTTTAAATAATACATTATTAAACATTAACATGTTTCATCATTCATAACAGGGTTATAACCATTTAACTTTAAATAATACATTATTAAACATTAACGGAATTTAAGAAAAGTACAATATTAGATTTTAGATTCTTTAAATAATACATTATTAAACATTAACAAGAGTCGAAATCGACTACTGATACTTTAAAAATGTACTTTAAATAATACATTATTAAACATTAACTCTTAATGATATTAACCGTTTCTAATGCTGCTTTAAACTTTAAATAATACATTATTAAACATTAACGAAGAAAGAGTAAAACCTTACTCCGAAACATTGGTAAACTTTAAATAATACATTATTAAACATTAACCCTAAAAATCTTCATAAATCTTTGGTTTTCTATATTAGTTATTCACTTGACAAAATATTTCTTTGTGTATTTGATGTTTTTTGCAGTAAACCTATTTTTTATAAAATCATAATGAAAACCTTAATTTATCTTTATTACAATATATTTTTTATTTTTTTGCAAAATCATTATTATAAGTTTACTGCAAAAATTTTATATAATTTTTTATTTGTGAAATAGATTTATTGCTTCAATATCAGCTTCCATCAAAATACCTATAACATATAAAAAGTCATTCCAATTATCATTTTTAGGTGATAGTATTTGCTTATAATTAATTTTCAAATTATGCCCCTCTTCTTCTATGTTTTCAATAAAACCTAACTCATATAAGCATAATTTATAGTTTTTGTGCAATTTAAAATCACAAACTTCTATATCATGTTTATCAGAAATAATTCTTCCATGATGTTGAATCGGAATATTAAATAGTAAATCATCATTACAAAAATTTTTAAGTAGTATTGCACCAATAAATTTATGATTCCTATTTTTAAATATATTAGGATTTGATGTTCTAAAAGGAAAATGAGCTAATGGTATTGAACCTGCTTGTGCCCATTGTTTTCCTTGCCAAACTTCATCCAATTTACCTATATCATGTAATCCACTTATCAAACTGATTTTTTCACAATTATCCATAATATAATTAGAAAATTTATTATTTAATATTTTTTGTTTTACTAAAGCTTTTACTATAGTTGCATGGGTTATCCAAGTTTCATTTTTATAATTAACAAAATCCATATTATATTTATCTTTTATTTCATTAAAATATTTAAAGGTTGATGTCTGCTCACCTTCTTTATATCTAAAACCAACTTTATCATATACACAATCATTTCCTTTAATTATAACTGTTTCACTTACTAATTTATCAGAGTACGATGTTTTTTCTATTATATTTTTATTTAAAATAAATAACTTGTTAGTTTTTGATAATTTCTTTAATACAGGTAAAGAGATACTAATGCTTTGTCTATTAAAACTATTAATATTAGAAATCTCCGTACTAATATTATTATCAATTATTATATTACAGCTATATATTTCTCTAACAAGATCTTTTAAACTACCATTAGCTAGCTTTATTTTATTTTTTCTTATAGCAACTTCATTAATTGCATCTCTATAAAACTCATCTAATATTTCTGAAACTGCATCTTTTTGTATTTCCCATATAAAGTTTAAATCAGGCCTCTTCTTAAAAAATTCTAAAGTTTTCTTTACTACCTCTTCATCAAAAAGATTATCATCATTTTGTATTATTTTAACAAATCCTGTTCCACCCCATCTTGCACATCTACCACATCTTTGAATAAATTTATCTATAGGACATCCATATGAATATAAATATTTACAAGATATATCTAATCCAACTTCAACAATACTTGTAGCAATTAATATTTTATTATTTGCTTTAGACTTTTTACTAAAATATCTGTCTAATTCACTTTCTATATTTTTTCTATCTGTACTTAAAAATTTACTATTTAAAATAATACATCTTTCTTTATCCTTAATTTCGTTATAAACATGCTCTTGTTGGCTTTGAGTATTGCATATTATTATTTGTCTATCTTTAATACCATTTATCTTAGAAAAATCTAAACTTTCTTTAAAATTTACATATATTTTTCTATCTTTTATTTCTTCTTTCTCAGCTATAACTACTTTCATATCATATCTTTTACTCAAAAAATTTATTAAATATTTTGGCATTGTTGCAGTCATAATTAAGAACTTATTACCTGATTTCTTAATACTATCTAAAAAATTTATTGTTGTTAATAATGTTTTGTCTGGTTGAAACAATTGAACTTCATCAAATACAAAATTAGATAGTAAAACATTCTTGCCTTTTATAAATGCGTGTCTACCAATTCCTAGCCAACCAGCTAATACTTGATCTATTGTTGTAACCACATATTTATTTTCTAAATATCTATCCTCTTGATTACTTGAATGCTGAATAGTCCAATTTTCTTCTATATTTAATTCTTTATTATATTCATCCAATCTTTTTTGAATAGAAGTAGCTAAAGTTCTCATTGGCTCAATAAAAATTGACCTTTTTCCATTTTTATTTAAAAGAAAATAATTTCCAATTTCTGTTTTACCACTTCCACATCCTGCTATAACAAGTACATTATTTTCCTTATTATCTTCTATAACTTTTTTAACATCAACTTGTATCTCTCTAGGATTTTTAAATTTTAAAATCTCAAAATAATTTGAATACATTAATATAAATCCTCTACATTTCTATATTATTAATAGAGCATATTAACTTAACTTGCTGCCTCTTATTATATTTATCTGAAAACATATATACATTTTCAAATTTAACCTTACTACTCCAATCATACTGTTCATATTTTCTACAATTGATGTTACTTTCAACTTTTAAAATCCTATCTAATTTATTAGTTTCTTTTATTGATTCCAAATATACTAAGCTTTCTGCAGTACCTAACCAATCAATATTTTTTAGGTATAATTCAATATCAGAAATTGAATTATCAATATAGAACACTATTTCTTTTAAATAAACATACTCTCTAAACCCCATAGAAGTGCAAAAATTCTTTGATATTAAGTAATCTCTATCTATTTTCTGTTCATCTTTTAAATCATAAAAACTATTAGCAAATCTTTTAATTCTGCAACCATTTATTTTAAATTCATTAGGATATTGAATATAAATAATTGCATTTTTAACTTTATGAAATAATTCTTTTGCTTTTTCTATTCCATCAACTTGAATAATAGCACCTAATATTGCACTTCTCACTGCATATATTGTCGGATACTCATAACTTTGACAGTTTAAATTACTATTTTCATATTTTTTAAGGGTAAATAGATTAGATGTTCCATAAGTTACCTTATACATACTTATAAATCATTCCTTCTTAATTATTTTTCAACATCTTCAATAAACTTATCTAAACATTTTGCAAAGTCTTCTATATTTTTAAACTCAGTACTATTAGTTGAAATCTCTTTATTTTTTTCTATAAAATCATCATTTAATGCAGAATATTTAGATAATACTTCATTTTTATTAGTTTTATTAACAATAATTCCTTGAATGTCTCTAAGATGAGGTAATCTTGTTGAACATAAAGCACCTTCTATATCTAAAAACATATTTTTAAAAGCTTTCAAGCACATACTTTGTCTTCTTTTTTTGATTTCTTCTGAAACCGCATCCTTTAACTTTTCATCATCAAAGCCAATTCTATCTAAATCTATTTGAATAGTTAATGCATACTCATTACTTCTTATTGGTCTATAAAATATCATTTGTGTATTTTGACTTTTATTTGTATTAGCATTAGAGGTAGTATCTATACTTTCCCCATCATCTGCAATTTGTTGACTTTTAGTTTTATTATTTTTATCTGTTGGATCAACTCTATTATGCAACATGCTTTGATAATCATTTTCCCCTCTAGCTATCGCCCAACTAAATTTAATACAACTACTTCTCTTTTCATTACTTCCTTTACCAGCATTCATAAATCCTTCAACATCATCTACTACGCATTCTCTTACTCTATTACCACATTCACTTAAATCTTTATCCTTCTCCTTAACCTTTCCATTTTTCATTGGACTAAAGATCTTACAAGTTTCACATAATTCAATCTCCTCAGCTAGCAGTCTAAGATTTCTTGAATGAAAATGCTTTAACATTTCTCCTGAAATAGCATTTCTCACACTACCATCACTTAACTCTATTTGTCTTGGTTGCATAGTATTTCCTATGTTACCTTCATTATTTAAAGCCTCTCCTTCTAGTGTTACTAATAACATTATTGCTAATTTATTCATAACAAATCCCTCCCAATTATAAATCTATTGATATTTTATCTGCTATATTTTCTGCCTCTTCATATCCTTTTTGCTCTTTCTTAATATCTACTTCATTATTAGAATCATCTTTTTGAGATTCACTTGGATTACTTGAAGCATCTTTTTTCTTTGCATAAAAAACTCTAGCATAGCTTATTATTGCATTTGCACAAATTGCTGCTTCCTTTGGTGTATTTATTAAATTAATTAAACTTATAAGTTCTTCATTATTGATGACAGGATTAGAAGTTACCCTAATATATTGATCTTCTATCTCTCTTATCCTAATAGCTAAACTTTCTGGATTTCTAACAGTGTATAATCTAGTAAGAATTTCAAAACCTTTCTTCTTATATAGAAGATAATTCAACCCTTTACCAAGTCTTTTAACTGTTTCATTATTATGGATTTCTTGAACCTTATTGTTATACATACTTATAATATCCTCCTTAAATTTTAGTTCTAAAAGTTGATTTTTCTTAGAAAATATATGAATAAGCTTATGAAAATTACTTAAATTAGGTTTTAAAATAAATCTTGCTGTTATATCTCTAACATCATAATCTATATATGACATACCTAAAATATTAGAAAATTTTTTATACAATTCTATACTCCAGTTATATACTGGCAACTTAAAATACTTATTAGGCAATGGCTTTTTTGCTGATTTTGTTAATACCATAAACAAAACACTTTCTATTTCATATCCATCACTATTTTCTAAATATGATAGATATTCTGCAGCAGTATTAGCATAAATTTCTGAAATCATAATGATATCTGACCTTTTTTCTCTTTTATCACAATATGTTTTAACGTTCATTTCATTTGTTTCTTTAACTGGATATTTATATTCATAGGGTCTTAAAATTCTACTAGCTTTATTTGGAATAAGAATAGCATTAATTTCAACATCATCATTTGTTATATAATTTGTTCCATTGATCCATCCTAAAAAAGTTATTGATCTTTTCATAGAGCTAATAGTTAATGCTCCAGGAGATGTTGAAGCCCTTATGCCTTTAGTGTTAAAAAAACTTCCGTTACATACACTTCCTTGTTTTTTCATTCCTTTTAATAATTTTTCATTATTAGTTGAAAAATATTGAAGTGTTAACCCTATATTTTTCTCGAAAAAATTATTTACTCCATTTATAGTTTTAAGTTTTTCAGTTTTATTTGAAGAACTATTACATGTATAACAATGTTTTTCCTCTATAGGTATATATATTGCATCTTCATAGTTAAAAGTTTCGTGTGATATTAAATAATATTCTTCTAATTTTTTAGTACTAAAACTTATTTCATTCATCTCTAACAATTGACATAATCCTATTACTGTACAAATATCTTCGATTTCATTAGACGAATGATATACTTTCATTTGTTGCTTCACTATATCACCTCCCACAATAAGCCATGTCCAGTAGCTGTATTTTCACCTACTCCAGAAATTGAATATAAGAAATTAATTAATTCATAATCTCCAACTACTTTCAAAAAACACTTCCAACTATTCACATGACCATCTTTGTACTTGTTTATCTTATGAGTAGGATTTATTATTTCAAACTCAATACACTTTTTATCTATGCCACATTTTTGTGCTTTACTAATTGCTATATTCTTTAATCTTTTCTCTATATAATCAAATTCGTCACTTAAAACACATTTATTTTCTTTTGATACATTTACTATTAAGCTTGTTTTAAATAAATATTTTTCTCTCTTCTTTAAATTTTCCATAGGTAATATTTTAGTTATTTTTATAACCATATCCCCAAGCCTAACTATCAGATTAGCTGATAAATACTTTATTAAACATTCTGCTATGTCATCTCTTGCTGCAATATAAAAATGTACCTTATCTTCTTTTATATGAGCATTGCTATATGTTATTAATCTAAAACTTTTATTTTTCTTATGAAATTCTTTGGAAATATTCGGACTTACATTGTTCATTATCATAGAATATATTTCATAATTATAATTGCTTTTATTAGGCAATCTTTTTTCTATAATATCTGCATTAATTAAAAATCTCAAAAATTTTTCCTCCTAGTATTAAAATTAAATTTCTAGTTTATTTTATTAATTAGCTCTTCACATACTCTAACTACTAAATGTTTCTATGTAGTTTATAAAATCTTAGGTATATATAAATCTTATTAAAGTTTGAAGTCTCTTTGTTATTATAGCATTAATTAACATATGATATAATATTTTCATATTTATTAATTATTTTACATATATTTAAGATGTTTATTTGCTATTCTCTTCAAATCCATTTTTTATTTTTCTTATTATGACTTACATCAATAGAAATTCTAAACTAAATTTATTCAATCTTTTAGTCTTCAAAAACTTTATGATTTCATATTAATATGAATTTCTACATAAAAGTCTACATTTGAATCTTTAGCTATATGATTAGCTTGATCTGCTCTTACATAACAGTCCTCAAAATTATAACTATTACTCTTATCTATCCTAAGTA
This sequence comes from Clostridium sp. CTA-5, assembly GCF_054768135.1. Classification (NCBI taxonomy): domain Bacteria; kingdom Bacillati; phylum Bacillota; class Clostridia; order Eubacteriales; family Clostridiaceae; genus Clostridium; species Clostridium sp. CTA-5. Next base: position 1,618 of record NZ_BAAAAT010000004.1, on the reverse strand, counting down.
AATTAACAACATGACCTCTATCCTTTAAATAATCAGCAACTAACGCTCCTATTTCTCTAGTGCATACACTTTCATCAATTCTTGCAACTACTCCACATCCAATATTTCCACTTGCAGTATGACCTACTGCTATTACAAAATTGCTCATTTTCATTCCCCTCCAATACTTAAATAAAATACATTTCATATAAAATCATGCTTCATCTAAATTAATTTTATATTCGCCTAAGATATATGGTTTTAAATACATATATACTATATATAGAAATATTTTTTATCAAAACACTATATGTAGATATTCAAATATATTTTTTAATAATTTCAAGGAGGGTTATATGGATTATAAATATATTGAGGATTTAGTTAGAAAATCTAAAGATGGAGATAAATTATCTAAAGAAAAACTTATAGAAGAGTTTAGACCTTTTATATTAAATCTTTCAAAGAGAACCTTTATAGATGGATATGATTTATATGATATACAGCATGAATGTTATAAAAATCTACTTAAATGCTTAAACTCATATAACTTAGAAAAACATAGATTTGTAGCTTATGCTACCAATGGCATTAAAAATAATATAAATGATCTTATAAAAAGATCTAAAAACAGAAGTTCTGCTGAGGGATATGAAGCTCTTACCTTATGTGATAATTTAGAACATACATTACCATCTAATAATCCTAATTTAGAAGAAATACTCTGTGATAAATGCAATTTTGAAACTTTAAAATTGGCCATTAATAATTTAAGTGAAGAGGAAAAAGAACTTATAGATTTTGTTTTCTTTAAAAATAATACAATTAAACTTTACTCTGATTTAAAAGATATGTGCTACTCTACTGCTGTTAATAGAAAGACTAATGCTCTAAAAAAAATTAATAAATATATATGTAACCTTACTCCAAAAATTGAACATGTAAATTAAAATCCAAGGTTTATTTTTAACCTTGGATTTCTTAATATACTCTAATTTAAAATAAAATCTTAATCAAATTTAAATGTAGTTACTACTGTAGTTGTATGATCAATATAATCTTTTGATAGCTCATCAATTCCATCACATATAAATTTTAACGAACATCCTTCACAATCTCTTATAACACATTCTTCAAGTAAAGAACACCCTAAACGATCTTCAAATGTTGCATTTCTTATTGCTAATGCTATTTGCTTTTTATCAAAGCACTCACTATTTTCTGAACAAACTTTAATTTTATCACTAACCATTTTTCTATCCACTCCTAAAAATTTATTTAACAATTAATTGTTAAATAGGATATATGGTTTTATTTTTAAAAATACATAAAAAATAATAAAATTATAAATTAAAAATCTTGTTAAGTCGCATTATGCAAGCAAATTCTTAAGTTCTTAAATTCTAAACTTCTAAAATTTTTTTCTTTTTTTATTCTTTTCTTTTTTTTAATTTTAGATTTTTAGAAGCTAAAGCATATATATTTAATAGATGGTCTTGTTTTAAAAATTATTAATACTCAATCATAGAATTCTCTAAAAGGAGGAACAGTTGTATGAATTTAAAGTTAGGAAAAATGAATGCTAAGACTATAGTAAAAGGAATTTTAAGTATAGGAATTATTTATACAGTAATCATCT
>NZ_BAAAAT010000003.1:0-361640 GCF_054768135.1 Clostridium sp. CTA-5 | reverse complement strand
CGTCATCCCCAGCTCTGTTAATTCTTAATCCTGAAGATAATTTTTCCATTGACTTTCCAGCTTCAACTGTGTTAATTCCCATATTTCTGTGTGCGTTCATCGCGTTCATATTGTGATTGATAATCATAATAAATTCCTCCTTGATTTTAATTGGACATCCTTGTCCTATTTTTTATTTATTTAAAACTTAAAGTTTATAACCTTAAGATTTAAAGCTTTTTAAATCTTTTATTGTTAAATGCTTATTTATTTTTCGTATTATTTTTTCAATACTTTATAGCTTTTTATTTTTTTATTTTCACTTAATTTTTCTTAATAATTAACTCTTATATTATATATTTCGATTAAGAATTATATGACTTTAGTATTTTTTAAACAATTTTGTCTAAATTAATTCCTTTGCCAGGTTCTACAGCCATATTACTCATCATTTCTGTCATTTGATTAGCTATTTCCTTTTCAGAATTCATTCCAAGCTTCATTACAGACAATTGAACTGCTGTTTTCAATGCTCCTTGATTCATAGAGATTGACATTGCTGATATATCCATATACACATTCCCCTTTATTTACATTTTTTATCCTTGAGATTCATATTAAAAGTTAATAAAACTTTAAAACATATTTTTATTTATATATTAAATTCTCTTTGAGAAAAAATTAATATTTCTACTTGCATTAATATATCCTAAATTAGCCTGTTTTTGATTTACTATTTTGTTAAGTTCATCTTTTACAAAAAACATTTTTTCTCTTAAAGTATCTTCTAACTCTTTATCCAAAATGTCCAATTCTTTTTCCTTATAAATTTTCTTAATTTCATTCTTATCTAAATTTAAAGAAAATATCTTTTCTATAAATTCTTCTCTTTTTTCCAACAAACTAATTTCTTCTTTATCTTCTTTTATTGATTTTATGATTTCTAAGTTAATTTCTTTATATTCATTAAAAACACTTAAATCCATAACCTAGCTCATACCCAATTGTGACATTAAATTAGATTGTTGTGAATTAAGTTTATTCATCATCTTTTCAAGAGTTGCAAACTTTGAATACATGGCTTGTTCTCTTCTAGAAAAATCTGTTTGCATATCTTTTATTTTCTTTTCATAATCTGTCATACTTTTACTAAGTTCATTAATTGAAAATGTAGAGGTACCTTCAAAACCAGCTTTCTTTAAAAGAGGTGAACTACTACTTTTCATGAATTCAGTCTCTATAGTGTCTTTTAATTGATGTAATATTCCTCTTTGACTCTTGTCAGTTGAATCTGAATTTCCTATAAATAAATTCATTACATCTTCTGTATTATTTTCTAATGCTTGAGTTAATTTCTCTTCATCAATTGTAAATGTTCCATTTAAATTTCCCGAATAATCTTTTACAGGCATTATGCCTACTTTTTCAAGATTTAATCCAGTGTCTTCCATTAAGGTTCTCATAGAATCTTTCATAGTACTAGCTATTCTTGTAATATCAGAATCTCTATATAATTGACCTTGTTCAACTCTTTCATTCCAAAGCTTAACTTCTGATTCTGACATTTCTTTCTTTTGCTCTGATGTAAGTGGATTATAACTTCTATCATGCTTAGTAGTTACAGTTGTGTTTAATTTTTCTATAAGTTTGTTATAATCATTTACAAATGCTACAACCTTATCCTTTAATTCTTTTACATCAGTTTTTGCAGTTAATGTAACACCAGTACACTTTTGATTAAAATTAAATGTAATTCCATCTACTGTTGCTGTATTACCAGTCTTGCTTGTTACATTATAGGTTTCATCTTTGCTATTTTTTATAGTTGCTTGAAGTTCTTTATCTACTGCATCATCACAACCTTCAATTTTAAAACCACCTTGTTCAAAATCATTTGATTCAAAAACTATTCCTTTGCTAATTTCACTATATTTAGCTGTTATATTTAAAGACTTTAATTGTTCAGCTGACAATCCTGGATTATCTTTTTTAAATTTTTCTATTTCTGCATTAAAATTAGCTATTGTTGCAGCAGCATTTTCCTTTGCTGTTGGTTTATCTGTTACAACATCAAATGTAACACTAACACCTGGAATAGTTGTCATTGTTATTCTTTTATCTGCATCAGCTTTAGCAACATCATCTGATAATGTAGTTGTTGCCTTTGCCGCTAATTGAGTTACATCAATAGTGTAATTATCCTTTATAGCTCCACCACTAGCCTTTGCAGTTACAGCACTTTCATTACTTGATGTAAAACCAATTGCTGACCAATTTGACTGTTTTAATAAACTATCACTTTTAAGTATATCTAAATGTTTACTAAAAAAATCTCTATTTTCCTTTATTATATCTCTATATAACTTTTGCTTTATTTCCACAACATCTTTTCTTTGAGTAGTTTGATCAATTTTAATTTGATATGGTTTCATAGATTCCTTAATTACGTTATCCATATCCATACCTGTAGCTAATCCTGTAATTCTCATTTTTTTCACTCCTCATTTGTTTTTTATATAGTAATATGCATCCATTATTTTAAAAATAAACTATAACAGATGCTTATTAATTATAACTAGTATTTTTATTTCCGTTTAATATTTATAAATTTAAAATAAGAATTATGTTTTACTTGTGAAACTTTGTTTGTTCCATCTCATATCATATATATTTTTTATTTACATTTCTGAATAAATATTTATTATTTCTATTCTCGTATCTCTTTAGTCAGTTCTTTATAGTTATGTTTTTATTTTTTAAAGTAATTTTAGAATATTATACAATTTTAATTTTTAAGAATATCTATTATTACAAAAATAATTAATATTAATTTTAATAAAAAAACTGAAATTAACAAATGTATGATTGTAGAAAATATACCTAGTAATAATAGAATAATACTAATTAATTATAATTTTTATTCTTTAAAAAGTATGATGGTAAATCTGAGAATTATGAATAATATTTAAACTTTTAAAATACTATAAATTAATATAAAATATATTTTTTAAATTTATTACAATAAAAAAATATTACTGTAAATAAAAATTTTCAGTAATATTTTAATAAATTTATTTTTAATTTTAAAACTACTCAAATTATCCATTTTATAGTTTTCTTTAATAGATACTATTTAATACTTTTATTAATGTCAATTAAGTACGTGTTGAAAAGAAATTAGTAATTCTATTAGAGTTAGCATACCTTAAATTAGCCTGTTTTTGATTTGATATTTTCTTTATTTCTTTTTTTACAGATAGCATTTTTTCTTTTAACGTCTCTTCTAATTCTTTATCTAAAATATCTAATTTATTTTCTTTATATATTTTCTTTATTTCATTTTTTTCTAAATTTAAAGAAATTATTTTCTTTATAATTTCTTCTCTTTTTTCAAATAGCACAATATCTTCCCTATCTTCTTTTATAGAATTTAGAATTTCTATGTTTATTTCTTTATATTCATTAAAAATATTTAAATCCATAACCTAGTTCATACCCAATTGTGACATTAAATTAGATTGTTGTGAATTAAGTTTATTCATCATTTTTTCAAGAGTTGCATATTTTGAATATAAAGCTTGTTCTCTTCTAGAAAAATCTTTTTGCATATCTTTTATTTTCTTTTCATAATCTGTTAAGTTTTTACTAAGCTCATTAGTTCCAAATGTAGAAGTTCCTTCAAACCCAGCCTTTTTTAAAAGAGGAGAAGTACTACTTCTTTTAAATTCTATATCTATAGTATCTTTTAACTTATATAATATACCTGTTTGATTTTTTCTGTTTGTTTTAGCTTCATCAGTTGTTAAAGTTGCCAATTCTTCGTCAGTTGGAGATGCTGTAGTAAATAATTTCATAACATCTTCTGTATTATTTTCTAACGCTGTTGTAAGTTTATCCTCATCTATTGTAAATGTTCCATTTAAATTACCTGAATAATCCTTCACATGCATTATACCTATTTTTTCAAGGTTTAACCCAGTGTCTCCCATTAATGTTCTCATAGAATCTTTCATAGTACTAGCTATTCTTGTAATATCAGAATCCCTGTATAATTGACCTTTTTCAACTCTTTCATTCCAAAGCTTAACTTCATTTTCTGACATATCTTTCTTTTGCTCTGCTGTAAGAGGATTATATCCTCTATCATGCTTAGTATTTACAGTTTTATTTAGTTTTTCTATAAGTTTATTATAATCATTTATAAATGCTACAATCTTATCCTTTAATTCTTTAGAATCAGTTTTTCCTGTTAATGTTACCGGAGTGTCAACACCATCTTTTTTTGTTACTTTATTGAAATTAAATGTAATTCCATCTACTGTTACTGTATTTGTATATTCATTAGTAATTGAAAATGTCTCACATTTACTATTTGAAATAGTCGCTATAAGTGGAATATCTTTTACTTCTTTATCGTTAAGTTTAAAATCACCTTGCCCAAAATCATTTGCCTCAAAAACTATTCCTTTACTAATTTCACTATATTTAGCTGTTATATTTAAAGATTTCAATTGTTTAGCTGTTAATCCTGAAGTTTTCCTTAATTCTTCTATTTTTTTATTAAAATCAGCTATTGTTACTGCGGCTTTTTCTTTTGAAGTTGCACCTGTTCCAACTTCAAATTCAACTTTTCCTGCACTAGTTGTTAATGTTTGTGTTCCAGTTACACCATCTTTCAAAGTTATTGTTGCTTTTGCTGCTAACTGTCCTACACTAACTGTATAGTTATCTTTTATAGCTCCACCACTAGCTTTTGCAGTTACAGCATTTTCATCACTTGATGAAAAACTAATAGATGACCAATTTGATTGTTTTAATAAACTATCACTTTTACCTATATCTAGATGTTTATCAAAAAAATCTCTACTATCCTTTATTATGTCCCTATATAACTTTTGCTTTATCTCCACAACATCCTTCTTTTGAGTAGTTTGATCAATTTTAATTTGATATGGTTTCATAGATTCTTTTATTACCTTATCAATATCCATACCTGTAGCTAATCCTGTAATTCTCATTTTTTCTTCACTCCTTCTAAATTTTATGTATAAATAAAATAATATATTTAATTTTATATAAACATTGCTATAATATTTAGCTTTTTATTCTTATATTTGTTAAATTATCTATTGTATACATTTTTATCTTTTATAAACATAATATCCCACTTATATTTTCGTACTTTTTTTTATTTTCTTTACATATATATTTTAATAATTCTGACTATAAAAAACAGCAAAACAAAGCATCTATTATCATTTACTATTTCAATGATAATAGATGCTTTATTTTTATAATTATGTTTTTATTTTACACTAATATACATAAACTTAAAATAAAAAATTCTATTTTATTATGCATTTTTAGATTTTTTCTCTGCTGAATGCCATATATCTCTTACTTCTTCAATAAGAGGTATAACTTCATCCATAACTTTTATGTCCTTTTTCATATTCGCTTCAAATAATTTATCATTTATAAAACCATAAACATTAAACATTTGAACAGCCCATTCACCTGCACTTGTATCAAGTGTAGCTCTCAATTCAGTAAATATATCTTCTGTTCTTATTATATTGTCGTGAGCTTTTTTTACATTTCTGTCTACTATAGCTTGTCTTGCTATTTTTGCAAATTTAACTGCTCCATCCACTAACATTAATAACAATTGATCCTTTGATGCATAAGTAACACTATTATTTTTGTAAGCATTATATCCGTTAGAATACATTCATATATCCTCCTATTTTTTAGTATCTACTATTCTACCTTTATTTTGCAACTCAAAATCTGGTTCTAATTTCTCTGCTTCAATACTTAATGTTTTATTCTCTATTTTAATACCATCTATTGTTATATATCTTCTTTTCTTTAAATTTTTTAACTTCTTATTATTTCTATTATTCCTCTCTTTATTTTCGTCTTCTTTTATATTTTTCTTTATATCTATATTGTTATTTTCATGAATCTTATCTACCTTAATTTCTTCTTGTAACTTATCTCTAAGGTCAGTATCAACTTTGTTTAATCTAAACTCCATTCCCCTATCCCCTTTAGATACTATGCTTTCTTATCAATCAAACCAAATTGTTTGCACATACCAGCTATCATATCTAATATTTTTTTTGGTGGTATTTCCATGATAACATCTTTAGTGGTATCATCTACTATTTTTATCATTATTGCACCCAAATCTTTATGAACAGAATATTCTGCATGAGCCTTTTCATCCTCTAAGAATTTATTTAATTTAGCAAGCGCTTTATCTAATTCTTCTTTATTTAAAGATTCATTTTTATTGATTTCTTTTATATTCATATCACTATTTGAATTAATATCTATTCTATAAGGAATATTAGTTGTATTACCTTGCCCTATACTATTAATATCCATATAATTCCTCCTAAATTTAGAATTATCTCTAACAATCATAATATTACTTTTTACATAATTTAAATAAATTTATATTACTTTTTAATTAATCTACGTTTTTAAAATAGTATTTTTTTATTTAAGTCAATAATATTAATGTATTTATGATTACACAGCATAAACTTCACTATTTAATTTTCTTAAATATAATATAAAAAAAGTTTTCATCAAATGTTTCAATATTAACATTGTTTTAAAACATAAACTATGATTTTATCTTTTGTAAAATGTAATGCTTTTTTAGATTACTCTTTTTAATAGTGATTTTATTTTTTCTTTATACCTTTTAATAAGTCTATATTAATATTCATAGCCTCTTTATTTTCTTCTTGTACAGCTTCATATAGTTCTTTTCTAAGTATAGTTAATTCTTTTGGAGCATTTATTCCTAGTTTTACACTTCCATCATCTAATTTGGAAACAGTTATTTCTATGTCTTCTCCAATCATTAATGACTCACCTTTTTTTCTGCTTATGATTAACACTTATAATCACTCCTTTATCAAAGGATGTTTAATTGCATAATCTTCATTATTTAATATTATTTGTTTCCCTAATCTATTAGAAATATTTATAACAATTGGAGCTCTTAAATTAGTTGTAATTTTTTTAGGATTAGAATTTAAAGTCACTGTTGTTAATAACATAACATCTTTTGATTCTTGTATATCCAACTCCCTAATTATATTTTCTGATAAATCTACTTTATATTTATAACAGAAATCAAACGGAGAAACTACTACTACTCCAACTTTGTCATCCTCTAATGATTGAAATAATTTAAAAGGCTCCATTCCCTTTAAATCTACCACTATAAACTTTCTTAGATTTTCATCAAAACCTGGAATACTCTTTAAAAATTTAACTATATTTTTTTCATCATATTCTATTTTTCCATGTATTTTAGAATGAAAAATCATATTTAGTGCCTCCTATCTTAAATAATCTAATATTGTTGAGGGAAGTACCTTAGCACTTGTTTGAAGTGCTGCCATATATATTGTTTGCATTACTGAATATTCCATCATTTTCTCTGTAAAATCTATATCTTCAGTTTTTGATAAAATATCTGTCATATTTAAATTTTCATCTTCATTTTTGGATTGAGCTGATTCCATTCTATTAGTCATTGCTCCAACTTCTGATCTATTTTGTAGTAAATTATTTATTATATTATCTACTTTTCCTAAACATTCACCAGTAATTAAACTTTTATCTCCAGTTGGACCAAGGTTATCTATAATCTTATTTAGTGTATCCATAACATTAGTACCATTTCCCTCAAGTATATCTTTTGCTGTTTTGTTATAATTAATCACTACTCCTTGAGATACTTCAACATTTAATTCCGCTCCAATTTGATCTAATGCTACTTGTTTAGTTGCATCTAATGCCTTTCCATCTGCTCCAATTTCAATTTTATTTCCATCTTTATCTGCATAACAAATTTTACCATTTTCATCTACCATAACAGGCTTAGATGCACTTTTACTTCCTCCAAAGATATAAGCTCCATCAAAGTTAGTATTTAATACTTGAGCTAATTCATTTACTTTTTCTTTAATTTCATCTTGAATAGCTCTTCTTTCATCTGTACCATAAGCTCCATTACCTGCTGTAACTAATAATTCCCTTACTCTAGCAAACATATTTCCTGCTTGGTTTAATGCTGTATCAGTTGTGTCTAACCAGTTTGATATATCTTTTATATTTTCATTATATTGCTTATTAGCTGAAATTTCACTATGTAATTGCATACTTCTAGATACTTTATATGGATTATCTGATGGTCTATTGATTTCTTTACCTGAAGATAGTTGACTTTGTAAAGTTTGCATATTATTTAAATTTCTTTGCATATTACTCATATAATTTGAAGATAACATACTAGTTGTTATTCTTTGCATATTGTTCACGCTCCTAATATTCTCATTTAAATTCCTTTTTTCATCACTTCAATTTATCTTTTCAATCCATTTATTACTACATCTAATAATTCGTCTACTGTTGAGATTATTTTTGCATTTGCACTATATGCATGTTGAAATTGTATTAAGTTTGTCATTTCTTCATCTAATGATACACCTGAAACAGCTAATCTTTGCATTTGTAAATCCTGAAGTATTTTATCTTGATTAGTTGAATTTCTACTAGCAGCCTCTGCTTGTACACCTAATGTATTTACTACATCTTTATAATAAGCCGCTACACTTGTACCATCTTTACTTCCTTGTAAAGTTACATTTTTTACTCCATCAAAACTAATACCTGATTTTGCAAAAAAGCTTGTTCTATCTGTAACATCAGTAATACTAGACATATTCATTTTTAGTGTTCTAATACTTGCAATTGCTAAAGCTCTTTCTCCAGCTCTTTCTCCTGATTCTGAAGTAGATCCACAATTTAATTTTGACACATCTTCTAATATCTTCTTATTAAGTGTTATATTTTTAGCACTAATTCCTTTTTCATCTACACCATTAGTAAAGACAAGTTCATATCCATTATTATTAGTTCCATCTACACTTCCTGTTTGAATCGCATTTACTGAATATGAAAGGGCAGCAGCTATTTGATCTAACTTATCCATATATCCTTTAATAGCCCCTTGTACACCTTGATTACCAGCAATTTCACCTTTTACTTGCTTATTATCAACACTATTTGTTTTACCATCATATTCATATGTCTTAAATATTTTTTTATTTATATCATCAAATGAAGCCATAGATGTAATTTCTTTTCCATCTTTATCAGAAACTATACCATCTTTATCTGTAATTAAAACTCTGTTTTTCATTAAGGAATCTGCTGTATTTTGCGCATCCTTAGGATCTCCTTTTATGCTAATAGTTTTTGGTTCTGTATTTAAGTTTCCTAATGGATAATACTTTAAAGTTATTTCACCAGTAGGTTTTCCAGTGGCATCTTTTACTACCTCTGCACTTTTAACATAAGAAAGTCTAGTATAGTGCTCATCAGTTGGACTTGAATTAACTAAATTATTTATTGGATTATCTTTATTTTGAAACCCTTCTGCTTTAACATCAATAGTTTCTTTATCTTTTCTATCTATAGTTATACCAAATTTAGAGCTTAATTGATCTAATAAGTTATCTCTAGCATCCATTAAATCATTAGGTGTTTGTCCAACTGCACACACACCTGAAATTTGTTTATTCAAATCATTTATTTGATCTAAAAGAGTGTTAACATCTTTTACATTCATTTGTAATAATTCTTGTGCATCAGTTACTTGTTTTTCTAATTGTGTAGTTGTATAATTTAACGCATCTGCTAAAGCTGATGCTTTTTGAAGAGCTACTGTTCTAGCTGATGATTTTTCAGGAGTTTTTGATAATTCTTGAAATGAGTCAAAAAACTCTCCTAATAATTGTTGTATTCCTGAATCAGATGGTTCTCCAAATATACTTTCTACTTGATATAAAAATTTATCTTGAACTTTAAAATTACCACTTTTACCCATTTCATTTCTTACTTGATAGTCTATAAAAGAATCTCTAATTCTTTGTATTGATGATATTTCAGCTCCTGTTCCTACTTGACCAACTGTACAAGTATCAAATCTTGACATTCCACCAAAAGGTCTTGTAGTACTCGATACTGCTCTTTGTCTTGAAAAACCTTGAGTATTTGCATTTGCAATATTATGTGAAGTCGTATTTATCGCACCTTGTTGAACATTTAATCCTCTTTTGGCTATTGTAAATGTATCAAATAATCCCGCCATTTATAAATCCTACCTTTCCCCTTTACTAATATCCTTATTTGATATTAGTATTTATCTTAATTCTATATTTTAAAAAGTCTCATTAATCTTATTGATTAATTAATAATTAATCAATAAGATAATAGACTTTATTATTAATCCATAGTTTATATATCTATTTCCTTAAATTCCCATAAGAATTATAAGTTTTAATTTCTCTATTTGGATTCATTATATTTAACATTTGATTGTTAAATATAATTTGTTGTTTTAATAACATATCATTTGTTTCTTTTTGCAGTGTAAGTTCCTTTAATGTATTTTGTATTTTATCATATACTATATTTAAATTTTCATTTTTAGCTTCACTTACAATTTTTTTCATACTTTCTTTTCCAATTAATTTTCTTCTATTAACCTCTTCTGCTGCAATCCTTTTATTGCATTCATTCATTTTATCGACTAGTCCCTCTAAACCAAATATATCCTTATCCATTATCATTTTATATTGTAGCTTTAATAAATTCATAAGTTCCTTTAATGCTAAATCTTCATATTCTATTATTCTTGTAAGTTCATTTATCATAATTTTTACTTACTCTCCTTTATAGAATTTAATATACTCCTTGCAGTTAAATTAGCATCTACTGAATATGTTCCATTCTCAATTTTTTCTTTGATTTCTTCTATTCTTTTACTATTATCTATAGATATATCTAATGAATAATCCTTAATAGATTTTCCTAATGAAGAAATCTCTATTCTATCTTTTTGTTGAATCTTATTAATCTTTTCATTATTATTTAAACTCTTACTAGAATTTGCATTATATATATTTGCTATAGAGTGTGAGTTAATTCTATTAATACTCATATATCTCTCCTCCAATTTTTACTATCTGTTTTGCTATCTGTTTTTATTATCGGTTATTTCTATATTAAGTTTAGTCATTTAAGGTAATTTAATACCTTTTTATTATTAAAATATTCTTAAGAAAATATATAAACTTTAACATTTAACAGGTATATAGCTACATATTTTTATATTACTATTCACCTAATATTTTACAAGAAAATTATATTTAAATAAATATAAAAATAAAATTTAAATAAAAAAATCGCTAAGGCGACTATGGAGCCGTCAATTTTTTTTACGCATCTGCCTTTTTGAACATATGTGGGAAAAGTTTGGCAGGCGATTATATTTTATTTTTATTCTTTAAGTTTTATTTCTTAATCTTTAAGCAAAAATATACTCTAAGTTATCCACAAATTTTAAAAATATAATTTCCTAAAGAATAAAAAATAGAGATATGATAAAACCATTTTACTAAATTATAGTAATATTAATCTTCTCATATCTCTATTAAGGCACATGAAATAAAATCATAGACCAAAGAGGTGTTGTATATTCTGTGTCAGTCAGTTAATAGCTCGTTATTAGCTAAATTTACTGATACAGTATGACACAAAATAGACGAGCATACTAGTCTATTATTTTTTGAATGTACCTAAAATATTTTATTAGATTGAAGTATTAGAATCTTTATAATTTAAATGTAGATATAAATAGAGATATGCTTTTAGTATATATACTGCCTGAGTACTCATTAAAGCTTATCTCTATTTATATTTACTCTACTTATTATTTTATCTCAATGATTTTATTCTTTCAGCACTACTTGCTATACTAGTTATTCTTACTCCAAAATTTTCATCAACCACAACTACTTCTCCATAAGCTATTTTCTTTCCATTAACTAATATTTCAACTGGTTCTTCAGCAAGTTTATCTAATTCTATTAAAGATCCAGTACTTAAATTTAAAATATCCTTTATATTCTTTTTAGTTCTTCCTAAAACTACTGATATATCTAATGGAACATCTAATATCAAATCTATATTTTTAGGTGGTTGTGAGACATCACTTTGACCTAATGGTTCAAATGCTGCTGAATGCACTTCCACTGGTTGTTGTTTCACTTTTGGTGCTTCTACAATCGTTTTTTCATACATTTGGTGTGTTGAAGCCTCCCTACTTTCTTGTTTTTTATCTATATTATTATCTCTTGTAACAGCTACTTGTGGTTGTTCACCATATGTAGTTTCTGAAGATTGGGCTTTATTATCTGACTCTTCTTCTTCTTCTTTACCCATCATTATTGATACAATTTTCTTAGCAGTTTTCATAGGTAAAATTTGCATTATATTACTATCTACAAGATTTCCTATAATTAACCTAAAAGAAACTCTTACAATTTCCTCATCTTCTAATAAAGTTTCTGTAATAGGATCTGCTTTTTCTTTCCATAACTTTGAGGTCGGTGGAGATATATCTACCTTTCTTGAAAACATAGTAGCCATAGATGTAGCTGCTGAACCTATCATTTGATTCATAGCTTCTTGTACTGCACTTACTTCAAGTTCAGACAGTTCTGGATTTTCTGGAACTTCACCATTTCCGCCCATCATAAGGTTAGCTATCACTGCTGCGTCAGCTGTTTTCATAACTAATATGTTTCTTCCTACTATACCTGCTGTATATTCAACATCTAGAACAATATTTGGTGTTTCAAAAGAATCTTTTGTTTCTTTTAATGTTGTTATAGAAACTACAGGTGTTGTTATGTTTACATTTTGATTAATTATTTGGTAAAGCGCTGTAGATGCTGAGCCCATTGATATATTGCCAATTTCCCCCAACAAATCTTTCTCAATATCTGTCAACTCTATCACTTCACTTGCTTCGCTAGCTGATGGCGATTCTTGTGTATCTTGACTTTCAATTTCTCCTGCTAGAAGTGCATTTATTTCATCTTGTGATAGAAAACTATTACTCATACTCTTTCACTTCCTTGTCTATTATATCTAAAATAGCAACACCCATATTCTTCCCTGTTATACCAGGTTTAGCATAATAGCAGTCTTCATTTCCCACATATACCTTTATTGGAGATGAACTCTTATTATCAAGTTTTATAATATCTCCTTCAGATAATTTTAGAAAATCATCTACTATTAAATGTGTACTTCCTAATTCTGCTACAATTTCAATATCAACCTTTTGTATAGCATCTTCTACCTTTACTCTTGATTCAGCTCTTAATGCTTCATCATCATTTTGGAACCAATATTGTACTACTAATTTATCTAGTACTTTTTCTATACTTAAATATGGAATACACATATTCATAAAGGTGCTATGTTCTCCAAACTCTACTGAGAATGTAATAAGTGCCACAGGTTCATTAGGTGCTAATGTTTGGTTTATTGCTGGATTAGTTTCTATTCCTTCAACTTCTGGATTAACCTCTAAAATATCTTCCCATGCTAATTTTAAGTTGCCTATCATTCCTGTTGTAATTTGTTTTATTATATTTTTATCAATATCAGAAAATTCCTTACTCTCTACTTTTCTATCTCCACTGCCCCCAAGCAAAATATCTAATATTTGAAATGACAATTGAGGATTTGTTTCAAATATTATTGTGCCTATTGAAGGGGGCATCTTAAACATTGTGATGATAGTAGGGTTTTGTACGGAATGTATAAATTCCTCATAGGTTATCTGTTCTACAGTTTCTATTCTAACTTTAACATTTTTTCTTATTTGTCCTGTTAAGTAATTAGAAATTATCCTCGCAAAATTATCATGAATTAACTCAAGAGTTCTTATATGATCTTTTGAGAATTTTTGCGGACTCTTAAAATCATAAAGTTTCACCTTATGCTTTTCATCTTCTTTTGGTACAGCTTCTGGCTCTAATTCCCCTGTAGATAAGGCAGATAACAAGGCATCTATTTCACTTTGTGATAAAACATCTGCCATTCTTTATCCCTCATTTCACTATTAATTTAGTAACTTATCAATATTTATTATTGTTAAAAGTTTATCATTATAATCTACTATGCCCTTTATATAATCTGGACCATTTCCTTCTTCCAATTTTTGTATGTTTTTTTCATCTATATCCAATACTTCATCAACTTCATCAACTGATATACCAATTTCTTCATCCTTAACAGTCAAAATTATTATGTTGTTTTGTTCAGTACTTGAATTAACATTTAATAATAAATTTATGTCTACAAGAGATTTTATACTTCCTCTTAAATTTATTAATCCCTTAATATAACTAGGTGCTTTAGGGACTCTTGTAATTCCCATCATATCATTAATACTTTGAACTCTTTCAGTTTCTACTGCAAAATGTTCATTTCCTAACTTAAATACTACTATTTGCATTTAATACACCCCCACATACTTGAAGTTTAACCAAGTACTTTTTTAATTGCTTCCAACACTCTATCCGCTTGGAATGGTTTTACTATAAAATCTTTTGCACCAGCTCTTATTGCATCCATAACCATTGATTGTTGACCCATAGCTGAACACATTATTATTTTTGCATTTGGATCAAATTCTCTTATTTGTTTTACTGCTTCAATTCCATCTAAATCTGGCATTGTAATATCCATAGTAACAACATCTGGTTTTTCTTTCTTATACATTTCTACAGCAATTGCACCATTGCTTGCTTCTCCCACTATTTCAAAATCATTCTTTTCTAATATGTCCTTTATCATCATTCTCATGAATGCTGCATCATCTACAATTAAAACTTTAGCCATTTAAATCTTACCTCCAAAATTAATTTACTCCAATTGATTTTAATATTTTTTCTAAAGAGCCTGGCATCGGCACATAATAGAAATGTGCTCCAATCTCCTCTTGTGTATCATCTAAGAAAATTGTCTCTATGTCAAGTATATTTTCATCATATTGACAAGATTCTGCAAATGTTGTTGTTAATATAGCACTTAACATATCATACGCAACTGCAGGCACTGACGGAATAATATGCATATTAGTAAACTTTGCTATAGCATTCATATAAGATGCTGCAACTATATTTGCTATCTCACATAATACCGATTTACCAAGTTCACTAGTAATATCCTCTTGTTTTCCTAGCAATTTTTCTATAATATGCTTAGCTCTATCACCATCAAAAAGCAAAAGAATATTTCCTGCTATATCTCCAAGTGCTCTTACAACAATGCCAGCCACTTCTTCTTCACTATTTAATTCAATAACATCTTCAAACCTTACAATATTTACTGCCGGTACTGTCATATCTATCTTTTGCGACATCATCATTGAAAGAGAGGTTGCTGCATTTCCAGCTCCAATATTAGATACTTCTTTTAAAGCATCTAACTGCATA
The DNA here is from genome assembly GCF_054768135.1 of Clostridium sp. CTA-5. Taxonomy (NCBI): domain Bacteria; kingdom Bacillati; phylum Bacillota; class Clostridia; order Eubacteriales; family Clostridiaceae; genus Clostridium; species Clostridium sp. CTA-5. The sequence continues at coordinate 346,272 of NZ_BAAAAT010000003.1, read as the reverse complement.
CTATTAAAATTAGTATATCCCATTTTCTACCTCCTTTAAAATTATACTTATAATAACGCACCTACATCCAATATCAATGTAACTAATCCATTTCCTAATATTGTAGCTCCGATATATTGATCTAATCCTTTTAATGTTTCACCTAATGGTTTAATTACTATTTCTTGCTGTCCTAACAATGAATCTACTAATAAACCTATAGTTTTATCTCCCACATTAACTATTATAACAAATTTTTTATCTGTTTCACCAGCCTCTATATCTAGAGTTTCATTTAATCTTACTAATGGAATAACATTATCTCTATAAATAATAACTTCTCTTCCATTACTTGTCTTTATATTTTCTTCTTTGTAATCTATTACTCTATCTATAAATCCTAATGAAATAGCAAGAGTTTCTTCTCCTACTTTTACAAGCAATGCTTGTATTATTTGTAATGTTAATGGAAGTTTTATTACAAATGTTGAGCCTTCGCCTTCCTTACTTAATACATCAACAGTACCACCTAATGCTGAAATTTTTGTTTTAACAACATCCATTCCAACACCTCTACCTGATATGTCAGTTACTACCTCATTAGTACTAAATCCTTGAGCAAATATTAAATTCTTAATATCATTATCTGACAATCCATCTGTACTTATACCTTTTTGTTCTGCTTTAGCTTTTACTTTTTCAACATTTATTCCTGCACCATCATCTATTACTTTAATTAATGCTTTTGTTCCTTCTTGGTATGCAACTAACCTAACTGTACCAACTGGGTTCTTTCCTGCTGCTATTCTTTCTTCCTTAGATTCAATACCATGGTCTGCAGCATTTCTTAATAAATGAATTAATGGTTCTCCAATTTCATCTATAACAGTTCTATCTAACTCTGTTTCTGCACCTTCTATGATAAAATTAATTTCCTTATTTAATTCTATTGAAACATCTCTTATCATTCTTGGGAATCTATTAAATACAGTATCTAAAGGTAACATTCTGATTTTCATTACCAAGTCTTGAAGATCAGAAGTTGTTCTTCCAACTTGTTCTAATGTTTCATTTAATTCTTGTGATTTATGATCAATAACTATTTGTTCAAGTCTTGTCCTATAAATAACAAGTTCTGATACCATATTCATTAGATTATCTATTCTTACCAAATCAACTCTTACTGATTGATGTGCTTTTTTAGAATCTTTTTTTACAGAATTTGATTTTTTAATTTTATTTTCAGCTACAGGTTTATTTTGAGCAGCACTATTAGAAGTTGAAGTTGTATCTTGAGATTCTTTACCAACTTTTTCTTGAACTTCCTTAGCTTCAATTTCATCAATATTCACTTCTATCATTGATACTTCAACATTATCAACTTCTGAAATTCCATTAACTAGAGTGCTTATATCCTCAATCGAATTATGAGTTACTAATATAAAACTTAATTCTAAATCAAACTCTTCATTTTCAATATCTTCAGTTGAAGGATTTGACTTTAAGATTTCTCCATGATCTTCAAGATCTTTTACTATTAGAAAAGCTCTTGCTGATTTTAAAAGTGTATTCTCACTTAATTTAATTTTTACTTCAATAACATTGTAAGACTTTTCTTTTGCTTGTTTAATTACTGATAAATCATATTGATTTAACTTAAATTCTGAATTACTATTTTGTAATTCACTTTCTGTAATATCAGCTGTAATTTCTATAGACTCTTCTTGAGTTTCATTTTTTCCCTCTATAGCTATATGTTCTAAAGATTCGATTATGTCGTTTATTTCAACTTTGTCTTCTATTCCTGATTGTATATTATCAATCATTTTCTCTAATGTGTCTAAACAATCAAATAAAACAGTTACAACTTTTTGAGTTACTCTTAAATCACCATCTCTAAATTTAGCTAATACATCTTCCATCTTATGAGTTAATTCAGCAACATCTGTAAAACCCATCGTTGCTGCCATACCCTTAATTGTATGAGCTACTCTAAATATCTCATTAACTTTATCAATGTCATCTGGAGTCTGTTCTAAATCTAAAAGTGACTCATTTAGTGTTTGAAGATTATCTAAAGATTCTTCTAAAAACATAGTCATATATTGAGATGTATCCATAATATTATCCCCCCTATAATTTTTTGTAAATAAAGGTAGCTGCTTTTTCAAAACCATATTCTTTATAATTATAAATACTTTCTGTAGCTCCTACAAATAAAAGCCCACCTTTTTTTAATGAATTACTAAATTTTTTATAAATTTCAGCTTTAGTATCATTATTAAAATAAATAACAACATTTCTACAAATTATCAAATCAAAGTTATTATCATATCTATCTAAAATTAAATCGTGCTTTTTAAATGTAACCATAGATTTAATTTTATTATTTATATAGTATTTATCGCCCTTAATCTCAAAATATTTACTTAATTCATTATTTTTAACATTTTTCATTTCATTATTAGTATATTCTCCTATTTTAGCCTTAGATAAAATAGTATTATCAATATCTGTTGCAATAATTGTATGTCTTCCATTTGGAGCTATTTTATTTAAAATCATTCCAATAGTATATGGTTCACATCCAATTGAACATGCTGCACTCCAAATTTTCAAATTTGGATTATTAGGTAATAATTCTGTAGTTATTTTTTTTTCTAAATCATCAAATAATTCAGGGTTTCTAAAAAACTCTGTTACATTTATCGTAATAAAATCTAAAAACTTTTGCTTTTGCTCTGGATTAGATTTTATTACTTTTGCATATTCATCTAATGATTTGATTCCAACCCTACTCATTAAACTATCTATTCTTCTGTTAAGTTGATCGGGCTTATAAGCAGATAAATTTATTCCTAGTTCTTTATGAACCCATTTATGAAAATCATTAAAATCCATAATAGCCTCCTAATATTTTTTTACAATTTTAGTTATTTGTTCTGCTATATTATTAAGGGGTAAAACTAAATCCACTTTTCCAGTTTCAAAAGCTGCTTTTGGCATGCCATAAATAGTACAAGTTGATTCATCTTCTGATATTGTAACCCCACCATAATCTTTTATGTTACTTGTACCTTGCGCTCCATCTCTTCCCATACCAGTCAAAACTGCTGATACCAAGTTTCCTCTATAAGCTTTTATAGCTGAGTCAAAGAGTTTATCTACTGCTGGTCTAACTCCCCATATTGCTGGTTCTTCATTTAAATGTATTTTACCATCTGTTCCAACAGTCATATGGTATCCACCTTTTGCAATATAAATAGTATTACTTATAATTTTCATTCCTTCATCAGCTTCTATAACTTTAACATTACAAAGCCTATCTAATCTTTCTGCAAAAGCTTTAGTGAATCCTTGTGGCATATGTTGTACAACGAATATAGGTACTCCTATATCTGCTGGAAATTTAGTTAATACTTGTTGAAGAGCCTTAGGACCACCTGTCGATGCACCTATAACAATTGCTTCAATCTTTTTATTCTTTATGTTTAGTAAATTAGTCTGCTCTATCTTTTTCACCTTATTTATTTTACTATCATTTGATAGATTATTTAGCTTAGTTGAAGAGGTTCTAGAATCAAAAGTAGCCATAGGTTTTGGTATATTAGAAACAATCTTTTTCTTTACTGCAATATTCCTAATTTTTTCTACAAGGCTATCCTGAATTTTTTTAATATCTAGTGAGATACTTCCTGAAGGCTTAGCAATGAAGTCAATAGCCCCATTTTCTAAACACTCCATAGTTTTTTCTGATCCTTGAGATGTTAAACTACTTAGCATAATTACTGAATAATCTCTAGGTTTTTTTTGTAGTTCTTTAAGTGTTGTTAATCCATCCATTTCAGGCATTTCTAAATCTAATGTTATAATATCAGGATTATATTGATCTATTTTTTGGATAAGTTCTTTTCCATTTCTAAATTTAGCTACAACATCAAAATCTTCTTGTTCTTGTATCATTTCCGATATTAATTTTCTCATAAAAGCTGAGTCATCAACAACAATAACTTTTATTTTATTCAACTTACTCACCTCTTTACAATTCAACTATTCCTATACCAACAATTTTAAGTGTAACTTTACCGTCTAAAGCATCAACAATCATAGTTCTTCCTTTATTTCCTCCAACTTGTTCTGCTATTATAGGAATCCTTATATCACTTAATGATTTTTTTACTGCTTCTGCATTTCTTTTGCCAATATCACCAACCATGCTTTTATCTGAAAAATTAAACATAGAAGCCCCACCAGCAATTTTTGCTACTAAGTTTCTTTTTTTACAACCTTTTTCTTCCATCTTTTTTATTAGTAAAGGAATAGCCAGATCTGCAAACTTCATTGGGTTTGTTACATTTTTAAACTGAGTACTATCTGGAAGCATTATATGTGATAATCCTGCTAATTTCATAGTCTTATCATATAATGCTATTCCAATACATGAACCTAAACCTATAGTCATGATTTTACCTGGTGAAAATACCAAATTCAAATCTGCTATTCCAACTTTTACTTCTGTACTCTCCATTTTACCCCCTAAAATATACTTTGTTCTTCCTCTAAAGATAATATCTTATCTAAATCTAAAAGTATTACTATATTATTCTCTAATCTTATTAAACCCTTAATATAAGTTTTTGATATTGTAGCTGTAATAGGAGGAGATACTTCTATTAAAGAGTTGTCAATATCTTTAACTTCATAAACATTTTCTACAATAATTCCAAATTTTTTATCATCTCTTTTTACGACTATAATCTTTCTATTTTCATTATCTTTGTCATCACCAAAATTAAATTTTCTTGATAAACTTATTATTGGAAGTATACTTTCCTGATAATTAATTACTCCTTTTACAAAAGAAGGTGCCTCTGGAAGAACTGTTGGTTCTTCATAACCTAAAATTCTTTCTACATCCTTTATATCCGTAGCATAATGTTCATTATTTAAGCTAAATATTAATATTTTCATTTCATTACTTTCCATACACTTTTTACCTCCTATAGTAAAAACTTATCAACATTTATCATACCATCTTTACCCAAATAAGCTTTTACATCACGAGAGGCTAAATCCAATATTATTTGCTTTTCTCCAAAACAAAAAACTGTGTTCTGATAAGCTATGTCTGCAGTAATAATCCCATTTCTTGGCACTTCTATTCTAGTAAGCACTCCTGCTATACTACCTACAGTTTTTAACTTTACTTCATTTCCAGCACATAGAACACCACCCCTACATACAGAACCACTTTGAGTAAATTCAATATTTTTTAATGCTGTTATCTTAGATACATATTGACCTTTACCAGTTATAAAAACATTTCCTGATGCCTCAATCGTTGAATCTTGAGCATAACTTACATATATATCTGTTGGAATTGTTATTTCTTCTGATAATGTATCTATTTCAGTTAATACCATTTTTTTTAATTCATATAATTCAAAATAATTTTTTATATTAATAGGACCAAGTCCTATAATTTTCTCTCTAATAAAGGTAAGCATTGCACTTTCAGTTATTCCATCACTTAACTCAAAACTTATTATAAGCATAGATAATCGTGGAATGTTTTTGAATTTATTTTCTATTAATATTTTTATTATTTCACCATCACATTTATTATCACCTAAAAGTCTTTTATCTTTTATTTGTTTTACAGCAATAATTAATTCCTCTATTATAGTTTCGTATTGTTTTAAGATTTCTAAATGCTTTTTTTTATTAATATCTTCTGAACCTGAAGTTATTTTAGAATTTAATACATTTGCTTCTACAGTAATTTGTCCTCCTGCAGAAATTTTTGCTTCTTCAACATTTTTTTTGACAGTAACCGAATTTCCACATTTTACTTCTGTACCATACTTTATACTGCCAGTTATTTCAACATCACCTATAAAATTTATATTTCCACTTTTCATATCTACATCATTAATAGTATATACTTTATTAACACTATATACTCCTGATTTACATGATGGTCTACCTTCTATCAATGCTATAACTTTATTATCTTTTAATGTACAACCTTCTCCTGCCTTTAGTACTATTTTCTTAGCGTGTATTCTATTTACTTTTTTGCCAAAGATGTCAATCCCATCTTTACCATCTTTTCCTTGAACTTTTTCTGCTAAAACATCATCTACTTTTACATTAGAGATTGAATACATATTTCTATAATCTACTCTCTCATTTTCATCTGTTAATATCCTCTTTTTAGTTGTTTCAAAAAATACTTGTATGTTATCAGGTATATCTTTTACAATTTGATCTCCTTTTGCCACTAATACACGTTCTACAGAATTTCCGCTTTTACATATATCATTTAAGTTATCTTTCATTATCCCATATACAATTTTATTTTCTTTTAATATTGTTAATATTTCATCACAAGTATATTTAGGAGGATATTTACCCTCTACCTCTCTCACTTCTAATACAAGATTGTCGCAACATGGCTTATCTATTAATTCATAATAATATTCAGGTGTATAAATAATGGTTATATAAGCTTCCATTTTATCTTTCGATATAGATAAATCAACTTTTCTAGTTGCATTTTTCTTAATATCTTCAATTTCAATATTTTCATTTGAACGCACTACTGTAGTGCTTGTACATTCTTTTCCATCAATTAATAAATTAATACCATCACAAGGTTGTATTGTTACACAATTTGTATCTAAATAGTTTGGGTCGACAATTATAAGCTTTCCATTTTCTACTTTTATGCCTTTTTCGTTTTTCTTATCTATAACGCTATTTTCATTACCTTTTACTTGCTCTTCTGCTTCCGTTATAAGCATATCAGAGTCTTCTTTAGTAACAGTATCATATTGTGAAACTTCTATTTTAACATGTCTTTTAAAAAAAATATGTTTTTGTTCTACAATTTTATATCTCAATGATTCCAGAGGAATTTTTAATTCATCAGATGCATTTTTTAAGCATTCATCTAATGTAGTCCCCGAAAACAAAAGCCCCATAACTCTCAACTCCCATAAAAATAATTGTTTTTTTTAGTATAACACATGGTAAAACAATTTAATACACACTATTTTATATTACTTATTTTCCCATTTAATGTTTATTGATATAATCTTCAATTTTTTTATTATAATATTCCATTATATTCTTTATAATGGAATTATTTTTGTCAAATTTTATATTATCAACCTGATTTATCGGAAGTACTTTAGGTGATGTTCCACATATAAACATTCCATCTAACTCTTTTATATCAGAGTATTTATATTCCAACTCCTTAACTTCTATATTATTTTCAGTAGCTACCTCTATTATCTCTTTTCTTGTAACTCCTGGTAATACAGCTTTAACTGGTGAAGTTAATAATACATTATCCTTTATCATAAATATATTAGATTTACTTCCTTCTGTTATATAACCATTTCTGTCAACCAATATAGCTTCATAAGCATTCTCTTCTTTAATTTTATTATTTACTTTATCTCTAAAAGTTTGATTAACTATTTTAGCATTTGGGTTTTCTCTTTCTCCAAAATATAGAATAGTTTTAACACCATTTTCATACATGGATTCAATTGGGTAATTATGTTTTATAAAAAATATCTTTAATTTTTTATTATCTACATTGTAAGTTATCTTTATATTTCCTTCTAACTTATTATTTTTTTGTATCAATTCTTCTATACTTTTAGTTAATTCTTTATCATTTAAAGGATAATTTAAATTTATTAATTTAAAAGAGTTTTTCATTCGTACTAAATGATTTTCTAAAAAAAGTGCTTTACCATGTATTACTCTTAAAACTTCATATATAACTTTATTCTTTATTTCATTTTCGTCTATAGTTGTTATTTCCTTAATCTTATAATCTTCAATAAAAAAATTATTAATAGCGTCCATAATATTCTCCCCTTTATATAATAATATACCTATTTCCATTTTAAGATTTCAAAGTCATGTTTCTTTTTATAGTTAATCAAATATGGTTTACCTACTAAATCTAAAAGTGGTTTGTCTGACAAGGAGTCTGAAAACATATATGATTCTTTAAAATCCACTTCTATATTTTCTTGTTTAAGAAACTCTTTTAAACGTCTTACTTTTTCTTCACCTTTACAATTACAGCCATCCATTTGTCTTATAAACTTACCTTTGTCAAACTTAAACTTAGTTCCAATTATTCTATCAACTTCTTTTATTTTATAAAATTTATTTATATAGAATTCTGGTGAAGCTGATATTAAATATATATCATACCCTTCAGACTTCAGTTTTTTCATCATATCAATAGCATCATTATATAAAATTCTGGTTAATCTTTCACTATAAAAATCTTCTACAAGTTCTTCTAAAGCCTTTTCTTCTATACCATCTATAAATTTTAAAAAGTTTTCTTTTACCATTTTTTCATCATATACTTTTACTGAATACATAATTCCACAATATAATGCTCTTGGTAAAAATTTTATATTTTTAATATCTTTTTTTACACAATACTTAAAAAACTCCATAAGAGTTTCCTTTTTAGTAATAGTATAATCTATATCAAATATTGCTATTTTTCTCATTTTTAAACTCTTTCCTTTTACTTATAATTTAAACATTAACTAATTTATTTCTTTGTATATAGTAAATTCGTTTAAAAAACCTCATGTTTAAAACAAGAGGTTTATAAAATCTTTTTAATTATTATATCCAAAATAAATCTTTTAACTCAAAACAGCTATATAAATCTATTTAATTTTACTTAAAAATATAGACAATCTATCAATTCCTTTTTCTATTATATCAATAGATGTTGCATATGACAGTCTTATATAATTATCTAAGCCAAATCCTGAACCAGGTATTACTGCAACTTTTTCTTCTTCTAATAAAACTCTAGCAAAATCAAGAGAGTCATTTATTTCCTCTCCTTTAAAAGTAGTATTTAAATACTTTTCTATATTAACCATTACATAGAAAGCTCCATTAGGTTTTATTATAGATACTTCATTTACCTTACTCAATTTATCAAGCATAAAATTTCTTCTGCTTTCAAATTCACTTATCATTTTTTCTAAATTTTCTTTTGGTCCAGTTAATGCTTCAATTGTAGCATATTGAGTTATTGTATTAACATTTGATGTCATATGACTTTGTATACTAGTCATAAGTTTTGTTATTTTTTCACTTGCAGCTACATATCCTAATCTCCAACCAGTCATTGCATAAGTTTTTGATACACCATTTATAACTATAGTCCTATTGTATGCATCTTCATTTAAACTTGCTATACTTATATGTTTTTCATTATCATATATCAATTTTTCATATATTTCATCTGAAATTATAAGTATATCATGTTTTTTGGCAAAGTCCGCTATTATTCTAAGTTCTTCTTCATGATAAATTGTTCCTGTTGGATTGTTTGGACTATTTAATATTATAGCTTTTGTTTTATCTGTAACAGCAGATTCTAGCTCTTCTAATGTATATTTATAATTATTTTCTTTAGAAGTTTGAACAAATACAGGAATTCCATCAGCTAACTTTACAAGTTCCGGATAACTAACCCAATATGGTATTGGTATTAATACCTCATCACCAGGATTTAATATTGCCATAAATACATTTGCCAAGCATTGTTTTGCTCCTGTTGATATAGTTACTTGATTTGGCTTATAGGATAAATTATTATCATTTTTAAATTTATCACATATAGTTTCCTTTAATTCTAAAATTCCTCCTGCTGGAGTATATTTAGTTTTTCCTTCTTCCATTGCCTTTATCGCTGCATTAATAATGTTTTGCGGAGTATTAAAGTCTGGTTCTCCCGCTCCAAAACTAACTACATCTACCCCTGACTTTTTAAGTTCTTTTGCTTTAGCTGTAATTTCCAACGTAATTGATGGATTAATATTTTCAGCTTTTCTAGATAACTCCATTCCTTTCTCCTCCATTGTTTATAAATATTAATAAATTTCATATTATGTTTAGTTAATCTATTAAATGAATACTTCTTTATAGAATAAAATATAACATTTATAGTTTAAGTTGTAAATAAAGTACATTCCAAAAAATAACGAGTCCATATGCCAAACCTACTTTCCACCAAGCTGCATCAACAAATTTCCCTAATAGACTTGCTATGAGGTCAATCTGGGTTCCTTCCTTAATGAAAAATAATCATAGCATTTTGGACTTGTTATTTTCTTTCATATGCCTAAATAGGTTTTAGCAATATGCTAAAACCTATCTTATAAATAATAATATTTATTATTCTTGTCCTGCTAAATCTTCTTGATAGTAAGTTGATACTCTATCAAATTCTTCTTCTTCAGGAACTACAAGTTCTTCTCCCTCAGTTCTAAATAAATAAACTGAATCTTCTTCTGAATTTTGAGCTAATATATATTCTTTTCCTTCAAATTCAAATGCATCAATTATAGGACATGAAATTATATTTCCATTATCGTCTTCTAAATCTACAACAAAAGCTTCTTCATCTCCGCATCCACATCCGCATTCATGGTCATGATCGTGTCCTCCACAACCGCATCCATGTTCGTGATCGTGTCCATGATCTCCACAGCCACATCCATTATTTTCTTCGCATCCACATCCACATTTTTCTAAATCTTTATCCATAATTAAATTTATTCCTCCTTTTAAAATACATAGACAACTGTATTTGCTTATGTATAACACCTGTCTAAATTATATTGCTTAATCTCCATAATAATTCTACCCTTAAATAGAAAAAATTAAAACCCTTAAAATAAAAATTTTTCATTAATATGAAAATTCATCAAATAAATCTCTTTATATTATTTTTATACTTATCTCTATTTTTTATGCACATAAAAGAGTTCCATCCTAATTTAAATATACTTTCTTGTGCAAAACAAAATAGATACATTGTACTTCAATGGACAATGGACAATGGACAATGGACAATGGACAATGGACAATGGACAATGGACAATGGACAATGGACAATGGACAATGGACAATCAGATTATAAATCTATAGCATTAGATTTTATCAATATTTTTACTCAAACAAATTTTATATTTTCATGTATTAAAAAAAGAGATGATCAAAAATGATCATCCCTTTAAATCTAAATTATTAAGAATACTATTCTTGACTAGCTAATTTTTTGTATCCTTCTAATCTGTCCATAGCATCTTTATAAGTCTTTTCAAATAAAGCATCTGCAGCTTCTGGGAATGCTTTAGCAAGTGAAGCATATCTTACTTCTCCCATTAAGAATTCTTTAAAGTCAGCAGTTGGTTCCTTAGAATCTAATACAAATGGATTCTTAGTTCCCTTTAATTCTGGATTAAATCTGTACATTGACCAGTATCCACAATCAGTAGCTCTCTTAGCTTCTAATTGGCTGTTACCCATACCAATTCTTATACCATGGTTGATACATGGAGCATAACCTATGATTAATGATGGTCCCTTATAAGCTTCTGCTTCTGCAATAGCTTTAAGTGCTTGATTCTTATCAGCTCCCATATTAATTTGTGCTACATATACATAACCGTAAGTCATAGCCATCATACCAAGATCTTTCTTCTTAGTTCTCTTACCACTTGCAGCAAATTTAGCTATTGCAGCAGTTGGTGTAGATTTAGATGATTGACCTCCAGTATTTGAGTAAACTTCTGTATCAAATACAAATATATTTACATCTTCTCCACTAGCTAATACATGGTCAACTCCACCGTATCCGATGTCGTAAGCCCATCCATCTCCTCCAAAGATCCATTGTGATCTCTTAACTAAGTATTCTTTATCTTTTAAGATTACTTTAGCTAATTCATGATTAGATTTTTCTAAAGCAGCAACTACTTTATCAGCTCTTTCTCTAGTTCCGTTTCCTTCTTGAGCATTATCTAACCATTCTTGAAGAGCAACTTTAGCTTCTTCTTCGATTCCTTCAGCTATTGCTTTTTCAGCATTTTCAGCAATTCTTTGTCTTATTGCTTTAACTCCTAGATGCATACCTAATCCGAATTCAGCATTGTCTTCGAATAATGAGTTAGCCCAAGCTGGACCATGTCCATTATGGTTAGTTGTGTATGGAGTTGAAGGTGCAGATCCACCCCAGATTGATGAACATCCAGTTGCGTTTGCAATCATCATTCTATCTCCAAATAATTGAGTTATAAGCTTAGCATATGGAGTTTCTCCACAACCTGCACAAGCTCCTGAGAATTCAAGTAATGGTTGCTCAAATTGGCTACCCTTAACTGTATTCTTGTTCATTGGATTAGCTTTTGGTGCTACTACATCCATTGCATAATCCCAAGCTTCTATCTTGTCATGTTGACTTTCTTGTGGTTTCATAACTAATGCTTTTCCTGGTGCTGGACATATTTGAGCACAGTTTCCACATCCTGAACAGTCTAAAGGTGCAACTGCCATGTTGTAGAATAATGGTGCTTCTGTCTTTAATCCCTTAGCAGCTACTGCTGTTAATGAATCTGGTGCAGCATTCTTTTCAGCTTCAGTTAAAAGAACTGGTCTGATTGAAGCATGTGGACAAACATATGAACATTGGTTACATTGGATACATTTTTCTGAATCCCATTCAGGAACATTTACAGCGATTCCTCTCTTTTCGAAAGCTGCTGTACCTGCTTCAAATGTACCATCTTCCATTCCTACAAATGTTGAAACTGGAAGAGCATCTCCTTCTTGTCTGTTCATTGGAATAACTATATTCTTAACGAAATCTGATTTTTTCTTAGTATCAGCTGTTTCTTCATCTACAGCTGTTTTCCAAGCTTCTGGTATTTTGATTTCAACGATTGCTTCAACACCCTTATCGATAGCTGCGTTGTTCATGTTAACAACTTTTTCACCCTTCTTACCGTAAGAAGTTACAACAGCATCTTTTAAGTATTTAATTGCATCTTCAACAGGGATAATTCTAGCTAACTTAAAGAAAGCTGATTGCATTATCATGTTGATTCTTCCACCAAGACCAATTTCTTGAGCGATAGCTACAGCATTTAAAGTATAGAACTTAATGTTGTTGTTAGCTATAAATCTCTTATATGATGCAGGTAATTTTTCTTCTAAATCTTCTGGAGTCCAGATAGTATTTAATAAGAAAGTAGAACCTGGCTTTAATCCATCAAGTACATTGTATTTGTGGATGTATGATTGGTTAGAACAAGAAACAAAATCAGCTTTGTTGATTAAGTATGGTGATTTTATTGCTTTCTTACCAAATCTTAAGTGAGATACTGTGATTCCACCTGATTTCTTTGAATCATAGAAGAAGTATCCTTGAGCATACATGTCTGTATGGTCTCCAATGATTTTGATAGCACTCTTGTTAGCTCCAACAGTACCGTCTGATCCTAATCCCCAGAACTTACAAGCTGTAGTTCCTTCTGGAGTAGCATCTATATCTTCATGAACTTCTAATGAAGTGTTAGTAACGTCATCAACTATACCTATAGTAAATCCGTTCTTTGGTTCTTCTTTTGCTAAGTTTTCATAAACTGCCGCAATGTGTCCTGGATTTGGATCTTTTGATCCTAAACCGAATCTTCCACCGATAACTAATGGTGCATCAGCTTGTCCAAAGAAAGCATTTCTAACATCTAAGTATAGTGGTTCTCCAGCAGAACCTGGTTCTTTAGTTCTATCTAAAACAGCGATTTTCTTAGCTGTTTTTGGAATAGCTGCTAATAATTTTTCATTTGAGAATGGTCTAAATAATCTTACCTTAACAACACCAACTTTTTGTCCGTTAGCATTTAAGTAATCTATAGTTTCTTCACATACATCAGTTGCTGAACCCATTGCTACTATTACTCTGTCTGCATCTGGTGCACCATAGTAATCGAAACAGTGATATTCTCTGCCAGTTAATTTAGTGATTTCAGCCATGTATCCTTCAACTACATCTGGAAGTGAATCGTAGAATTTATTTACAGATTCTCTTTCTTGGAAATAGATATCTGCATTTTGAGCAGTACCTCTAGTTACAGGACGATCTGGATTTAATGCTCTAGCTCTGAAAGCTTCAACTGAATTCCAGTCTACTAATTTAGCTAGCTCGTCATATTCAAGAACTTCAATTTTTTGTATTTCATGAGAAGTTCTGAAACCATCAAAGAAATTACAGAATGGAATTCTTGATTTAATAGCTGTTAAATGTGCAACTGCTGCTAAATCCATAACTTCTTGAACTGATCCTTCAGCAAGCATTGCAAAACCAGTTTGTCTTGCTGCCATAACATCTTGGTGATCTCCAAAGATATTTAATGATGAAGTAGCTAAAGCTCTTGCTGATACATGGAATACTCCAGGTAACATTTCACCAGCAATTTTGTACATGTTTGGTATCATTAATAATAAACCTTGAGAAGCTGTATAAGTAGTTGTTAAAGCTCCTGATTGTAATGATCCATGAACTGCACCAGCTGCACCAGCCTCTGATTGCATTTCCATAACTCTTACTGGTTGTCCAAATATATTCTTTCTTCCTTGTGCAACCCATTCATCAACATGTTCTGCCATTGGTGATGATGGAGTGATTGGGTATATTGCAGTAACTTCAGTAAATGCATAAGATATATGAGCTGCTGCAGTATTACCATCCATAGTTTTCATTTTTCTCATCGCATGACCCTTCTTTCTATTATTTAAAAGTTAAATTTTAAAATTAAATTTAAATATATTATATTAAATTTAAATATATTATAAAAGTAAGTCTTAATTGACTACCTCATAAACAATATTATTTAGCAAGTTTTTCCCCTAAAAATTCAGCTTGTTTTAATTGTTCCTTTGTTGGTGATTCTTTTACAATTAATTCTCCAATCAAATTAAGCCCATATGATTTCATTGTATGCGCCCACAATTTCATAAACGTATCCTCAATCCATCCATGAGTTCCAAATAAAACACAATTTTTATTTTTAATAGGTAAATCTTTTAGTTTTTCAAGAAATGGTTGCATTTCTTGCTGTTCTATATTATTTTCATCCATAGCAGGACTTCCAAACGCCACAGAGTCTGCTTCTAAGACGTCTTCAATTGTTGCATCTGTAACATGTTTTAGAGTTACTTCTGCTCCTAATTTTTCAGCGCTATCTGCCATCATATTAGCAAGAATCTCTATATTCCCACCACAACTCCAATAAATGATTGACACCTTTTTCATAAAAATAGCACCTCACCTTTCGTTAAATAATTAACTCTCTAATGAAAATTAAATAGACTTACATACTTTATTATATATCACATATTTTTTTTTGCAAGGTTTCATTGCTTAAACTTAGACAATTATATATATTATCCATTGAAATTCCTTAATATTATACAAAAAATTAATATATAATTATTTTTTTATGCTTTCTAATATAACATTTATTATACAATCTATGCTATTTCTAGCATCTCCTTTATTCATTGCTTTAATAAGTTCATTTTTTTTAGATTTAAGTTCAAGAATTTTTTTATATAAAACATCTTTTTGTAATTCTTCTTCTTCTAATACAAGTGAATACCCTTCATTCTTAAATGAGTTAGCATTTAAGATTTGATCTCCTCTACTTGCTTTTTTAGAAAGTGGTATTAATAGTGTTGGTTTTTTTAACTCTAAAAATTCAAAAATAGAATTTGCACCTGCTCTTGATATTATATAATCTGAAGCTTTCATTAAATGAGGTAATTCTTCTGTAACATACTCAAATTGTTTATAACCCTTTTTATTTAAAAGATTAGTATCCAAATTCTCTTTTCCACAAATATGAATTATATTAAATTCTTTTAATAACAAGTCTAAATTTTTTCTAATTTCTCTATTTATTACTTTAGAACCTAAACTACCACCCATTATTAATAAAATTTCTTTTTCATCTTTAAAATCACAAAGTTCTTTCCCTTTATTTTTATCTCCATTTAAAATTTCTTTTCTTATCGGGCTACCAGTTAATACCCCTTTATCTTCTTTTACAAATTTTAAACTTTCTCTAAAAGTAACACATAACTTAGTGCAAAAAGGTGCAGATAATTTATTGGCAAGTCCTGGTGTAATATCTGACTCATGAGCTACTACTGGTATATTTTTAAAATATGCTGCAATAACTACTGGAACTGCTACAAATCCTCCTTTAGAGAAAATAACATCTGGTTTTTCTTTCTTCAAAATACGTTTTGCATCTATTACTCCTTTTAAAACTTTAAATGGATCCGAAAAGTTCTTTATATCAAAATATCTTCTTAACTTACCTGAAGATATATCAAAATACGGAATACCACTTTTCCCAATTATTTCTTTTTCTATTCCATCTTTGCTACCAATATATTTTATTTCAAAACCTTTTTCCTTTAATGACGGTACCAATGCCAAATTTGGTGTTACATGACCTGCTGTTCCTCCACCTGTCATTATTATTTTATATTTATACAAAAATAACTCATCCTTTCATTATATTGTTTCTACAACTTAAAACACAGCATTATTTTTTAATATATACTTACTAACTGAATAGTTTTAATACGGATATTGACTTTATATAAAAATTTATTCTATATGTTGCAATAAGAATTATTCGATAAATTAAAGAACTATATAGTCTTTTGGTGCACATATAAATTTGCAACATATATGTTTAATAAATTTATAAAAAATATAAATTACTAATATAAATATATATATTTAAGTATAGTACTCAAATATATATATTTTCATACTTTATATAAATAATGTATTCTAAACTAACATAAATTTAGAATACATTATTTATTTCTCTTAGTCAAAACCTGTTAATGCACTCCTCTTTTTCCTCCATTTATATAATATAATTATTGTTTTTTTACACAAGCTATATATACAAAATAAAGGAGGTGAAAAACATGAGTAATTACAGTAATCAAAATTTGGTTCCTGAAGCAAAAAGCGGATTAGCAAAATTCAAAAATGAAGTTGCTAATGAAATGGGCGTACCATTTAAAGAATATAATGGAGATTTAAGTTCAAAACAATGCGGAAGCGTTGGCGGTGAAATGGTTAAAAGAATGGTTCAACAATATGAAAAAAATCTTTAACCATAAATAAACATCTAAATATTTTAGAGGATAGTTTTAAACTATCCTCTATTTTTAATTGAAAAATTATATACTTCTAAATATTTAATAAATTCTGAAAATAGTATTGTTTTTTATTTAACAATGTAGTATATTATAACTATAGAGATAAATAATATTTTACAAATTAGTTTAATCTAATAAATTCTCTATTTTAATAGTAATTTTTTTAGTTACATAAACCATTAAACAGCTTAATTTAGGTGTTTACAAGTAAACTAAATTAAACCAAAGCAGAAAATGAGTTATTCTTGAATTTTATAATATAACATTTAACTGCAAGAAGACTTAAATGAAATTAAGAATTACTTTGTATCTAAAGTAATCGTTTTTATAATTATTATTGTTAAGAAAATAACATTTTATTTGACTAGGGGGATATTTTTATGAATTATTTAGAACAATTAAAAAACAAAACTATCACAGTAGATACTGCATTATCACTTGTTAAATCAAATGATGAAATTGTTACTTCATTAGGACCTTGTGAAGCTACACTATTTATGTCAAGACTTCATGAGATAAGAGATAAAGTAGAAAACGTATCAGTTGTTAGTATGCTTAGTGCTTTAGATTATAAATATCACACTGATCCAAGTATGGCTGGACACTTTGTAAATGAGAGTACTTTCTTTGCTGGACCTGCTAGAAAGGCTCATCCAACAGGATTAGTTTCATATATACCAACACACCTTAGATATTCTGCTATTAACAGATTAAGCTATAAAAAACCTAATATCTTCGTAGGTGCTGCTACTCCAATGGACGAGCATGGTTTCTTCTCATTATCACTTTCATTAGTATACGAAAGAGATTCTTTAGAAAACGCTGATATCGTAATTTTAGAAATAAACGAAAATCTACCTAGAGTTTTAGGAGATACTTGTATTCATATAAGCGAAGTTGATTATGTTTATGAAAGTAAAGAAAAAGTTCCTGAATTAGTAGCTAAACAGCCTACTGAAAAAGATTTTATAATAGGTCAATATATTGCTGATTTAGTAGAAGACGGTTCTACTATTCAACTTGGAATTGGTGGTATTCCTAACGCTGTTGCTAAATCTTTATTAACTAAAAAAGATTTAGGAATCCATACTGAAATGATTACTGAAGGTGTAGTTGATTTATTTGAAGCTGGAGTAGTAAATAATACAAAAAAGACACTTCATAGAAATAAAATTGTCGGTGCTTTCGCATTTGGATCTAAAAGATTATATGATTTCTTAGATGATAATCCTTGTATAGAAATGAAAAGATGTTCTTATGTAAACAATCCTTATGTATTAGCTAAAAATAAAAAGATGGTTTCTATAAACACATCACTTTCTATAGATTTAACTGGACAATGTGCATCTGAAAGTTTAGGTTTTAAACAATATAGCGGAACAGGTGGACAAACTGATACTGGTGTAGGTGCTCAAATGAGTGAAGGCGGAAAATCTATAATCGCATTATACTCTACCGCTAAAAATGATACTATTTCTAGTATAACTGCAAGTCATTATATGGGTGCAGCAATTACATATTCTAGAAATGATGTTCAATATGTTGTTACAGAATATGGTGTAGCCAATCTTCGTGGTAAAAGTATTAGAGAAAGAGTTGATAGCTTAATAGCTATAGCTCATCCTGATTTTAGACAAGAACTTAAAAAGGAAGCTGTTAAAAATAGAATTTGGTAATAAAAGGAGTGATTTTAATGGATGAAAGAGCTAAATTAAAGGAAATCTTAGGAAAGTTAGATTTAATTAATAGCAAAGTTAATAACATTCAATATCAAATTTTCCAAGCAAATCAATGTAACACTAGCGGAAGTTATGTAGATTTCTTATATGAGAATTATACTGAATCACTTATTGAAAATGTTTGCCAAGTAATAGGCGATTAGAATCTTAAAGGGTGTTTACAAAATATAATAATTTTGTAAACACCCTATTTTAAATTAACAACATACTCTAATATGAAAATAATTATCTATAATTTTGTATTATAAGCTGAATATTACTAACACCATTATATTCATTTATACTTGGATAAAATATAAAATCTATATTAACACTATTATATTGACCATCATATAATTTCTGTAATTCTTCATTCCCGTACTTATTTATTATTGTATTCTCAAATTCATTAATATCGCCAAAATAGATTCCATCAATAATCTTTCCTAACTCCGTTTTAAGCTTAAGCTTTAATACATTATTGTTTTTACCAAGAACCATAGCTTTCGTCACACATATATTCCTTGCACCAAATAAAGGTTTAGAATTACCTTTTCCAAATGGTTCCAAAACTTCTAAATCATTTATCATGTCATAATTAATATAATCTAAATTTAATGGTAAATCTATTGTAACTTTAGGAATAAGTTCTTCTTCTGTAAGAATAGTATTTTTATTAAGTTCTTCTCTAAATTTATCTATATTTTCTTCTTTTAAAGACAATCCTGCTGCCATAGGATGTCCTCCAAATTTATCTAACAAATCCTTACATTTCATTAATTCTTCAAACATATTGTATTCTTCAATTGATCTTCCTGAACCTTTGATTCCATTTTCCGCTTTTGTAAGTATTATTGTTGGAACATTATATTTTTCTCTTATCCTTCCAGCTATTATTCCTGCTAAACTTTCATGAACTTCTGGTATATATATTAAAAAAACTTTATCTTTTTTAATATTAGTATTCTCTACAATATCTATAGCCCTCTCTACGCCTTCAAGAGTCATATCTTTTCTTTCATTATTTAATTCTACCAATTCATCTGCTAATATTCTTGCTTCATTTTCATCTTCTGATAATAATAATTTTAGCCCTCTTTTAGCAGAATCTAATCTTCCAGAGGCATTTATACATGGTCCTATAACAAATCCTAAATGATATGTAGATATTTCTTTATCAGACATATTTGTTGCATTTATCAACGCTTTTAATCCTAAGTTTGTTGTTTTATTTATCATATCCAAACCATTTTTAACAAATATTCTATTTTCATCAATAAGATCTACAACATCACAAACAGTAGCTATAGCAACAAATTCTATTAATTTAAAACTTTCTTCTTTTTTAATATCCATTTCATTAAATAAAAATTGAATTAATTTAAATGCTACACCTGCGCCACATATCTTATCAAATTTATATTTACACTCCATTTGTTTAGGATTAACTATAGCATCTGCCTCAGAAGATATAAAAGTTCTCGTCCCATTTTCCCCTTCAACAAATGGTATATCATGATGGTCAGTTACTATTACTGTCATTCCTAATTGTTTAGCATACTTTATTTGATCAATTGCTGAAATGCCATTATCACATGTTAATAATGTATCTACACCATCTTCATTTGCTTTAAGAATTATATCTTTATTTATTCCATATCCATCCTTTATCCTATCTGGAATTTCATAATCTACATTTGCTCCACATTTTTTTAATGAAGTATATAATATATATACGCTAATCACTCCATCAACATCATAATCTCCAACTATCCTTATTTTAACTTGTGATTTTATTTTATTCTTTAATATATTAACAGCCTTTTCTATATCCTTCATCTCACTTGCATCATAAAGGTTTTCAACAGTAGGATTTATATAATTTTTTATCATATTATCTTCTGTAATATCTCTATTTATAATTAATCTACTTATTAATTCACTTATACCATATTTTATAGAGATTTTTTTAAAATCTGCTTTTTTATTTTTTACAAACCACTTTTCTAGCATGTTCCCTCCAAATCTTTAATTAAAATTCACTTCTTGTAATACATAATAATTTTTATAATACACATTAAAATAATATTAATCTTTATTATAAATGAATATTTTTCAAAATAGTGTACATTCCTTTGTCCATGATCTCCATCTATAATATCAACATACACTTAAAACATAGCTTTATAAATAAATATTTAAATTTTCTCCCTCTATTTATACATTTAAATAACAAATAATCCACAATTTTCCTGAATATTTTAACAAAATAGGAATAAAACTGTGGATTATTTAAGAAAATTCTTTACTACTTATACAGCATAGAGTTAGCTAATTCATCAACTTTCTCATAACCTAATTTTTCTATTAACTTGTAAGCAAATGCCATAGCTGTTGCTGGCCCTCTACTGGTTATTATATTACCATCAACAACAACCTCATCTTCTAAATAAGTACAATTACCCAACTCATCTTCAAAACCTGGATAAGATGTTACATTTTTTCCTACCGTTATTCCTGCCTTACCTAATACTATTGGAGCTGCACATATAGCCCCTATCAATTTTTCACTACCATTATATCTATTAATAAATTCTATTACTCTAGAATCATCCCTTAAATTAGTTGCCCCTGGCATTCCTCCTGGAAGTACAACTAAATCATATTCTAAATTTTCATGAAATATTTTATCAGCTTTTATAACTACTCCATGAGAAGATTTTACTAGTTCTTTGTCCATAGATACTAAATCACAAACCATTCCTGTTCTTCTTATAATATCACTTATTGTTAAAGCTTCCACTTCTTCAAAACCTTCTGCTAATAATACACATGATTTTTTCATTCAAATTCCCTCCTAAATACCTTAATAAAAAAGGATGTTTAAAAAACTCAAAACATCCTTTACTTTTTTAATTATAACTCATCAACTAGATACATAAAAGTATTTAATAAGGCACATGAACTTGTTATTTTTTGACTGTGCCTAAATCAAAATGTATCTTATTATTATACTATTAATATATCTTTAATTTCATCATCAACCATTAACATTACATTAGTACCTCTACCTGCTCTATTTTGCAGTTTAACTTCATCAACTTTTAATGTTAACTTTTGCTTATCTTTTGAAGTAAGTAAAATTTCTTGAGTTTTTGGAGATATTATAACCGTATTACCTTCACCTTCTAAATATTTAGAAATATATGCTCCAAATATAACTTCATCTTCATCTCTTAAACTAATCCCAGTAACTCCAGATGCTATTTTTCCCATTGTATTAACATTCTCAACTGGGAATCTGATAGCCATACCCTTTTTAGTTATTATAAGCAAATGACCCAATGTAACTCTATCAATATCTACCGATACTACCTCATCATCTTCGCTTTTTAATTTATAATAACATTGTTTATTTATATCACCTTCAAATTCTTGAAGTAATGTTTTCTTAACTAATCCCTTTTTACTAAATGAATATACTGCTAATTTATCATCATAAGAAGATAGTGTACATATCTTAACAACCTTTTCTCCTTTTTCCATCTCTCCAGTATATAATTCTACCTTCAATTCATTTTCCATTATATTTTTCATTAAAAATACTGGAATTTTATACATATTTCCCTTGTTAGTAAATAAAGCTAAATATTTTAAAGAATTAGTTCTAGTTTTTAATGCATCTTCTTTAATTTTCTTATATGACTTAAATGTATTTTTCTCTGTAACTCCAATATTAAACTCAAAATATTCATCTTCTTTACGATCTTCTATCTCAATTATTTCATCATCAGATGAAAGATTGAACAATTGTATTGCAAGAATATTTCTTGGAACATTTTCAAGTTCTGGTATTTCCACAACAAAATCCAATCCTAATTTACTTTTAACTCTTAAATATTGATTTTCTTCTTCAAAGTCTTTAATCTTAACATTTAATAATTCATCTCCATCACGCAATTTTAAAGCTTGTAATTTTGCATATGATGTTTCAAATTTATCTAATGAAGTTTCCTTTATTCCACCGTTTTTAGTTATGAATCTAAATAATTTATTAGGATTAAAATTATCTACTGATGCTACATTAATTATTTTTTCATCTTCTAAATCTAAAGATTTTATTATTTCATCTAATCTTTCGCCTTTTTCTTTCCACTTTAATTCAGGTATATTTATACTTTTAACTTGATACATAAATCCTTTATTAGTGAATATAAGTAAATTATCTCTTGTATTAGAACTTATAAGATGTTCTAATGAATCTCCTTCTCTATAATCTATATCATCTGGATTAAAATTAGATCTATTATAATTCTTAAGAGGTATTCTTTTAATAAACCCATCTTTGGATAAAGTTATCATAACTTCTTCTACTACTATTAATTCATTAAGGTCAATTTTACTTTTACTATCATCTTCTACAATAGCAGTTCTTCTTTCATCACTATATTTATCACTTATTTCTTTCAATTCAGATTTTATTACTTTTAATAATTCTTTTTCATCTGATAATATTTTTTCTAATCTTTTTATTATCTTTTGAAGCTCTTTATATTCTTTTTCAAAAACTTTTATTTCAAGTCCAGTTAATCTATATAACATTAATTCCAAAATAGCTTGAGCTTGTTCTTCTGTGAATTCAAATTTATTTATTAAATTAATAGATGCATCCTTTTTAGATTTAGAGTTTCTAATTGTTACAATAACTTCATCTAATACATCAATAGCTTTTATAAAACCTTCAACTATATGATGTCTTTTTTTAGCTATTTCAAGTTCTTTTTTACTTCTTCTAGTTACTATCTCTTTTTGATGATTTACATAATAAGTAATCATTGCCTTTAAACTCATTGTTTCAGGCTTTCCATCTGCTAATGCTACCATATTGAAATTTATATTACATTGTAAATCTGTTTTTTTAAATAAATATTTTAATACTTTATCCACATTTTCTTCATTTGCAGTCTTTTTAAACTCAATAACAGCTCTTATTCCGTTTCTATCAGATTCATCTCTAATATCTGATATTAACTCTAATGCTTTAGAATGCCTTTTATCTCCTGTCATTTCTGAAATTGTTTGAAGTATCTTTGCTTTATTTCTTTTGTATGGGAACTCACTTATTACTATTCCCAATCTTCCATTTTCTAATGTTTCAATTGATGTTTTAGCTCTATATGCAACCTTTCCCGTTCCTGTTTCATAAGCTGATTCAAGTGAATTCTTTCCTATTAAGATTCCTCCAGTAGGTAAATCGGGTCCTTTTATATAATCCATAAGCTCTTTAGTTGAAATTTCATTATTATCTATATAAGCCAGTACACCATTAGTTACTTCTTCTAAATTATGAGGTGGGATATTAGTTGCAAGCCCTACTGCTATACCGAACGCTCCATTTACTAAAAGATTTGGGTACCTACTAGGCAATACCTTAGGTTCAACTTCACTATCCGAATAGTTAGGAATCATCTCTACAGTATCCTTATCTATATCTCTTATCATTTCCATGGAAATAGAAGCAAGTCTGGCTTCTGTGTAACGCATTGCTGCTGCACTGTCTCCATCTATAGATCCCCAGTTACCATGCCCATCTATTAAAGGTATTCTCGTTGAAAAATCTTGTGCTAAAATTGTCATTGCATCATATACCGATGTATCTCCATGCGGATGAAATTTACCTAAAATATCTCCTACTATTCTTGCTGATTTATAGTATGGTCTATCTGGAAAAGCCTTTAAAAGATATGCCCCATAAAGTATTCTTCTATGAACCGGCTTTAATCCATCTCTAACGTCAGGAAGTGCTCTATCTTTTGCCACTTCTATTGCATAAGGTAAATAATTTTCCGGCATTGCTTCTTCTAAAGGAATTCTAATTATATTATTATCCTTAGGGATAGTTTTAATCTTCTTTGCCATAATTTTTCTCCATTCTTAGTTTAACAATTAATAACCATAAAGTAATTTTTAACTTTAAATAAAATTTCTTATTAAAATGATTATTAAAAATTTCTTCAAAATTTATCTTAATATATATATGTTCTAATCAAGTCAATACATTTATAATTTTGTATCTAATTTTTATAGCAAACTAATATCTCTTATTAACAATATACAGTTAGAATCATATATATCAAAAATTCTCTATATAAATTCCGTACTATAGTAGTTTAATCATAAGATTTGTAACTATATATAAGATTTATATTACTTAACAAACTTTATTGAAACTTATATATTTTCAAAAAAGCTCATAAAATGAGCTTTTTACTTAATTGTACACCTATATTTCAAGTAAATATTAATATTTGATATAAAAGCAAACTGGTATTGGAATTTACTGTTTATAATCTCCTAATTAAGATTTGTACAACTATTTGCTTGTCAAAAATGAGAATCCAAATTTCATATTTGGTTCTTACAACTTTCACAGCGTACAACCTCTAATTGGAAGCATGCATTAATTCGACTAATCTTTATTTTTAGAGTTATTAAAGCACATTCCTATGTCCATGAGCTTTATAGTAAATATCAAAATCATTTTAAATATATTCAATATTATTTATTAGTTAAATTCTCCATATTTGTACATATAGTTTTTTCGAGGTTCTACTATGTCTCCCATCAAAAGAGATATCATCTTTTCTGCTTTCGCTGCATCATCTATTGTAACTTGCATAAGTGTTCTAGTTTCAGGATTTAAAGTAGTCTCCCATAATTGATCAGGATTCATTTCTCCAAGACCTTTGTATCTTTGTATTAAAGCACCCTTTCCTATATCTTTCTTAGCATCTTCTAAATCATCATCACTATAAGCATATTTTACTGTTTCAACGCCTTTGTTTACTTTATAAACCTTATATAAAGGTGGTTGTGCTAAATAAAGATGACCATTTGCGATTAAAGGCCTCATATATCTATAAATATACGTCATCCATAAAGTCCTTATATGATATCCATCTACATCAGCATCACTCATTATTATTATTTTATCGTATTTCATATCTTCTTGTTTATAATTATCTAATATTCCAGTACCAATAGCTGTATTAAATATTTTTAGTTCTTCTGATGCTAATACATTTTCTAATTTTTGTTTCTCAGTATTCATTATTTTACCTTTAGAAGGCATGATAGTTTGAAATCTTCTATCTCTTGCTTGTTTTGCAGATCCACCTGCTGAATCTCCCTCAACTACTATAAACTCGTTTACTTCTTTGTCTTTCAACGTACACACTGCAACTTTTCCAGCTAATGGTGAAGTTCCTATTCCAACTTTTTTCTTTTCTGCATCATTTATTTTTTTTATTTTATCTCTTCTTTTAGCTGACTCTAAAGCATTATTAATTAATATTGTTGCTAATTCCTTATTATCCTCAATCCATTCCGAAAATTTAGTATAAACCAAATCATTCATCATAGTATATGCTTCATTATTACCAAGCTTAGTTTTAGTCTGCCCTTCAAAGATAGGATTAGTTATTTTGATTCTAAGTATTGCTGTAATCCCTTCTCTTAAATCATTACCTTCAAACTCTTTATCCTTTTCTTTAATCAAGTTAAGCTTTCTAGCACCTTCTTTAAAAGCTCTTGTCATACCTGTTTTAAAACCTGTTTCATGTGTTCCTGCTTCAGTAGTAGGTATATTATTTACATAACTTGCTATATATTCTGTAGACGAATCTGTAAATTGAATACATACTTCTCCATGTATTTGTATATTATTTATTGTTCTATCTCCATCAAAAATTATAGGAGTGTCATGAATTACAGTTTTACTTTCATTTAAATAATTTATAAAATCTAAAAGCCCATTTTCCGAATAGTATTCTTTTTTAATCTCTTCAGACTTTCTTCTATCTATAAGCTCTAATCTTATACCTTTATTTTGGAAAGCCAATTCTTGTAATCTGCTGTCTATAATATCAAATTTAAAATCTACAGTTGAAAATATTTCATTATCTGGTCTAAATGTAACTTTAGTCCCACTTCCTTTTGTCTTTCCGATTATTTGTAACTTAGATACAGGAGTTCCTGGCATATTCCTTTTTAATTCTTTATCAAAAGCATATTCAAATCTTTGCCTATATATATTACCATTTTGATATACTTCTACTTCAAGCCATTTAGATAATGCATTTACAACTGCTGCTCCAACACCATGAAGTCCACCAGAAGTTTTATAATTTTTATTATCAAACTTACCACCTGTGTGTAATTCTGTAAATACCATTTCAACTCCTGTTTTTTTCTTTATAGGATGAACTCCTGTAGGTATACCTCTTCCATTATCAAGAATTGTAACACTCTTATCTTCATTTAAAGTTATAGTTATTTTATCCCCATAACCATTACTAATTTCATCTATAGAGTTATCTATTATTTCCCATATACAATGATGTAATCCTTTCATCCCTGTAGAACCTATATACATACCTGGTCTAATTCTTACTGGCTCTAATTTTTCTAAAGATGTTAAATCTGTTACATCATAATTACTGTTTTTTAATTCCATAAGGTCCTCCTAAAAATATACTAATAAATTGAATATAGTAATAACCAATATTTATTTATCATAAATATTCTTTTAAATCACACATATAAATAAATCAATTTATTAACTCATATTTTCTTATTTAGCTACAATTATTTAAAAATCCTTTATTTTTATCTAGATTTTAATATATATAAGTTCCAATAAAGTTTGTTCATTAATATAAATCTTAAAATATTTATAACTATTACGATTCATAAATTTAGTCAGGAACATATATAGAAAATTTATGATATATATTATTCTAACTCGATATTGTTAATTAAAGATATAATTTCCTATAAAGATTAATTAAAAAATTATAAATGTATTAACTTAATTAGAACATATATATAAATAATCACTTAAAACATAAGATTATTTTCAAATAATTTTATTATAATCACTACATAAGCGAACTTATGTACTGGTTCACTATAAAAATATACTTTATTTCATAGCTAATGTCAAAGTTAACATTAATATTTTATCTTAAAATATACACTTTAAGGACATGAAATAAAATAATAGACCAAAGAGGTACTGTATATTTTGTGTCAGACAAAGAAGCAACTTCAGTTAATAGCGAGCTATTAGCTAAATTTGCTGATTCAGTATGACTCAAAATAGATGAGTATACTGGTCTATTATTTTTTTGAATATTCCTTATTTATTGTATAAATATAAAATAAGAGTGCTTTATTTTATAAGAAACAAAACATAAAGTTTTAAATTACTTTCTAATAAGCACTCTCTTAATATTATATTTTTATTTATTAATAGCGAAACTATACATCATATATTTCAATACTTCTAACGTGTTTAGTATGGCTCCACTCTTTATTATTCTTATTTATTATTCCTTGTATCGTAATTGGTATCCATGTTATTGTATATATTCCATATAATAAAAATCTAAAAAATAGTACTAAATTCTTTTTACCTAATAAAATTAGAACTAAAAATAGAAACGCTAAATTAAATCCTATTGTTATTCCTAAAGAAACAAAATAGTTTTCTACACCCTCTAAAAGATACGGAATAACAAATACATTAGTTGAATATATAACAGTCATGGTTAAAAATGCCTTTGATACTTTTTCTTCTAAAGCTAATACTACAGGCGTAATAATAAATTGAATCAAAGCAAAAACCTTCCATCCAATATCACTCAATAGATAACTTAAAATAAATATGTCCCTTCCAGCTGAAGAATCAACTTGAACAACTGTTAAAATTGCAGATAAAGCCAACATTAGAGTAACAAATGGTTGTAATACATATAATGCACAATCAAAAATATACCATTTTCTTTCTTTAATTGACTTCTTAACTAACTTGAAAAAATATCTTGATGCTACATCAGTAAAACCTTGCATCCATCTTTTTCTTTGGGTCCATGATTGAGCTAATTTTAAAGGCTTTTCATCATAAATAATAGCATCATGTGCCCAGCCTACTTTTGCTCCATTAAGAACAAGTTTACATGTAAACTCTAAATCCTCTGTTAAGCATGTAGCTCCCCAACCTAATTCTTTTAATGTTTCAGTATCAATAGCAAATCCTGTTCCTCCTATTTGATTAGAAAATCCAACATTTGCTCTTGCTAATTGGAAAAGTCTGTTTTGAGTCCAAAAAGCTATTGAATAAGCAGTTGCAATCCAAGAATCATCCGGATTTTTACTGTCAATATACCCTTGTACAACTTTATAACCTTGACACATTTTTAAATTTATTTCTTTTAAGAAATTTTTATGTACAAGATTATCAGCATCAAATATAGCTATTGCATCATACTGTTTTTCCATTTTAAATAGATTTGCAAACATCCATTCTAATGCATAGCCTTTACCTCTTTTATCTTTTTCAAATCTTTCACAAACATTTACCTTATATTTACTTGCTATCTTAGCAGTATTATCCGTACAATTATCTGCTATTACAAAAATGTCATACATATCTTTAGGATAATCAAGATTCAACATACTCTCTATAAGCTTACTAATAACTACTTCTTCATTGTGTGCTGCAATTAGTAACGCAAATTTTTTCTTTGGAGTATAATCTTTTTTTTCTTTCTTTCTAACAAGTCCGAAAAATCCTAATACCATATAATACACGGTTAATGTAAAAACTAATATTTGAAATACAGCTGTTATGGTAAAAATGTATTTTCCCATTACATTCACTCCTAATGCTAAATGGAACTCATTTTCCATTCATTATTTTATATACACATTTTAATTACATCTTTATTTAATATATTTCAATATAACTAAAAAATCAAGTGTATATTTCTTAAGATAAAATTAAATTTATTTAATTTTCTTATTATGTAATCATTTACCTTTGCTTTTCTTAATTTCTTTAACTTTTCTTTTACATATAGTTTATATTTTTATGTTACCCTTATATTAAAATATTTATTAATAATATTATGAATTATGTCTATTTTAAATAATTCTTTGTTTTAGGCACATAAAAAATACTAGACTAATTTAAAACCCTTAAATTTAAAAACACAAGTAAATAAATTTAAGGGTCAATTCTTTTATATTATTTTATTTAATTATACAAGACCTTGAGCCATCATAGCTTCTGCTACTTTCATAAATCCAGCTATATTAGCACCCATTAATATATTTCCTGGTTGTCCATACTCTTCTGCTGATTTTTTAGCATTATGATAAATATTTTTCATTATTTCTTTAAGTTTTTCATCTACTTCTTCAAATGTCCAAGATAATCTCAAACTATTTTGTGACATTTCAAGTGCTGAACAAGCCACACCACCAGCATTAGCCGCTTTAGCTGGTCCAAATAATACATTATTATTTTGAAATAATTCTATCGCTTCTAATGTCGAAGGCATATTAGCGCCTTCAGCTACAACTTCAACTCCATTAGCAACTAATATTTCAGCAGATTGCTTATTAATTTCTCCTTGAGTTGCACATGGAAGAGCTATATCACATTTTATTTCCCATATTTTATTGCATCCTTCTTGATACTTAGCATTAGGTACAAAATCTAAATATTCTTTAATTCTTCCTCTTCTAACTTCTTTTATATCTTTAATTACATTTATATCAATTCCATTTTCATCATAGATATATCCATTTGAATCACTTAATGCTACCACTTTAGCACCTAATTCTTGAGCCTTTTGTGTTGCATATATAGCAACATTACCTGAGCCTGAAACAACAACTGTTTTTCCTTTTAAACTCATACCATTATCATTTAACATTTCTTCTGAAAAATATACTAATCCATATCCTGTAGCTTCAGTTCTAGCTAAACTTCCCCCAAATGTTAATCCTTTTCCTGTTAAAACACCTTGTTCACTTAAAGACTTTAACTTTTTATAATATCCATAAAGATAACCTATTTCTCTTCCTCCAACACCAATATCACCTGCTGGAACGTCCATATTTCCCCCAATATATTTGTATAATTCAGACATAAAACTTTGACAAAATCTCATAATTTCATTAGCTGATTTTCCTTTAGGATCAAAATCAGCTCCACCTTTTGCTCCGCCTATTGGTAAACCTGTTAAAGAATTCTTAAAAATTTGTTCAAATCCTAAAAATTTTATTATACTTAAATTAACTGATGGGTGAAATCTTAATCCACCTTTATAAGGTCCTATTGCATTATTGAATTGAACTCTAAATCCTCTATTTACTTCTATCTGACCATTATCATTCATCCAAGGTACTCTAAATATTATTTGTCTTTCTGGCTCAACTATTCTTTCAAGTAAAGAAGCTTTAATAAATTCAGGATGTTTTTGAAATACAGGTACTAAAGAAATTAACACTTCCTTAGATGCATCTATAAATTCTTTTTCTCCTGGGTTTGTCTTATTAATTTTATTTAACACTTTGTCAACATATTGTTTTGCTTCCATAATTAAATTCATCTCCTTAAATTTTATAAAAAAATTGAATATTATAATAAAATATTTTTTTGAAATTCTTAGTGTATTTTGTATTAAACAAATTAAAAATAAAATCAACTCATAATATCAACTAATTTTTATGCTTTAGTACAATGCAAAATAAGTAAGATTTCCAGGCTATTATTTGGATTAAAATCCAAATTTTATAATCACCTATAATAATACATTAATTCCATATTTTTTACCATAAAATTATTTAATTATATAAAATATTAACAATATATCTGTTTTTGCTCTTTTTTATTGATAATTTATTAACAAAACTTTACTCTGTGATTTCTTTAATAACAACCTCTAAAAATTTTATTTTGTTACCTTTTGTATGCATATAAATTAATGGTAATATAAGTACCCCTCCAACTGTTCCACAAATTATATCTGTCATTGTATCAAGTAAACTATTATTTTGAGAAGTTAGACCAAATATTTGATCTGTTAAAAACTCCCATATCTCCCATGCTCCAGCCATAGCAATTGCAAATATAAATGTAAATATTACTGCAAATTTAGCATTCAATTTATTTTTCTCTTTATATTCAAAATAAATATATATAGCAAAACCAACTATCCCTAATATAATTCCCGAAGCCAAGTGAAGAATTTTATCATAATAAGTTATATATGTGTAAATATTTAATACATTTCCTAAATATATAGACATAATTATAAAGATTAATCCTAAAATATACATAATTTTAGATCTTTTCATAAATGTAAAAGAAAAAATAATTTTCATAGCTATAATAGCTATAAAAATTAAAGCAATTCTTCCAACTTTATTTCCATCATAAAATACTACATTAACAATTGAATGTAATACTAAATAAATTGCTACTAATATAGTTATTATCTGATCATATGTCATCTTTTTTTTCAAACTAAATCTCTCCTTCTCACTTCTTAATTAGGCTATATTTTAAAACTATATTCATATTCTAATATGAATATAGTTTTAACAAATGTTTTTACTTGTAATCTATTCTTTGTACTTTAATCAAACTTAATTTAAACATATCTATTTAATCTTTTCTTGAAACTTAAAATTAAGTATCCTGATATTATACCACCTAAAAATCCTCCAATATGTGCTTTATTATCTACATTAGCAATACTAAAACCAATTATTAAATTTAATACTATTATTCCTATTAAATTTATAATTGAACTTTTTTCTATTTTATGTCTTTCCTTTATTGCAAAAACTAAAATTGCCCCTAATAATCCAAATATTGCTCCTGAAGCTCCTATTGATACATACGGACTAAGTAAAAAACTCAATAAACTACCTGTTATACTTGATATTAAATATATACTTATATAATTCTTAATACCATAAATTTTTTCTACTTGTGGTCCTAATATATATAACATATACATATTGCCTGATATATGAATTAATCCTCCATGTAAAAATGCACATGTTACTAGTCTCCAAATTTCTCCTTCATAAATAAGTTTATTATATTTTGCCCCAAAATCTATTAATACATCTACATCTATAGAAAATATACTTTTGGATAGAAATGCCGTTACTAGAAAAAGTATAATATTTATGCCCATTATAATTAATGTGATCCTTTTGTTATTTAAATATTTATTTACTTTAACTTCATCTCTTTTAGCATACTGATTAATTATAGCTTCTAATGGCTTACAAGAACCATCATATGAAATAGTATTATATGTTTTTTTATCAATAATTATTTTATTAACATATTCTTGATTTCTATTTACATATTCCCCATTTGATAAAACAACTAAATTAAATACAAAAGATTTTCCCAATGTCTTTATGTATTCAAATGCTTCATAAACATCTACTTCTTCATATTTTTCATCTGTTACTAAAACACAATATATATATTCTTGTATATCTTTTATTGCAATATAGCATTCATTTTTATGAAAGTTACTATAGTATTGTTTCATATAAAAGTACTCATTATTTATTAAATATTTATACAATATATTACTAAACTCAATCATTTATTTTGCTCCCCCTTATCTATAATTAATCTATTAATAAAAATTTAAAACATTTATAAAATAAATTTTTCATTAATTAATATAACCAATACTATAATATATTAAAAAGAGGCTGCCTCAAAAACATCTTTATGCCTTTGAGATAGTCCTCTATTCACTTACTATGTTTTAAGTAGTTATTTATATTTTAAAACATAGTTTATTTATTTTTATATAACATATTTAATCTTATCTATCTAACATATCCAACAACTCATTAAATCTTTTTATTGTTGCTTCTAAAGGTTTGTCTGTTGTCATATCTACACCCGAATTTTTTAATATATTTATTGGATAGTCACTGCCTCCTGCTTTTAAAAACATCTTATATTTAGCTACTGCATCTTCTTCTCCATTTAATATTGAATTTGAAAATGCTGAAGCTGCTGCATATCCTGTAGCATATTGATACACATAAAAATCTGAATAAAAATGAGGAATTCTTGACCATTCAACATCAATTTCTTCATCAATTATAATCTTATCTCCAAAATATTTAACATTTAAGTCATGCCATGCTTTATTATAGTCTTCTGCTGTTAAAGGCATTCCTTTTTCTAAGCTTTCATGAGTATATAATTCAAACTCTGCAAACATTAACTGTCTAAATACTGTAGTTCTAATTTGTTCTAATTCTTGATTAATTAAATAAAGTTTTTTCTTTTCATCTTTCTCTTTTTCAATTAAATGATGAATTAATATTGATTCATTAGTTGTAGAAGCTACCTCAGCACAGAATAATGTATATCCTGCATAATAATATGATTGTTCTTTTCTTGAATAATAAGAATGAATAGAATGACCCATCTCATGTGCTAATGTAGAAACATCACCTAATTCATTATTATAATTTAAAAGAACATATGGCATTGTATCATATCCCCCCCATGAATATGCTCCACCTTTTTTTCCCTTATTTTCATATATATCTATCCAACCATCCTCTATTCCACTTTTAAAAATAGTTAAATACTCATCTCCTAAAGGTTTTAATGCTTCTAATACAATTTCTACTCCTTTATTAAAGTCTATTTTTTCTTTTGGAGTTTCAATAACTGGAACATATAGATCATACATATGAATTTCATCTAAGCCTAAAAGCTTCTTTTTCACATCAACATATCTATGAAGTGAATCTAAATTATTATCTATAACCTTCACTGCATTTTTATATACTTCTACTGGAATATTATTAGGGTTAAGAGAAGCTTCTATTGCTGAATTATACTTTCTTACTTTACTATTGAAATTAAAATTTTTAATTGAACATGTTAAAGATGTAGCTAATGTATTTTGTAATTTTTTATATTCACCAAATAATTGTTTAAATGCATTTTTTCTAACTTCTCTATCCTTGCTTCTTATAAAAGATGAATAATTTCCTTCAGTTAATTCCACGTCCTTTCCATCTTCATTTTTTATCTTACCAAAGCTCATATCAGCATTGGTTAAAATATTATGAATATCAGATGGAGCATCTAAGCAATCTGAAGCTAATGCTAATAATTCTTCCATTTCTTTTGATAATATATGTGGTTTTTCTTTTAATATATCATCAAATAAAAATTTAAAGGGTTTCAATTCATCTAATTTTTCTATTTCTTTTTCAATAAACCCATCATCTAAGCTTAAAATTTCTGGAACAAAGAACGAAGTATATCCAGCAAATTCCGCCATATATATATCAATCTTACTCATTAAACTTTGATATGTTGAATTTGAAGTATCTTCATCTGATTTTAAATGTGCATAAACATATAATTTTTCTGCTTTCCTTGATATCTTTTCATTTAATTTTAGATATTCTAATATCTTCTCGCCAGTTGTTAAATTGCCAGAAAACTTCTTTAAATTAGGTGCTTCATTCTTTAAGTCCTCAAAATCTTTTTCCCAATCATCAATATTTTTATATACTTTTTCTACCTTCCATTTAAACTTAGAATCAATTTCTTCTCTCTTTTTTAAATCTTCCATTAATCTTTCCCTCCTCTAAAACAATTTAAAGGGATGTTTTTATTCACTATATTTAAACTAATGTTGATATTAAGTATAATAGCAAACTTCTCTGTCGATGAACTTTACATTTAATATCAACTTATATATTACATTGATTTTAAAACACTCCCTTTAGTATTTAGGCATCTCCAAATAAATAGTCAGTATTATTGTCTTTTTTGTACTATACTGAGTAATCAAATACAGCTAATAGCAGTAGTATTAAATGTATTTATTTCCTTGTCTAGTTCAAAAAAAAACTACTAAATCTTTGACTAGTTATTTATTTTACGATGCATTATTCCTTATAAATTATTCTTGATCAATATATTCTTCTTTCTTATCTTTAATATTTTCCCATACATTATTCATTTCTTCTTCAATTAAATAAATACATTCTTGTACTTTTTCTTTCATAACTTGGAAATCATCTTCATATTTAAATTTTATAATATATGTAGGATTATATTCTTCTAAATCTTCTTGAATTTCATATCCTTTTTCTATAAAAGATTCAGTATTAAATAAATCATATATAGCTGAATATTCCCATTCTTCTACGTTTTTATTAGTATCAAAATACATATATACTATTTCATCTAAAACATAAAACTTTTTAACACAAATTCCACCTTCACTAACTTCAAAACTTCCTAATTCTTTTTTTATAAATCCTGTTTCTTTATCTTTTTCCATTAATACTAAACTTGAAAAATCCATAACTATGCACCATCCTCTTAGTGTTTAGGCACAAAATTTAATGCGCCTAATGTAATAAATACATTATAAGTACATTTTATCCTAATAAGCAATAGAGATTCCTCTTTTATTAATATT
Source organism: Clostridium sp. CTA-5 (assembly GCF_054768135.1). NCBI lineage: Bacteria > Bacillati > Bacillota > Clostridia > Eubacteriales > Clostridiaceae > Clostridium > Clostridium sp. CTA-5. Next base: position 310,118 of record NZ_BAAAAT010000003.1, on the reverse strand, counting down.
TTTCCTAAATATTACATATGACTATTTTATTATTTGGAAAAATATGGTAATATTTTCTTAATGTTAACGTTTAAGGAGGTATTATATGAACACAAAAAATTCATCACAAATGAATAAAAATAGAAATAAACCACTTAAATTAAATAAACATAAGAAAAAAAGGTTAAATAAACATAGAAAAAAAAAGATTTTAAAAAGCTATTTAAGAATATTTTTATCTCTATTTATTATCATATCTATTGGTTTTTTTACAGCAAAAAAATTATATCTTACAAATAAATGTACAGATTTAGCTTACTCTGTAGAATATAACTTTACTAGTGGATTAAGTGATAAAGATAAGCTTTTAAGAGTACAGCAAATGGATTTGATATACTCTGATGGTGAGACTGCTGTAGTAGAAGCATCTGGTCTTTCTAAATCAGAGCCTCATAAACAAACATCATTACAAGGAAATTTTAGAAAAGATAAAAATAATTCTTGGATATTAGAAAAAATATATCCTCTTATATCATCTAATGAGTAAATTTATATATAATTTGGAAATAATTGAAATACCAGATCTATATATTAACTATTACTTAAAACTAACAACTCTGTTAATAGTTTTAAGTAATAGTTGCAACTAATTTGCAAGTAAGTATATAATATATTTAAGCTTTTAGATGTAATATCTAACTAGATTTTTTAAGGAGCTGATTATTTTTTGATTAATATAAATAATTTATCATTTTCATATACAAATAAATGTAAACCACTTTTACAAAATATAAACATTAAAATTCCAGATGGCATTTATTTATCTATATTAGGAGAAAATGGTAGCTGTAAAAGTACTTTAATAAAACTAATTTTAGGTTTATTAAAACCTACTTCCGGATCTATAAATTTAGATTTTAATAATATTTCCTATGTACCTCAAAGATTAGACAGTTTTAATTCTCAATTTCCTATAACTATAAATGAAATTCTATCAATACATGCTAAAACTATGGGAATAAAGAATCAGACTAAAATAAATGAAGCTTTAAAAAAAGTTAATATGGAAAACTTTAAAAATAATCTAATAGGAAATCTTTCTGGAGGTCAACAACAAAGGATATTTATAGCAAGAGCTTTAATAGGAAATCCAGATTTAATAATACTAGATGAACCCTCAACTGGTGTTGATGAAAAAAATCAAAATGAAATTTATCCATTATTAAAAAGTTTAAATAAAGATTTCGGTAAAACTATAATTTCAGTTGAGCATAATACCAAGATTGCAATTAAGTATTCTACTCACATTTTAAAAATACATAATGGTACTCTTAACTTATATACAACTGATGAATTTGTTAAACATCTAAAAAATGAAAAACAAACTTCTTTTGCTATATAAGGCATATTCAAAAAAATAATAGACCAGTATGCTTGTCTATTTTGTGTGATACTGCGTCAGCAAATTTAGCTAATAGCTTTTTATTAACTAAATTTACTTCCTTGTCTGACGCAAAATATATAACGTCTCTTTGATCTATTATTTTATTTCATGTGCCTAAAAGAAGTTTTAAATATATCTATTAGAAAGGTACTCTCATATATGTTTGAATTAAATTTTATGCAAAATGCATTTATGGCAGGATTTATTGTGTCAATATTGTGTCCATTTATTGGACTTTTTATTGTTCTAAGAAGAAATTCTATGATTGGTGATACATTATCGCATTCATCATTTGCTGGCGTAGCAATAGGACTTGTAATAGGAATAAATCCTTTGCTTACAGCATTTATATTTACATCATTTTGTGCTATTATAATCGAATTTTTAAGAAGCTACTATAAAAAGTATTCTGAACTAGTTATGTCGATTGTTTTAACTTTAAGCTTAGGTATAGCAATTATTTTAATAAGTAGTGGTAAAGCTGCCACAAAGGTAGATTCTTTTTTATTTGGTAGTATTTTAACTGTTACAAAACCGGACATATTATTAATTTCTATTATTGGTGTTATATGTATATTGTTATTAATTTTAATATACAATAAGTTAATATATGTAACATTCGATGAGGATGGCGCTAAAACTAATGGAATTAATGTTAAATTGATAAATTACATATTTACTTTACTTGTAGGGGCTACCATTTCTCTTTCAATAAGAATTATGGGAGTTTTAGTAGTTTCATCTATAATAGTTGTCCCTGTAGCAACTGCAATGCAATTAAAAAGAGGTTTTAATAAAACATTACTTTTTGCAATCTTATTTGGATTTTTAGATGTTATGTTAGGGCTTATGCTTTCATATTATATTAATAGTGCACCAGGTGGAACAATAGCTCTTACTTCTGTTATCACATTAATACTAACATTAGTGCTAAAAAGTGGATTAAAAAAATAGTAAAAACATAGATAAAATATTAAGGCATCTATGAAAAATCAAATTAGATTTTCATAGATGTCTTTTTAATATGTGTTATATATAAATAATTATTTTTTCTTACTATTTTTACACTCTTTACAAACACCCTTAAGAACAATATCAATATTGTGTTCCATTAATGTAAATCCTGTTTTACTTTGTACCATTTCCTCTATTTGAGTCATAGGACATGGAATTTCAACTTTTCTATGACATATATCACATTGTAAAAGATGCATATGCGTTTTTTTCTTAAGCTTATAAGAAAATACACCATCTTCAAGTACTATTTTATCAATAATATTTTTTTCTTCAAATAATTCTAATGTTCTATAAATAGTACTTAAATTTATATCTATATTATTTTTCTTTAATATTTGGTATATTTTCTCCGCACTTAAACTAAACTCATAACTCTTTAATATGTTTAACATTTCAACTCTTGCTTTAGTAATTTTTATCCCATTTGTTCTTAAAAAATCTTTTAACTCCATTGATATATCCCCTAACAACTATAATATCATATATTATAGCATATATGATATTATCTCAGTTAGGCACCTAAAAGAAAATACTAAACCAAATACATTTTTTAATTAAAAAAATATTATTTTAGCTCCAAATAATACTAAAAACATTCCACCTAAAAAATTAGCATATCTATTAATAAAATTATTTTTTTTTATATATCTACAAACAAAAAATCCTGTTGTACACATAAACATTGCTATTAATCCCATTAATAATGAATAAAGAAATAAAAGTGTATTTGTTCCTAAATGATGAAAATTAGTAAAACCTATTACAAGCGCATCTATGCTAACTGATATTCCAAGAATTATGCATGTACTATTTTTTATTAAAAAACTGCTATCTTCATTTTTAAATCCATCAATTATCATTAATAATCCTATTATTCCCATTATTATTCCACCAGCAAAAGAAGAGATACTTACAACATATGTATCAAACAAATATCCTAATATACCTCCAATATAGCTAAACAAAAACTGAAAAATTGTAAAAGAGAATATAAACTTAATCTTATTTACTTTTTTAAGTAATGGGTTAACTCCTATTCCCAATGTTACTCCTAAAGCATCCATTGCTAAAGCAATTCCTATTAATATAGCTCCACTTAAACTCATACATATCACTTTCCAATCTATTAATTATTATAATGCTTATATTAATAATAATTATGAAACTGAAAATATATGCAGAAATAATTAAAAAATTTAAATTATGTGTAAAAAATTTAAAAAAACTCTTTATTAAATACATTTTTTATTGTATATTATTAAATAGAGTATGATTAATGCCTAAATAGTATATCACATTTAAACTAATAGGTTTAAAAAGGAGCGTTTTTAATGTCAAATTGTATCATAGCACAATCAGGAGGTCCTACATCTGTAATTAATTCTAGTGTAGTTGGCCTAATAAACGGAAATAAAAAACTTAAAGCCTTTGATAAAGTATATGGTGGATTAAATGGTATCGAAGGAATTTTAAATAAAAATATAATAGATCTTTCATCAATTGATGAAAATCATATACAAAATTTTAGATATACGCCATCCTCAGGATTAGGTTCTTGTAGATATAAATTAAAAAATTCAAAAGATTCTTCAGAAGAATATGAAAGATTAATGCAAATACTAAAAGAATATGATATAACATCATTTTTCTATGTTGGCGGAAATGATTCTATGGATACTACTGCTAAGCTTTCAGAATATGCAAAAAAGAATAATATAGATATAACATTTATAGGTATTCCTAAAACCATTGATAATGATTTAGTATATACTGATCATACACCTGGATTTGGTAGTGCAGCAAAATTTATTACTACATCTGTATTAGAAACTTATTTAGATTCATCAGTTTATGTTAATAATGGTATCTTTATATTAGAAACTATGGGAAGAGATACTGGATGGTTAGCTGCTTCTGCTTGTATTGCTAGAATTAATAATAAACCTGTAGCTGATTTTATATACCTTCCTGAATCTATATTCGATGAAGAAAAATTTCTTAAAGATGTTAAAGAAAAATTTGATAAGCAAAATAAAGTTTATATTGTTGTCTCAGAAGGAATAAAAAATAAAGACGGTAAATTTGTATCTGAATTTGAATGTATTTCAAATGATAAGTTCGGACATGCTCAATTAGGCGGGGTTGGAGAATACCTTAGAGAAATAATACTTAAATCTGGTATTACTACAAGAGTAAAGGCCTTAGAACTTGGAATTCTTCAAAGATGTGCTATGCACTGTGCTTCTGGTCGAGATTTAGAAGAAGCTCATAAAGTCGGATATTTAGCTTTAGAATATGCACTACAAGGTGAAACTGGTAAAATGGTAGCTATAAAAAGAGAAGAGGGAACTCAATATGAAGCCTCTTACTTTTTAGTAGATGCAAATAAAATAGCAAATAATGTAAGATATTTCCCTGTCGAATGGATTAATGAAGAAGGTAACTTTGTAAACCAAGAAGCTTTCTCTTATTTTGAACCATTAATAGAAGGTATTCCTACTTTAAACTTGGAAAATAATTTACCAAAGTATAAAGTTTTCAATAATTAACCAAAATAAAAAATAGGGGCTCTTTAGTTTTTCTATGAGGCCCCTAACCACATCATTTCAACTTTCCTGAAACAATATCTTCTATTGCATTTAAAAACAAATCTACTTCTTTTACAGTATTATATGGTGCAAAACTTACTCTTATCATTCCAGGCATTTTTTTATTATAATCTTCTAAGAAACACTTTGCTTCTTCTTCGCTTACATTCATTAATCTTCTACAGTATGGATGTGCACAGAACCATCCATGTCTTACAGAAATTCCTCTTTTCTTAGCTAATATTTCTGCTACATCCCTATGATAGAATCCATCTATATTAAATACTGCTATTCCTAGTCTATCATAAATATTTATAGTATCTCCATAGTTTATCACTTTAGGGATGCTTGCTAAACCTTGTAATATTCTCTTTAAAAGAATTTTCTCATGCTCTTCTATAAAAGAATATTGAATAGTTCTTACAATTTTAAGAGAATTAATTAAAGCCATAACTCCCAAAAAATTTGGTGTTCCTGCTTCATTTTTTTCAGGTGGTTCAAGATACTTAACTTCATTATCTAAAACTAATTCAACAGTTCCTCCTCCTAAATAATCTGGTAAAGAATTTTTAAACTCCTCCTTAAGACCTATTATTACTCCTATTCCAAATGGTGAATATATTTTATGAGAAGAAAATACTAAGAAATCAATTTTTTCTTCTTCACAGCTTCCACTAATATTAATTTCTTTATGAGCTACAAGTTGTGCAGCATCCACTATTAATCTAGCTTCATACTTATGAACAATTTTAGCTATTTTATGAATATCATTAATATATCCAGTTACATTAGAAGCTCCTGTTAAAGATACATATCTTATTTTTCCTAAACTATTACTTAATTTTTCTTCTAGTTCTTCAAAATTAAGTCTTCCCTCTTTATCAATTTCAATATACTCTACTTTCCCTCTTTTTCTCCATGGTAAATCATTAGAATGATGTTCCATTCTTGAAATAAGCACTATTTCATCATCATTTTTAGTTAAAGTTTTAGCTAATTTATTTATACCTTCAGTCGTATTATTTACATAAATTACGGTATATTTATCTCTATCCTTTATGTGGAAAAAATCCATTAAAAAACTCTTTGATTCATAATAAAGTTGAGTTGTTATTTCTGCCTTTTGACCAGTACCTCTTCCTATAGATGCATAAGTTTTACTAAATCCTTTTATATATGGAAAGGTTGATTTAAAAACAGGAGTTGTAGCTGCGTTATCAAAGTTTATAGAATCTATACGATGCCCATTATAATCGTATACTTTTTCATCTATTCCAAAAAACAAATCCCTAATCTCTTTATAATCCCTTAACTTCATATACATCTCCTCCAATATATCCTATTCAATTTTCTTATTTATTGTGCCATCATTAATACATTCTTAAACAATGTACATAATTGAATTATTATTTGCTTTAATGCGCCTAGTGTAATATATATTTGTATTCATTCATATTATAAAATGTAACAAATAATTCTTTATATTCATATATTTATAAGGAAATATAAGGAGGTAATATAATAATGAAACCTGATCAAAAATATATGTCTGAATCTTATTCTGATTCTAAAAATACTTATGATATAAACTTTTTTCCATTAAAAACAGATTTAAATTTTAATTATGACTTATCACTTACAACACCCTTAAATAATTTTAATAAGTCACTTTTTAATAATAATATTCCTTTTTATTTTAGAAATGATACAATTTTTAATTCTAATGAACAGTTTAACAATAAACAATACTCAGAATTGTTTCCTTCTGAAACTGTAGGTTCTGAATTACATTCATATTATAATGAATTAAATGCTAATATGTCTAATAACAATAATAATCTTTTTAATACTAATAATCCTAATACCAATACATCTAATACTAATAACCCTAATATTAACAATAATATCAAAAGAATATTAACTCCTGATGAAATCTTAAGAAGTTTTGATCTTGATCTTGATGAAAGCATGGATTTAGAAAGAAATTGCTGTGATAATGATATTAATAAAATTTATGCTAAAATTGAAAAGGAAAATCCAGCTATAATAAATACACTATCTTCTTATAATGTTCCTTCTCCAATTTCAAGACTTATTATTAAAAGGATAATTAAATTATCACTAAAATATTGTAATAAGGAGTAGTGATCTATATGTTTTTATTTAGAAGTTCATTACCAGATTTAAAAGCTAATATTAGATTTATCCATACTGTACCTAATGCACCTAATGTAGATATCTATTCAGATGGAAATTTACTTCACCAAAATCTCGCTTTTGGACAAGTTACTAAATATGTAACACTTCCAACAGGTAAACATGATATACAATTATTTAAAACCTCTACAAAAGATACTCCTATAATGTCAAAATCTATAGAATTATTACCTAACTCCTTTACTACTGCTAATGTAGTTTTGGAGAATAATAAAGTAAATTTTTTTACTTTAGATGATACAGATTGTAATTGTAACTATAATCAATTTTTGTCGTATGTAAGATTTATTAATCTTTCTCCTGACTCTCCTGTATTATCTTTAGGTTTACCAAATGGACCTATATTATTTAATGAAGCTAGTTATTTAGAAACTAATAACTACTATCCTCTTTCTCCAGGAATATATAATTTTGTTGTATCATCTGGTATGGGTAATTTCAATAAATTTATAAATGCAATTAATTTAAAAAGTGATATGTCTATTACAATATATATTGTTGGAATGATGAAAGGGTCTCCTGACATTGGGTATATACTTGTTAAAGATAATATTAATAAGAAAGGCAAATAAAATAATATTATTGTAGCTTTTTAAGTTATTTTAATAATGTGCAATTAATAATGAAAGTTTATTAAACCTTTCTTCTATTCATTAATTGTACATTATTAATCTTAATTACATATAATTTTAGGCACATTCAAAAAATAATAGATCAAAGAAGCTTTGTCTATTATTTTTTGAATGTGCCTTATTAATTTATACTTTTAGCATCGCTAAAATCTTCTTAAATAGAATAGGCTTTATAGTTTCTATATCTGTTGGTTCTTCAAATACAATTGTAGTAAAACATACACTTCCTACTAATTCAATTATCATGAATAATGTCATTTCAGCTTCTTCTCTGCTCATTCCTTGTTTAGTTAAATTATTTATAAAAATTTCTATTACCATTCTCCCATTTTCATATTCTTCTTGTCTCATTATAGTTTTTCTATATAATCCCCACGATATATTTTTATTTATAAGTTTAAGAAGTAATATATTATTCTTTAAAGCATTTATAACATAATCTATAAAAAACAATACTCTCTCACCAAAATCATCAATAGATGTACTAACTGTTGCGTTTAACGCTTCATTGAATATCTTATTACTCTTCTTTAATATAAGTTTATTTAATAAATCATATTTATCTTTAAAATAAAGATAAAACGTACCTTTAGCAACACCTGCTTTATTTACAATATCATTTATAGCTGTCTTTTCTATTCCTTGATTAAGAAATAAATCATATCCTGCTGAAAACAATTGTTTTTCTTTCATTTGCTTTTTTTTGGTAACCCTATCAACCTTTTTATCATCTAAGTTCATTTTTATTCCTCCATATATGATGCCTTAAATTGATATACATATTATAAAATAGTATAATCATATAAGGTATGTGAACTTTCCACCATATTCTTATATATATACATATGTTCTAATTAAGTTAATACATTTATAATCTTTTATATAATTTTTATAGAAAATTATATCTTTAATTAACACTTTCTAGTTAGAAGTATATATATCATAAATTTTCTATATAAGTTCCTAACTACAGTCGTGAGTCATAATATTTATAAATATTCTAAGATTCATATTAATGAACAAACTTTATTGGAACTTATATATATTCAATTATAACAATAAAACGTTGGAGGATAAATAATGATTGTTTTAAGTTGCAAAGATATAAGTAAAAGTTATGGAATAAATGATATTTTAAAAGATGTAAACTTTTCCGTTAATGAGGGGGATAAAGTAGGTATAATTGGTTCAAATGGGGAAGGGAAATCAACTCTATTTAAAATACTTTCAAAAGAAATCCTTCAAGATAGTGGTGAAATTTTTATAGATAAAAATAAGTCTTTAGGATACTTATCTCAACATTTAGATTTAAATTCTGATAATAGTATCTATGATGAAATGTTAAAAGTTTTTGATGACCTTATACAGTTAGAAAATAAAATTTCTAAACTTCAAATAAAAATGAGTGAACCTTATGATGCAAATAATGCTAGTTATCATGAAAAAATTATAAAAGATTATACTACTGCTCAAGATTTATATGAAAATAGAGGCGGTTATACTTATAAAGGTGAAATATCTCGTATTGTTAAAGGGTTGGGATTTGATGAAAGTGATTTTGATAAATCAATCTCTACATTAAGTGGTGGCCAAAAAACAAGAGTAGCACTTTGTAAACTCCTACTTTTAAAACCTGATATATTATTACTTGACGAGCCTACAAATCACTTAGATTTAGATGCCATAGAATGGCTTGAGGAATATTTAAAAGCTTATAAGGGGAGTGTTTTAGTTATATCACATGATAGATTCTTTTTAGATTCTGTTACTAATATAACTTTCCAAGTTATAAACGGACATGTAAATACTTATAACGCTTCTTATACTAAATATTTAGAATTAAAAGAAAAAGATTATGAAACTAAATTAAAGGCTTATAATCTTCAACAATCTGAAATTAAAAGACAAGAAGCAATTATAGAAAAATTTAGATCTTTTAATAGAGAAAAGAGTATTAAAGCTGCTGAAAGTAGAGAAAAAGCTCTTGATAAGATGGAATTAATAGATGCTCCAGATAAAGAAAAGTCAGCATCAAAAATAAATTTTCAAACTTCTGTAAAAAGTGGATATGATGTATTGCATGTTGAAAATTTATCAAAAAGTTATGGTAAAAAAACCTTATTTTCTAATTTATCATTTGATCTAAAACGTGGTGAAAAACTTGCATTGATTGGTGAAAATGGTCGTGGTAAAACAACTTTGTTTAATATAATAATGGATAAAATAAAGAGCGATACTGGTATAAAAGTATTAGGTGCCAATGTAAATGTTGGATATTATGATCAAGAACAATCTGATCTTAATATGGATAAAACTATAATAGATGAAGTTTGGGACGATTTTCCCGAATTAACTACAACAGAAATAAGAAATATTCTTGCTTCATTTCTATTTATCGGTGATGATGTTTTTAAAACAATTGATAAATTAAGCGGTGGAGAAAAATGTAGAATAAATCTATTAAAACTAATGTTATCAAAATCTAATTTACTTCTTTTAGATGAGCCTACTAACCATTTAGATATACCATCTAGAGAAGCTCTTGAAGAAGCCATATTAACTTATGATGGTACATTAGTCGTAATTTCTCATGATAGATACTTTTTAAATAAAGTAATTAATCGAATATTAGAGCTTACTGAAACTGGTGTAGTTGATTATTTAGGTAATTATAGTTATTATAATGAAAAGAAAAAAAATCCATTAAGATTTGAACATTATACTGAATCAAATTCTAATAAAACCAAAACTCAAATAAATGAAGAGAAAAAGAAAAAAAGAGCCTTAGATAAAGAACTTAAAGCTCATAAAAATAAAATAAAAACTCTTGAAGATACCATAAGTAAAAATGAAGAAGATTTACTAAAACTCCAAGAAGAATTATGTAAAGAAGAAATTTATTCTGTTCCTTCAGAAAGTGAAAGAGTTAATAAAGAAATCAAAGAAAAAGAAAAGATTATTGAAGAACTTTATGAAGAATGGGAAGAATTATCTAGTATATAAATACTATCTTGAATTATAAGTTCTTAGCCTCAGGTAAACAATAAAATTTAACCTAAAGCTAAGAACTATTTTTTTATCCTGCTATGTTGATATTTTAGTATAAAAGTATGTTATCTAATTCCAGATGATCCAAAACCATTTGCACTTCTTTCAGTATTACTTAATTCATTAGACTCTATTACATTTACTTTAAATACAGGTTTTATAACCATTTGGGCTATTTTCATTCCTTCTTCAACCTTAAAAACTTCATTACTATGATTTATTAAAATAACTCCTATTTCTCCTCTATATCCTTCATCTATAGTTCCTGGAGAATTTAAAGTTGTTATTCCATTTTTTAATGCCAATCCACTTCTTGGTCTTATCTGTGCTTCTGTATTCTTTGGAAGTTCTATTTGTATTCCTGTATGTATTAGAGCTCTTTCTCCAGGAGATAGCATAATCTCATCTACTGAATATAAATCTAAACCTGCATCTCCTTCATGTGCATAGTTAGGTATTATTGCTTTATCGTTAATTCTTTTTATTTTCAATGTATATTTATCCATTTTTCCACCTGCTTTAATATAAGTTTTAGGCATATTAAAGAAAATAATAAACCAAATATGCAAACATACTAATTTATTATTTTTTTAATATAACTTATTTGATTATAGATTATTATTAAATAAATATCAAAAAAAGATTGATGAATTTTTATTAATTATTATAAATCTTTTTTCTATAAGACACATGAAATAAAATAATAGACCAAAGAGACATTGTATATTCTGTGTCAGACAAGGAAGCAAGTTCAGTTAATAGCTAGCATTAGCTAAATTTACTTACAAAATAGACGAGCTTACTGGTCTATTATTTTTTGAATGTGCCTAATGCTATTTTTAAGTGAATGTTACTATTGTCATATAAGAGTGCACTGACATTAGAATTTGCTTTTTAAACTATAGCCTTCTATAACTATTATTTAATTTTACTTATTGAAGACTGTTTTAAATTATTTACTATCATTATGCTGTCCTCAGTATTATCACTACTTATACAAACCTCATTCCATTTAATATATTTGGGTTTTTGAAAATAATTTTTATTTACAATTTCTATAATTCTATAACATCCTTCAGATAAATTATTAAATATAGCTTTTCCTGATTTATCAGTCAAACAAGATTTAATAAAAACTGGGCATACTCCATTTAATCTATAAATATTTATCTTAGCACCCTCTAAATAAGTTTTTTCCTGTCCACAATTTAATATTGATACAACAACTATTTTCCCTCTAATATGTTGTGAACAAGATTCATTCTGATAATTTAATCTATTTTTTTTCATATTTGATGTATAATGATTAGAAGAATCTTCATTAATGGTATCAAATTTATTATTAAAATCATCTTTTTGATTATTAATACAATCGTTCATTTTTTCCTTATAATCTGTAATAAAATCATCCATGTCACATTCCATATCAATCTTATTATTACTTCTTAAATCATCATTTATAGTTTCAAATATACAAGTATTATCGTCACTACCATAACACTTTATTTTGGGGTCAGACGTTGATAAATTTGCATGAATATTATTACTAATGCAGTTATTAACACTACAATCGTTATTCATATCATTATCCATAAAAAAATTCCTTTCATTACATTTTCTATACATTAATAAAGTATGATTTAAAAATATTTTATGTGCTTATGAGTTTTATATTAAGGCATATGAAAAAATAACAAGTTCAAAATGCTATAATTATTTTTCATTAGACAATGAAGTAGATTAGTCTCATAGCGAGCTTCTTAGGCAAATCTACTGACACAGTATAATAGAAAATAGGCTTTGCAGATGAACTTGTTATTTTGTTGATTATGCCTAAAAAGCAATTAACAAAATAATGATATTGATAATTGACCAAAATATTTTATTAAATGAAGATCTTCATTAGTAAATTCTTTTTCGTTAACAGAAATAGAAATATACATCAAAGCAACTATATTTCCATTAAATATAAGTGGAGTTATACATAATGATTTCCAGTCAGGTATTCCAAAAGATTCATTCATATATACATTATTCCAATCAATTAAACATAAATCACTATTATTATTTATGCTTTCTTTTATTAAATCCCAATTAAAATCTTTTATATCACAAGTACCTTGCTCATATCTTTTTTTATTATATGCTTTTGAAATCTTATTATCTCGTATTATAAAAATAGACGCATATTCAGATTCTGTTATTTGAATTATTCTGGAAAGAAAATAATAAATTTTTTCTTCAATATTAGAATTTATTTTTATCATCTCCATTATGTCCCTTGTAACTAACTTTAGATTATCATCTTTGGTATAGTTTGATTGAAATATTCTATTTATTCTATTATTTGAATCATTTGATTTATTGATTGATATTAAATTTTCACACCATATAGTTGATTTATTTTTTCCTTCAGCTTTAGATGTATATAATGCTTGGTCAGCTAAGTTGATAAGTTCTTCTGGATTAGAAGAATGTTTTAAGTATACAGATATTCCTAAGCTAATAGTGACTTTTCTCTTATCTCCTAAAATTTTAGCACTTTCTACTTGTTGTCTAATTTCTTCTGCTAAATTATAAGTAGATTCTTCTCCTCTATTAGGTAACAACAATATAAATTCTTCTCCTCCATATCTTACAAATATATCCTTTTTAGATAAGCATTTCTTAACTTCCTTTGTTATTTTCACTAATACATCATCTCCAGTTTGATGTCCATATCTATCATTTACACCTTTAAAATCATCAATATCAAAAATTATTAGTGAAAATTTTTTATTTTTTTCATGTGAATAATCTACCAAATCACGAAGGGATGTTTCTAAATACTTCCTGTTATATACTCCTGTAAGTTTATCCAATGTAGAATTTATTCTAAGTTTATACTGATCTAATAAAAAAATTATAAATGGTATAGCCTTTTCTACTTTCTTCTTAGATTCTCTATTTATATAATTAATAGCATTATCTGATATTAAAATAAGCTTTCCATTAACTCTTTCATTACTATTAATTAACTTACCTTTATTACTAAATTTAATATGCATACAAGCTTTCATTTGATTGTATGAAATTATATCATTTATTCTATTAACTCTACTATCATTATTAGATATAACTAATACATCTTGTGTTGAGTCTACTTTTAAAGAAAAATATTTTTGAATCTCATTTTTATCACTTATTCTATATTCACATATTACTTCATTTTCTCCAAAATTATTTTCCATAACTATCATCGCTTTATTAGCTAAAGTCATTCTTGCAAAATATTTTAAAATAGTTTCTAAGTTTTTTATTATATCACTAGAAAAATTTTCTAATATTTCATCTATATCTATTACATAATTGTAATAACAGTTACTATAAAACTCTTGCATTAGACTAAAGAATTTTTTATTCTCTAGTATCTTATCAATTTTTAATCCCTCTAATAAATTTTCCATTTCTAAAATATTATTAATTCTTTCTATAAGTTTTAGTCCTATTCCAGTAGATATAATATTCTTTAAAACACTTATAAATTTATTATATACAATTAAAAAGTTACTATTATTTACATATAATAATTGATCTTTCTCTGGTAATGAATTAATAATATTTATAAACATATCTATAGATTCATAATAATAATTTATTGCTAATTCATAACATCCTAACTCGTCATACTTTTCACCTATAATTGAATATATGCTTGCTTTTATATTTTTGTTATTACCAAAAGATATTATCCTTAAAGCCTTATTAATTAATGTATTATAACAATTTTTGCATCTAAAATTTAATTCTAAATATATATATTCCATTTGAGTATCATAATCATTTGGATATTCTTTAAGATTTAAAAATAATTCTTTTGCTAAATCCTTATAACCCAAATCTAAAATACTCCTTATACTACCTATTAAAATTTCTGCTCTTACACATGTCTTTTTGATCTTTTTGACTTCATCTGTTAATAAATTAAATGCTTTTTTTATCTCATATTCATCATTAGATTTAAATATACGTATTTGATAATATTGACATCTAATTTTGTTATATTCAAAACTTTGGTAATCTAATATTATGTCATTTATATCTTCTAACTCTTTAAATGCTAATTCAAAATTATATACTAGACAATTATATAATGCTGATGTAGATTTTAAATTTACTATATCAAACTCTAATAAATTTACACTATTTTTCATTTCCATAATTAAATTATAGTAATTAGAAGCTAGTCTTAAATCTCCTAATTTACTATATGACCAGCAAAGAAAATTGCAAATTCTAAATATATATCTATCAAAATTATGTTCTTTTGCAATTTCTAAAGCATACAATAGTTCTTTTATAGAACTCTCATATTCTTTGTTTTCAATGTAAATTATAGCTATCTGTATTAAAGTTGACACTTCTTTTTTATATACCTTATATTTATTACTTACTTTATTAACTTCTAAAATATTTTTTAAAATATTTTTTATATCTTCACCACACTCTTTGTTTACTAGCTCATAATTAAGCTTAGCACTAACAATTCCTACATAATTATTTTCTATAGTAAATATACTCAAGGCTTCTTTCAATGTTTCTTTTACTTTTTTATTATATATACCCTGACTAATATAAATTTGACTAAATAATATCTTTGCACATGCATACACGCCTACGTTTATATTATTTTGGTCACAAATATTAAAAACTTTCTCTATATAATTCAAACATAATTTTTTGTCTCTTTCTATTCTAGCTAATAGTGATAATGAATAATAATAATACGCCTCTCCTTTAGGATATAGTGTTTTATTTAATAAATCTCTAACTACATCTAATGAATTATATAAATTTATATTTTTACATTCCTTAGCTTTTATTATTATCATTCTAAGTAAAGCATATATTTGTAATTCTTTTTCTTCACTATCTAATGCATAAATATTGGCTTTATTAAAATATTTATATGCTTCCTTTTCTTCTCCAACCTTTTCATTAAGTTTTGCAATACTAATTGAAATTCTACACTTACTTTTTCCTTTTGCATATTTTAACGCCTTTTTATAATAAGATATTGATTTAAATGTGTCTCCTAAAACATCAAATGCTTTTCCACATTGTAAACTATATTTTATTAATTTATCCCAATTCATAGCTTTTTCTAATTGATTTAAAAATTCATCTAAATATTCATCAGTATTACTTAAAACCTTTTCAAGAAATTCACAAGACTCATTATGCATTCTTAATTTTCTATTGTAATCTAATTTTGAATAAATTATTTTTTTAACTAAATCATTATAAAAATCTATTCGTATTCCACTATCACTTATTTTATCTATAAGAAATCCTTTTCGTTTTAAAGTATCGTATATTTTTCTTCTTTTCTTATCTAAAAACACATAAGAAAATATTAATGTTTCTGATAAAGCGCTTTTATATATACATAAACATTCTAAAACTTTAATCTCTTCAATACTTAAATCTAAAATTTTATTTTCTAATTTCTTTTCAATACTTTTTGGTACTACAATATCATGTATATCTACTTTACTCTTCCATACCCCCTCTTCTCTACATACATATATAGTTTCATCTTTATATAATTCTTTTATAGTTTCACTAATAAATTGAGGTTTACCTAAAGTTTCTTCATAAACTTTCATACAAAGTTCATCAATATTTCTATGAGAATTTAGCATACTTTTTACCATTTTGCTTGTATTATAATTGTTAAAATAATTGATTTTACATTCTTCATAATTTTCTAAACACACAAGTTCTTTTACAAATTTTAATATTTTAGGATCATATTTATCTTCATTTATAGAAAAAACTATCATTATATTTTCTAATTTATTTCCTAATAAACAAAAATATTTGAAAAATAATTTAAATAAATCTTTACTTTGATCTAAATCATCTAACAACATAATTAATGTAGTATTTAGAGTGTATTCATCTAAGAATTTACATACTCTATTTATTACTTGAAGAGTATTTTTATCATTAACTACTTCTTCACTAAACAACATATCTATAAATTTTTTTAAATACACACCATATTTATCCTTCAAAGTCTTGTCCAAATTATTATAAATAGTTTCTAACATTGAAACATATGAACTATTATTTTGTAAATTATCTATTAATAAATATGGTTTTTCTAATTTATTAGTAAAATATTTATTGATAATCTTATGTCTAATCTCTTTTAAAGTTTTAGTTTTACCAGTACCTTCTTCACCATTAAAAGATATAATTTTATATCTTAATTTATTTTCTAAAACTTGTTTAAAAGCTATTTCTACCTTTTTTATTTCATCTTCCATACCAATTATGTCCAAATCAGTTTCAACTTTATTTAATGCTTCAAAAACAAACATATTATAATTTTTATTTAAATCTTTATTTATATATTTAATAAAATCTGCTATTTTAGGCATTTTATTAAAAGAAACTATTTTTTCTATATAATTTGTACATTTAAATTCATATTCTAGTTCTTTTTCATCAAATAATAATTTAAATAAGTTTAGTATTTCTTTTATATTATCCTTAACTAATCCCTCTTGGTGTTGTCTTTCTAAATTATAAGGATATGATAATTTTTTCATATTCAATAAATTATTTGTACTAAATTTACTTATCTCATATTGTAATAAATTTTTTATTTTTATAGTTACTTCTTTATTTATTATTATATTTAAGTCCTTAATATTAATCTCATCAAATACATATCCTTTAATATTTAAGGTATTAACAGCTGCACATATTTCCATAAAAATATCTAATTTTTCATTAAATGTACACTTACTAATATAACTTTTAGTATCAATACTATAATCTATATATTCTGTAATATAACCATACTTTACTTTATCTAAGTTTATTCCATCAATATTTTTAATTACTTCTATATCAATTACTTTAACTACATTTTCAAAATTTAAATTTTTTATTGTTCTAAACTTACTTAATAAATATTCCCTACAGTTTTCATATTCAAAATCGTTCTGTAAAATATAAAAATTATATTTTTTATGATTAAATTTATTCCTAACTTTATATACTAAAAAATTTTCATCAGATTCTATGCAACTTTCAATTAAATATTTATTGTTTAAAGTTTTCAAACAATTTCACCTCTTTATCTCTTACCAATCTAAATACTTAAAACTACAAATTTATTTTTAATAAACTCTATTGTTAAATAATTCATAAACATTATAAATTTATATCACACCTAATTCCCGTTAATTGTAAAAGACTATTTATAAATGAGAATTTTTCTCCTCTATAAATAGTCTTATATAGCAACTTAATATTTATTCCAAAACGACCATTTTATTTATTTATTGTATATACTTGTAATTTTAACATTTACATTATTATAATTCAATACAAAAAAACATATAAATTATGCATAAATATTTTATAAACTTTAGTACATAATAGTTAATATATAAAAATATTTATGAAGGTGATTATATGAAAATTAAACTATTAAAAAAGTTAATTGTAGTATGTTTAGTATTAATATCTATAATTAATTTCTCTATACCAGTTAAATGTCAAGAAAATAATGAAAATCAAAAGGTAATCTATTTAACTTTTGATGACGGTCCTGCTGCTAAAATAACAGAAAACACATTAGATATATTGAAAAAAGAAAATGTACCGGCAACTTTCTTTTTAATTGGAGAGCAAATTAAAGGACAAGAAAACTTAATCAAGAGAATGTATTGTGAAGGGCATTCTTTAGGACTTCATAGTATGACTCATAAAAAAGGAAATCTTTATTGTTCAAATGAACAATTTTTAAAAGAAATGCTTGATACTCAAAAACTAATAGATTGCGTTGTAGGCATAAAGCCTGTTATTTTAAGATTCCCTTTTGGATGTAATAATAATTATTATAAAATTAATAATTCACTAATAGAATTACTTCATGAAAATAATTTAAAAATATATGATTGGAATGTAGATAGTGGCGATGGTGCTAATCATTGTGCAGCACCTAGTACTTTTATAAAAAAATCTAAGAGTGATAAGGATCGAGTTATCTTATTAATGCATTGTGGATATATGAATAAAAATTCTGTTAAAGCTTTACCTCAAGTAATTAAGTATTATAAGGATAATGGTTACGAATTTAAAGCAATTGATTCAGATACACCAGAAGAGTACCATATTATAAAAAAATAATTATTTAAGGCACATGAAATAAAATAATACATCAAAGAGGCGTTGTATATTTTGTGTCAGACAAGGAAGTAAATTTAGTTAATAGTGAGCTATTAGCTAAATTCGCTGATGCAGTATAACACAAAATATACGAGCATACTGGTCTATTATTTTTTTGAATGTGCCTAAAATATATTCTAAATTAATACAATAAAATTGCATACTTAAATTCTTTAATTGTATTTTAATAAATTTTTACTATATTTTCTTTATATTCTAAAAAAATTACAAAAAAGATTATCTCCAAAACATATTTATAAGTTTGAGATAATCTTTTTTATTAATTATATTTTAAATAAAATTTCTTTGTCCATGAGATTTATACTATAATGTTACTATTATTCTAAAATATACTTACCCTTAATAAAATCTAATTTTTTTATGCATATACATTATTTGTTGATACTGTTCTCTTTACTATTTTATAAATTATATATCCAACTATTCCATTTAATATTACTGTTGGAAGAACTACAGCTACAAATAATGCAGTAAAAGAAATTCCAGTTGGTAATCCTACTATTAACATTAATGAAACTAAAAATGTTATTCCACTAATAAATGTTCCTAAAATTAATAATATTATCATTTGTATATTCACATTAATTTTATCTCTTAATGGTAATAAAATTAAATACATAACGTTGCAAGTAACAAATTTATCTATAATATTCGGTAATTGTCCTCCAGGCATTTTAGTTGTAATTGCTGTAAAGATTCCAATTATTAATCCACATATTGTTATAGTTTTATACTCTTTATTAAAAATCATTATTATAAATAACATTGCTAATGCAAAATCCGGTTGCATTGGAAGTCCTAGCGCTGGTGTAATTTGATGTAATATTGCTCCTATTGCTATTAAAATTGAATTTGCTATCATTCTTTTTGTTTTCATTTTTAATTCCCCCTATTTTATACTTGTTAATATTATTTAGGTTATATATTCACTCTTTCACAACATAATTATCACACCCCACTAAAAAAATATATAAAAAAACTCCGTCCTATATAAATAGGACGGAGATTATCCGCGTTGCCACCTAAATTGCATAAAATGCCTCTCAATTCGATACTAACATATCTCATTCGCTATAACGTGCGACTTACGGCTAAACTACTCTCAAAAGATTTCATATCGCTTCTCAAAGGCCCATTCATCATTAGCATCAGTACTGAAATCTCACCATCTTCAGCTCTCTTCAACTTAGCACCTGACTACTATCCCTTATCTAAGAATTTATCTATCTAATTAGTATTTTAAATGACACATATTTAATTGTCAATATGTTTGTAATATATTTTTTCCAATCATATATTTTATTTTATCAAAGCTTTCTGGTTTACTGAAATAATATCCTTGAACAACATCACATAAAATACTCTGCAAATAATCTACTTGATTTTTAGATTCTACCCCTTCAGCAATTACTTGTATTCCTAGCTGATGAGATAATCTAATAATATTTTCAATAATACATTTACTTTTAAAATTATTATCTAAGTCTATGACAAAAGTTCTATCTATTTTTAATGCATCTATAGGAAGCTTAGTTAAATAATTTAATGATGAGTATCCTGTTCCAAAATCATCTAGGGCTATACTTATACCTAATTCTTTAATTTCATCAAGTATTTCCGCATTCTTTTCAAACGATTTCATAAGCATGCTCTCAGTAATTTCTACCTGAATATATTTCGGATTAACTCTATATTTATTTATCAAATTTTTAAGATCTGATATAACTACATCTTTCCTTAACTGCATCTCAGATAAATTTACTGCAATCTTAAAATTTTCATATCCATCATTTAATAAATTCCTTACTTTTCTAAAAACTTCTTCTAAAACAAAACTACCAATAGGGATTATCATTTTTGTATTTTCCGCTATGGGAATAAATTCTTCAGGGCTAACAAATCCAAATTCTTTACTTTTCCATCTAACTAAAGCTTCAAAACTACGTACTAATGAATCTTCTAATGTAACTTTAGGTTGAAACACAACATACATTTCTTTATTTTCAAGTGCAGTTCTTAGCCCTTTTTGAAGAGTATATAATCTATTTAATTCAAGTGACATACTATCATCAAAAAAATTATACTCGTTTTTCCCGTTACTTTTAGCCATGTACATTGCTGCATCTGAATTTTTTAAAAGAGCTTCAAAATCTAATCCATTGTATGGATATATAGAAACTCCTATACTTACGGTTAAATATATTTCTTTATTATCTATTAAAATAGGCCTATCAAAAGCTTTAACCATATCTTTACACAAAGTATTAACTTCATTTAAACTAGAGATATAAGGAATAAAAACTAAAAATGTATCTCCACTATATCTACATACCAAGTTTTCTTCTGAAAGCATTAATAAAATTTTATTCGCAATTTCTTTTAATGCTAAATCTCCAAATTCATGTCCAAAAGATTCATTAACATATTTAAAATTATCCAAATTAAGCATTAACATTGCACATTGTATCTTATTTTCACTATATTCATTAAAAAATTCAACTATTGCTTCTTTAAAATAATATGCATTGGGAAGATTAGTAATTCTGTCACGTTCAATTATTGATTTTATCTTCTCTTTAATAATTTCTTCCTCATATTGTGAAATATCAAAAAGTTCATCTTCTGAAGATATATTTTTCTTATCAAAGCAATAATGTGTTCCTACAAGATTATATCCATTACTTTGTTTTATAGATTTGCCCATAAAAACAAAATTTAAAATATTATTATCTTTATCTTTAATTCTATAATGATTAATTATATGTTCTTTTTTTTCATAAACTGATTTTAAGTCTTTATCAAATAACTCCTCTATCTTTTTTAAATCTCCTGGATATATTAAATTTAAAAATTGATTAACATTCTTGTTCTCGACTCTATAGTCACTTAAAAAGTCAACTATTTTATATTCAAATACTAATTCTTTTTTTAATGGATTCCAAAACATTGTTATTCCATTAACATTGAAACATTTAAATACATCCTTATAATTTAATTTTAAATTTTCTATATTCATAACTAAACAGTCCTTCACAAAATATTTAGTTTAGGCACATGAAACAAAATAATAGATCAAATAGACGAGCATACTGGTCTATTATTTTTTTGAATGTGCCTTAATTACTTTTCTTCTTGTGCTTTGCTGTCTTTTTTGTCATTCACTAATGATAAAACTAAAGCTGTAGTTGCTGCTAAAACGCCAAAAAGTTTTGCTGATTTTTTTAAATTCACTAAATATACGCCTCCTTATCTTAACTATACATTTAATCATTATATTTATGTCTTTTAAATTGATTTAAATTGATTTTGTTCCTTAATATATTTATATCCTGCACTCTTACATTTATTTATAATGTCCTCTTGTATAAGATTTAAATCATAACAAAGCGATTCTAATGAGTTATACTCATCTCTTAATTTCATATTGATAATACTAACCAATATATTAGAATCCATACTTTTTATGTCACCTATTATCATCTCTATCATCCTTTTTAATAATATAATTAATATGTCTATTATAATATTATACTTACAATTTTATAATTTTATAGTATTAAATTCAATTATTTTATATATATTCTAATTAAGTTAATACATTTATAATCTTTTATATAATTTTTATATTTTTAAATTAACAATTTCAACTTATAAGCATATATATATCATAAACTTTCTATATAAGTTCCTGACTATACTGATTAGTGATACCATTTATAAATATTATCAAATTTATCTTAATGGACAAAATTTATTTGGACTTATATATTTTATTAATTTAACATATAAAATATAATCATACTTTATAATAAAGTGGTTACCTACCCCTTTAATAAAGAATCAACTTAAATTTTTAAGCTTCAAAAATTTTATAATTTTCTTTACACTTAACAAAAGGATTGCCCGCTTTTAGACAATCCCCTTGTTTTATTCATCATAAATATCTAAAAACGAATATTTTTTATCGCCTTTTTGCCATCCTAATATAGAGTCCATACTTACATTTTGTGCTGCTCTAAATATAGATTTATCTACACCATCAAATGTTTCTTTTAATTGTTTAATTAAATCTTTTATTTCATATCTTTTATTACCAGTTCTCTCTGCTGCAACCATACATGCACAATTTAATGGAGCAATTCCTGAATTTTTTATAAATTTCTTTATATAATCTTCTTCGATATAATAAAGAGGTCTTATAAGTTCTAAATTTTCAAAATTTGCTGATTTAAGTTTAGGTAACATAGTTTTAAAATTACCTGAATATAAAATATTTAACATTGTAGTTTCTATGACATCATTATAATGATGTCCTAAAGCAAGTTTATTACAACCTAAATCTTGTGCCTTATTATAAAGTGACCCTCTTCTCATTCTAGCACATAAATAACAAGGATAGTCTTTCGCCATTTTATCAACTACATCAAATATTCCTGACTCATAAATTTTAACTGGTATATTTAAATATTCACAATTATCTAATAATAATTGTCTTATATGTGGATGATATCCTGGATCCATAGCTATAAATTCTACATCAAACTTAATTTGACCATGTTTTTGAAGTTCTTGAAATAATTTTGCCATTAAAATACTGTCTTTTCCCCCAGATATGGCAACAGCAACTTTATCCCCTTCTTCGATTAACTTATAGTCTTTAATAGCTTTAATAAACTTTGACCATATATGCTTTCTATAAGTTTTTACTATACTTCTTTCAATATCTTTTAATGGTTTTTTATCTTCGTCCGGTATAATTGTTGGACAACCTTTACCTGCAATTGTACTCATATTATAAACACCTCATTTTTCATAGTAATTATATCATCAATTTAAAGAATTTAAAATTAAATATTTAAATAACAATTTAAATATTTATCAATTATTTTTATTATAAATATTAGACAAATTTATATTATTTTATATTAATTAAACATATTGTTTTTATGTTCAAAATTTAACAATATTATAATATACAATGCTCTTTTACCATTAAAATTTATAATATCAAAAAATAAATTTCATATAATCCTATATTATTTTCTTATATATTAACATTATAGTCAAAATTAATCTTATTTATCTCATTAATACAGTTAAAAACTCGGTTTAATGAACTTTTCTAAAATGTTATACTTCATTTAAAATACATATTAAAATAAAAGTATAAAAAAATTTTTTAAGTTAGATAAATTTTTAACAATTTCTTATTGAATATTTTTATAAACATGATAAAATTACTAGTGTCGGTATTCTATTTTTATAGAAACTGAACGAAAAAATTTGGTATGTACATTTTTCTGAATTATATCCCTAAGAGGAATAAGAACGGAGGCAAATTAATGGAAAAAATTACTGTAAAATCAAAATTCTCAACTAGACAAATGGCAATGGTAGGAATGTTGTCTGCTATTTCAATTTTTTTAGGATTAACAGGATTAGGCTTTATTCCAATACCACCTGTTAAAGCAACTATAATGCATCTTCCAGTTATAATAGGAGCAATTATTGAAGGTCCTGTCGTTGGTGCTTTAGTTGGCTCTGTATTTGGATTATTTTCAATGTATCAAGCATTTACTACCCCATTACCAACATCATTTATATTTTGGAATCCTATAATTGCATTATTACCTAGAATTCTAATTGGTGTTGTATCATACTATGTATATGTATTTTGTAAAAAGTATTTTAAAAAGCAAAGTTTAAGTATAGGTATCTCAGCAATATTAGGTACACTAACTAATACAATCGGGGTTATGGGATTAACATATATTATTTATTTACAAAAATATGCCCAAGCTTTAGGTATTAGCACAACTGCTGCTAAAATAGGAATAGGTGGTGTAATTGTAACTAATGGTTCTATTGAAGCAATAGTAAGTGCTGCAATTTCAATTCCTGTAGTATTAACACTTATAAAAATTAAAAAAATGTAATAAACATAAAATTTATAAAAATAAATTTTATTATGATATATTAATGACCAATGATGTAAAATACATATATAATTTTACTATCATTGGTCATTTTATATATTTTTAAAAAAGAAAGGAGTATTAATTATGAATGAGATTAAATTTTGTGATATATATGGAATTAAACTTGGTCATGCAGAAAACAAAATAGGTGGAACTGGATGTTCAGTTGTAATCTGTGAATCTGGAGCGACTGCTGGTGTTGATGTGCGTGGTGGTTCTCCTGGGACTAGAGAAACTGATTTATTAAACCCAATGGAAATGGTAGATAAAATTCATGCTATAGTATTATCTGGTGGAAGTGCTTTTGGCTTAGATGCTTCAAGTGGAGTCATGGAATATTTAGAAAATAAAAATATAGGATTCGACGTAACTGTAGCAAAAGTACCAATAGTTTGTCAGGCAGTACTTTTTGATTTATCTTTTGGTGATCCTAAAATAAGACCAGATAAAAAAATGGGAATTGATGCATGTAAAAATTCTGAAATTTATAATGATGATATTAATGGAAACATAGGTGCTGGATTTGGTGCTACAGTAGGTAAATTTTTAGGGCCTCATACTGCGATGAAAGGCGGACTTGGAACATATGCTGTAAAAATAGGCGATCTTGTAGTAGGTGCTATTGTTGCTGTAAATTGTTTAGGTGATGTAATTAATCCAGAAAATTTAAATATAATTTCTGGAGCTTATGATAGAGAAAATAATACTTTTTTTAATACTGAAAATATTATTCTATCTAATTTAAATAATCCTAAAAATCCATTTAAAGGCAATACTACTATAGGAATTATCGTAACTAATGCTGATTTTACAAAAGCTGAAGCAAATAAGGTAGCTTCTATGGCTCATAATGGTTATGCTAGAACTATGCGTCCTGCTCATACAATGTTCGATGGCGATACTATATTTACAATGTGTACTAATAAAGTTAAATCTGATGTTACTACAGTTGGAATGATTGCAGCAAATGTTATGGAAAAAGCTATACTACGAGGGGTTAAATCTGCCAAATCTTTATTTGGAGTTCCTAGTTATTCAGAGATAAAAAATTTATAAAAACATAAAAAGAATAAATTTCCTTATCTATTCTTTTTTTACTTATATTCCTCACATTACATAGATTATAAATTTCACTATTGCACACAATAATAATGCAAAGCAGAAATGCTTAGCAAATAAAAATTATTAAATAAAGGAGGAATATATTATGGCAAATTCATTAGTACCAGAAGCAAAAAACGGGTTAGCAAAATTCAAAAATGAAGTAGCAAGCGAAATGGGTGTTCCATTCACTGATTACAATGGTAACCTTTCTTCTAAACAATGTGGAAGCGTTGGTGGAGAAATGGTAAAAAGAATGGTACAACAATACGAATCTGGCATAAAATAGTATTCTGACTGATGTACCAAAGGGAGAGATAGGTATACTATAATATTAATGAATTAATTGATCATTTCTTGTTTTACACATAGAATTATAAAAACTGAAAATTTTTCAGATAATAATAAATTCTTATTTAAAATAAGGGACATCAAGGATATTTATGAAATATTAAGTATCCTATCTCTTTCTTTTATTCTAATTAATCAATACAAGAAATTATTTATAGTAAAAACTACTCAAAATACCTAAATATTTTTAAGATAGTCTTTACATTAATAAATAATATTTAATTATTTATAGGATTTAATATTATTTTCTCATCATTTCCTTCTACTCTGACCTTAGATCCATAAATTAAATCTCCTCTAATTATCATTCTTGCAAGATTATTTTCTAGAGTATTTTGTATATATCTCTTTAAAGGTCTTGCTCCATATATAGGATCATATCCTTCTGTTGACATTATTACTTTAGCTTCATCTGTTACATCTAATTCTATATTCCTATCTTTTAATCTATTTTTTACCTCTTGTAAAAATATATCAATAATCTTTTTAATACCATTTTCTGTTAATGGTTTGAACATAATTATATCATCAACTCTATTCAAAAATTCTGGTTTAAATCTTAATTTTAATTCATTAATAACACTTTCTTTTATATTTGATTCAATATAATTTTCACTTTTATTCTCTAACAGATAATTACTTCCTATATTTGATGTCATAATAATTATAGTATTTTTAAAATCTACAGTTTTTCCTTTATTATCAGTTAATCTACCATCATCTAATATTTGAAGAAATATATTAAATACATCTTCATGAGCTTTTTCAATCTCATCAAAAAGTATTACATTGTAAGGATTTCTTCTAACAGCTTCTGTTAATTGTCCTCCTTCATCATATCCTACATATCCCGGAGGTGCTCCAACTAATCTAGATACAGAATGCTTTTCCATATATTCCGACATATCAATACGAATAATATTTTCTTCAGAATCAAATAAATTTCTCGCTAAAGTCTTTGCAAGTTCTGTTTTACCTACTCCTGTTGGTCCTAAAAATATAAATGATCCTATTGGTCTATTAATATCCTTAAGTCCTGCTCTTGCTCTAAGAATTGCATTTGTAACTGATTCAATCGCCTCATCTTGACCTATAACTCTTTCTTTCATATCATCTTCTAATCTTAAAAGTTTTTCTCTTTCCCCTTCAAGAATATTACTTACAGGTATTCCTGTCCATTTAGAAAGAATTTGTGATACTTCTTCTTCTGTAACCTCTTCTTTTAAAAGAGCTCCTTCATAGTTTTCTTTTACTTCACTTTCCATACTCTTAAGTTTTTCCTCTAAAGCAGGAATTTTACTATATTGAATTTCAGCAACTTTATT
The DNA here is from genome assembly GCF_054768135.1 of Clostridium sp. CTA-5. NCBI lineage: Bacteria > Bacillati > Bacillota > Clostridia > Eubacteriales > Clostridiaceae > Clostridium > Clostridium sp. CTA-5. Next base: position 282,188 of record NZ_BAAAAT010000003.1, on the reverse strand, counting down.
ATATTCATAATTTCTTTGAGCTACTTCTAACTCTCCTCTTGCTTCATCTAATTCTTTTTTAGTATTTTTAATAACCACAATATGTTCTTTTTCTTTTTCATATTTAGCAGTCATCTCATCATTTTTTTCTTTTAATTCAGCAAGTTCTTTTTCTAAATCTAATAATCTATTTTTTGATCCATCATCTTTTTCTTTTGATAAAGCTTCTTTTTCAATTTCAAGTTTAAAAATAGTTCTTCTTATAATATCTAATTCTGTTGGTAAAGAATCAATTTCAGATCTTATCATTGCTCCAGCTTCATCAATTAAGTCAATTGCTTTATCTGGTAAATATCTATCTTGAATATATCTATTAGAAAGTTTGGCTGCTGCAACTATTGCTGAATCATGAATTCTGATTCCATGATGTATTTCAAATCTTTCTTTTAATCCTCTTAATATAGAAATAGTATCTTCTACACTTGGTTCCTCTATGATTACAGGTTGAAATCTTCTTTCTAAAGCCTTATCTTTTTCGATATATTGTCTATATTCATCAAAAGTTGTTGCACCTATACAATGAAGTTCTCCTCTTGCTAATAAAGGTTTTATTAAATTTCCTGCATCCATAGCACCATCTGTTTTTCCTGCACCTACTATAGTGTGTATTTCATCTATAAATAAAATTATTTTACCTTCGCTATTTTGAACTTCTTTTAAAACAGCCTTTAATCTCTCTTCAAACTCTCCTCTATATTTAGCACCTGCTATAAGTGACCCCATGTCAAGTGAAAATATAATTTTGTCTTTTAGTCCTTCTGGAACATCTCCTCTAACAATTCTTTCTGCTAATCCTTCAACTATAGCTGTCTTGCCAACACCTGGTTCTCCTATAAGTACAGGATTGTTTTTTGTTCTTCTAGAAAGTATTCTTATAGTCCTTCTTATTTCTTCATCTCTTCCGATAACAGGATCTAATTTATGTTTTTTCGCAAGATCAACTAAATTAGTTCCATATTTAGCTAAAGCGTCATATGTTCCTTCTGGATCTTGAGAATCAACTCTCTGACTTCCTCTAACTTCAGATAAAATTTTTAAAAAACCATCCTTTGTAATATTAAATTTATTTAATATTTTTGAAACATCACCATTATTATCAATCTCCATTATTGCAAGCATCAAATGTTCAACACTTATATATGAATCTTCAAATTTTTTTGAAATTTCTTCCGCTCTAATTAGTACTTCATCTACTCTTCTTGTGATATAAACTCCAGAATTTGAGGCACCATCACCTAATACTTTTGGCATAGAATCAAGAGTTCTATTCAAACTTTCCTTTAAACTCTTAATCGCAATACCCATTTTAATTAAAATATTAGGTACCAATCCATCATCCTGTTCTACAAGGGCAGAAAAAAGATGAATTATATCTATTTGTTGATGATTATATTTAACGGCTGTAACATTTGCATCATTTAAAGCTTGTTGTACTCTTAAAGTCATTTTATCGATATTCATTCTTCTACCTCCTAAAAAAATATATATAAGTTCCAATAAACTTTGTTCATTAATATAAATCTTAGAATATTTATAAATGATATGACTCACCACTCTAGTGAGGAACTTATATAGAAAATTTATGATATATATGATTCTAAATAGCTATTGTTAATTAAATGTATAATTTTCTATAAAAATTATATAAAAGATTATAAATGTAATAACTTAATTAGAACATATATATTTTTTCTGTATAAATATATATTAATACAAAGGTCAAAGAAAGTCAAAGTTTATTTGCATATTTATCTTTATCTTCTAAATAAATTTTGATATTTTAATATAAAGGTAAATTAGTATTAGAATTTAGTTTGGAATTATCTTTAACAAGATGATTTAAATAAATGTAGAATCTAAATTGCAATATATACAAGGCTATGCTTTAAAACAGTATTGATATTGTGGTATAAGAACGAACTGGCATTGGAATTTGCTTTTTAGAACTCTTAAGTGAGAATCCAAATTTTATATTTGGTTCTTAGAACTTTCACAGAGTGCAATTTTATATTTTGTTTCTAGAACTTACTGGATGAATGTATATGAGTCAAGTTTCCTATTACACTTCTGTCCATGAGCGTTATCCGATAGCTAGCATCTGTAACTTCATAACAGCTACACGCTCCTGGATAACAATTTCTAACCCTCAGTTGAAAGCAAGTTTCACTGAGACTAAGAACTTTGTTTATACTACAGTATCAACATTCACTTAAAATCTAACCAAAAACAAATATAAAAAGTCATGCTAAAACTAAAAAAGTTTTCACATGACTTTTATAAAATTTTAAACTAATTACCCCAAAGATTTTATTTAGTCTTCAATTTCTAACGTTATATATGGTTTTCTTCTATTATGATTATACGAGAATATGCTTATAGAGTTATTCATATTTTCTATTCCTGCTAATGTTATTCCATAATTGTCTTTATAATAATCTGTCCATTTATTTGATTCATCCATAAGATCTATAGTTATAAAATATTCAGTTTTATTTCCCTTTATACTTGCCTTCTGCCCTAAGTATATAAAATTAGGTGCATTATCCCAATTTACTCCTAAAGGATTATATTCCTCTGTATTATAGTTTATATATACTTCATTGCTATTTAATGTGCAATGAGTATATATATTCTTTTCTACATATAAATTTAATTTAGCACTCTTTATTTTAGCATTATATGGTATATTTTCTCGTATATCAAAACTCATTAGTGTTCTAAAAACATTACCATCAGCCCCTTTCGTATTCCCAATGGGTAAATACTTATTTTCATAAAAATTTTCTTTATTAAATTTTTTACTAATAACAGATATAGATGAAGGATAAACTGAAATCATTTTCATGCAATCGCTCCTTTAATTTTATCATTTCTTAATCTATATCTATGAATATATTTTTTATTTAATTCACATTGTTATAATTATCGTTAATTTTTTCTTATTAAATCATAATTCTAAATAAGTTTATATAATATAAATAAATTGTTATAATTTATTCATACTATATATTAGTGAAAGGTGAACAAAAATGAGAAGAGAATATATTTCTTACGAAAAGAATCTACCTATACTTATTTCTTATGTATCAATAAAAGAATATCCTCTCCACTGGCACAATAGTATTGAAATTATTTATGTTTTAAAAGGACATTTAAATATTACTATTGATACTGACAATTTCCAATTAACCGAAAATGAATTAGAAATAATAAATGTTGAAGAAACTCATAGTATTTATAGCAATGATGAAAATAATAAAGTTTTAATATTTCAAATAGATTCTACATTTTTTGAAAAATATTATAAAGATATTAAAAATATGTTCTTTTATACAAACTCTTCTGATGATAGCGCACAAGAAGGTGAAGAATATGAAGAACTTAGAAAACTCTTATCTAGAATTTTATGTGAGTTTATTCAAAAACAAGAGGATTTCAACAAAGAAATAGAATCTAATTTAATTAATCTTCTTTATCATTTACTAAATCATTTCCATTATTTGATTTATGAAAAAGAAGATCTTAAAGAAAATAGTGAACAACTTGAGAGATATCACAGAATATCTAAATATATATATAATAACTACAATAATAATATAACACTCCAAGAAATCGCTAAAAAAGAATTTTTAAGTCCTCATTATTTATCTCATGAAATAAAATCTGCTACAGGGTATACCTTCACTAATTTAATTAACTTAACTAGAGTTGAAGAATCACTAAAGTTACTTTTAGATACTGATATGAGTATATCAGAAATATCAGATGAAATAGGTTTTTCTCATATACGCTATTATAATAAAAATTTTAAATTCTATTATAATTGCACACCATTTCAATATAGAAAAAAATATAAAGTTGATGAGAAAACTCTTGAAAAACTTAAAGATGTAGATTACTATCCAGTAAAAGAAAGTCTTAACTTAGTTATAAGGTATTTAGAAGATTATGAAAGATTTAACTATGAAAATAAGCTTTGGAAAATTCATATAAACATGAATGATTCACTGGGAGAATTTAATGAAAATTTTAGAGAAACTATAGGCTTAGGAGAGGCATTTGATTTATTAATAGAAGATAATAAAGATATTCTAGAAGAAATTCAAGAAGAAATCCATTTTAATTATGGACGATTAGAAAATTTTTTTCATCCTGATATGGGAATTTTCCCTGAAAATAGTTTTTTTAATTGGAATAAAATAAATTCTGTTTTAGAATTTTTGAACTATATAGATTTAAAACCCTTAATTGTTATTGATGATTTTAAAATATTTTCATCTTCTGATTTTGAAAATATTTTAAAAAGTTTTTATGAATATTTTTCTTCATCTGATATAGTAGATTTAAAAGACTTACAATTTCAGTTTTCTTCTAAAATAAATAAAAGCACCAAATTATATTTATCTAAAATTCTAAAAGAAAAATACAATTTCCATATTATCGAAAAAAGTTTTACTTCAAAAAAAATACTAAATAAAATTTATGATACAGCGTATATGCTTCCATATATAATTCATAATTATATATGGAATAAAGATGAATTAGATTTTTTAAATGCTTTTGATGTATTAGGAAAACAAGTCTTTTTAACTAATGAAGTTTTTATTGGTGCATCAGGTCTTGTTAATGATATGGGAATTAAAAAACCTTCTTATTATGCATATTATTTACTAAGTAAAATGAGTGGTGATATTGTCGCAAAGGAAAATGGATATATTGTAACTAAAAAAAATAATTCTTATAGTATACTTCTATATTCATATGATGATTATATTATGGATTTAATTGACATCGATGATATATCAATTAAACGTGGATTAAAAAAGCCTGTTCAAAAAAAATTTTCACTAAATATTTCTGATATAAATTCCGCTACAAGAGCTACAACTTATGAAATAAATGAAAAAATCGGTTCTTCATTTAATTATTGGATAGCTATGGGAAAACCTAATAGATTAAATAAAGAAGAAAAGGAAATTCTATATAAAGCTTCTTTTCCTAAAATAGAGTTTAAATATAGTAAAAATAGTTCTATATTAAACATAGTTACTAGACTTAAAGGATATGGTGCTATATTAATACTGATTAATGAGGTTCTATAAACAAAAAAATCTGTCTCAAATTAAATTTTTGAGACAGATTTATATTTCTGCTACATTTAGAAATAATAGCTCTATATTTTTTTATTTGCAACAAAAGCCAAATTAAAATATTTTAACGAATCTGATATTGAGCCTAATTTATAATACATATTCCCCATATCTATATATCTTTCTTTACGTTCTTCTCGTGTTCCTGATTTAAATAAAGCATCTAATGATATGTTCATGTATTTTTCCGCTTGTGAATAATCTCCAAGCCTTTGAAGAATAGTTCCTTTTAAGTAATACGATTTTTTTAATAGTATTATATTATCAGTTGAAATTGCAATGTTTAAAGATTCATCTGCTATTTCAGAAGCAATTTCGAATTCAGAATTTTTTATTAAAATCTTAGTGCATGAGTTAAGGAATTCAACATATTTTTCACTATTATAGTTTGGAAATATCTTTATTCCTTCATTTATTTCATTAATAGCTTTCTCTCTGTCATTTACTTCAAAATAATATTTTCCGTAATCCCCTTTAGATAATGCTAAAACTATAGGATTATGCTGTTGATATTCAAAAGCTTTCTTCTTATACTGATCTGCAAAATCTTTTTTTAATTTAATACATAGAGTTGAATAAGAATGAAAAACTTTTCCTTTACTTGCATCATTCTTAATACTATCTACATCTTTTATTATGTTTGATAAAAGTTCATATGCTTCTTCTACTTTATTTAACTTTTGATAACATACCGCTTCATTATAAGCTATTAAACAATATTCTTCTTTATCTAATGCTTTTTTCTCTTGGGTTAATATTTCTCGTAATTTATTATAATATGTTATTGATTCCATATACTCTTTATTTTCATAAAAATACCTAGCCATATCCTTAAAGTATATAAGTGTATTTTCTATTGTATTATTACGTTGATATAAATCATAATATTGTGATACTATTAATTGAATATTTTCTATCTTTCCTTGTTCAATATAATAAGAAAATAATATATGCATTAATTCAAATGCCAAATCATAATATTCATATTTAATACAATATTCTAAATTATATTTTAATTTGTTTTCACATTCAGCATCCGAAGATATTGTCTTTTTTATCATCTCTAAATTATTGTATATTTGTTCATATACATCTTCAGTCAAATAATTTAAATCAATACCTATTTTATCTGCTATATATGTTAATAAATCTTTGTCTGCTTTGACTTTACCATTCTCTATACAACTCATTTTTGAAATTGATATTTTATTTCCGCATAAATCTTTTAATGTAATACCTTTAAATATCCTGGCTCTTTTTATTTTTTCACCTGTAGATAATATTTCCACTCACATCACCCATTTACATTTATTAATTTCTCTATTTTTATAAGATACTATTTAATCAGCCCTAATTTTTCAAAAAACACAATTCCTTGTTCCAAATAATTTTTGGCTTCTTCTTCTTCCTTCTTGTCCATAAAATGTTTACCTATCTTCATAGCTAGTTCGCCTGCTTTTAATAAATCTCCGCTATCCTTAGCTATATTATATGCTTCTATTAATGTTTCCTCTGCTTCTAAATGTTTTTCTAAAATATTTAGAATTGTATATTCCATGATTTTACATTCTATCATTCTATTATTATCATTTGAATGTATAAGATTATTTAATTTTTTTACTATAACTTTGCATTCTTCTATATTCTTAAGTTTTAAATGAGATTTACACATATCTATAAGTATATCTAGTTCATTGTCTATCTCATTTTGATTACTTATTTTTTTAGATGTTTCATAATGTATAAATGATTCATCTAGGTCATCTAATTCATAAAATAATTTTCCTAAGTTATGTTCTATATTAGACAAATCCTTATTATATTCTATTTTTCTATAAACCTCTAAAGATTTTTTAGAATATTGAGTAGCCTTAACTAAATCACCTTTTTTATTAAATTCTTCTGCCAACATAAGTAAAGTTTTAGCATAACTTTTATTGCTGTATGTTTTTTCAAGACTACTTTTAGAAAGATATGAGTACTTTAAAGCGTTATCAAAGTCCTCTATATTAAAATATGTTCTAGCCATATTATAATATATTTCTCCTAGTAAAAAGTCATCTGCAATATTATTATCTAAATACACTTTTTCAGCTTGTTTTAAATAACTGCTAGCCGAATGATAAGCTTTTAAATCTATTGTGATCTTTGCCAAGTTTAAAAAAGTTCTTATTATTTCTTCATAATTATTATTTTTAATAAAAATTACATTAGAAGATAAAAAGAATTTTTGAGCCATTGGAAAATCTTTTTTGTATTCATGTATTTGAGCAGTTATAAATAAAAGTCTAGCTTTTCTATATTCTAAATTATATTTTTCAGAATAATATAATGCATTATCAATATATCTTTGTCCAATATCATAATTACCTGATAATATATAAGATTCAGCAACTTGTTCATAATAAATGCTTATCTTCTCTGCTTGACTTTCTTCAGATTCCATAAGATGTTCTACACTTATATTTAATGTTAATGCTAAATACTCAAGTAAATCCATTGAAGGATTTGATCTTCCAGATTCAATTAAGCTTATTTGACCAGGTGTTATTCTATTTTTAGCTAAATCTTTTAATGTCATATTAAGCTCTTTTCTTCTTGTTTTTATTTTTTCTCCCAACGACAGAATTTCCACAATTTTCAACTCTTTTCTATATTAAGAATTATTTTATTAATAATTATAGCATAAAATCACAATAAACTACACCAAAATATTAATTTTTAGTAATATTTATATTTATCTTCCATATATATCTAAATAAATTAATATAAAATATTTCTCATATGCTATCTATCTACTTTTATAATTATATTGTCGTATAAATTGTAAAAAAATTTAACTTTTTATAAATATTTTAAATTATAAATATTTATAAATAAAAAAAAAATACCTTATCTAATAAAAATAAAATTCATTAAATGAACTTTATTTTTATTATTATAGATAAGATATTTTTTACAATTATTTTATTTTGTCCAATGATGCATCATATCATCATATGCATCTTCTGCCATATTTCTCATTTTCATGCCTGTTCTTCTCATAGATCTTCTAGTTTTTCTATCTAATTGAGGCATAACCATCATTCCGACTGTAGCTCCAATTAGTGCTCCTGCTGCAACTCCTCTTGTAAATTTTCCCATAATAAACACCTCTTTAACATATATTATATTTTTATCCTTAGCCAACAGCAGTAGGCTTCGGATAATGAATTCTAAGTCTTAAGGCACATAAAAAAATAATAACCGAGTACGCTTGTATATTTTGTCATATACTTCATCAGAGAATTAGCTAATAGCCCCTATTAACTAAATTTATCTCCTTGTCTAAAACAAAATATACTGAACATCTTTGAACTATTATTTTAATTTCATGTTCCTAAAATGAAATTAAAATTTCATATAAAACTAAGAACCCTACTTATATAGTTAAGTTATGTAATTTAAGAAAATTTACTCTATGAAATTATTGGTTTATTAGTTCTTTTTTATAATTAAAATTAACTAAATTTACTTCCTTGTCTGACACAAAATATACAACGCCTCTTTGATCTATTATTTTATTTCATGTGCCTAACAAATTAATATTTTTAACTATTTTTCTAATAAGTATAAAATAAATTTTTCCTTTTCTTTATTTAATAATTTTGATATAAGTTTCTTTCCCTGGCTTTTATTATCATTATAACTTTTAATTATATATTCAAAATCATTTTTTATATCTTCTTTTTTATCAATCTTTAAATCCGAATTGTTTATTACTACTATATTTTCTTCACAATTAGCAGCTATTGTTAATATTTGATTTTTTAATGATATATTGGCTACATTTAACTGGTTCTTTTTAAGCCATTTTTCAACTACTTTATCTGATTTTATAAATAATACCTCTTTACATTTTTCATCTACAAGTTCATTAAAAAAATCACCTGTATGACTATCAACCTTAACAAAAATAATTTCTATTCCATTATTCATAAATTCTTGCATAGAATCATAATATCTTTTTGATGATTCTTCTTTTCGTTCCCAAAATCCAGTTGCATGATAACAAATTCCTGCATAGTCATGAAAAATCACAACTTTTTTTTCATTGTTTTCTAATGCATATTTAACGCCTTCTATTGCAGCTTTTAATTCTCCAGCTATTTGTCTTATATTTTTATCTGAATCATTTTTTCCTATTCCACTATCAATATACTCTACAACATTATTTTTAACAGCTACTATTCCATATGAATATTCCTGTGTATCCATATTGTAACTTCCATCAACATATATATGTAAACAATCTTCAGGATAATTTTTATCTTCTTTTTTTAACAAATCTCCACTATCATCCAAAAACTTTTTTGCTTCATCTATACTCTCAAAACTTTTATATTTTGCACCTTTTACACCTTTAACATAACTTAAACATTCTGCCCATGTATTAACTATCTTATTTTCTACTTTTAAATTATTTTTAGAATCAAATCCCTCTTTTATTGCATAAACTTTTTTACCCACATTATTTTTCCTTTCATAATAAAATAATATTTTTATTTAATGCTAGTATATCTCACCTTAAATAATACTGATTTAAAAATTTAAAATAAACTTATATATATTGTAATAATTATTCAATAAATTAAAGAACTATATATTCTTTTTTTGAAGATTTAAATTTGCAACATATATACTTGGTATTAAGGCACAATCAAAAAAATAACAAGTCCCTTTGCCTAAAAACTCTATTTATAATAAATATCTATGACCTATAACGTAGACATTTCATTTACAACTTGATATAATCTTTCAACATTTTTTGCTCCTGTAAAATTAATTAAATATTCAAGACCACCCTTTAGAACTAAAAGAATATTGTTTTTCCCTTCCCAATTTTCCATAATAATATTCATAGGCACATCATTAACTACACTATTTAATGCAAAAAAAGCAACTCCTAATTCATCAATTACTCCTATAAATGGTATATTATTAGGAATTATATCCGTTGGAAATACTATATATGCAATTGATGATGATAAAATCACCTTAGTTTTTAATGGTACTCTTTCATCTTTTAATAATCTATATATTAAAGAAATAATATCTGGTAAAAGAAATATATAGTCCTTAAAGTTCTTTGACTTTTCAGGAAGATTATTTACTAGAAATTCTCTTCCCTTAGAATAATTATCGTTAACTTTATTAATAGTAATAATTTCTTTAGATTCTTCTATATCCTCTACTTTATCCTCTGCATTTATTTCTTTTACTAATTCACCTTTTAATGAAACATTAATATTTTCTGCTTCTACCCATAATTCATCTTTTTTAATAAATACATCGTGTAAGTCTATATCAACAAAAGGTACATCTTTTAACACTTTTTTTATATCAATAATAACTTTATCTCTATCAGTAATTATCCCTTTATCATTAAACTCTTTAATTAATTTCTTTAATATTAAACTTCTTATCATTCTAAATAATCCTAATTTCATAACTTTAAGATTAGATAACTTTCCAATAATATTTCCATTTGAACATTCTAATATATTAACTTTTAAAGAAAAATCCACATTAAACCCTTTTTTAAAATTTCCTTCAATTAAAATTCCATCAGATATAGTAATTTTATTTAAATTTAATCCATCTATCTTAACGAATTCATTGATAATACTTAATATATCTTCTCCAACTAATTTAACCTTTACACTTGATACTCTCATAATATATTCCCCTTTAAAAGCATTTCTTTTAATCTATATAAGGTACATTCAAAAAATAATAGACCCATATACTGCATTTGATTTATTATTTTATGTGCCTAACTAAAAGTATACCTTATTTTAATATAACATTAAAGTTTTATCCTAAATGTAAAAAGCTAAGTATTTAGAGGCTTCCTCCAACACTTAGCTTTTTTCAGTTCTTTAAAATTTTTCTTTTATTTCCTATGTTTTAAAACAGTGTTGATATTGTTGTATAAGAGCGAACTGGCATTGGAATTTGCTTTTTAGAACTCTTAAGTAAGAGTCAAAATTTTATATTTTGCCACTCGAACTTACTCAGCGAATGTACATGAGTCGAGTTTCCTATTTCAATCCTGTCCATGAGCTTTATACTACAATATCAGCATTCACTTAAAGCATAACTATTTTATTAAAAAACTGGAATAACTGCTCCATTGTATTTAGTTTCTATAAATTCTTTAACCTCTGAAGATGTTAAAGCTTTAGTTAATGCTTTAATCTTTTCTTTCTCCTCGTCACCTTTTCTTATAGCTAGTATATTACCATATGGTTTTGCAGCTTCTGAGTCTTTATCCTCTATTATAATTGCATCTTTTGCTGGTTCAAATCCTGCTGGAAGTGCATAATTACCATTTATAACTGCTGCATTGAAATCATCTAATACTCTAGGAATACTTGCAGCTTCTAATTCGCTAAATTTTAAATTTTTAGGATTTTCTGTTATATCTTTAGTAGTAATTAATTCCCCATCTGAAACTTTAATCACACCATGTGAAGCTAATAATTTTAAAGCTCTTGCTTCATTTGATGGATCATTAGGAATAGCAATTGAATCTCCTTCTTTTATATCATCTAAACTTTTAATTGTCTTTGAATATAATCCCATAGGTTCTAAATGAATTTGTGCAGTATAAGTTAAATTTAACCCTTTTGATTTATTTTGTTCATCTAAATAAGGTATATGTTGAAAATAGTTTGCATCTAAATCTCCTTCAGCTAAAGCAGTATTTGGCTGCACATAATCAGTGAATTCTATTATTTCTACTTTATAGCCTTCTTTTTCAAGTAATGGTTTTGCTACTTCCACTATCTCTTTATGTGGTACTGGTGATACCCCAATTTTTATTGTTTTATCATCTTTTGATGTATTACTTAAACCATTTGATGCCCCACATCCTACTAGTCCAAATGTAAGTACTCCTGCTAAAACTATTGATAAAATTGATTTCTTTTTCATATTTGTTACCCCCTAATGATTATTTACTTATTTAAACTTTTTAATAATATAAATATATTATTTTGATAATTTGTTATAAAAATAATTACCTAAAAATTGTAATGCTTGTACAACTATTATTAAAATTATACAAGTTACCATCATAATATCTGTTTCAAATCTTTGATATCCATACCTAATTGCAACATCCCCAAGACCTCCTGCTCCAAGAGTTCCTGCCATTGCAGAATATCCAACAATGCTTATTAATATAAGAGTTATTCCTGATGTTATTGAAGGAATTGCTTCTTTTAACATCACTTTAAATATAATTTGAAAATCAGATGCCCCGAAAGCCTTTGCTGCTTCAATTACGCCTTTATCAACTTCTTTTAAAGAAGATTCAATCACTCTTGAAACAAATGGTGCTGCTGCTACTGTAAGTGGTACTATTGTAGCAAATGTACCTGTAGTTTTTCCAACTAATATTTTAGCTAAAGGCATAACTATTACCATTAATATAATGAATGGAAAACTCCTTAATGTATTTACTATAAAATCTAACACACTATAAATTACTTTATTGGGTCTTAATCCATCACCAGAAGTAACTGTAAGTAAAATTGCTGGTATAAATCCTATAATTATAGAGAATATTGTTGATGCAAAAACCATAATTAATGTTTCCCATAATGCTTTTAAAATTATATCTCCCATTATTCAACTACCTCCAACAATATATCTTTACTTTCTAAATAACTTATTACTCTTTCTTTATATTCTTCTTTTATATTAATTACAAGCCCACCTAAAATCTTACTTCTAAACTTTTCGAGCTTACCCCATACAATTGAAAAATCTATATTTAATTCTCTGGCCATTTTAGTGATAATAGCATTTTCTGAAGAATTACTTGGGAAAAATAACTTAATATTAATTCCTTCTTCAGGAAGAGTTTCTTCCTCTTCTTCCCCTAAAAATTTCTTTAATGATAATCCTGGTTTTAAAAATAAATCTTCTGCTTTTCCTTCAGCTTTAATAATTCCACCCTCAATCAAAGCTACTTTTTGACACACTTCCTTAACAACTTCCATTTGATGTGTAACCATAACTATAGTTATTCCAAGTTCTTTATTTATTTGAGAAAGCAAAGCTAAAATATCTTTAGTTATCTTAGGATCTAATGCTGATGTAGCTTCATCACAAAGAAGTATTTCTGGCTTTAATGCTAAGGCTCTTGCAATAGCAACTCTTTGCTTTTGTCCTCCACTAAGTTCTGATGGTTTACTATATAATTTATGTTCTAAGCCTACTAGTTTAATAAGTTCTAATACTCTAGTTTTAATCTCTTTTTTATCATATCCCCATACTTCTAGTGGAAGTGCAATATTCTCAAAAACATTTTTTCTTTTCATAAGGTTAAAATTTTGAAAAATCATCCCTAAATTTTTTCTAAATTCTCTTAAATCTTTATCTTTTAAACTTAAAACCTCATGCCCCATTACTTTAAGAGATCCCTCATTATAAGACTCAAGACCATTTATACATCTTAATAAAGTAGATTTTCCAGCCCCACTATGTCCAATTATTCCATAAATCTCCCCTTTTTTTATGCTTATTGAAATATCATTTAAAACTTGTGTTTCCCCAAAACTTTTTACTATGTTTTTAATTTCTATCAATTACACTTCCCCCTTTGTTATTTTTAACCAAATTTTGAAATATCAATATTTAATTAAAATGTATGATATATATGCTTCTAACTAGATATTGTTAATTAAAAATATAATTTTTTATAAAAGATTATAAATGTATTAACTTAATTAGAAGATAATATATATAGATTAATAACTAAAAGTAAAAATTCTATTTATATAATTTATCGCGATAAAATAAATAAAGCGTTAGAGAATAAATCTCTAACGCATAAATAGCGGCATAAAATTTACCCTCTCATCTATCAGTTATAAAAAACTGCAGGAATTAGCACCGTAGAATTGGTAAATGAACCAATAAATCGGTTGCTGGGCTTCATAGGGCCAGTCCCTCCGCCACTCTTGATAAGATATCAATTATTAAATTTTAACGTCTTTTTTAGAATTATAAATCTATATTTCATATTTGTCAATACTAATTAAAATTATTTTTCATTTAATTATATACCATTAATTATAGGCAAAATAATTTCAAATTCTGTTAACAAATTAGTCTTACTTATATATAAACAACCATCATATTTTTCTATTAACTCTTTTGACTTTATCAATAAATCTCTATTAATTTTATTATTCCTAAATAAAAAATTACGTTTTCCCTGTATATTATTTTCTATATTAATAATTAATTTATCTAATGTATTATATGTTTTTATTATTATAAATCCATTAACATTATCAACACATTCTATTATATTATCTAATACCTTATATAATTCATTTTCTGGCATTTTAAGTATATCTATATCAGCATTATCCTCTATAATAATGTGTATTCCCTTATCCATAATAGGCTTTATAATATTAGAAATAACATTATTTTTAATGTTATAATTAACTTGTACTGCACTTTTTATGTTATTATTTGAATCCATAATAGATTTTAATGATTGTCCTAATTTTTCTTTTCTTTTCATAAGATATAAACCATATAAATATGAAATTTGTGCCCCATAGTCATGCTTAATTTTCCTAAGTTCACCATTTTTTGTATCTAATGCTTCATTTAACTTATTAATTTGTTCTGTTTCTTTTTTCATTTTACTAAAATAAAATGTACTTAATGTAAATAATACAAAAATATTTATTATTATTATATTTTTTACTAATGGATAACTAAACTCCATATTTCTATAATAAAAAATTATATCATAATTACTAATTATACTAATTAATGTAATTACTCCTATAAGTAATTTATCATCAATTATAAATTTATGTAATTTAAGCACATATTCTTTTTTTATTAGTAAATAAAATATAACAATATAATGTACTATATATATTATTGAGAAATTTGTAATCATTATATATTTTTCTGAAAATATAAGAGAATCAATACACGGAGTTAATATATTAACTGCTACTAAATCCGATAATCTTATAAGAATATAAATTATTAAATAAGCCAATTCTGCTTTTACAATATCTTTTCTATACAACATAAGTATTCCAAAGACATAAATTATATAATTATATACCATATATATATAATTACTATGATTATAACCTTTAATTAATATAAATGATAATGATAATATTGCAGTAATTATTATTAATTCTTTTTTATTTTTTCTATGTATTTCTTTTACACAGGAGTTTATAATAATAATTGTCATTATAGATTGTAGAACTATATCAATTATACTCTCTATTCTTATAAGCATAAACTTCCTCCTATTCTCAATTTTAATCACCTAATAATTTTAAAAAAAGGTGTTTATTTTAACACCTTATATTCTTAAATACTTTATTTTAAAAACGGCAATTTTATTTCAAATTTTGTAGAAGCATCTGTACTTTCTACACTTATTCTTCCATTATATTTTTCTATTAATTCCTTAACAATATTTAAACCAAATCCATGATTTTTATCTAAATCTTTTTTAGTCGTAAAACCTGCTTCAAAAATTTTTGATATATGTTCTGGTTCAATTCTAGGACCATTGTTTTCTATACTTATTATTAAATTATCAATATTATTATATGTTTTAACAATTATAATTCCGATTCCATCCATAGCTTTAATAGCATTATTTATAATATTTGAAATAACTCTATATAATTCTATTTCTTGCATTTCAATCTTATCCATAGAGCCTGTTTCATCAATTATTACATTAAGATCTTCTGATTTTATATTTTTTATGATAGAACTTATTAAAGTATTATTTGAAGTATTATTTAATGTTTCATTATTAATATTGGGATTACTTTTATTTATTATATTTTTTAGTATTTGTCCAACCTCATCTAAATTTTCTCTAGAATATAAATCATACATATACGAAATCTGATTTGAATAATTATTTTTTATTTTTCTAAGTTCAGAATTTTTTTCATCTAAGACCTTATTTAATGCCAAAATTTTATTAGATTTCATTTGTATTTTTAAAAAATATGTTACTATCATTCCTACAAATATCAAAGAACTTACAAGTGCAATATTTTTTAATAACTCTGATTCTTCTTTATAAAAAATCAAATAAAAAGCCACTACAAAGTCAAGAGAAAAATTTATTATAATTAAAGTACTCATTGATGGGCCAATACTTTTAATATAATTATGAATATCTAAAATATTTTTTTTAAACAATAAGCATGTAATTGCCATTATAAATTGTGGAATATATACAATAGCAATCATTAAGTTTTCAATACTTTGTATATATATTATATTTTTTAAATACCCGAAAAACAGATTTCCAAATATAGTTAAATTAGTTACTATAAAAAAATAAATTAATGTACAACTAATCAATATACTATTGAAATTTTTCTTGTAAAATAATCCAATTATAATTATTTCAAATATATGTACAAAAAAAACACATATTGATAAATTACCAATTATATTTGTAAAAAATCCCATGATTAAAAACATTATTAAAATAATAATTGACTTTTCCACTTTAGATTTTCTATATACATCTTCTAAACAATAATCACATATATAAACAAACAATAATGCTTGTATAAATGAGTTCACAGCGTCAATTATAGTTATTGCCAAAACAAGTCCTCCTTATTATTTCTGTATTATCTTAATTTTTTCATTGATTCTGGCATTTCTTCAACACCTACTGAAGCCATAGATGCTGGGCTAGCAGTAACCATACCTTCTGTCATCATCATTAAAAATTTTCCTAAAAGTTTTCTTATCATTGTTTTTTCCCCCTATAAACTTTAAATTTTTTAAGTATAAATCATATTGTTAAGTATAATTTTTTAAGTTTAATAAATATTATTAAACTTGTCTTTTACTAAACATTAGCATAGCTTGAAATAGGATTGTCCATGTTATAAGTTCATATAAATTACTATATTTATATAAACTTATTGATATTATTCCAAGCATTGTGGAAATTGTAATTCCTAATAGTCTATTTTTTTTAATAATTGAAGGACGCGTAATTGGCATTTTAGAATTTATTACTGGAGCTGTATTCCATATGCAAAATAGACTGATTGCAATTAAAATACAATTACTTATAAAACTAAGTTTAGAATGTAAACTTAATTCTATAACTCCAGTTGTTATTAGCAATGAAGCTATTAAACACTTTATTTGAGTTTCTTCATGATATCCTCCTATAAAAGGCTTAGTAACACACATTATTCCAATAATGATAGCACTTTCTTTAAAATATCCTAATATAGAGAATATAACTATTATAGAAATTAATTTTATTAATTCAAAAAACAATAGTGTAGCTATATATTGCATTTGCTCACATTGTTCTTTATCATATCCATTGTAATCTGATATATTTTTTACACCTTTTTTTATAACTTGTCTCACCATTACTCTTTTTACCATCTTTTCTATTTTTTATCCTTATGTTATATTGTATACTTTTTTTACATATTATTCAATATAATACAACAATTTTCTTGAAATTCTATATTTTTTATACATTTTAAGTAAAAAAATACTTTATTTAAAATACTTTGAATTTATTCGTATAACATATAATAATCTTTTACTCTTTAGGAGATAATTCTTAACTTTTATTAAAATTATATATTTAAATTACACACAATTTTTAAATATATATCTTCTAATTACTAAACTAGTTAGTGATAGGATTTATAAATATTCTAAGATTTATATTAGATAATTCTGGTTGAAAACCACAGCTTTCTTAAAAATATATATTTTAGAAATCACAAGGTGATTTCACTCTTAAATTATCAATCGTCCATTGTCAATTCAAAAATATCTCTTTTACCTTAAATTTTATACTTTTCTAGACATAAAAAAGGCGCTTATTATTATTAATAATAAACACCTTAATAAAAACAAATATCTATTTAATTTTCAATTACTTGTCCAATAGTTTCTTTGTCTTCAGTTTTAACAATAAATTCAACTAACCTAGTTCCATAAGGAAGACATAATTGTATAAATGGTCCGATTGTTAACATAGATATTATTGTTCCAATCCATACTTTCCCACCTAGTAAAAATCCTACTATTAAGTATGTTGCATCTAAGCTCATACGAATCCAACGATATTGGAATTTTGTTTTGTCTTGTATAATAAATGGTACTATATCATTAGGCGCAACTCCTAAATTAGTTGCTGAAAGTATTGAAAAACCTACCGCTATAATAAATTGTACTAAAACAATTAATAAAGCTTTTATAATTATATTATAAGAATCAATTGGTAACATTGAAAATATTTTTATTGAAAAATCTATAACTGGCCCTACACCTATAAGACAAATAAATGTTCCAATGTTTATACGTTTTCTATCAACCAATAAAATTATAGCAGTTAATACAAATAATATTAACATATTAGCCATTCCAGGTGTACTATGCAACACTTTAGATAACCCTTGAGTAAAAACAGTAAACGAATCCGATCCTATATTAGTTACTAGTGATAGACCTACTCCAAATTGAATTATTGTCATTCCTAAAAAAAATAAAATTAGTCTTGTTATTAAGTTTTTTTTGTTCATACTTTCCATCCTTTTCTAAAATCTTTATTACAACTAATATTCAAAATTCCCTTTATTTAACCATATTACATTTAATATTATATTTCTTTTCTATATTTATATAGGCATAAAAGTATTTTACATTACAAGACTGAATTTGTCAAAAACATTCAAAAGTAATCATTTTCATTCAATCGATTACTTGAAAATAAAGCCATTTTTTAAATTTTTATTGACAATAAAGTCGAAAATCGTTAAGACTTATTTTATATTCATTTAGCATCTCTATAACTGTATTTCTAAATGTATTTTCATTAGATTTCTTTTCTGAAATTTTAATATTTTTATTAACAGTTTTATTACTATGTTTACTTTCTTTATATTTTTTTGTTAATATTTCAGCTGTTTTTACTAATAAATCATCCCAATCATCAACTTTAACTATATCATTATTTAATTTAAATGCTTTAGGTTCTTTAGCTGAAAAATCCTTATATATTTCTATACCATTTTCAAAATTAAGATCATTATCTATATTTTTATTTCCAATTTCTTCTACATTCTCATCTATCTCTTCAACACCATTAATTATAGTTTCTTTAATACTACTATTTTCATGTTCATATTCTGTTTCCATCCATTTTACATACTCATTAATATTTTTAATCATATCATAGACTTCTACAGATATTTTTCTATAATAATTACTTAATTCAAAATTTCTTTCTGTCTTTATTATATTACTTGATTTGTCTTCAATATAATCTATAGTATTTTCTAATGTCTTAGATAAACCATTTAATGATTCTTTAATCTCAACAGACATTGGTGAAAATTTATTAATTATATATTTAATAGTTTCCTTATCAAGTATACATAAGCTATTATTCTTTATATTGTTTTGATATTCTTTATTTTCAACTTCTTTTTTTTCACTTATCTCATTAAACATTTTTGCTGTCTCTAATTCAGCATCATTTTTCTTACAAAAACTCTTTCCTAACATAATCCCACTCCCTTAAATTACTCTATATTATACCCTTAATATTATTTTACCATATTTTTCTAAATTTGATAATAAATTTAAAATATAATTTTATTGATATTGTTTATCTTATATATTTTTTTAAAATTTTATCTCCTAGTAAACTTAATATTTATAAAACAAAAGCCAATTTATCAGCAAAAATATTTTGCATATAAATTGGCAAGTTTATTATATATAATTCTAAATTAATAGTATTATATATATATTGAATTTATATATATATTCCAATAAAGTTTATTCATTAATATAACTCTTAGAATATTTATAAATCATACTACTAATCACTATAGTCAGGGACTTATATAGAAAATTTATGATATATATGCTTATTATTATTAATTAAAGATATAATTTTCTATAAAAATTATATAAAAGATTATAAATCTATTAACTTAATTCAAATATATATTAAATTATTTTTTCAATTAAACTTCTTGATACCATTATATTATTTAGATCAATTTTCTCAGGATTAGTAAGAAGTGAAACACTTTTAAGCCATATAACTCCATCAACTATAATATTAGACTCTATTTCTTTTGTTGAGTCTTGATCATAAACTTCTTCTAATTCTTTATCTTTTGTCAATACCACAATTCTTCTGCATGCTTCATCTTGTTCAGCAAAAATATTAAAAAAGCTATTATAACTTTCAAAAGACTTTATTGAAGTAACCACTTTTAAATATAAACCATATTCTTTTGCAGCCTCTAAAGCATTTATATAATTATCCTCCATTTATACATACCTCGTTTCATATTAAGTTATTTATATATTTTAGCTAATAACACTATATTTTTGCAAATATATTTTTAAAACTAAGTTATAGTAACTATCTTATAAAATTAATCAAATCTATAAATCTTAATTATATAATCAGTTGCATAAATTAATTATATTTACTTAAGGCACATTCAAAAAAATAATATAAAAATAGAGGATAAGTACTTATAAAGTCTCATCCTCTATTTTATATGAATTTAATGCTATATTTTAAATTAATATTGTTAATATTATAGTATCAGGGTGAACTAACATTGGAATTTATTTTTTATAACATAGCCTAATCTAAAAACATTTTTATATCATCTTCAACATTTGTTATTCCACCAATACCAAAGTTTTCTACTAAAACATTAACTACATTTGGTGAAAGGAATGCTGGAAGTGTTGGTCCTAAATGAATATTCTTTACACCTAAATGTAATAGAGATAAAAGAACTATTACAGCTTTTTGTTCATACCATGCAATATTAAATGCAATCGGTAATTCATTTATATCTTCAAGTTCAAATACTTCTTTAAGCTTTAATGCAATTAATGCTAATGAATAAGAATCATTACATTGTCCTGCATCTAGAACTCTAGGAATTCCACCTATGTCACCTAAATCTAATTTATTGTATTTATATTTTGCACATCCTGCTGTTAATATAACAGTGTCTTTTGGTAATGCTTTTGCAAAATTTGTGTAATATGATCTAGTCTTGTGTCTTCCATCACATCCAGCCATAACAAAGAATTTCTTTATAGCACCAGTTTTTACTGCTTCTACAATCTTATCAGCTAATGATAATACTTGGTTGTGAGCAAATCCTCCAATTATTTCTCCTTCTTCAATTTGAGTAGGTGGTAAACACTTCTTAGCTTGTTCTATAATTACAGAAAAGTCTTTATTTCCATTTTCATCAGATTGAATGTGAGCACAACTTTCAAATCCTGCTGCTCCTGTAGTATACATTCTATTTTTATAGTTATCCTTATCAGTTGGTGGAACTATACAGTTTGTAGTCATAAGTATTGGACCATTAAAAGTTTCAAATTCTTCTCTTTGTTTCCACCATGCATTTCCGTAATTTCCTACTAAATGCGAATATTTTTTTAAATTTGGATAGTAGTGAGCTGGTAACATTTCTGAGTGAGTATATACATCTACTCCAGTTCCTTCAGTTTGTATTAATAATTGTTCTAAATCTTTTAAATCATGACCTGAAACTAATATTCCTGGATTTTTACCTACTCCTATATTAACTTTAGTTATTTCTGGATTACCATAGCTTTCTGTATTTGCTTTATCAAGTAATGCCATTCCATTAACACCAATTTTACCTGTTTCTAATGTTAAAGCTATATATTCATTTATAGTTACACTATTATCAGCTGTTAATGATAATGCTTTTTGCATAAATGCACATATTTCTTCATCTTCATATCCCAGTGCATTAGCGTGTTTCATATATGCTGATAATCCCTTTAATCCATAAGTTATAAGTTCTCTTAAACTTCTTATATCTTCATTTTCAGTTGCTAATACACCAACTGAACTTGACTTGGCTTCCATTTCTTGTCTAGTTTCAGCATTCCATATTGCTGCTGAACTTAGATTCTCTTTGTTTTTTAATTGTGATAATAATTCTTCCTTTAAATTTAATGTTTCTTTAATTCTTCCATAAAAAATTTCATTATCAAAATTAGCATTAGTTATTGTAGTAAATAAATTCATAGTTACTATAGTATTAATAGCTCTTGATACCTTTATTCCTTCTTCTCTAGCTTTTGTTGCTACTTCTGATAAACCTCTTGTTACATATATTAATAAATCTTGAAGTTTTGCAAGTTCTGGCGTTTTACCACATACCCCTTTTATTGTACAGCCTGTACAACCTGCTGCCTCTTGACATTGAAAACAAAACATTTTATTATCCATAATTTAAATCTCCTTTATCTTATATATTTATAAAATTTATTAATTTCTTGAAATCTGCTTTATGTGCTTATTTTATATTTAAATAAGTTAAACTTCGGTAACATACGTTACAAAAATTAAAATATTTTAAAATAAGGCTATGTTTTAAGTGAATGTTGATATTGTAGTATAAAGCTCATGGACAGGGGAATTTGCTTTAAGAACTCTAGAATATCAGCACTGTTTTAAAACATAGCGTAAAATAAAAAAGAATTAACTCTTTCGAATTAATTCTTTTTTATTTCTCTGTATTCTAAGTAAATTTAAAATTTCTATATTTATCAGGCTTGTCTTATATATTTTAAAATATAGTCTTAAATTGAAATACTATATTATTTTAATATCTTTTGAATAAGAGGATCATTTTCTACATGAGTATCACTAATTAAAAATGCCTCATATAATCTTTCAATCCATTCATCTTGTAATTCTTCATCGTGATGTACATAACAAATAGTATCTTCTGTAGTAATTTTATCACCTTTTTTACAATTAATTTTAAGGCCTACACCATAATTAATACTATCTTCTTTTTTAGCTCTTCCTGCACCTAGCAACATTGCTAGTATTCCAAGTTCCTCAGAATGTATCTTTTCTACATATCCTTCTTTTCTACATTTAATTTCTGTTATAAATTTTGATTTTGGAAGTAGTGTAGTATCTTCTACCATACTCACATTACCACCTTGATAAGTCACCATTTCTTTAAACTTTTCAAATGCTTTACCTGATTTAACTGCATCTTGTAATATATTACGTGCTTCTTCTTTAGTACTACAAATCTTTCCTTGCATTAGCATAATTTCTCCTGCTTGCATGCATAATTCAGTAAAATCTTTTGGACCATTTCCTTTTAAAGTATCTATTGCTTCAATTACTTCTAACGAATTACCTATAGTGTTACCAAGAGGTTGATTCATATCAGTTATCATAGCCATTGTATTTCTTCCAAGACTATTACCAATTGAAATCATTGCATTTGCAAGTTCTGTTGCTTCTTCAACAGTACGCATAAATGCTCCTTCTCCATATTTAACATCTAAAAGTATAGTATCTGATCCAGATGCAAGTTTCTTAGACATTATAGATGATGCAATTAATGGAATAGACCTTACTGTTGATGTAACATCTCTTAATGCATATAATTTCTTATCTGCTGGTACTAAATCACCAGTTTGACCGATAATAGCTACCCCTATTTCTTTTACTTGTTTAATAAATTTTTCTTCACTTAAAAAACAATTAAATCCTTCTATAGATTCTAATTTATCTAATGTACCACCAGTATGTCCAAGCCCTCTTCCTGACATCTTCGCAACTTTTAATCCGCATGCTGCTACCATTGGTCCTAAAGCCATAGATGTTTTATCTCCTACACCACCAGTTGAGTGCTTATCCGATTTTATTCCCTCTATACTACTTAAATCTATAACATCTCCACTATGCATCATAGCTTTTGCTAAATATGCAGTTTCTTTATCAGTCATGCCATTTAATACAATAGCCATTAATAATGCACTAGTTTGATAATCTGGAATAGAACCATCTACAACACCATCTATCCAAAACTGTATTTCTTCATTACTTAATTCTAAATTTTCTCTTTTCTTATCAATAATATCTACAAAACGCATATTTTAATCCTCCCAAACCCATAAGTCTATTTTTCCTTTAACGGAAACGTTTTCTCTGATGTCCTAAAATTAATATAATTTATGGAGATATTTAAAAACTAGTTAAACATCTCCATATAATTATATAAACTATACATATATATGTTCTAATTAAGTTAATACATTTATAATATTTTATAGAATTTTTATATAAAATTATATCTTTAATTAATAATATATAGTTAGAAGCATCTATATCATTAATTTTCTATATTAGTTCATTATTTTTAATGTAACTTAATATCCTAATACTTCTTTTCCTTTTATCATATTAACTGCTGAACTTGTACCAATTCTGTCACAGCCTTCACTTATAAACATTTCAAGATCCTCAACACTTTTTACTCCACCTGCTGCTTTAATTTTTACATTTGGACCAATGTGTTTCTTGAATAATCTTACATCTTCAAGTGTTGCTCCACCTGTACCAAAACCAGTAGATGTTTTAATATAATCTGCACCTGCATCTGTTACTGATTTACACATAGCTATTTTTTCTTCTTCAGTTAAATAGCAAGTTTCTATTATAACCTTTAATATCTTATTTCCAACAACTTCTTTTAATGCTCTTATTTCTTCTGTAACTTTATCATATAATTTATTTTTAACATCTGTAATGTTAATTACCATATCAATTTCACTAGCTCCATCCTCAAGAGCCTTTTTAGTTTCAACTATTTTAGCTTCTGTTGTAGAATAACCTAAAGGGAATCCAACTACAGTACATATATTAACCTTATTACCATATTTTTCATGTATACGAGAAATATAACAAGCTGGGATACATATTGATGCTGTATTATATTCAATAGCTTCATCACATATTTTTTGAATATCCTCCCATGTTGCAACTGCCTTTAATAGTGTATGATCTACATGTTTTAAAATTTCTGAATTTGTCATAAATACCCTCACTTCTCCAGTGATATCAAATTATTTTTAACTTAAAATTTATTTTATTTATATGTCACTGGTCATATAATGATTTATTAATATATTAATTTTAAAATTTAATCGTAATATATTATAATTCTCTTTAACTTTATTTTAATATCATAATGTTATAACGTCAACATTTTTTGTTAAAGTTCAAACATTTGTTAAAGTATATCTTATAATTATCATGTTTTTATTCTTAATAATTATAAGATATACTAAATATTTTGTATTATACATAAAATAATGTTAGAATATAAACAAATTTACTTATATTTAAATAATAATTAACATTAAATATTTGAAGAAATGGTGATTAATTAATGAATAAAAAATTTCAAAGAGCAAATAAGCTTATAGAAATATTAAAGGAAAAAAACGGAGCTTCTGTCAAAGAATTAGCAGCAATATTAGGTGTTTCTGAAATGACTATTAGACGTGATTTGAATGTATTAAAAGCAAATAATATTGTAAGCAATGTATACGGTGCTACTATATATAATCCAGCAAATAATATTGAAAAATTAAGCACTTCTTATGATATTAATAATGAATTAATAAGACAGGAAAAGGAAAAAGCTAAAATAGGTAAAGCTGCTGCAAGCCTAATACTGGAAGGTGATATCATTATTATAGATGCTGGAACTACTACTGAAAAATTAGCGCAAAGTATTAATGATGATATAAAATTAACGGCTTTATTTTATAATATAAATATATTATTAGCATTAAAGAATAAACAAAATATTAAATTAATTTTTTCTGGTGGATATTTTCATCCTAATACTCAAATGTTTGAAAGTACAGAAGGAATTTCTTTAATTAAAAATATAAGAGCAACAAAAGTATTCATTTCTGCTGCTGGTATACATGAACAATTAGGTGTAACCTGTTCAAATAATTATGAGGTACCAACAAAACGAGCTATAATAGGATCTTCTTTAGAAAAAATATTGCTTGTTGATTCTGAAAAATTTGGCATAGTGAAATCTTCGTATTTTGCTAATTTAAATGAATTTAATACTATTATAACTGATTCTAATATTCCTAAAGAATGGATTGAACATATTCAAAATCTAGGAATAAAATTAATTATTGTTTAGGGCACATCGAAGTAAATAACAAGTCCAAATTTTATTGTGCCTAAGATTATACTATATTTTAATTAGATATCAGCATTATCATATAAATAACATTCTTAATTTCATACAATTAAATATTACAAAACAGATATTTATAAATTTTTATAAATAAAAACCATGCATATACAGGAGTTTAGATTCCTATTTATGCATGGTTTTTGATCTTATATTACAAATATCAGGCTATTTTTAAATATCTTTATTTTTATGATAATAACTAAACAGACACTTAATTAAATAATTCTTCTTCCAATCCATTTATATTTATAATCTTAATTGTATTTCTATCAAATTCTATATATTCCATATCTCTAAGTTGCATTAATTCTCTTGATAAAGATGGTCTTGGTATCCCCATATTAGATGATATTTCTTCTTTACTCTCTTTTAATACTATAGTTTTACTTTTTTGTTTTTTAGATTCTTCTAATATGAAATTTATAACCTTATGTTTAATACTCTTAAATGATATATTTTTTATTTTTGAATTAAGCATCAATACTTTATTACTTAATAAAGACATAAAATTCTCTAAAAATTTTTCTTCTTTTAAACACAATTTTATAATATCTTCTTTTTTTATATATAATACTGTACAATTACTAAAAGCCATTATAGTAGCTGGATAACTACCTTTTTTTGAAAAAATTAAAGCTTCTCCAAAAACATCGTTATTCTTTAATCTTTTTAAAACAATATACTTTCCACTTAAATATATTCTTTGAATTTCAACTATTCCATCTAAAATTATCCCCAAAGTATTACATTTATCATCTTCTGATGCAATAACTTCCCCCTTAACATATGACTTTAAAAAATATTGTATATTAGATATTACATTTTCTATATTCTCTTCGCTAATACCCTTAAAAAATTCATTTTCTTTAATTTTCATTATTATATTTTCCATATTAAAAATAAGAAGCCTCCTAACCAATGTAGAAAAAATTTACTACTAAATCTATAGTTTTGACTATGTTTTATATTAATAATTATTTTCTATTCAAAATAGAACAAGATAATCCTAAAGCTAGATAAAATCAATCTTTTAGTTACTGAAAATTCTATAACTTGCTGTATAAATAAGAAGTACTATTCAAAATACATTATAATAATTTGAAATAGTACTTCTTTATACACTACTACACTAATTTAATTTATTCAACTATTAACTTTTTATTATCAAAATACTCTTTAACAAATTTAACTACAACACCTAAAACAATCCCTATTACTGCTGGAACTACCCAACCAAGTCCTTTAGAATAAAGAGGTAAATTAGAAAATATTTTAACCATAACTTCTACGTTAACACCTGCTTGACTTAATGCATCAATAACACTTACTACTCCTGTAAATAAAATTGCTGAACAATATACAATCTTACTCCCATTAAAAATATTATCTGTTATTCCAAGTACTATAAGCATTATTGCTATTGGATATATTGCATTTAATACTGGAACTGATACTGATAAAATTTTTGTCAATCCCATATTTGCAAGCACCATACTTGAAATAGAAAGTATTCTAACCCAAGTTTTATAACTTATTTTTGATGTTAATGTTGTGAAATATTCACTACAAGAAGTTATAAGGCCAACACAAGTAGTTAAACAAGCTACTGTAAAAATAAGTGCAAGTAATATAACTCCTGGTTTTCCAAATAAATAAGTCATAACATTTGTAAGAGTTTGAGCTCCATTTTCAGTTACTCCAAATCTACCTCCTGATGTTGCTCCTAAATGACCTAACATAGAATAAATTATTACTAATAATCCTCCCGCTATTACTCCCGCTTTTATAGATGTTGAAATAACTACTTTTTCCTCGCTTATCCCTTTGCTCCTTATTGCAAAAGCAATTACTATTCCAAAGTTTAATGCTGCAATAGTATCCATAGTTAAATATCCTTCTAAAAATCCTTTAACAAATGGTGAAGATAAATACTCCCCACTAGCAGCCCCATAACCTCCTAGCGGTTTAAATACACCAGCTATAAATACTATTGATATTAAAGTTAATAAAATAGGTGTTAAAACTTTACCCATACGATCTACTAATTTAGATGGTGTTAAGCATAACCAATAAGCTACTGAAAAAAATACTAATGTATATATAAATCTTGCTAATGTAATTGAAATTAATCCCTCTGGTAAAAATGGTGCTACAGCCATTTCAAAAGGCAAACTTCCTGCTCTTGGAATACCTAAACATGGACCTATTGATAAGTATATTAATACAGTAAATACTATTGCAAAAATTGGATTAACCTTACTTGCTAAATTTTTTAACCCACCAGATTTAGCTACTGTAATTACTCCCAAAACTGGAAAACCAACTGCAGTTATAAAAAATCCAAGCATAGCTACCCAAGTTGCCCCCCCTGCTGATTGTCCAAGAAATGGTGGAAATATTAAATTTCCTGCTCCAAAAAATAATGAAAAAAGCATTAAGCTTATAAGTCCTAAATCTTTTCTTGATAAATTTTTCATTTTAAAATCCCCCTTTTTTATAATAAATAACCTCTTTTTTTATAATAATTAACTTCTTTCTAATGTCACTTTCAATACTCATATAAATGCCCCCTTAAATATAAAAATACCCCGTCCCAATAAAAGGGACGAGGTTTAATCGCGATACCACCCTAATTCTATAAAATAATTATATAAAAACTCAATCATTTTATAGCTCTTAGTAACGTACTAAATAATACGCCTTTCTTTTAACGGTGAAATTCCGTTGAGACTTACTTTAAACATAGTTCAGCCTCACTTCTCCGAGATGATTTTCAGTTATACCCTGAACATTAGCTTTCATCATACGCTAACTTTCTGTAGAACAGTAAATATTACTTACTTTTTCTCTTCTTAGAATTTTGTTTTTAATTTGTAATTAGAATACACCTTCATTGACTCACTGTCAATATTGCGCTTATTTTTTTAATATTTTCATAAAAAATTATATTCTTTTTTAGTTTTTATATATTTTTCAAGTTAAAACAAATCCTTTTTTTATCAAATTAGAATATTTTAACCAATTCTTTACATATTTAATTTAATTATATATTTATTCTAAGCAATCCTATTAATTATCAAAGTAATATATCATTGCTAAACTAGCATAAATAACTATTTCTTAGTTTCAAATTAACTTAAAATTTTATATTAAAGATAATAAGTTTATATTAATTAAGTAAAATGCTATATTTTTTTTATTAAATTCACTTATATAATTGTGAAATTTATTATATTTGCTTTAAATATAATCATAAATAATCTTATCTATTATTTTTACAATTATAATCTAAAATTCATATAGTCATTAATACTTTATACTTATAAAAATAAATTATATATTATTATTCTAGAAACAAATTAAATTTTATTAATAATATAATTTCTTATAACAAAAACAAGGGTTAATTCTTAATAAAAATCAATTTCCATTAAGAATTAACCCTATACTAAACAAAATTATCTTCTATTTTGTTCTTTTTTAGCTCTTCTACAATCTACACATCTTACAGGTTCATTAGTGAATCCTTTTTCTTTATAGAATTCTTGTTCACCTACTGTAAAAACAAATTCTTTGCCACAATCTCTGCATACTAAAGTTTTATCTGTCATATTAAGTTCCTCCTTTTGATCAAAGATTAATATATTGATTCATATAATTCTCTAAAAGGAGAAATTTACATATCTATAAAAAACCTTTTTATATTTCATCTGTACTCTTATACTAACATATATAAAATAAATAGCAAGCTTTTTTTATTTTATATACGTTAGTATTAAAATGCAACAGATTTATCTAACAAATTACTTGCTTCATCATTAGAAAGATTCTTAGATTGACTTATTTCTTCAATTAACATCCTTTTTGTTTTACGTAACATATCTTTTTCACTTGAATTTAATTGATGTTGTATTTTTATTTGAGTAAGATTACAGAAAACTTCTAGATAGTCCTCCAAAGTTCCCGATTTTATTTTAGTATTATTAATAGCTGCTCTTTCCTTAAAATTAGATTTATTTAAGTCATCTATGTTAGTTACAAATTCATTTATGTTTTTTAAATTATTATCTAAAATTTTTGAATCACTTATCAATCTAATATTAGATATCTCTGCTTTACTACATGGTAATGTTAATTTCATTGTATTATTAAATAAATGTATTTTATAATAACTTTGAGCTTCCCCTTTAAACGTTCTTTCCTCTATTACATCAACCATTCCTACACCTTGATTTGGATAAACAACTATATCTCCTACGTTAAACAAATAATCAACCTCCTTATATACTATTCTTATAGTATAACACAATTAATTATTTTTATAAAATTATTATTTTATCATAAAAATATATCAGTGTCAACAACCAAGGTCAAGCATTATTTCGTTTCCCTTATTTTACAATATTTTGATATAATATCCATTAAGTATATAGCTAATTCTAATGTATTACTGTTCTTAATTTTTCATTTAATCACTGCATATCTTTGATTGATATAGAAATTTTATTTATTCTTTGGTTTTGTTCTTCAGTTATAGCTAATGTTTCTTATATAAATGCAGAATTCTCTTTTGATATAGCTGAAATATACGTTGCTTTATTTAAAATCTGTATAAATATCCCTTTTATATTTTCTATTTTAATATGGTCTTCTCCATTTATTATTTAATAAAAATAATAAACTACATTCCAAATTACTTAAATAGATTATAATTTTATAATAAATTACTTGAATAACTTAAAATTTTTCTTAATTTGTACATAATATTACATAATTTCGAATATATTATTGAGAAGCTACAAAAATTACCATATAATTATATATAAATATACTTTTTTAATAACAATTTTGAGGTGAAATTATGGATCATAAAAAGATACATATGAAAAAAGATTATACAATGCATGATTTAGAAAATATTTTAGATAATATTCCATACGAAGTATGGCTTAAAGATACAGACGGAAATTATAAATTTATTAATAAAGCTTTTGCTCAAAGAGTAAAACTTTCTAAAGAAGAAATTATAGGAAAAAAAGATATAGATTTTAAACAAAATAATATAATTCAAACATTTAATAAAAATGATCAAAAAGTAATAAACAATAAAATACGTATTTTACAAGAAGATAAATTAAATATTAACGGAGATGAAAAATGGTTTAAAGTTCATAAACTCCCGTTTAAAGCACAAGATAAAAATTCTGATTGGATTATGTCTTTTTCAAGGGAAATAAGTTTATATAAAAAAGTAGATAATATACTAAAATCTGAAATTGAAAAAGGTCTTGAAACAGAAAAAGAGTTAGAATTATTTTTAGAAACTGCTACTGATTTATGTGGAATAATATCTACAGATGGAGCTTATAAAAAAGTTACTAGTAAATGGACAAAAACATTAGGATGGAATAAAGATGAATTATTAAAAATGAAACTTACAGATTTAATTCATGAAGATGATATAGATAAATCACTTGAAATAATAGACCTATATTCTATAAAAGATAAAAGCTCTGTATTAACAAATCGATTTCGTTGTAAAAATGGAGAATATAAAATTATTGAGTGGAGTTGGAATTATATAGAGAAATCTGATTCTATTATTTTGACTGGAAAAGATAGAACCGAACAAAAAAAATTAGAAGAAGAAAAAAAGATTTTAGAAGATGCTATTGCTTTAGAAACCTTAAAAACAGAATTTTTTGCTAATATATCGCATGAATTTAGAACTCCAATCAACATAATACTTACTACTGTCCAATTGCTTTCTGTTAATTTACATAATAATTGTACTTGCTTTAAAGAAAAAGCAAAATTAATAAAATATATAAAAGGCTTAAAACAAAATGCTTACAGATTATTAAAACTTGTAAATAACTTATTAGATATAACCAAAATAGAGGGTGGCTATTATGAATTAAAACTAAAAAATTGCAATATAATTGATCTTATTGAAGAAATAGTATTATCAGTTGCTGACCACATTGGTAACAAAGGTAGAACTATAATATTTGATACAAATGAGGAAGAATTAATACTTGCTTGTGATCCTGAAAGAATTGAAACTATAATATTAAACTTATTATCAAATGCAGTAAAATACACAGAGAAAAATGGTGAAATTAATGTTACTTTAAATGTAGACAAAGAACAAGAAAAAATATTTGTATCTGTTAAAGATAATGGAGTTAAAATTGATGAAAAATATGCAAAATCTATTTTTGATAGATTTACCCAAGTAGAAAATTTATTAAATAGAAAATGTGAAGGTAGTGGTATTGGCTTATCACTAGTGAAATCTTTAGTTGAATTACATAGCGGTACTATTTGGGCTAATACAACGCTTAAAGAAGGTGCTGAAATAATATTTACCCTTCCAATTAAAGAAATTGAAAATCAAGATGGCATAGAATTTGAAACTAAGGTGTTAGATGCAAAAATTGAGAGATTCAATGTAGAATTTTCAGATATATATTCTATGTAATTAATATATATGTTCTAATTAAATTAATACATTTATAATATTTTATATAATTTTTATAGAAAATATTATCTTTAATTAATAATATCTAATTAGAAGCATATATATAATAAATTTTCTATATAAGTTCCTAACTATACTGATGAGTTAAAACATTTATACATATTCTAATATTTATATTTTGGAACTTATATACTTAATACATTATAACTAAATTTTATCTAAGTTTTCAAAATACATAATTAAAGAACTGTTTTAAAATTAGATTTTCAAAACAGTTCTTATATTTTTTATATAATTAAATATTCAAATCCTTACTAATATTTAAGAAATAAAAAAACATTATACTTTTTTTGTACAATGTTTTTATATTTTAAATGTTTATTTTTCTATTGCTAATTATAGCAAATAATAGGTGTTCCTGAACTAATGTTATCATATACTGCCTTTGCTACATAGTATGGTGCATTTATACATCCATGTGAACCATTTGTCTTATAAATCTCGCCTCCAAATTCTGATCTCCAACTTGCATCATGAAGTCCAATACCTCCGTTAAATGGCATCCAAAAACAAACAGGTGAAGCATAGCCAGTGCCTCTTAAAACAGTGTCTTTTTGTTTATAATACAATCTATAAACTCCATCTGGTGTTGCACATCCATTACTTAAATTACCAGTAACAATATCTCCTTCTACAATAAGATATCCGTCTTTGTAATACCATAAATGTTGATTTGCCATATTAATTTCTACAAATGTTTCTCCAATATTACTAAAATAACTTGCTGCTGATGTTTGATAATATATTGGATGCTTTGATATAGTTTGTCCATCTTTTATATTCTCAATTAATGCTTTTGTTTCCTCTTCACTATCAATTTTCCAACTATGGTTATTACCATCATATCCTCCACTAACCTTTATTGTATTTCCTAACAATGAAGTATAAGTATATGCCATAGCATCTACATAAGCTTTTGCCTTAGATTCATCAAAAATAACTTGAAAATTTTCGTCTATTCCAATCCAATCTTTTATTATAGAAGCATCTAAAATTTGAGTATTTCCAGCAAAATTATAAGTTATGTTTGAAGATATATATTTATTAAGAACATTATATGCATATGAAACTATTGGAGAATTTTCAACAAATCTAGGATTCTCATAACAATCACTATATTCTAAACTTATAGATGTATCTCCATTTAAAATTGCTTTTACTACATTAGCATATAGTATATCTTTTTTAACTTTATTCCCATAAATCTCTTTTGTAAGTACATATGAATTATTATTATATTCAAGTTTAGCATTTTGAGGTTGAATTATTTTATTATTATCAAAGCAAGATAGTTTATTTAAACATTGATTTAATAAATTTTCATCATAAGAAATTACTTTAGGAATATCTTCACTATATTTTAATCCTATATCATTTCCATGAATCTCTTCTATTATTCCTCCCCTTTCTTCTAATGTCAATGTATATGATTCTGATGATATTTCATCATTATATTTATCTAATGTTTTAGCTGAAACACCAATAGTATTAGTTAAAATAGACAGGTTAAATATAAAAAATGTGCTAAAAATAAAAACTATACTCCATTTATAAATTTTATTAAATATTGTTATCCTTGCCATTAAATATCCCCCCAAAAATTAAATTAGTACTAACTATACAGTAATTATTAAAAGTAATATAAGTTTCAATAAAGTTTGTTCATTAATATAAATATTATTTTAATTTCATGTTTTATATTATACCATTTTTTTCCAGTAAAAAGGAAATATTTTTTATATTTGTGGCACAAAAATGTTTTATAATAAATTTCCAAATATGTAGTATAATTCATTATTTTATGCAATGCATATTTCGACTTTTTATTTGCAATTTTATAATTTTTTTTATATACTAATCTATATTTTGTATTTAAAGGATACTTTTAAAAATATTTTTTCTAAAATTCTAGTATTTAATTAAGATTTTATTAAATATTACGATAGATAATTGTATACTTTATTAAATAACTAAGCAGGGGGAAACTTTAATGAAAAAATTTAAATTTAAAAGCCTAAAACATCAATTGTTACTATGTTTTATAGCACTAATAGTAATTATGTGTACAGGCATATCATTAATTTCTATGTACATATCAAAACAAGCCTTAATTTCAACTGTTAATATTACTTTACCTGAAGTTGCTAAACAAGCAAGTTCTTCTGTAGAAAATGCAATTACTACTCAAACTAAGATTTTAGAAACTTTAGCTAATAACGATAAAATTAAAAATGAAACTACACCAATAGAAGAAAAATTAGTATTACTTTCAGAAATTGCAAAACAAAATAGTTATTTAAAGATGACTATTTTAGATGCTCATGGAAATGGTTTTAATACTGATAAGCAACCATTAAGTCTAGGTGATAGAGACTACTTTAAAAAAGCTATTTCTGGCATAAACTATGTATCTGATCCAATAATAAGTAAAGCTGATAATAGTTTAGTAGTTGTATATAGTGTACCTATAAAAAATAATAATACTATCATTGGTGTTTTAACTGCCGTTAGAGATGGTAATGAGTTAAGTGGGTATACTGATAATATTAAATTTGGAACAACAGGTACTGCTTATATGATTAATAAAGAAGGTACTATAATTGCACATAATAACAAAGAACTAGTAATTAATCAAGATAATGATTTTGAAAATATAAAAAGCGATCCTTCACTAGAATCTATAGTTAAAATAGAGAAAAAAATGGTTAATGGTGAAGCTGGTTCTGGAGATTATTCTTACAAAGGAAAAAATAAATATGTTGGATATGCTCCTATTAAAACTACGGGTTGGTCTGTAGCTATTGTTGCTGAAAAAGATGAAGTTTTAAGTGAAATAGGTCTTTTAAAATTAGTTATAGGAATAACCCTAACTATATTTGTTTTATTGGGTTGTTTTATAGTATTACTTCTATCATCTTCTATTATAAAACCTATAAAATCATCAATGGAACAATTAAAATCTATATCTGAAGGTGATTTAACATTAAATATTTCAAAAAAACTTTTAGATAGAACTGATGAACTTGGAGAAATGGCAAAATCTATAGAAACTATGAAAACTTCTATGATTGATATGATTGATAATATAAAATCAAATTCTTCTAACATAGACACCCAAAGTAATACTTTATTAGCATTATCTAATGAAATGTCATGTTCAAGTAACAACATTTCAATTGCTACTAATGATGTTGCTAAAGGAACTGTAGGACAAGCTCAAGATTTAGTAGATATCACTGCTATATTACAAAATTTCAGTGCTAAATTAGATGATATGGTTAAAGTTATAAATGATATAGACTCTAATACAAATAATATAAAATCTAAGGCTTATTCTAGTAATACAGATATGGAAACTGTTATTCAATCTGTTAATAATGTTAATAATGCATTTAATGAGTTAATTATAAAAATACAAAGTGTTGGTTCTAATGTTACAAAAATAAATGAAATAACTAATTTAATAAATAGTATATCTGAGCAAACTAATCTTCTTGCATTAAATGCAGCCATTGAAGCCGCAAGAGCTGGTGAATCTGGTAGAGGTTTTTCTGTTGTAGCAGATGAAATAAGAAAACTTGCTGAGCAAAGTAAAGATTCTTCTTTAAGTATTTCTAACTTAATATCAGAAATATCTATAGACACAAACCTTATGATTAATACTACTGATACTATGAAAGATGAACTTAAAGCTCAAGAAAATAACATATACACTGCAATGAAATCTTTTGAAACAATTACAGTTGCAGTTGATGATATAACACCTAAAATTGAATTAGCTAATAATTCTGTTAATGATTTAAACGAAAATAAGGAAAGTATTTTAATTAAAATAGAAACATCATCTTCAATTGCTGAAGAAGTTTCTGCTTCTGCTGAAGAAATAGCAGCATCAACTGAAGAAATGAATAAGTCTACTGAAGAGTTATCAAATTCTGTGGAATTATTAAATAATATGAGTAATGAAATGACTCAAAATGTAAATAGATTTAAAATATAAACTATGTTTTAAAATAGTATTTATATTATAATACAAATCTTATTTATATATAACTTTACTCTTAAAATATGATAGTGGTTAATTTTGTGTAAAAACAAAATTAACCACTATCTTTATTTAATTTAAAATAGAAAATATATAAGTTTCAATAAAATTTGTTCATTAATACAAATCTTAGAATATTTATAAATGATATTATTTATCAGTATTGTGAAGAACTTATATATAAAATTTATTCTGTATATGCTTCTAAATCAATATTGTTAATTAAATATATAACTTTATATAAAATATTATAAATGTATTAACTTAATTAGAACATATATATAAATAAAAGAGTACCATTTTATTCAAAATGATACTCTTTTATTATTAGTTTTATTTTACACAAATCTATCTATTTTTATTTAATCTAAGTACTTATTTAATACACCATTATTATTTAATTTTAAATTTTCCTATTTCAGTTTCTAATTCTTTAACTGTATTTTGAAGTTCATCTGCACATTTTGTAAATTCAACCATAGAACATGTTATTTCTTGTGTAGCTGCTGAAACTTCTTCACTAGCAGATGCAGTTTCTTCAGATATACTTGATATCTCTTCAACTTCAGTTAACACAGCTTCTTTTCTTCCATTTATATCTATAGTATGTTCTTTTATCTCTTGAATCTTATCTATTAAAATCATTACTTGATTTGTTATGCTATCAAATATTTCTTCTGTCTTAGAAACTGCTGTTTCTTGCTCTTCAACAATATCTTTTGTTTCCTCAATAGCATTAACAGCAACTTTTGATTTACCTTTAATTTCTCCTATTATCTTTTTAATTTCTTCTGTTGATTTACTTGATTCATCTGCTAACTTTCTTATTTCTTCAGCAACAATTGCAAATCCTTTTCCTGCCTCTCCTGCCCTTGCCGCTTCTATAGAAGCATTTAAAGATAATAAATTAGTTTGTTCTGTTATACTTGCTATTGTTTCAGATATTTTATTTATCTTTTCCATATTCTCATTAACATCTATAACAATTTTTCCAACTTCAATAGATGCTTCTTTAGTTCTCATAGATTTTTCTATAAGAGTTTTCACCATTTCAATTCCATCAGTGCTTAAATTTTTAGTACTATCAGACGTATTTGAAAGTTCCATAGTTACATCAGAAACATTGTTTAATCTCTTAGATAAATCATCCATATTTTCTACACAATTTAATGCATTTTGTGCTTGTCTTGTGCCACCTTGTGCTATTTCATTAACTGCATTTGATGCTTCACCTAAGGATGCACTAGTTTCTTCTGACATAGATGCCAATTGGCTTGATGTTTGTAATGCTATATTAGAAGATTTTTTAACATTACTAACAAGATTTGAAATATTATTAATCATATAATTAAAATATTGTCCCATTTCTTTAAATTCATCTTTTGAATTAATTTCTACATCAACACTAAGATCTCCCTTTGCAGCTTTTGAAAATGCTTCTTTTAAGGTATTTAAATTTTTAAGTATCCCTTTACTAATAATAATTGCTGATATTATTGCTATAATTGATACTATTAACATAATTAAAGCCATTACTAGCATAATAGAATTTGTATCTTTTGTTATTTCTGTTGAGTTTAAACTTGAAAATATTTTCCATCCAGTTACACTATTATCTTTATATACTGCTAATTTATCTTGTCCTTCAAAATTATATTCAACTATACCTTCTCCACTATTTTTTGCTTCATTCCAATAACTTTGTTTAGTTATTATATCTGTATTTATATAATCTTTATTTTTATGAAGTAACATATTTCCTTCTTTAGTAGCTATATATATATATCCTGTTTCTCCGATTGTTATTGAAGATAAACTTTGAGTTAAACTATCTAATGATAAGTCTAATCCTATTACCCCTACTGTTCCTGCTTCATTTTCTACTGTTTTAGCTAATGTTAATACTAACTTTCCTGTAGATGCATCAGTATACACATCTGTTATAACAACCTCACCTTTCTTTTCTAAAGCCAACTTATACCAAGGTCTTACTTTATGATTATAATCACTACTCATAGCTTGTTCAGGGTAATTTATATATTTACCTGATTCCGTTCCAAAATATGTTCCCATTATATCCTTATCTATATTTTTTAATTCTTGTAGTTGTTCTTTAACTAATGCCTCAGTATTAATATCTTTATCTATATTTTTAAAACCATAACTTTTACTTAATATATTTATTGGATTTTGAATAGATATAAAATAATTATCTAATCTAATACTTATCTGATTTAAATTCTCTTGACTTGTTTTTTCCAAATTATTCTTAACTATTTGGGCTGATTTAAAATAAGTTATTAAACTGAAAATAATAAGTGGTATTAAACATATGCTCATTAAACTAGAAATTAATTTAGCTCTCATTCCCCAAAAAATTTTTTTCTTACTCTTCATTTTTTCACTTCCTTAATCATAATATTTTGCGACATTAATTTATTTGTAATTAATTGTCGTATCGATAATTTAATAACTTTACAGTTATTTTGATGACATTTTTATATTATTTATAATGAATTGTTATTATATTGAAATTTATTTAACAAATTATTCTATATAAATTAATAAATATATTTATTAATTTATAATATTAAGAAAAAATATTTTCATCTTATATTTCAACTTATAATGAATATTTTTTTATACAAAAAAAGCTAAGCGTTTTTACACTTAGCTTAATGATTTTTTCTGTTTTAATATTATCTATTAGAAGAAAGTAATTTTAAATTTTTACTTAATTCTTTAATTTCATCTACAGATAAAGTCATTGAGTTAATCTTTTGACTTTGCTCATTAATTGTCCTATCAATTTCTTCTGTAGATGCTGAATGTTCTTCTGTTACACTTCCTATACCTTCAAGTTCTGATTTTATAGGAATAAAGTTCTCTACAACCTCTTTAATAAGAGTATGTTCTTCCTCTATATACTTATTCATTCCTTTAAAATGTTCTTCAATATTATTAAAAGAATTGCACACTTCATTAACAACTTTAGTTCCATCTTCAGCCGCCATGTTACCCTCTGACACTTTAACGACTGCATCATCAGTAATTGAATTAATTTCAGTAATTATCTCATAAATATTTTTTACTATTTTAGTACTTTGATCTGCTAACTCCTTAACTTCTTCTGCAACGACTGCAAATCCTCTTCCCTGTTCACCAGCTCTAGATGCTTCGATACTTGCATTTAATGATAATAAATTAGTTTGAGATGAAATTTCATATATACTATTAATTTCAGAGTTTATCTTATCAATACTATTTTTTAATGTATTAACAGTATTTAAAGATACCCCTACAGCTGATTTTATGGTTTCCATAGTACTATTCATAGAATTGATTTTCTCAGCTCCATCTTTAACATCATTATTCATTTCACTTGTTATTATAGATACCTGATTAGATATATTATTAGTCTTATTTAATGAAGACGTTGACTTATTTATTCTTATATTTATATCTGATATACTTTTTACTATTTCTTGAACTCCAATATTTATTTGCTTCATAGAATCATTTATATCATCACTATTTCTATTTACAAGTTTAATATCGTCAGAGAAAATCTCTATATTATTATCTAAATTATCACTAGTGTCTTTAATATTTGATAAAAGTATATCTAACTTGTCTACTAATTTTCTGCTCTCTAATGATTTATTATTAGCCGATTCAATTAATTTACCACCCCAACTAGTAAGACAATAAATTAAAATTATAATACCATTTAAAATTACAAAAAGGTTTAACATATTAGAATATGAGAAATTTGCACTTAAAATACTACTAGGATTAATAAAAAATAAACTGATAATACAAATGTCTAAAATTATTGCATTTATAACTATTAACTTTTTTCTAAAATATAATGTTGCACATACAACCCCTGCAATAAAAACTAGTACATCTGATGCTATAGTTGTTTCATTAAAGTTTGAAGATAAAAAATATCCAAAATTCGAAAGTATTATAACTGTACTAAATGTTACTGCTTTTATCATATCTTTTATAGGTGAAAAATATACTATTGTTGAAATTATACATACTAATATGAATGGTAATAAATCATCAATGTTTACTTTAAAATTTTCAATTCCTAGAGTAGTAATAGTCATAAGTAAACATATTGCTAGTATAGTAATATAATTTACTCTATGTATTTTCTTTACTTCAAATTCCCAATCATTATCCATTTTATACATCTCCCTTTTAAAGTTAATTATAAATTCATTATATATTATCGCTATTAAATGTCATAACTTTAATTAATATGAATACTTTCTTTATTTATCTATTTTATCTCATAAGAAACTAACTTATTTTAATATGAAAGCCCTTATTTTATATACTTTAAAATCACTTAAATATGGAGACCACTTTATGTAACATATTATTAATAAAAGGAATATAATATAATGCTGGAATTATTAATGCGGGTAATAAATTTAAAGTTTTAATTTTTTTTATTTCTAAAATATTAATTCCTGTACTAAAAATTAAGATTCCACCTATTATAGATACTTGTCCTAAAATTTCCGATGTAACAAAAGGTGCTATAATCTGTGCTGATAAATATATACTTCCTTGCCATAAAAATAATATAAAAGATGCTATAATTATTCCAATTCCAAATGTAGATGCTAAAATTAACGATGTAATTCCATCTAAAAGTGCATTTGTAAACAAAAGAGTATTATCCCCTTTTAATGCACTTTCTATAGGACCTAAAATTGACATGGTGCCTATACAAAAAAGTAATACTGCTGTAACTAAACCTTCAATAAAATTATTCTTATGAGATGAATTTTTATTAAATTTTTCTCCTAACCTATTTACCCGTTCTTCTAAATTTAATATTTCACCAATTAATCCTCCTAATACTAAACTAATTATAAATAATAATGGTTCTTTACTATTAGATATATTATTTACTATCCAAGTCATTCCTAATGAAATAGCTACTAGTCCTAAAGCTTGGGTAATTGTTACTTTATATTCTTCCTTAATACCTTTATTCAATAATGCTCCAATTGTACTTCCAAAAATGATAGCACTTACATTTACAATAGTTCCTAACATAAATATCCTCCTAACAAAAATTCCTATTTTTATAATAATCATTATATAATAATCATTTTCCTATTACTACTACTCCTTTTACTCATCTATAAATAGTTTAAATTTTTATGAATTTATTTTAAACATTAGTAATTCTTATGAGTATAATGTTACTTTCAATTAATAGTATACATATATATAATTTTGAACAAACTAAAACTAAATTTTAATAAGACAAAGGAGTATATAATAATGAATAAACTTTTTAAAAATTTAATCTCATCGTTACTTTTATTAATTTTAGTTTTAATGCCATTTAAAACTTATGCTATGGAAAATACAATTTGTAATTGTGTTGCATCTAAGAACTCTACATGTGATTTAAAAATGTTAGAGAG
Organism: Clostridium sp. CTA-5; assembly: GCF_054768135.1. Classification (NCBI taxonomy): domain Bacteria; kingdom Bacillati; phylum Bacillota; class Clostridia; order Eubacteriales; family Clostridiaceae; genus Clostridium; species Clostridium sp. CTA-5. The sequence continues at coordinate 239,763 of NZ_BAAAAT010000003.1, read as the reverse complement.
GAAGCTTTGGATAGAGCATGTTTTATGGACTAGAAATTTTATTATAAGTGATTTAGCTTCACTTGAAGACAAAGATGCTGTACTTCAAAGGCTTCTTAAAAATCAAAACGATATTGGTAATTCAATAAAACCATATTATGGAGAAGAAGCTGGAAATAAACTTTCTACTCTTTTAAAGGAACATATAAAAATAGCCGGACAAGTTGTTGATGCTGCAAAAAATAATAATAAAGATGACTTAGACAAATATAATAAATTATGGTACGAAAATGCAGATAAAATAGCTGATTTTTTAAGTTCTGCTAACTCTAATTATTCAAATAAAACTTTAAAAGACATGTTACATAAACACTTGAAACTAATTACAGATGAGGTAGTGGCTCGATTAAACAAAGACTGGAAAGTAAACATTGAAGCATTTGATAAAGGTGAAGATCACATGATTATGTTTGCTGATGAAATTTCTGATGGTATAATTAAACAGTTCCCCAAAAAATTTAATTAGTATAGAAACCCGCATATGATTTAATTTTATTAAAACTATATACGGGTATTTTTAATTTTATTTATAAAATAATTCTACATTATATATGTTCTAATTAAGTTAATACATTTATAATCAAAGAGATAATATCAACTTAGAATCATATATATCATAAATTTTCTATATAAATTCCTCACTATGTTGGTAAGGCATACTCTTTATAAATATTCTAATATTTATGTTAATGAACAAACTTTATTGGAACTTATATATTTAGTTTATTTACATATTACAAATTTAAATATTTAACAAAAAAATATACAATTATTTAATTTATTGAACAATTATTATTGCAACATATATAATAATTCATTAAATAAAAAAGAAGATAATGTTAGTATAGAATATATAAGAAAAAATAGGATAAAATAACTATATTATTTTATAGTCAAAACTACATTTATTAAAGAAAAATAATTAACTAAATTAATATATTATAATTATTTTACAGAGCACTTAAGAAATTGATGGAATTTACGTATATTTTAATATGCACTATTACATAGATAAGGAGGAAAATTTGCCAAAATTAAAATACTATAGTCTTTTGGCAATAATTTTTTATGAATGAAAAATTAAAAGTTGCACGATTGTCTATCTATTCTAATACAACCTTAATTATATTAAAACTAATAGTAGGACTTATAAGTGGTTCCGTTAGCATTATTTCTGAAGCAATACATTCAACAATGGATTTACTAGCAGCTATTATAGCATTCTTCTCAGTTAAAGCATCATCTAAACCGGCTGATGAAGAACATCCATATGGACATGGTAAATATGAAAATGTATCCGGTGTAATAGAAGCTTTGCTTATTTTTGTAGCTTCTATATGGATAATAGTTGAAGGTATTGATAAAATCCTTCATCCAAAAGATATAGAGTCTATAGGTCTGGGATTTATTGTTATGTTTATATCGTCCTTTATAAATTATATGGTTTCTAAAAAATTATATAAGGTAGCTAAAGAACAGGATTCTATTGCTCTTGAAGCAGATGCTCTTCATCTTAAAGCAGATGTTTATACGTCTTTAGGTGTTGGTGTAGGACTTTTATTAATTTGGATTACAAAACTTAATTATCTTGATCCTGTAGTTGCTATTCTTATAGCACTATTTATCCTTAAAGAAGCTTATCATTTATTAATATCAGCTTTTACTCCTCTTTTAGATGTTAAATTATCTGAAGAAGAAATTAAAATTATTACTGATCAAATTAATAAACATAATTCTGTTTTTTGTAATTTTCATAATCTCAGAACAAGAAAATCTGGAATTACAAAATATATTGATTTACATCTAGTATTTCCTGAAGATATGTCTATTAAGATTGCACATGATTTATGTAATGAAATAGAAACTGATATAGAGAAATTTTTAAAAAATACTGAAATATTGATACATTTTGAACCTTGTGAAAAAACCTGTAATGAATGTACCCTTACAGATAATTACAATTGTAAATAGTTAAAGCCGTACTATACTCACAGTACGGCTTTTTTGGCGATGAAGCCAAAGTAAGTTGATAAAACTGTAAAACATTTACTTACTTTTTTTAATAAGTAATCATTATAATATTAATTATATCAATCTATTCCATAATTATCATTATTAAGGCAATTACTAGAATATTTTTTTGATATATTAAGTTTCTTATTTTTATCTATACCTGCATAAAACACATCTGAAATATTGCTTATATTATTAATTTTAAGGTTATCTTCTAACCACTTTCTATTTATACCTGCTACAGATAGATTTTTTTCTATTATATTTCCATCTATTATTATATCTCTTAATAAACCTCCACTTTTTACTTCTATATTCATATCATCAGGAACTATCGGCTTCTTATTTGCCTTTATCAGTACAGATAATTGTCCATTCCTTTCCATTATCGCATACTCAACATCTGATAAATTAAAAGTATCCTTTTCTCTAAGTTTCATCATAAGTTCGTTTATTGTTATTCGCAGCTTTTTCATATTCTTATCTATAATTCTTCCATTTTCAATTAATACAATTGGTTTTGAATTTACTATTTTCCTTAATATAAAACTTTTTATACTTACATAACTGGTTAATATCGTTAAAATTGAAAATAGTATTAATGTTGTAATCCCAGACATTGTTGATGAATCTTTATCCACTATAGTCGCAGAAATTATAGATCCCATAGAAACTCCCATTACAAAATCAAAAAAATTCATTTGAGAAATAAGTTTTGTTCCTATTCTTCTAGTTAAAAATAACGCTAAAAAGTATACTACAATTCCTTTTATAATAGTCATCATAAAAACATTATTCATATCTTCAAATTACTCCTTACAATTAAAATTTTATAGCTATATTCATGATTTATCTTTACCAAAAAAATCATAATAATTCTTTTTTAAAATATTTTAGATAATAACTTATATACAGCTAGAAAAATATATTTATAAAAAACTATAATTAAATATATAACTTTATTACGTGTACTTATAACCTACAGTTTTATTTTACAATTAAAATATACCCTATAGATAGATTTTTTAATATCCATACTATAGGGTAAATTTTATTACTTTTTGTAAGTTTTATTTATTTTTTTATATCTTTGAAAGCCTCTGTTTGTCCTTTAATTCCTCTTTCAGCTGCAAATCTTTCAATACTTGATGCACCAAAAAATCCATCAATTCCTTCTGTCTTAGAAATAACATATTGAGCATCTTCTGGTTCTGCAATAGGGCCACCATGACATATAACCATTATATCTGGATTAACTGCTTTACCAGCTCTTATAATAGCTTCAATATTTTCAATACAATCATCAAGTGTTAACGCAGTTTTAGCTCCAATTGTTCCTTTTGTAGTTAATCCCATATGTGCTACTAAAATATCTGCACCTGCTTCAGCCATTGCTTTTGCTTGTTCTGGATCAAATACATATGGAGTTGTAAGCATATCTAGTTCATGTGCTTTTCTAATCATTTCTACTTCTAAATCATAACCCATTCCTGTTTCCTCAAGATTTTGTCTAAAAACACCATCAATTAAACCAACAGTTGGGAAATTTTGAACTCCTGAAAATCCTTGTTCTTTAAGTTGCTTTAGATATACATCCATTACTCTAAATGGATCTGTACCACAAACTCCTGCAAGTACTGGAGTATGTTTTACTACCGGTAATACTTCTGAGCCCATTTCTACAACAATTTGATTTGCATCACCATATGATAATAACCCTGCTAATGAGCCACGACCTGCCATTCTGTATCTTCCAGAATTATAAATAATAAGCATGTCTGCTCCACCTGCTTCACTGCTTTTAGCTGTAATTCCTGTACCAGCTCCAACACCTAATAAAATTTTTCCATTAGCTACTTCTTCTTTAAATTTTTTAATAATTTCTGTTCTTTTCATAATTAATTTCTCCTACTTCTATTTTTTATTATTTTTAAATACTAATAATATTTTTTAGCCGAATAATATTTCATTTGCATCTCAACAATATTGCAAAAATACTATTTAGTATTATAAATTTAATTACATATTATTTAGTCATTAGATCAATAAGTTTTTGAGCTGCTGCTTCTCCAAATTCCTTATCATTTAATGTAAGGTTAAGTTCTACTATTTCTACAATATCTGTGTTTACCTCATTTCTTAAAGTGTCAAAAAGCATTTTATCTTCTTCTTCTCCATAAAATGGTTGACCTATTTCATCTAACATTGATACGCCTTTTAAAGGTAATAATAATGTAGTTTTTTCTGTTGCCATATTTAATTTTTCAGCTATTTTTTTACCAAGCATTCTATTTTCATCAACTGTAGTTCTCATAAGCGTTACAGTTGGATTGTGTTTATAAAAGTTTCTTCCTTCAAATTTTTTAGGAACAGTATCTATCGAACCAAAATTAACCATATCTAATGCTCCTACGGATACTACTTGTGGAATATGATTCTTACCAGCAGCTTCTAATCTATTAGGTCCTGCATTTAATACTCCTCCAACTATTTCATCACACCATTCTGTAGTTGTTAAATCTAAAACCCCCTTGATAAATCCACCTTCAATTAAGTGTTCCATTGATTTCCCACCAACTCCAGTTGCATGAAATACTAATACTTCATATCCTCTTTCCTCAAGATATTCTCTTGCATAATTTACACAAGGTGTTGTTACACCAAACATGGTTGCAGCTACTAATGGTTTCTTCTTTATAACTTTTTTATTTTCAAACTTCACCATACCAGCTATTGCAAATGCTGCATTTGTGAATATTTTAGTTGATATTGAGTTAAGCCCAGCCACATCAACTACTGATGGCATCATAACTATATCACTTACCCCAACATATGGTTCTGTATTTCCTGAAGCTATTGTTGATACCATAAGTTTTGGTACTCCAATTGGCAATGCTCTCATCCCTGGTGTAACAAGTGATGTTCCACCAGTGCCACCAAATGAAATTATTCCATCAAATCTTCCTTGTCTATATAATTCCGGTACTAATTTTTCCATTCCCTTTGAGAGAATTTCTGTTGCTAATGCTCTATCTTTTTTAGATGCAATTTCATGAATATTTGCTCCAGCAGCCTTAGCTACTTCTTCATTTGAAACATCAGGCTTAAATTTGGGTTCAAATACACCAGTATGAATGGTAAATGTTTTTAATCCTAAGCTTTCAATTAACTCTTTTACATAAGTATACTCAACACCTTTTGAATCAAATGTCCCTGCAATTGCTATTGTTTTAGTCATTATTAAGCTCCTCCCCCATAAATTAATTTTAATTTATATATTATAAAATCTTGTTTATATAAAATTATTTTTTATTAGATAAAAATAAACGTTATCGATTACAAATTAATGATAACGTTTATTAAAGCAACAGTAAATGTAGTTATGTATTTTAAAATTGTGTTTATGTATTTTCTCTATATTTTTTTGGTGATTTTCCTATGTATTTTTTAAACATTTTACTAAAATGTGCGTAGTCATTATATCCAACTAATTCTGCAACATCTACTAATCGTATATTTTCCCTTTTTATTATATCCGCAGCTTTATTAATTCTAAATTTAACTAAATATTCAGGAAAACTACATCCAACTTCTTTTTTAAATAAATAGCTTAAATGTGTTCTAGAAATATGGGCAACCATAGATAATTCCACAAATGATATATCATTCATATAATTTTTTGCTACATACTCTTTTACAAACTCTACATAATCATAATGCTTTGTTATTCCATCTAACATTTTATTTAAAAGATCATCTTTCTCTAAGTTTCCCGAATACTTAAATTCTCTTGTTATATTAGTTATAGATTTTTCAGATGGGATTCTTTCAAAAGCTGACCCCCCAATATACCCCATAACATCACAATTATTGTACATATATTGAATATCTATTGGTGTTTTAACTGGTCCACCATATATCATCTTAATTACATCAGGTCTGATTTCATTACATAAATCAAAAATTAATTTTGCCTTATCTTTAGCTGCTTCTAAAGATAACATTTTTTTAGCGCCAAGAATCCCGCCTTCTGTTAATCCTAAATGAACGCATATAATATCTGCTCCTACTTCTAACATTTCTTTTGTTTGTTCTTCATTAAAAACAAAAGCAATAGTAAATAAATTTTTCTCATGTGCAATTCTAATAGCTTCGACTTCCAGTTTATAACTACATCCATTTTCCTCTAAAGCTTCTCTAAACTTTCCATCTATTATTCCAACAGTAGGATAATTATTAATTCCAGAAAATCCTTTGCATTTAATCAACTCTATATATTCATCTAATTTTTTGGTTGGGTCTGTTGCATTTAACCCAAATATAACAGGAATATCTTTTATAAGTGGAATAACCTCTTTTGATGCAAATTCCATTACCATATCATTGCTATTAGAAAATGGTAATAATCCTGCTAGTGAACTCCTACCCATTTGTCTAAATTTCCCTGAATTAAGAGTAAGTAATAAATCTGTTCCTCCATTTTGAGCATATTTAGCTGTAACTCCAGATCCTGTTGCAACACCGATAATATGACTATTAATTTTTATTTGTAAATTAATATTCTTAATTATTTTCTCTCGTGATATCATATATTTCACCACCTGCCTAATTCTAATTAATATAATACACTATATTTTACTTTTAGTAATATTCTATAACTAAAACAAATTCCCACAATATTAAATAAATTTAATTATAAGCTCTGTTTTTTTGTTGTATAATGTTTAATATGTTAAAATATTGTAATTAAGTTTTATCTTAACTATTAAACTATATTTAAATTTCTGAATAAGGAGGATTTATTATAATGAAACTTAGTTTTGCTCAAAAGTTTTCTCTTATATCACTTAATTCACAAGATAGTCTTCACTTAACTACAACAAAGAAAGTTTCCTTACGTTGTATTGCTGCTGCATATATTTTAGAATTATATTTAAATCATGAATTTACGATAAATGGAGAGGTACTCACCTTAACTAGAAATGATTTAGAATATTCTTCAATAACCTTATGTCAAAAAACAGTTCTAAAATCTATTCTAGGTGGTAAAGAATCATTAAGTGACACTCTTAAAAATTATCTAACTTATGTTATAAAATTGTCAAATAAAGATTTAAAAGAAATCGAACATGCTTTTGTAGATTCTCTTAAAGAAATTGACGTTTTAGAAGAAATTCCAAGTCTACTAGGATGTGATTTGGAGTTTCATACATCTGGCATTTTAATGAAAGAATATAGAAGTAATTCTGAAATTTATACAAGCCTAATAAAAAATATTCATACTGAAATTTTAGAAAATATGTCTCTCAAAGATGAAAACATTCTTATGCTTTGGTTATTACATGAAAGCGGATGCCTTCATGACATTTTCTCTAAAGAAAATTTAGAAAAGATAAATATTTTAATAAATAGATTACTTCAAAATAACTCATGTGCAAAATACTTTTTGCCTATAAATATTCATAAATCAATAGAAATATCAATTAAAAATTTTCTAACTAAGAAAAAGAAAATTATGTCTACTCCCATTGGTTCAGGTATAAATTTTGTTTTTCCTATTTTTCAGCGTTCTCAATCAATTTTTATTGAAACAGAAACATTTTTTTCTAATAAAGAAAACCGTTTGATAGATTTAAAGACACGTTTAGAACATTATGGACATACATTTAGTGTGATACATGAAGGAAAAGTTCCTGTTATTAAAATAGATAATTTACTCTATGAGGCAATTCCTACTGCCAAACAATATAAATTTCCTGTTCATGGTGTACGTTTAAGAAAGTATCCAATATCATAAATAATTATTTTATAAATTACTAATATTATTAAACGATAAAATTTAAAAAGTTCTCTAAAATATTTTTAGAGAACTTTTAATTTTTAGAACTAATTTATGGCATCATTACTGTATCTATTACATGTATTACCCCATTTTTACCTTTAATATCAGTAACTACAATTTTAGCTCCATCAATATATACTTCTTTATTCTTTACTTCTATTTTTGCTTTCTCACCATTTGACATCTTTAATTCCGTACCATTTAGTTTTACTACTTCTTCTGCTGTTAACTTTCCTGGTGCAACATGATAAGTCAAAATTTTTGCAAGTTTTTCCTTATTCTCAGGTTTTAAAAGATCATCAAGTGTATTTTTAGGAATTTTTGCAAATGCATCATCTGTTGGTGCAAATACTGTAAATGGACCTTGTCCTTTAAGTGTTTCAATTAATCCAGCAGCCTTTAAGGCAGTTACTAAAGTTTTAAATCTGCTGTCACCACTGGCAATATCAACAATATCCTTTAACTCATCAGCTTCTTCCTTCTGTTCTAAATTTGTAACTTGTGCATGTGCATAGCAATTTAAACCAATGATATTAAATAATGACATCATTAGAGTTAAAGTAATAATTAGACTAATTTTCTTTTTCATAACAAAACTCCTTTTCTAATTTATATTTAATAAATCTTATTATGTCAATTTACTTAGCATTATATTTATTATTTAAATTTGAAATTTTTACCCATCATTAATAATTGTTTAGTAATTAACCTAGTTTTTATGTTGTTTTAAACCTTTATAAGTATATATTTATACTTTAATTTTTTTTAATTTTTTTATTAAATTTTATACTATTAAAGTTATTCATAATTAAATATAAATAACTTTAATAGTATAAAATTTACTTTAAATCAAACAATAAATATATATTATTAATATTGGGAGGTATAAAAAAATTGAATGAAGGATTAGTAGTTTTAGTGCGTTCTATTATTGGTTTTTTCTCCTTACTTATTTTTGCTAAAATATTAGGCAAACAACAAATAAGTCAATTAAGTTTTTTTGATTATGTACTTGGAATAACAATTGGATCCATTGCTGCAAGTCTTACAACAGATTTATCCAGTAGAGCTTGGCCTCATTTTATAGGACTTTTAGTCTGGGCTCTGTTAGGATACTCTATGGAATATATTACATTAAAATGGAGATATGCTTCAAAATATATAGATGGAGAACCTACAATCATAATTATGAATGGCAAAATAATGGAGAATGCACTTCGCAAAATGAAATATAAAGTTTCTGATATCATGGGACTATTAAGAAATAAAGATGTTTTTGATTTATCACAAGTAGATTTTGCAATTATTGAACCAAATGGACAATTATCAGTACTTAAGAAACCTCAATATGAACCTTTGACAGCTAAAGATATGAATATTACTAAAGCACCATCAGGTATAAGTACAGAACTTATTTATGATGGAATTCTTATGCATCAAAATTTAAAACAACTTAATAAAACTGAAAAATGGCTCATGGATCAGTTAAAAATGTATCAAATCAAAGATATTTCAGAAGTTTTTCTTGCAACACTGACTCCGTCTGGTTCTTTGTATATAGATAAATATGATGATCATATGGTAAAAATAATTGATATTGGTGATTATAAAGGACCATATTAAAGGAGGAAAGCTATTGTGAGAAAATTTTTAGTCATAACTACCCCTATAGTAACATTGATTCTTTTTGTAGTAATTATGCTTAGTAGTAGTATTTTAAAGAAATCATTAAAAAACGAGGTTAGTATTCCTGAATCAATACAATTAATTATTCAAGATGTAGAATCAGATAACTGGGAAGGCGCTAATGATAAAACAGAAGAGCTAGCAAAAACTTGGGGAAAAATAGTTAAAAGAATTCAATTTAGTTCAGAAAGAGATGAAATAAATTCTTTTCAATCTAGTATAGCACGCCTTGATGGTGCCATAATGGCAAAAGATAAATCTTCCTCACTTATTCAATTAAAAGAAGCTTATGACCATTGGGATGGGTTAGGCAAATAAATATTAAATTTTAATATTCTTCATTATTAATTTTTATTATATTTTCATATTATATAAACTATCTAGCTTACATCTATTCATTAATGCACTTTCTTTTCTGTAAGCTTCATAAATGAAATGTCCTACAAATTTAAGATAAAAATATTATATAACTAATAAGGATTGAATCCTTTATTAAGTAGGATTCAATCCTTATTAGTTTGCACTTAAATTTGTATATATTGTGTAATAAAAAAAATGAAAATTTAATTTTTGTAGCATCTTTTATTATAAGTTTTTAAATGAATTCGACTAGTATATTTTTTTATTAAAAACACATTATAAAATTAGTTATAAACTAAAGAAACATTATGGAGGATTTAAATGAAAATTTTAAAAAAATTATTAATATTTATTATGATTCTAGTTATTATAATGATTTTACCAATACAAATTTCTAAAAACAATGTATGTGCTAATTCAAATTTTAATAAAAAAGCTCCTATTAAAATGGCTGTGTTCTTACATAGTTATGATGACTACCTTTCTCTTGTAAAACAAAATTTGGAAACTATTCAAAAAGAGAATCCTGCTAAAGTTGAATTTACTTTCTTTAATGCAAAAGAAAATCAGACTATACAAAATGAAAGTATTGATAAAGCTCTTACAGAAAATTTTGATGTTTTAATTGTAAATTTACATACTCTAAAGCTAGATGAGGTAGGCAATATTTTAAATAAAATAATAAAAAAAAATATTCCTCTAATCTTATTGGGAGAACCAGATGAAAATTTAATAAAGTTTGTTGGACGTTATGGTGTTTTTATAGCAAGTTATGGGAAAGATTCTGGTATTATAGAAGGAAAAATTCTTGCTAATGAATGGAACACTAATAAAGAATTTATAGATAAAAATCATGATAACATATTACAATATATTATGTTAAAAGGCAGAATTGGTGATCCAATAGTAGCTCAAAGAACAAAGTATGCCATTTCAGCACTTAATGAAGCTGGAATAAAAACAGAAGAACTCACATCAGTCAATGGCGAATGGAGTAAAGATTTAGCTAAAGAGGCTATTGAATCTCTATTTTTAAAATACGGCAATAAGATTGAAGCTATAATTTCAAATAATGATGCTATGGCAATAGGTGCTATTGAATCCTTACAGAAATATGGATATAACAAAGGTAATAAATCAATGACTATTCCAGTTGTTGGAATTGATGGAATACCAGAAGCTATTGATTTAGTTAATAAAGGATATATGACAGGCACTGTTATCCAAGATGCTCATGCTAATGCCGAAGCTCTTTATAACATTGGAATGAATCTAGCTTATAAAAAACCGCCTCTTGAAAATACAAATTACAAATTTGATGATACTGGCGTTGTAATTAGGTTTCCCTATAAAGAATATAAAAAATAACAGAAATATCTCACTCTTAAATTTTATATTCAAATTGAATTATATTGACAATCTTATAAGCTCTCTTTTATGTCTATAATTTATTGGTAAAATATTTTTTAATAATATCTTAAAATAATACTTTTCAAATAAATAATGCTTTAATATCTTTAAATTTAATTCTATCAAAGATTTTTAATGAAAAATCACCCCAAATATTAAATTTATTTCTAATATTTGAGGTGTAACTAATTCTTTCTTTATATAAATATATTTTTATAATTAAGAATTTATTTGTGTAATTAATTTATATTTTAATAATTCTAAAAGAATTCAAAAATATATTAATATACTCTCATATCTATAAAATATAAATTTAACTAGATATGAGAGTATTTCAATTATTATTTATTGTATTGAGGTTCTTCTTGCTTTACAAAATCAAGTCTTGATTGAATTGTTTGTTCTACATTTTCCATTGTATTTGCAAGTTGATTAAACATTTGTTTTGCTTCTTGATTATCTGTATCTAAAGAAAATGTCTTCATATCTGCAGCTAACCCCTTAGCACTAGCTAGTGCTGTTTCAAGTTTTGTTCCTGTTGGCATAAAAATTCCTCCTTTATATTTTTTATTGCAACTATATTTTGTTCATAATTAATTTAAATATTCTATTTATTCATAATGAAATATATTCCTTTTTAAACTTAGTTTATATTTATTAATCTTTAATAAATTATCTTTAATATCTAAAATAAATATCTCTATCTTAAAAGATGAATTAAAATGAATCCTATTGGTTAAAGTAAGTTAGTAAACAATTTAATAACTATAAAGGAGACTTTTATATGACTGCAATTTCAAAAGTAAAACAAACATTAGCTACACTAAAGGGGGTTGAGGCTACTTTAAGAATGTACTCATTACAAGAACGTGATAAAGAATCTAGAGATACTTATAGTCAGGCATCTGAAGAAATAAATAAAATTAAAACAGATTTAGAGAAAAGAATAGGATTTATGGAGTTTGAGGAACCCCAATACAAAGGTAACTAAGTGAGGTGGCATATGGATTCTTGGTTAATACTTTTATTAAATTCAATAATTTTATTTTTTTTAACATTTGTTATAACAAAATATATGAAGAAGAAGTCCTTATCTAGGGCTACTCCCTTTGATTTTATTTCTTATGCTGTCATTGCTATTATAATTACTTTAGTTTCTTTAAATATAGTTGATAATATTTACTTTGGACTAATTACATTGGCCGTTTGGGCCTTGATGCCTATCATTCTAGATTATGCTTCCATGAGAAGTAAATTGATTTATAACTTAATACATGGTAAAGAAAGAGTATTGGTTAAAAACGGGAAAATCATGGAAGATAACTTATCTAAAGAGAGAATTACAGGACAAGAATTTCTAGAAACAATGCGTTCAAAAAAAGCATTTAACTTAGCAGATGTTGAATTTGCTGTAATGGAAACAACTGGTGATATAAATGTTAGTTTAAAAGCTGATAAGAAACCTGTTACCCCACATGATTTAGGACAAAAAGTAGCATCTAATACTGAACCACAAACAGTTATTTTAGATGGAAATATATTAAATGAAGGTCTTACTAATGCTGGATTAAATCACGGTTGGCTTACAACCCAACTTGAAATTAAAGGTGTTACCCTTGAAAATGTCTTTCTTGGTCAAGTAGATTCTTCTGGAGATTTATATGTGGATCTTTTTGATGATATGATACAGGTTCCTAAGACACAAATTAAAGAAATGTTATATGCTAGTATTCAAAAAAGTCTGGCAGATCTTATGTCATTTTCTTTAGATTGTGACAATGATGATGCAAAAACTATGTACTCTAAAAATGCTGAAAATTTAGAAAAAGTCATAAAAAAACTAGAACCATATTTATTACGTTAGAAGGTGAAATAAATGTCAAATATGAAAAAGAAAAAAATGACCCCTGCTCAACAACAATATGATGCATTAGTAACTAGTATAGAACCTAAAAGACCTATTTTAAATAATTGTATTAGAGCTTTTCTAGTAGGGGGTACAATATGTACCATTGGTCAAGGATTACAATGGATTTTTATTAACTACTTTAATTTCGATGAAAAAACATCAGCAGGACCTACTACCCTAGTTTTAATCTTTTTCGCAGTTTTATTTACTGGACTTGGAGTTTATGATCATCTTAGTCAATGGGCTGGATGTGGAACTGCCGTTCCTATTACAGGCTTTGCTAATTCTATAGCTTCTGCTTCAATTGAACATAAAACTGAAGGATTTGTACTTGGAGTAGCTGGAAATATGTTCAGTCTTGCAGGAGCAGTTATTGTTTATGGAGTTTTTGCTGCTTTTATCGTTGCTACAATAAAAATGACAATAACATGGTTGGGGGCGATGTAAATGCTTAAAGGACATCAATCTTGGATTTTTAATTCTAAGCCTACAATATTAGCTTCTTCCGCCGTCGGTGGTCCTTTTGAAGGTAATGGTGCTTTAGCTGATGACTTTGATATAATTTGTGAAGATTTATGGCTTGGTCAAGATAGCTATGAAAAAGCAGAAAAAGCTTTACTTGAGCATGCTTGTGAAAGAGCAATACAAAAATCAAAAATTCCAAAAGAAGATATTAACTTTTTTTTAAGTGGAGATTTAATGAATCAAATCATTTCTAGTAGCTTTACTGCAAGAACTTTAGGAATACCTTTTTTAGGAATCTTCGGTGCTTGCTCTAGCTCTATGGAAGGTCTATCATTAGCAGCTCAATTAATAGAAAGTAAAACAGCTAAATATGTTTTAGCTGCTGCAAGTAGTCATAATGCAGCTGCTGAAAAACAATTTAGATATCCTACTGATTATGGTGTACAAAGGCCACCTACAGCTCAGTGGACAGTAACTGGAGCTGGTGCAGTAGTTCTTGGACAAAGTGGAAATGGACCAAAAATAACTTCTGCTACAATAGGAAGAGTTGTAGATATGGGAATTTCAGATCCTTATAATGTTGGAGCTGCAATGGCACCAGCTGCTGTAGATACAATTGAGGCCCATTTTAGAGATTTAAATATTGATGCTTCTCATTATGATCTTATTGCTACTGGTGATTTAGGAAAAGTTGGTCATGAACTTGCTAATGCTTTACTAGAAAAGCATGGAATAAACATGCCAACAGATATATTTACAGATTGTGGACTTTTAATATATAAAAAAGAGCAACCAAGTTTTTCTGGTGGCAGTGGTTGTGGATGTTCTGCTGTTGTAACTTATGGACATTTACTTAATCGTATGAGAAAAGGAGAATTAAAGAAAATATTAATTGTTGCAACTGGTGCTTTAATGTCTCCTATCTCCTTTCAACAAAAGGAAAGCATACCTAGCGTTGCACACGCTGTGTCTATAGAAATGTAAAAAAGAAGGTGTAAATTAAGCTATGGAAAAATTTATTTTTGCCTTTATAATAGGTGGTTTGATTTGTGTTATTGGGCAACTTTTGATGGATACTTTAAAGATTACTCCTGCACATACAACTTGCACATTAGTTGTTATTGGTGCAATTTTAGGAGGATTAGATTTATATGATCCATTGGTGAAATTTGCTGGTGCAGGTGCATTTATACCTATAAGTAGTTTTGGAAATACCCTTGTAACAGCAGCTCTAACCGATGCTGAACAAACAGGTTTTATAGGAATATTTACTGGTGTTTTAAAAGCAGTAAGTGCTGGTGTTTCTGCTGCAATAATCTTTGGGTTTATTTCTGCCATGGTATTTAAACCAAAAGGCTAAAACACAGTTATTATAAATCTAACTTTTTTTATATAAATTGAAATCCCCACAACAAAATTTTTATGTATTGTTGTGGGGGATTTGAATAAATATCTCTTGACATTTTAAGATTGCAATGACTATCATTAATATAAAAAATTTGAGGATATAATCAAAATAATCAATTTTCTCATTTTAATTATATTTCTTTTACTCAATTCTACTAAGGCACATTCAAAAAAATAATAGACCAGTATTCTCGTCTATTTTGCGTGATACTTCGTCAACAAATTTCTCTAATAGCTTGCTATTAACTAAATTTACTTCCTTGTCTGACACAAAATATACAACGCCTCTTTGATATATTATTTTATTTCATGTGCCTAAATTATTTTCAGGTTCAAAATACTAAAATCCTACTACAAAAAAATTACCTTTCATTGTTCTTTTCATAGCTTCCATACATCAACCATGCCACTATTGAAAATATCATTGGGCCAGCTACACTCCATATTGTTGTTTGCATATCTCCTTCTATGGCTGGCTGTATTATACAAAATATATTAGCGAGTCCTACTGTTAAAACAACTATCCAAGTCCAAAAATTTGCAATCCCTTGAGTTTTGAATACTACGAATGGTTTCTTTATTTCTTTTTTCTTCTTAAAATACGGGAATGCAAGAGCTATAAACACATATGGTAGTGTCATAGCCACATTAGTCATTGAAACAAGTATATTAAAAAATGCAGCCATTGAACTTCCTCCAAAAGCTACCAACGCTATCATTATACAAACTATAGTAGCTTGAATCCACATAGCATTTATAGGCAATCCATCTTTAGTTTCACCAATTTTTCCTGGCCATAATTTAGTTGGTGTACCTTCAATTATCTGCTTTAATGGTGAATACATAAGTGTAAAGAATGCACCAGATAGTGCTAAGAACATTGAAAGCCCAACAAATCTTGCGACACCTTTACCTAAAACTATAGCTGTACTCTCAGTTACCCCAAAAGCTGTACCAAGTGAATATCCTAAATTAGACATAACTATATAACTTGCATTTCCTAAATTAACTTCTTTAATTCCCATTACAGTCTCCCAATTAGTAAATATACCAATAAAAAATATTCCTATCGAATATCCAACAGATATTATAGCTGCTGAAATAAGGATTCCTTTTGGAAAAATCTTTTCTGGATTTTCAGTTTGATCAACTAATCCACCCACAGCCTCTATTCCTCCATAAGCAAATAGAGCATATACTACAAAGGCTAATGAAACAATTATGTTTCCAATATATTTAGGATTTGGTGTTTGTGTAAATGACTTTAATCCTTCAATTGGTTGAGCCAAATTCCCATGATTCCCTAAAAATACTGCTATAGCACCAATCCAAAGAAATACATTCAATAATAAAACTGCAGTTCCTCCTAATGATGTTACTTTCTTTATTTGTTCTATTCCTTTAGTTGATATATATGTAACTAATATTATCCATATAATTCCTAAGACACCTAAAACTTGTGGTCCTTGAAGGCCAAATAAAGCCCAGCTTTGTGTTGTATCTTTTCCAAATATAGCATTTGATACTGGAACCCACATACCAGATGCAACATTAACCATCCAAGTTATATAAGAAAAATACCACATGAATGTCCCTATAAATGCAAACCTTGGTCCTATAGATTTCTCCATCCATGAATATATTCCACCTTTCTCGTCCTTAAAAGCAGAACCAAATTCAGCTACCATTAATGCAAATGGAACGAAGAAGGTTATTCCTGAAAAAATATACCAAGGGATAGCTGCATAACCCATCTTGTAAAATGATCTTGGAATATTGTTGAATCCATAAACAGATGTAAAAATCATTAATATCAAAGGTATCAAGGTTAATTTTTTTATTGATTTTACGCTTGACTTCATTTTTCTCCTCCTTATTCTAAATTTGTTAAATCTTTTTTCATATTTTTATATTGTTGTATTTCGATTACAACAATAGTACTTTCTCCATATTGAATTATTTTTATGTATTAACTCTAATAGTCAAACTCATTGATATAACTAAAAAAAGAGTTATAAAATCCAAATAATATTATATATTCTATTAAATCCTATTTAAATTTGTATTAATTTTTATTAGTAACTTAATTTTTTAAAAACTATAATTTATGATAAATTTACATCTATAAAATAAAAAATCGTATAACTTAAGTTATACGATTTTTTATGCAGTAAACACAAAACTAATCTTTTAATTCACTAATGATTTTAATGTATTTTCAATATTTATATTAAAATAACTAGTACTTTTATATATTTTTATTATCAACTATTTTAGTGAAATCTTTTTTTCTAAATTTAATTTTTGTAATTATATAAGCTATTAAAGTTACTATAACACAAACTACTAAATATCTTGCAATACTATTTAATATTTCTATTCTGCAAAAATATAAAATAGTTGGTATTAATGAATGAAAAACATAAATCCATACAGACATTTCTCTCATATAGCTAGATGCTTTATCACTTATTTTAATATTTGAATTTAATGCTATAATAAATATTATAGGAACAACCAGTGCTTCTGAAAAATAAATATTGTAATCTTGTGCTATTCCATTATGAATTAAAAAATATACTTCCATTCCATAAATTATAAAAAATGAGGTTAGAAAAATTAATGGCTTTTTAACTTTTTCATTTATTTTATATTTATTAATTAAAACACCTATTGTAATAAAAGGAACACCAAATGTAATACCATTTCTTGTGTTATCAAAGATAAAATTATAACCATTTATAATATGTATAATTGGAGTATCTTTAATCAATCCATAATAACTGTCTCCCATAAGTCCTATTAGTAATAAAATAATGCTTGTCACAATTAAAGGCTTAATTAAGTCTTTCTTAAGAAAAAAATATACTACGCAGATAGAAATAATAAGTGCAGGAAAATACCACATAGCACCAGAAATACTGTTTATTAAAAATAGTTTTAATGTAAATCCTATTCCTCCTTGGACAAACATTTGATACATAAATGGTATAAGAGGTATAAAGACTATTAAATAAACAATAGTTGCAATAACATAAATTTTAATTAATTTCATTACATATTTTTTAAGATAACCTTCTTTATTTACTTTTAAATAAAAAAAGTAACCTGATGTTATAAAGAAAAATGGAACTGAAATTCTACAAATAAAATCACTTGTAACGTATGTCGCTCTATCACCTAATGATTGAAATGCCATTAAGTGAATTACAATTACTAAATAAGCACATACAATTCTTAAAATATTTATTGCATCATACCTTTTAGCTTCTTTTTCCATGATTTAATCCCCCCTAATAATTTAGTACTAATACCTTTAGATATTTTTTGTTTTTTTAATCTTAAAATTTATCCCCCATATTATCACAAAATTAAATCCTATTATTTCATTATACAATATATGTAATTTTTTTCAATTTATACTTATTTAATTCTTGTCACTAATTTTATTTAAGACTAAAAAAATCCACAACGATTTATATTTAAATCATTGTGGATTTGAGTTATAAATGAAAGTCATAATATTTAAAACCTGTTATACGTACTACATCTTTATTAATGTAAAATATCTATTGCTTAATTGCTACTAAGTATCCAAGGTTTTTCAATGCTATTTTCTAAGTTGTTATAAGTATTAATTAAGTTTCTTAACGAAGTATCCAGATTTTGACTTTTTAAAATCTCAGCTTTATAATCATTTTCAGTCATCATTCCCATATCTACCTGGGCTTTTGCGTATTTAAGTTTTGTATTTGTTGAACTAATTTGTTCTTTTAATCTATTTATCTTATTCTCCAAATCAAGTAATGTTGAATAACTTTCCTTTAATCCATTTTTTAAGCTTTTTTTAGAATCATCTAACTTAACTTTTGCTTCATCCATACTATACTTAGCGTCTAAATAAGATTCATAAGCTGTAAGTCTTTTTGTAAAACTTTCTACTTTTTGTTGATATCCAATGAGTGCTAATGCATAAGAACCTGAATCAAGTGTACTAATACCAGTCTCATCAGTTTTTATATATAAAGACTTATCTGGAATACTCGGAATATCCTCATCAATTATATCTTTTATATCTTCACTTTTTAATTCCTTAAGATAATCTTTGGTTAGATCAATCATTTCATTATTATATTTAAAATATGTATCTATTTTATCATCTAAATATTCATCTATTGAACCATCAATCTTAAATATATTATAATCAATGCTTGAATCTAAAGTATAATTTGATAAATTTAGATTTGTTAATACTCCTAAATAATCTATATTATTCTTTAGTGAATTTTCTTTTGATTGTATATCATTCTGTAATGATTTAATTTCAATTTGCTTATCCTCTAATTGATTAGCTGTTGCCATTCCAATTGATACTTTTGTTTGTAAATTATTAAAATCATTAGTTTTAATTTCTAAACTAGTTTTTAATTTATTTATATCTATTTGCTTTAAAATAATGTTATTGTATTTCTTAGTAATGTCATTTGCTATTTGATCTTTTAGAAAGCTTTTTGATTGCTCAGTTTGTTTTTGTTGAAGTCCAAGCTTATCATATAAAAAATCATCTATTGTATCATTACCTGTTTTTAAATTATTCTCATCATAAAAATCATCTTTTTTATCTTGAACATCTTCTTTATCATCATACATATGTAATTCTTTTTGTTTTAATGCTAATTTATCACTATTATTAATAGTTGCCTTTATAACATCATCTAAAGTAAGAACAGGCTTTTGCATATTATTAACATAAGTACTATGTGTAATATCTGTAGCAAATACTGGTACAATACTTCCACTCAAAACACTAATCCCAATTGTCAATGAAACAATCTTATTTAAATTCTTTCTCATATATATTCCTCTCTTCATTATTAATATATCCGTATACTCTTTGATTGCTTTTAAACTAATTAATTATCCTTATTAAATAAATCTTGCTTAAAATTCAGAAACTTGACCTTCTTGATTAGAATTTTTAACTTTCTTTTTAGTTTTCATAAAAAAAGTCAAAATCAAAGCTATTGCTACTGCACCAACTGTTACTGTAACAGCATATGCCATACCATCTATAACTGCTTGGCCTTGTACTATTTGCGTTAATTTAGATACTGCTGAAACTTTTGCCATACTTTGTGACATTCCTGAATGCATATATGCTTTTGTTAATGCACTTAACATATCGTTTGAAGGTTTATTATATATATTTATTTGTTCTGATAATTTAGCATAATTATAATTTGTTCTACTTTGCATAAGTGTAGACATTATAGTTACACTAAGTGCACCTGCAACTTGTCTTATAGTATTATTAAGAGCCGATGCCCGTGAAACTAATTCTTTCTTTACAGCATTCATTCCTGCAGTACTAATAGGCATCATCGCAAGTCCTAATCCAATTCCCCGAATACAGGTAATTAGTATTATATATGATTTACTTGAATTCATATTTATCGCATTTGCAAGTTCATACGAACTAATGCCCAATATTATAAGTCCTAGTATTACAAGTGGTTTTGCACCAAACTTATCAAATAAATTACCACTAACAGGCATCAAAACTCCCATTACCAAAGCAGATGGTAACATTATAAGACCTGCTTCCATAGCAGTATAACCTCTTATACTTTGTAAAAACATTGGTAATATATACGCTGCTCCCATAAGTGCCAATGTTAAAACACTACTTATAATCATACTTATACTAAAATCAAATAGCTTAAGTACCCTTAAATCTAATAATGGATTTGGATGCGTAAGCTCATTTACGACAAATAATATAAGACTTAAAACACCTAGGGTCATTAATATTGGATTCTCTACATTACTCCAATCAATTGTAGATCCTTCTCCAAGTACATATAATACACTCACTAGTCCAATTGTAGAGGATAAAAACCCTATTATATCAAAAGCTTTAACTGGTTTTTTATCTGAATCTTTTAATAAAATCCCAGCTAGTATTACACCAACTACCCCTATTGGAACATTAACATTAAAAATCATTCTCCAATCCATTTTTTCAATAATAAATCCACCTAGTGTTGGTCCTATTGCAGGTGCAGCCATAGAAGCTATTCCCCAGAATCCAAGTGCTAATCCTATCTTTTCTTTAGGAAACACTCCGTATATTATTGACATTCCTACTGGCATTATCATACCGCCACCAAGAGCTTGAATTATACGAAAGATTATCATAGTTCCACCACTCCATGCGAACCCACATAATAATGAACCAACTGAAAACATACCTAAAGCAAACATATATATTTTTTTTGATCCAAAAGTATCCTGAAGATACCCTGTTAATGGTATAATAGCTCCTAATGTTAATGAATAAGCTGTTATTATCCACTTTGCATCATCTACTGGCATACCGAAAACAGACATCATCTTAGGAAGCGCAATATTAACTATACTACTGTCTAATATAGACATAAAAGTCCCTATTACAACTACGCCTAAAGCTAACCAACTATTTAACAATCCCTTATTCTTGCCTTCCATGCTATCACCCCATTACTTCACATGGATCTTAACAACTGCATTGGTTCCAGGAAGGATTTTGCTGTCAAAATCATCAAGTTCAATTTTTACTGCAACTCTTTGAACTACTTTTGTAAATGTACCACTAGTTGATGATGGTAATATTGATAAAGCTGAATTGGCAACTTCTCCTATTGATCTAACTTTTCCAGTAAATTTTTTAGAATCATATTGATCTATAGTAATTTCAACTGGTTGTCCAATTTTTATTTTTCCAAGTTTTGTTTCCTCAATATTGGTAGTTATGTATAATTTACTAGGATCTATTAATGTGATTACACTTTGACCTGCTCCTAAAAATTCTCCTACACTTCCTTGTTTTTTTACTACCACACCATTAATAGGTGACCTCATCAAAGATTGTTCAACACTTGTATCTGGAAGTCCATTCATGTCTTGACGAGCTAATATTTCATTTTTTGTGACTGTATCACCTTCTGCCACATTAAGTTCTAATAATTTACCTGTAATTTGTGGTGTTACATTAACTAAATCCCCACTAACTCTTGCATCTTCAGTTGAAACATAATATGTATTCTCATACCAATAGTAAAACACGATTCCTCCTAATGCCATCACCATTGCTATTAATATTCCTATGATTAATAATTTTCGTTTTTCCTTCATATTAAAATCACCTCTTCTCCTATTCCTTTAAACCAACTTCAGCAAACATACCAGGTTTTAACTCTGAGTTTGGATCAAATAAACTTACTTTTACCAAAACATTTCTACTTTGAGAACTTAATTTTGAATTTATAACAATTATTTTTCCTTCAAAATTAGCATTTTCTACTTCTGATACTTTAACAACAACATCTTGTCCCTCTTGAAGTTGACCTACAATATCTAAAGGTGCATATGCATTTACAACTAAAGCATTAGGATTAGATATTGAAGCAAGAATTGCACCTGGAGAAGCCATTTCGCCAACATTAATATTTTTAACATTTACTACTCCTGAAATTGGCGATGTAATAGTTCCATTATTTAATGTTGTTTGTGCTGTTTTTAAAGCAGCCTCAGCT
The DNA here is from genome assembly GCF_054768135.1 of Clostridium sp. CTA-5. Taxonomy (NCBI): domain Bacteria; kingdom Bacillati; phylum Bacillota; class Clostridia; order Eubacteriales; family Clostridiaceae; genus Clostridium; species Clostridium sp. CTA-5. The sequence goes on along the minus strand of NZ_BAAAAT010000003.1, from coordinate 217,058 downwards.
TGCTCTACTTGCGCTTTGTAAATATCTATTGTAGTTTCTGTAGCACCATTTTTAAGCATATTTAACTGTTCTTCTGCTGATTTTTTTTGTGCTTCTGCTGCTGTAAGTTGTTGATGCGCAACTTCTAATTGCTGTTGTGTATTTGCACCAGCATCAGCTAAAGTTTTTGTACGTTCATAATTTTTATTTGAAACATTATAACTTTCAGTTGCACTATCTAGTGCTGCTTGAGCTTGAGCAATTTGTTCAGGACGTGTACTATTCATTGCATTAGCTAAATTTGCATTAGCAGTATTTACTGCTGCCTTGGCTTGTTCCACTTGTGCCTGTAAATCTTGTATATCTAATTTTATTACTGGATCTCCAGCATTTACTTTTGAACCAATATCAACTAGCACTTCAGAAACTCTTGCTGAAATTTTTGAAGCTATATTTACTTGATCATTAGCATCAATTTTTCCCGCCATTATGTATTTATTTTTAGTTTCCTGTTGAGTACTTTCAGTAAATTCCTCCTTACTGTCCATGTTCGTACTGTTAATTACACTACAACCATTTAACATCATTGCTAGAATTAAACAAACTAAAGTAACTTTTTTCATATTATCCCTCCATATGTAGTTATTTTTACAAATATAGTTGCATGTAAATTATCTATTTATAATAAATTTTTCACATTTTCTTAATTGATTAAATTTAACTTTTTATGTACTTCTATAAAATTTATTAATAAATTTCTATTATATTTTTCTTTACTTTATTAGATATTTTATTAAATAAATATAATCTCAACCTGAACAAAATAAATTACACACTGAAATTTATTTCTTAAGTATAAGTTACACCGTGTAACTTGTCAATGAATTTTTTCACTTAGTATACATAACTTGTAAGTTAATAATTCATCTGCTATTATATATATGTTAATTAACAAGGGGGTGATAAGATGGAATTTCAGCGTGCTCGTAGTAAAGAACAAAAAAATATTAGACGTGAGCAAATCATTGAGGCTACTATAAAACTTTATGAGAAAGATCCATTAGAAAAAATCACACTCGCTTCCATTGCTCGTGAACTTAATTTTTCTAGAGCAAACTTATATAAATATGTCACTACAAAAGAAGAAATTTTCTTATGGATACTAACTTCTGATTTAGAAAAATGGGTAGAACAAATTTATCAAAGATTTGAGAAATATGATAAATTAGACTTAAAAACATTTTGCCACTTATGGGCAGAACAGATATATCAAAATAAACGACTTCTAAAACTATTCTCTATTCTAGGTTTAGTGCTTAAAAATAATGTAACAACAAAATCATTAGAAACATTTAAACAAGATTTATCTAGTAGCTTTAGCAAAGTGAATTTAATTACTAAAAAGTTTATTCCTAATTTGTCAACTGACCAACTTAAACTTTTTAACGAATATCAAATTTATTATGCTGTTAGTTTGTATCCTTCAACTATATGTGCTAAAGACCAAAAACAAGAATTTCAAACCGTTGCACTTCTCTATAAAAAACGACCTGATTTTGTCACGCGTTTTGCAGAATATCTTGAAGTTATTATCCTCGGTTTTCAAGCAAAAAGTGTATAAATCTCTCTATAATCAACTAGTTAATAAATACATATAATTTTATGCTAGCAAATTTATTAAGAACAATATTAAAACCCAAGACAATCTAACATTTTGATTGTCTTGGGTTTCATTTTAAAAACTGAACATTTTCTTGAATATCCGCAAAAATGTATATATAAACTTAATTATCTATTTAACAAAAATTTTCATTTACTAAATGATAAGGGAAATTAGATACTATTATGTTATTATTTTTTAATAACGTTTCTCTAATAAAGAAACTTGTATGATTATGTAATACCTCTCCACTATAACTATTAATAATAAATTGTGGTAAAATTACTGTTACTTTTTCATTATTAACTGTTGCATTTGCAATTATCTCTATGTTTTTTATTAGAGGAGTAATTACAGCTCTAAAAGGTGAGTATTTTGTAACAAGTATTATATCTGTATCTAATTCACTCCATCTTTGTTTTAACCTTTCCATCGCTTCCATATCTGTTGAAATATTAATAGCAATAACAGTCTCACTTATACTTTGAGCATATTGAAGTGCACCTATAGTTGCCTTGTTTAAACTAGCTATTGGAACTATTACAACATGGTTATATTTTATTCTTAAATCTAGCTTCTTTAAATTTAAGTTACTAACACTTAACCCTGAAGCAACCTTATTATAGTGAGCTTTAATTCTTAATTGAATTAAAATTATAATTGGAATTATAATTGCAACTATAAATGCACCCTCACTAAACTTTTCAACTAAAATTATTATTGTTGTTAATAATGTAACCAAAGCACCAAAGCCATTTACAAAAGCACGTTTTATCCAACCTTTACCTTGTTCTTTTCTCCAATGATTTACCATACCAAATTGACCTAAAGTAAATGATGTAAATACTCCAACTGCATATAAAGGAATTAAACTATGTGTGTCTGCTTTAAATATAATAACTAAAACACAAGCTATAAATGATAAAGCAATAATTCCAAAAGAGAAACTTAGTCTTTTACCTCTAATAGTAAATTGTCTAGGAACAAATCCATCCTTTCCTTCTATATACATAAGCATTGGAAACCCTGTGTAGGATGTATTACATGCCATAAGTAAAATTATAGCTGTACTAAATTGTATTATATAGTACATCATTCCATTATTAAAAACACCAGATGCTATTTGTGAAATAACAGTAGGTCCATTTACAACTGGTACAGCTGTATAGAATATAGCAAGTACTGAAGTACCTCCAAATATAAAAAATATTAAAGCTGCTAGTAATATCATAACAATCTTTGCACTTTTTTGACTTGGTTCCTTAAAATTTGGAACAGAATTACTTACTGCTTCTACACCTGTTAAAGCAGAGCATCCAGAAGAAAATGCTCTTAAAATAAGAAATATTGATACACCTTCTGTAACCTTTGTTGGAACAGAATACATAGGTTCTGGATGAACACCTAATATAAAATATTTAAATAAACCATATAAAATCATAAAAACCATACTAAAAATAAAAATATAAGTAGGTATAGCAAAAATTTTTGAAGATTCACTTATCCCTCTTAAATTTAAAATAGTTAAAACTATAATTATAGTTATAACAAATAGAACTTTATATTCTGATAAGCTGCTAAATGCAGAAATAATTGCATCTGCTCCAGCACTAGCACTAACTGCAACAGTAAGTATATAACTCATTATTAATCCTGCACCAGCTGCCAAACCAGCCTTGGTACCTATATTTTCTTTAGCGACTTTGTAAGCCCCTCCTCCTTGAGGATAAGCCTTAATGATTTGAATATACGAAATTGTTAATATTATCAATAGACCTATAATCATAAAAGAAGTCCATGTTAACCATTGATACGCTAATGATCCTAGAACTATTAAAACAAAAAGAATTTCCTGTGCAGCATAAGCCACAGATGATATTGCATCACTAGCCATAATTGCCAGTCCAAAAATAATATTATACTTTTCTTGATTACCTTGCTCATTAGCTAAAGGTTCTCCCAATATAAAATCTAAAAATTTTGTAAGCATTTAATTTGTTGTCCCCCTGTATTATATTACGAAAACTATTGTATATTAATAATGACATTAAGAACAATATTATAATTATTAAATATATTGAGGAAAATGTACGATAATTGTCATGTATACGAAAACATTTGCAATATTACTAATTCTTCATAATTTTTTCATATTTTCTCTCCTTAGATTATCCTCATCAAAATTCTCTATTACCACTTTTTAACAAAAATATCTGTGTCCTGCTCCTTTTTAGATGATTTTCCAAACATTATAACCTTCTATTTTTTATACTCAGGTAGTCCTAACATTAGATAAAATCAAACTTTCAGTCCTAAAAAATTCTATAATTTCCTGTGCAATAAAAAAGTAGCCCTCTTAGACTACTTTTTCTTATATTCTTCTATTATATTTCAATTGCTTAGATTTACTTACATATAAATTGTAGAACTCTAGTTGCCTAACTAAATTGTCTCCTCCTTTTCATATCATTGTAAAACAATTAGAAATATTGTTAGGAAAAATAAGATTATTCCTCATTATAAAGTTAAACCACTATATATTAGATAATATTTTACAAAGTTTTTAAAAGTTCAAGTACATTTTTTGCCTGCTGATTTGCTTGACTAAACATTGCCTGACAAGCTTGATAAAGCATATTATGTTTTGAATACTCCAACATTTCCTTTGCAATATCCGCATCTACTATTCTAGATTCTGCAGCAGTTAAATTTTCTGCGGTATTATCAAGATAATTTATTCTATGTTCTAACGTATTTTGCAAAGCTCCTAAACTAGCTCTTGAGGATGATACTTGATTTATAGCATCATCATAAATTTTTATTGCAGCAGATGCATTTTCAGGTGTAGAAACATCTAATGCATAACTTGATGCATCACTGCACTTAGTCGTAGAAAATTTAGCTTTAACACTTCCATCCTTAGATGTTACCATCCCACCTGCTGTACCACTTATATTTAGTGAATTTGATTTCATATCTTGAATTGAAATATCCATAACCTGACCTGAATTTGCGCCAATCTGAAGCTTAAATTGTGAGCTAACTCCAGCACCTCCTGTACTAGAATCCAATATTTTTATTGTATTAAATTCTGTATCTGTAGCAATTCTATTAATCCCTGAAGTTAATTGATCAATTTCTAGTTGTATATTTTTTCGATCTTGTGAAGATAAAGTACCATTAGCTGCTTGAGTTGCTAATTCCTTAAGTCTTTGAAGCATTGAGTGAGTTTCATTTAATGCCCCATCAGCAACTTGAAGCATAGATATACCATCTTGTGCATTTCTTGAAGCTTGCTCAAGTCCTCTAATTTGTGCCTTCATACTTTCTGAAATAGCAAGTCCTGCTGGATCATCTGCAGCACTATTTATTCTCCTACCTGATGCTATCCTTTGCATAGCCTTATTTGCAAGAGCTAAATTTATATTCATATATCTACATGCCATCATAGCACCAATATTATGATTAATAATCATTTTAATGCCCCCATGTAATTTATTTGTATAAATAATACTATATTACCAATATTTATATTATCGAAATAATTACTTAATTACTTTAGTAATTTCTATAAAAATTTAATTTTTTATATTTTTATAGTTCTTTAATAGTTATAAATACTTATATTAAAAATTTATTTACAAATATGAATAGCGTAAAGTTCTTCCGAGAATAATAAAAAGTAAGATAAGGTGGTGATATTAATGGGTAAATGTCAATATAACAAGAACAAGAATGATAAGAGTAATACTGATAAAAATAAGAATAAAAATAATGAAGATAAAGGCAATAATAAAGTAAAATAAATATATTACAAATAAGCTTTTTCTAAGCCAACAAAATTTATTCATCAAAATAAGCAAAATGACAACAAATAAATTTTTTAATGAAAAAGTAGTTCTTTGGGACTACTTTTTCTGATATTGTTTCATTATGAAATTATGTATACATAAATAACAGAATTTCAATACACTTATATACAAACAATTAAGTAAGATAAATTTTATAATACGTTTTTAATAAAGTAATGATTTCTAAGGAGGATATTATTTATGAAAAAAAATTATAAAAAAATTATAATTTTATTTCTTTTATTTATAAATTGCATTGGATTCTCTAAAGTATGTAGTGCAAAAACTACTAATACTTTAACTCCAAATAATACAGAAAGTAATGATAAAATTAAAGAAAATAAAGTATTTACTGTTTTAACATCTAATCTTGCTCCATTTTCTTTTATAGATCCTAAAACAAATGAACCCACTGGAATAGATATAGATATAATGAATGAAATTGCAAAAGAACTAGGCTTTAATAAAGTAGACATGAAAATAGTTCCTTTTTCAGATTTATTTGAAAAACTAAATAGTGATGATAGTACATATGTAGCAGCTAGTGGAATTATTATTACAGATAAACGTAAAGAGTTGGTAAATTTTACCGAACCATTGTATAAACAGTCAGAAGCTATTATTGTGCCAAAAGTTTCAAAAATCAATTTTATAGAAGATTTAAAAGATGCTGTTGTTGGAGCACAAAAAGGGTCAGTGTATCTAGATTTAGCAGAAAAGTGGAAAAAAGAAGGTAAGGTAAAAGATATAATTGTTTTTGACGATATACCTGAATTATTATCAGCAATAAGCTTAAAGAAAATAGATGCTGGTATAATGGACTCAATAATCGGACAATATCTGTTATTTAAAGGAAATCTCTATTTAAAAATACTACAACCTTATACACCAGAATATCCTGGAATTGTAGGAATAGCAGTCAAAAAAAGTGATGTTACTTTATTAAATGCAATGAATAAAAAAATTGATGACATGAAAAAAGATAAGACTATTAAAAAGATTCTTGCAAAATATGGATTAAGTGAAGAATATCTAGCTGATGATATAAAAAAATCTAATTAACTTAAATAAAAATTTTATAATAAATTTATGTCTATCAAATAAAAACTGTACAAAAAATGTACAGTTTTTTCTTTGATGAAGTCAAAATATTATCTTTTAATTATACTCTGCTCACTTATAAATAACTTTTCTAAATTTTATTCTATATTCATATCTCCAATACTTTCAAAAAATTTCTCTACATTTGTTGGAATCCACATGTCTGCTATTTTAGAAAAACTAAATGTATGTTCATTCTTTGTTGATCCTACCTGTACATTTTTTATTGAATCTACAAGATTTCTACAATATAACTCTATAGCTTTCTGCTTATCTGTGATTCTATTTGATATTATTTGATTTCTAGTTTCATTTGATACATCATTAACTATTGAATTTAAATTTATTGATGTTGCTGATATTTTAACTTCTGCTGTAGTATCTGTTTTAGATACTACTTCAAAATTAACTGAATTTTTACTTATTGCAGTTCTTAAAGCATCTATTATTCCTTGTATTTGATCATCTGATAGTGAAACATCTGATTGATTAAACTCTTTTTTTAGACTTTCTAATTCTGATCTATTCATAGTCTTTATTATTCTTTCTCCAAGCGCTTTGCTGTATCCAATTTTCTCCACAGAAGCACTATCAGATTTAATTACTAAATCCCAAAATACTTTAGCACTTTCTTCTGGAGAAATGCTTTCTTCATTAATATTTAAATCTGGATTTTTGTTATTTGTTGCTAATTTAACTAATTTATATCCGAAATTCGCTGAATCATCTGCCACCCAGTACTTATTATCTTTTTTAAATTTAAATGTATTTTTAGATTTTTCAGAGCTTACCTCTACATTTTTTAGTCGCTCTGCAAGTTTATTTAAATAAATCTCACTAAACTTTTTATTTTCTTCATAAACACTAGTAAATTTCATATTATCAGTTTCATCTAGTGCATCCATTGTTGCTTTTTCATCAATTTCTTTAATATCAAAATGATTAGTTGAAATTTCAACTTCAGCTTCATCTCCTGATTTTGAAATTTGTTTTACCTCATATGTAATTTGAGAAAGAGCTTCTTTATATCCATCACATACTAAATTTAATTGATCATCTGAAGCTGAATATCCCATCAAAAGAAGATTATGTTTAAGTTCTTCCTTTATCTTATCTTTAAATTTATTTACCAAGTCATCTTTTTCTGAATCAGATATTCCTAATTTTTTAGTATTCTCTACATCTGATTTGAAAATTAATGAACAGTATCTTTCAGCTGAAGTTTTAGCTGCATTGCTATCAAAACATCCGCTAAATAAAAAACATAAAACTATTAATGTAAAAAAGCTAATTATTCTTTTTTTCTTCATTATTGTTTCCCCCTAATTCTTTTCCTATTGTTTAATTCCAGATTATATTTTATCATCTACTTAAATACATTAAAAGTTTTTATTTACTTTACTGTAATAATTATCTATAAAAAAAACGTTTGCTATAAGAACTATCTTCTCCCTAGAAGGTTATTTTACCTGTGCATCTTCTAAATATGCAATGAAATAAACTATTTCCTCACATTTAACTTTTGCAAAGGGATATTTTACCTAATAGTAGCTAGAAACTTCCCTAAACCACCAGTATAACCATTAGTATTTTAAATACAATAATAAAAAGAGCTAAATCACACAATTGTAATCTAACTCTTTTTTCCATATATTTTATTAAATCATACTATACTTTTTTTAATTCACTTATTACTTTTAATAGTAACTTCTGAAGCATCTGTATTATTACTCCCAAAAAAATTCTTTTGTATACACTATATTTTCAGACACATTTTTTAATGCTCCTTTATTTTAAATGATTTTTTTTAAGTTCCTTTAAAACTTTCTTAGAGCCTCTTTCTATATCCCTTTCAAGCTTTCTTTCCTTAAAACTAACAAATAATTGATTTAAGTCATATCCTTCTGGATACAACTCTGAAGCCTTGAGTTCTAATTTTAATCTCTTATAATTTACGTTAACAAACTCTTTATCAAATAAAATAATTACATTATTATATATATCCTTTTCTTTGTAAACAATGGCACTTTCATTCTTATCCAGCCAAAGAACCTTATCCCCTACAACAAATTCATATATTTCCTCTTTATCCTCTTGAATATCTTTTTTCTTATTAACCTTGCTATCCTTTATTAGTTCATAATTATAATACTTATTTTCTATATACCTTCTAGTTCTTTCAATTATATTATCTGAAATACCCATTTTCTTTGATATATAAAGAGCATTACTATCTCCTGTCTTTCCTATATTAAGCTTATATAATGGTTCTAAAGTATCCTTTTTAAACTCCATAGCTGCATTTTCAAAATCTGGATGTTGCTCTGAAAAGTTTTTAATCTCTCCATAATGTGTTGTTGCTATTGTTATGCAACCCTTATGATACGCTTCCTCTAAAATAGCTATAGCTAAAGCTGCACCTTCATTTGGTTCTGTTCCACTACCAATTTCATCAAACAATAATAATGTTGATTTATTACTTTCTTTTATTATATATGCTAAGTTTTTCACATGAGATGAAAAAGTACTTAAAGCATTTTCTACACTTTGATTATCTCCTATATCTACAAATATCTTATTAAATATAGCTATTTCTGTACCTTCTTTAGCCTTTATATGAAATCCTGATTGAGTTGCAAGAGTTAACATTCCTAGTGTTTTTAATACTATTGTTTTTCCTCCTGCATTAGGTCCTGTGATTATTAATGATCTATAATCCTTTCCTATTTCAAAATCTAAAGGTACTCCATTTTTAATTAATGGATAGCCTCCTTTAACTATTTTTATATAACCATGCTCATTTAGTTTAGGCTTTATTCCTTCTATATCTCTACTGTATTTTGCTTTTGCCCAAATCATATCATATTCAGATATTACATCAATATTCATTTTAATTTCTTTTATTCTTTCATATAACATCTCTGTTAAAGTGGCTAATATTTTATATTCCTCCATAGCCTCTTCAACTTTTAGTGTTGATAATTCAGAAGTATATTTAACTATTACATTTGGTTCTATAAATACGGTACTGCCCTTTAACGAGGTTTCAACAATTTCACCCTGAACTTGATTTTTAAAGGTGGCTTTTATAGGAATAGTATATTTTCCATTTCTTTGGCTTATAAAAAATTCTTGTATATAATCTTTATTTGCAGTATTTTTTAGGAATTTTTCAAGTCTTCCTCTTATTTGACCGTCACATATATCAATATGCTTTCTTATTTTTTTAAGCTCCTTTGAAGCATTTGAATCTATTCTATTTCCTGATATTGATGCATCTATTTCCTCTTCTATATAACTTAAATCTGTTATATTTAGACTATAAGCACTCAAAGTAGGAGCATACCCCTCTTTATCCTTCATAAATAATTTAAGTTTCCTACAACCCCTTAAAAAGTCTTCTATCATGCTTAAATCTTCTGCTGCTAATGACGCACCCTTTTCCATTTTTTCTATAAGTGGGCTCACATTAAATATTCCCTCAAAAGGTATATGATAAGAAGCATCTAAAAGTGCTCTTCCTTCCGAAGTTTCATTTAATCTTCTATTTACTACCTTTATATTTGTACTCGGTTCTAATTTATCTATTAGGGCTTTTCCTAAGCCACTTGCACAATATCCTTTTATCATTTCCTTCAATTCATAATAATGTAATTTTTCTAAGGTTGTATTATCCATTTTAAAATTCCTTCCTCAACTTTATTCAAGTCGACGAAACCCTAGATAGATTTCATTTTTATTTATAATATTGCTTATAAATAAAAAAAGCTATGGATACTCCACAGCTTTAATTGCTTTCTTAATAAAGGGTAATACCCCCAAAAGTAGTTTCGTGGACTCGTATCTATAAATAGTAATTAACTCCATAACAATTAAAGGTATTACACCCTCAATTTTAGAATTAATATTAAGTTACCTATTTTAGATACTAAACACTCACAAAATTACCTCTCTTTTTTGAAATCTACCTATATATTAGGTATTATATAGCAAACTCTATACTTTATCAACTTTATTTAAAAATCTCATTATCAGAGTTTTCTATGCTGCTTTTCTAAACATCTAACTTTTTAAATTATTAATCCTATTATTCTTAATTATAATTGATGTTATTAGCAATATAATTCCAACTACTAAATACATAATTGGAATGTGTTTACTTACAGCTATTTTAGTAAGACCAAGAAAATCTAAACTTGTCAAACCATTTAACATCCCTACATACCATAAAATTATATAAATTATTTCAAAAGCAGTAGAATTTTTCGTAATATTCCCCATTAGCATTCCAAATGTATTTACAAAGAAGATCCCAATTAAAATATAAATAACTCCTAAAAAATTTTTTAATAAAATAAATTTTATTATTATACTTATGTTTATCATTATAGTAAATAAAATTCCGGCAATAACTGAATTATAAAGTTGAAACTTTCTATAGTTTTTATAAGTAAAAAGATAATCTTCCATATTAAAATTCGTATAAATAGTCCCCAACTTAGACCATATAAAAATAGGTAAAATCCACATTATAGGAATTAAAAATCTATATAAAGTTTCGCCTTTTGCAAAAAATACTCCTATTGAAAATAAAATTATTGCTGAATACCACCACAAATTACATGAGGAAAACATAATCTTAATCTCACTTAATATTATGTTAAAATTATTAGAATAAGTTTTATTTTCGAAGATTTCACTTAAAACTATTCTTTTTTCAGTATTAAATTCCTTTTGTTTAATATCCATACCCTTTTTTATCTTTCTAGATACTTTTGTTCTTATAAGAGAACTTCTTTTAAAAAACATAGAAATTAAACAAAGCACTAAAATTCCTATAGCAATCCAAAATAATCTCCCACTAAATACAGTTATATCAATATTAACGTTGTCCATTCTAAAAGTCTTAATATTATCATGAAGTGGACCATTTGTTCCAAGACTAAAACTATCAATATCTTTAAACTCATCGAAGTTATTCTTAAATTGTTCTAAAATTATTCTAGCTGTAGTGTTCATTCCAAAAACATCTACTAAATAAGATTTTGACTTTCCAAGAGATGCTACACATATACCAGACCAAGCAAAAAAATATGCCACATTCCCAAAAGAATTTCTAAGTATAGGAATAACCTCAAAAATTATAGCTATAACTGCTACGATAAAACAAGTTGGTACTGCTAATATAAAAAATGGTGTTAAAAGTTTAATTACTTCAAAAGAATAACTTTCTCCTCGTATAAACTGCATTATGATTGTAATAAAAATAACTATAACCATTTGCAATAATAGAAATAATAAATTACCAAATATTTTTCCAAATATAAAAACCCAAGACTTTGTCTCCATAGAAGCAGTTATTTCACCTATAAAAAGTTCTCTTTCTCTTTTTATAGAATTTCTAACAAAATAAAAACCAATTAAGGTTATAAGACTAATAAATGCTATTGTAGCAACCCAACCAAGCCATACAGAATTATAAATTCCTCTATAAAAAAATCCTTCAAAATTGTAATTCAATGTATAATAAAAACTACTATTATTTTGTGGAAAGAATAAATAGGATATATACATCATTAAAAGGGTAATAATAAATATACTTTTATTTCTTATTCTATCTAAAAAATCAGATATTCCTATGTAATAAATTTGGCATAACTTATTCAATATTTCTCCCTCTCTTTCCAGAAGTATAATAAATATAAGCATCTTCAAGAGTAGGCTGCACATTCACGGCATCTGATTTTGGCTTAGTTTCTGATATTATTCTTACTACCATTCCTTCATTTCTTCTTATGATGTTTCCTGTTATATATTTATTTTTTATATCCTCAAGTTCACTTTTCTGAGTTAAATACTCCCACACATTTCCTTCTAATGAATTTAAAAGTTCTTCATTCTTACAGAAACATATAAGTTTGCCTTTGTTCATAAGAACAATTTTTTCAGCAGAAGACTCTACATCAGACACTATATGAGTAGATAATATAATTAGTTTATCTTTAGATAAACTATTAATTAAATTTCTAAAATTCATTCTTTCATTTGGATCTAATCCAACAGTAGGCTCGTCAAATATAATAATTTTAGGATCATTTAAAAGTGCTTGTGCAATTCCTATTCTCTGCTTCATACCACCCGAATAATTTCCTATTCTTCTATTTGCTACTTCATTAAGGTTTAATAAATCAATAAGTTCACTTATCCTGGTTGTTGCTTTTTTCATATTGAGCCCTTTTAAAGCTGCCATGTACTTTAAAAATTCAACAGCCGTTAAATTAGGAAATACTCCAAAACTTTGTGGCAAATATCCCAAATCATGTCTAAGTTCATCTCCATTTTTATGAATATCGTGTCCCTTCCAAGCAATAATACCTTCACTTGGTTTTGAAACTGTTGCTATCATCTTCATTAATGTTGATTTTCCAGCACCATTTGCACCTAAAAGACCTATTACTCCCCCATCTAGTTTCAAATTAAAATTTGAAAGAGCTGTAAAATCATTTGAATATTTTTTTGAAACATTTTTTATTGAAAGCATAATATTTCCTCCTAAAATTATTTTCCACTTATAGTTATTGTCCCATCTGAAGCTGAAAGATTAATATTCTTATCACTTATAGAAGAATCTACATTGGGCTCAAGGTTATTAATTACTTTTCCTATTCTTGAACTAGCAGATAAATTAAATTTTTCATCTTTAGGTAATTTTAAATCTATATCTCCCAAGTGTGTATTTACAGAAATATTACCGCATATTTTATCTAAAGAAATTTCGATTTTACCATCTGTTGTACTACACTCTATATCTTCAGAATTCGAATTTGATATGTTTATTGGAGTTAGTTTAGATTTTATTGATAATTTATTTTTATAACTTTTGGGAATATCAATATTTACTTTTAAAGTCTCACCACCTAAAACAACTGATGATTCTTTTTGATTATTTGTCGTAACATATAAAACATTATTTTCAATTTTACTTTCTATTTCATAGCCATTAGCTACATACCCCTTTTGTGTTTTAGAAAAACTACATTTTATATCCTCTGAATCAGAATCTGTAATATTAATATCAAAATTTCCATTTAATGATATTTTCTGTAAATTTGATATCTCCTGTGAAGTAAAAATTTTTTCTTCATTAATTGTTTTAGCTGGTAAAAAATAAACACTCCCTACTCCTACCAATATAATAACCACCATAAATACTAATAAAATTTGTAACATTTTTTTTATCATAGCTTTACCTCCTAAATTTCAAATATCCATTATAATCTTGACAGGTCTTATTTCATGTTCTATAAATTTTCTTTATTAACCAAAGTATATATCACTAAAATTAATGTCTGATTAATGTAAGCTTAATGAAACATAAAACTTAAATCTGGCTTTTAATAATTAATTTGAATTAGCTATTAAACTATGGTAGTTTATTTATTGGTAAGCATTATAATAAAATACAAATATATCAATTAAGAGGTGAAAAAATTGAATTCAGTTTTGATTGTTGATGATGAAAAAGAAATTGTTGAGCTAATAGATTTCTATTTAAAAAATAATGAATATAATACATTTAGAGCATTCAATGGTAAAGAAGCATTAGAGATCTTCGAAAGAGAGCAAATAGACATAATAATATTAGATATAATGATGCCTAAGATTGATGGAAAAGAAGTTTTAAGAAAAATTAGAGAGGAAAATAATACCCCTATAATATTCTTATCTGCCAAAGGTGAGGATATAGATAAAATTGATGGATTATTTCTCGGAGCAGATGATTATCTTGCTAAGCCCTTTAATCCTATAGAACTCATTGCAAGGGTTAAAGCCCTTTTAAGAAGAACTACTATTTTAAATAATCATCCACAAGAAAGTACAAGCATAATCATTAATCAATATTTAAAATTAGATGAAAAAACTTGCAAATTATATAAAAATAATGAAGAACTTCAACTAACTTCATTTGAATATAAGCTTGTATGCTTTCTTATGAAAAATAAAAATAAAGTTTTTACTAAAGGCCAATTGTATGAAAAGGTGTGGGATCAATCTTATCTTGGAGATGAAAAAATTATAATGGTTTATATAAGTAAGTTAAGAGATAAAATAGAAGATAATCCTAAAGACCCTAAGTTTATTAAAACCATAAGAGGTCTTGGTTATATGTTTGAAGGTAAATAAAATTATGAAGATAAATTTTAAGATCGGTAATAAAAAATTAGATGTAAAAGGCTTTCTTATTCTAAATTATTTAATAACCTTTTTAATATTATATATACTCGTTCAGTTATCATATAAATCTTCAACTTTTATTTTAGAAAAGTTTATCTTTAAAGATGAACAAATTAGAGTTACATCAATGGTTTCATACTATAATAAAGATTTTGATAAAATAAAACTTGGATTTTTATCTGAAATGGGTGCTTGGGAAGAAGTTCTAGATGAAAATAAAAATGTGATTTATGTAAAAGGTGAAAAGAAAGATGATATTATGCAATATACTGAAAAACAACTATTTGAATTAGCTTCTTCCTCAAAGTATTCACCTAAAAATCCTTATATCGGAGAGATATTTTCAGTAAAAGGGAAAAATGGAGAAGACTATATTTTTCTTTGTAAAATTGATCGACGAAATATTGAACATTCATTCATGTACAAACCTAATTTTTCTAATAAATCGAATAGCCTCCTTTCTTTAAAAGCATATGGTACATTGTATTTAATTCAAACTCTTCTATTAATAATAAGTATATACATTTACAGTATTATAAGTTCAAAATTTATAACAACTCCTCTTAAAACTTTTGTAAATAGTATAAAAAATTTTAAAAAGCTTGATTATGGAACTATAGCTAATATAAAGGGTTTAAAAGAACTTCAAGATGTACAGAATGAATTTAATGAAATGGTGATAGAACTTGAAAATGTTAAGGAAGAAAATAAAAAAATGGATGAAAGTAAAAAAAGGCTTTTAGTAGATATATCCCATGATTTAAAAACCCCAATAACTTCTATTCAAGGTTTTTCAAAACTTTTATTAGAAGAAAATATAACATCTGAAGAAAGAGATAGGTTTTTAAAAATAATTTATAACAAATCAGCATATTCAGCAATACTTATTGAAGATTTATTTGCACTTTCAAAACTAGAAGATTCAGAATATAAATTATCATTAGTAAAACTTGATTTTAATGAATGGCTAAGGCGTCTTATTGTAGAATATTATGAAGAGTTTCAAAATAAGCATTTTGAATTATCACTTAATATTAGTGAATATTCCATTATATTTAGTTTTGACAAAAAACTTATGAAAAGAGCAATTTCTAATATTTTTAACAATGCTTTAAGTCATAATGAAAATTATACAAGCTTAAATATTCAATCTTATTTAAAAGATAATAATGTAATTTTAGAAATTGGCAGCAATGGTAGAATCATTGATACGTCACTAAGTGAAACTATATTTGAACCTTTTGTAAAATCAGAAAATAGTAACTCCAGTGGAAGTGGCCTTGGCTTAGCTATAACAAAAAAAATCATAGAAAAACATGGTGGAACTATAAATCTAACTTCTACCAAATTTGAAAATATTTTATTTGTTATTTCTATCCCTATTAGAATTTAAAGTTTTAAAAAATTTCTATAATAAATTTATTTCTATAAAATGAAAAACTGTACAAAAAAATGTACAGTTTTTTCTATGGTTCAGGCGAAACGAGCTCTTTGAAATCTATCAATTTAAATTATTCTATCATTTAAGATAAATTTTCACCATTTGATTGTATTACTTTTTTATACCAATAGAAACTTTTTTTCTTACTTCTCTTTAAAGTTCCATTTCCTTTATTATCTCTATCTACATATATAAATCCGTAACGTTTTTCCATTTCTCCTGAACCAGCACTTACTAAATCTATAGGTCCCCAAGATGTATACCCAATTAAATCTACTCCATCAATATTTACTGCATCCCTCATTGCTTTAATATGTTCTCTTAAATAATCTATTCTATAATCGTCTTCTACATATCCATTTTTATCTACTGTATCTCTTGCACCTAGCCCATTTTCTACAATAAATAAAGGCTTTTCATACCTATCATATATATGATTTAACGTAATTCTTAATCCTATTGGATCTATAGGCCATCCCCATTCACTATATTTAAGATATGGATTTTTAGCTGATACAAATAAATTACCTTCTGCTGTATCCTCTTTATTATCATCAGTTCTTACGCAACGGCTGTTATAGTATGAGAATGAAACAAAATCCACTGTATACTTTTCTAATAATTCTTTGTCATTATTCTCCATTATAGGCATAATACCTTTACGCTCCAGTTCTTTAATTGCATAATTAGGATATTTACCTTTTGCTTGCACATCTACAAAAAAATAATTCTCACGATCAACCTTTATAGCTTCTAAAACATCTTTAGGATTACAACTATACGGATATACACTTCCAGCTGCAAACATACATCCAACTAAATTATTCTCATCTATTTCATGTGCAATCTTTGTTGCAATAGCACTAGCCAGCAGTTGATGATGGGCAGCTTGATATTTTATCTTTTCTTCATTTTCTCCTTCTTCAAAACAAATTCCTGCACTCATAAAAGGAGCATGTAAAATCATGTTTATTTCATTAAAAGTAAGCCAATATTTAACTAAACCTTTATATCTTCTAAAAATAACGTTACATAATTTTTCATAGAAACTTATCATTTTACGATTACGCCAAGAACCATACTTTTCTATTAAGTGCATAGGACAATCAAAGTGTGTAATTGTAACTAATGGTTCTATACCATATTTATGACATTCTTTAAATATATCTTCGTAAAATTGAAGTCCTTTTTCATTTGGAGTATCTTCATCTCCATTTGGAAAGATTCTGCTCCAAGCAATGCTCATTCTATACACTTTAAACCCCATTTGTGCAAACAATTTTATATCTTCCTTAAAATTATGATACATATCAATTGCTATTTTAGCTGGATAATAATGTTCTTCATCAAAGTTATACATTTTTAATTTACCCTTAATAACTAATGATCTGTCTTTACCTATAGGACATAAATCAACATTAGCTAATCCTCTACCATCTTCATTATATCCACCTTCACATTGATTGGCAGCAGTAGCTCCACCCCATAAAAACCCTTCTCTAAATTTCATATTTTTCTCCTCCTAGTTAGATAAAGCATTAACTTACGCTAATGCCTTATCCAATAATTAAAGTATAACAGTTATTAAATTACTTCCTCTTTCTATATTTTTATTTTCAGTCTCTATTACTTCTAAATACTCTGACATATTAGTGACAACTATAGGAGTAACTACACTATACCCAGCCTCTTTTATTAAATCTATATCAAAATCTACTAAAGGTTGTCCTTTAGTAATCTTATCCCCTTGCTTGACATGAGCCTTAAATCCTTTACCTTCTAGTTGCACAGTATCTAATCCTATATGAATAAGAATTTCTACACCACTTTCAGCAGTAATCCCTATAGCATGTAAACTTGGAAATAAAGTTGTAACTTCTCCAGCTATTGGAGCTACTACTTTTCCTTCACTAGGAATAATTGCAATTCCATGACCTAATACTCCTGATGAAAAGGCTTCATCTTCTATATTGTTTAATTTAACAGCCTCTCCTTTTAATGGACTACCTATTACTACTTTTCCTAACTTATTAGATTTAACTTCTGTAGTTTTTTCTTCCTTTACTGTTTCCGTTTTATCTTTATATAGAATCATTGTTAATATAAACCCTACAACCATTGAAATAACAATACCTATTAAAGCTACTATTAAATTTCCCATAGATCCATCTGGTTCAATCATAGCTGGTAACTCAAATATTCCCATTCCACCTGCCATAAATTTTCTCAAATTAAAGAATCCATAAAATGCTCCTCCAATACCCCCAGAAACACAACTAATTATAAAAGGTTTCTTTAATGGTAATAAAATACTATATATAGCAGGTTCAGTTACTCCAAATATTCCTGATATAAAGTTTGGAAGTGCCATTTCCTTAATCTTTTTATCCTTTGTCTTAAAGAATATTGCTAATACAACTGCTGATGTTGCAAATGTACATGCAAAGAAAGGCATCATAACATTATCATATCCTAATGTCATAATATTATTTATATATACTGGGATAAATCCCCAATGCAATCCAAAAATAACTAGTATTTGCCAAGTAAACCCTACTATTGCTCCTGCTAATAATGGATTAAAATCTCTTACTGAAAATACAAACTCAGAAATAATTTTTGATCCGAAAGTTGCTATTGGTCCAATAACTATAAATACAATTGGTAATGCCACTAATAAAGTTAACATTGGTACAAAGAAGAATTTAACTAAGTCCGGTATAAATTTACTAAAGAATTTTTCACATTTTGCCGCAAAATATACTGCCAGTATAATTGGAATAACTGTTCCTGTATAATCTATTGAAATTATTGGTATACCAAAGAAATCAATATAAATTGGTGAAGAAAATATTGTTCCATTAAATAAAGTATATAATGGCTTCATTCCTGCTGATAGAGCACTTGACTGAATACCTGGATAACACATAGTTGCTCCAATAACCAATCCAAGCATTGGTTTTAAACCAAATTTCTTAGCTGAAGTATATCCTAGAAATAAAGGAAGGAATGTAAACAATGCATCTCCAATCGCATTTATTGTTAAATATCCACCACAAGTATTTGTATATAATCCTATTGCTACAAATAATGCATTTAATCCCTTTATCATACCACAAGCTGCCATAATACCTAATATAGGTTGAAAGATTCCTGATACAATATCAATTCCCTTATCAAGTAAACTGCCTGATTTTTTTTCATCCAGACCTTTATCAAAGTTGTCTATATCTATTAATTCACATACCTCTGAATATACATCTGGAACATGATTTCCTATAACTACTTGATACTGTCCAGCACTTTTCATAACTGTAACAATACCTTCCATATTTTTTAATACATCATCATTTGCTACATTATCATCTTTTAATTTAAAACGTAATCTAGTAATGCAATGTGTTAAACCAATAATGTTTTCTTTTCCACCAACATTTTTTACAATCTCTTTTGCTAATTGATTATATTTTTTCATCTTTTTACTCCTCCATCTTTCTTTTAAAATTATTAATTGAAATTTGAAGGTTTAGCCAACTTAATGTTACTATCCAACTTAAAAGATAATTTGTACAAATACCACATCCTTTCAAAACTATATAATAAATATCTATATTTTTAATTTTAAATCTTGTATTACCTTTGCAATATGTATAGTTAAATATATCATTTCATCAACTGTTAAATTATAATTATATTTTTTATGAATAAAAGTTCTAATCTTAATGATACATTCAAATTCCTTAGAATATTTTTTCTTTATTATGCTTAAAAGTTCTTCATCTGTATCTCCATTATAGGTGCTATCTGAAAATAAACGTTGAGCAAAAAACTTTAAATGTGTAATAAATCTATAATAAAATACTGATTCCTCTTTAAATTGAACTCCAAAATGAATTCTCACTATAGTAAGTATTTCATTTATTAACTTTGTAATCCCTTGAACCATAGGCTGTTCTTCATTTAACTGTGCACTTACAATATGAAAAGCAATAAATCCTGCTTCATCATCTGGAAGTTTGACTTTTGTCTTTTCTCTTATAATATCTATTGCTTTCATTCCAATTTCAAATTCATCTATGTAAAAACGTTTTATCTCCCAAAGAAGAGCATTTCTCACTATAATCCCATTTTTAGTTCTTTGAATTGCAGTATATATATGATCACTTAATGAAATATAAATTCTTTCATTCAATTTTTTATTTAACTTATCTTGAGCATATTCAATAATTTCATCACATAACTTCATATATTGTATTGGTATGCTATTAAGTAACTCTTCAAACTTATTTGAGATTTCTTTATTAGATATTCTAAATACCTTATTTATCTTCTCTTCATCAATAGCATCACCTTTGGACTTTTGATATCCTATTCCTTTTCCCATAACAATTATTTCTTCACCATTAGAATCTACTGTAATTACAACATTATTATTCAAAAGTCTATTAATAACCATAGCTTTTCCTCCCTTTCAAGGATGTTTTGCTTAATTTAGTTATATAAATTAAATTTTATCTAAAAATGAAAAAGCCCATTCATTATAATGCAAAAGAGAATATAATCCTCCCCTGCATATTAATGAATAGGCTTAGCTTGCACTTAAACAATTACTACCCTGTTCCTCTTAATATATTGTCATCTTAACATATATTTTTCTATTTGTCAACGTTTCCACTTTTGAACCTGTATTAAAAATTTAATCTATATTATAAGTTGTAAACACTCCATCTCTGTCGTGGATTTCATTAGTGAAGGTTAAGGTTAATCAACTCTTCTTAAATATAGATTTCATAGCTCTTTTTACGACATCAAAAAAACTTAACGAAGAAACCATATGATCTGGATTAACATAATTTCGAACAGCACGAAGCACTTTTTTTGCTTCTTTAGAGGAAAACGTATAGGTACCATTTTTCTTTGTTTGGATTGCATATCGTGGAATCCACTTTCCTTTAAACAATACAGATGCAATGACATATTCAACTTCTTCCCAAGGAATTTGAATATATTTATGAGAATCACGAGAATTATAGAACTCAAAACCTTTATCACCTATCATTATTTTACCATAATCTGCAAGTCCAGTAAAAGCTGTTGCATCAATTACTAAATCCACCTTTGTATTGAGTGATTGAACCATCTAAGTTACCCCTTTTCTACTTATATATACATTTATTTTTATTATATATTCTTTATATATTTCTATCAATCGTTTAAAAGTCTATAAAAATATACATATTTCAATAATTTGTTTAAATTGTATTGTAAAAGTTCTTTTTCTTACTTTAACTACTTTATATGTTAACAAAAGCCCAGGCTCAAGGCCTAGGCTAAGTAAAAATATTACATTAAACCAATCAAATGGAAAACGATACCGATTACGAATAGTCCAAGAATAATTACAATTGGAGATACTTTCTTCTTAAGCAACCACATACAAATAAATGTAATTATTAATCCTGCAAGACCAGGAATTAATGAATCTAAGTTATTTTGTAATGTTGTAACTTTTTCAGGTGTTAATGACATACCTGCTCCTTGTTGCATTAAAGCTGTTTTTATACCTTCTGCCCCTTGTGGAAGAGCACTCCAATCAATATATGCACCATTACTTAACTTAACTGATGATACTACTGGTGCAAATTTAACAGATACCCACCTATTAACTAATGATCCCAAAATGAACATACCTAGTATAGATGCTCCTTTTGTAACATCTTGTAATAAACTACCTGATAAATCATCGCTAATACGAGATCCTGCTCTATAACCAAATTCTTGTGTATACCACATGAATGCCATACGAATAATATTCCAAGCAAGGAAGAATATTATTGGTCCAAGTATATTACCACTCATAGCAAGAGTAGCACCTAATGCTCCTAAGATTGGTCTAACAGTAAACCAAAAAACTGGGTCTCCGATACCTGCTAAAGGTCCCATCATACCAACTTTAACACCTTGAATGGTTGCATCATCTACAGGTGCACCATTTGCACGTTCTTCTTCTAAAGCTAATGTTACTCCAAGAACTGGTGAAGCTACATATGGGTGAGTGTTAAAGAATTCTAAATGACGTTTTAATGCCTCTGATTGTTCCTCTTTAGTCTTATATAATCTCTTAATTGCTGGAATCATTGCATATGCCCAACCACCGTTTTGCATTCTTTCATAGTTCCAAGAACCTTGAAGGAAAAATGAACGGAACCAAACAGAAATACGATCTTTTTTTGTTAATTTTAATTGTTTTGACATTTTCGTTTCCTCTCCCTTCTTAGTATCTATCAATGATATCCCCTAAAGGATCACCAGTATTTGAACTTCCACCATTACCTACTCCACCTTGTTTGCTAAGTGTTAAGTAAATAAGAGCTAAAGCTACACCTATTGCTCCAAGTCCTATAAGTGTAATTTGTGAGATAGTTGCTAATACGAAACCAATTGCAAAGAATGGCCAAACTTCTTTTGTAGCCATCATATTGATTACCATTGCGTAACCAACAGCTACAACCATTCCTCCACCGATTGCTAAACCATCTGTTAACCAAGCTGGCATAGCTGCAAGTAATCCAGATATTGGACCGGCGCCAATTATTAAAATTAATGCTGCTGGAATTGCAATACGTATACCTTGTAAACAAATAGCAGCAATTTGCCACATTTCAATAGCTCTTAAATTTCCTTCTTTAGCTGCTGCATCCATAAAATGTACGAATGCTGTAGCAATTGTACGACAAATAATTGTTAATAATAGTCCTGCAACTGCTAAAGGAACAGCAATAGCGATTGCCGCAGTAATTGCTTCTTTACCGCTTTGTCCTCCAAGAACTAAAATGATTGCTGATGCAACAGATGCTAATGCTGCATCTGGTGCTACTGCCGCACCTATATTTGCCCAACCTAAGGCCATCATTTGAAGAGTACCACCTAAGATTAAGCATGGTAATAAATTACCTGTAACCAATCCAATTAATGTACATGCAACTAATGGTTGATGGAACTGGAATTCATCCAATATACCTTCTACACCAGCTAGAAATGCTATAATAATGACTAATACAATTTGAAGTATATTTAAAGTCATGATTACTAATCCTCCTTTTTTATTTAAATAATTAGATTATTTTAATTTATTTAATTCTTGTTGTGCTTTTTTAAGTATTTCATCCATATTTCCCTTTGCGTCATTTGGTACTTTACGAACATCAAAATTAAGTCCAGCTTGTTTTAACTTATTAAATGTATCGATATCTTTTTGATTAAAAGCAAGTACTTTATTAGGTTGAACCTTACCTATAGAATGAGCCATAGAACCAACATTTATTGTCTTTAATGGCACTCCGCCTTCTACCGCTCTAAGTACATCTTCTGGATTTTCAAAAAGAAGTAATGCACGTTGACCCCCAAAATGTTGATCATCTTTTGCAAGCTTAATCATATGATCAACTGGAATAACATGTGCTTTAACTCCTGGAGGAGCAGCTTGTTGTATTAATTTCTTACGAAGTTGATCTTTAGCTACTGCATCTGAAACTACAATAATTCTTGTAGGTTGAACAGTTTTTGTCCAAGCAGTTGCTACTTGACCATGAAGTAAACGAGAATCAATACGCGCTAAAACATATTCAAATGATCCTGGTGCACCTGCATTAGATTGTTGAGCTGAAGCGTTAATAGCCTTACTAGTATCTTCTGGTTCTAATTCTTCTGGCTTAACCTTAACTCCGTCTTTAGCTGATGTTACAATATAAGATGCAATTTCTTGTGCAGATTCCATAGAAAGACGTGCACCATAAGCTTCAATAAGCATTGGTAAATTTAAACCAGCTACTATTGCCCATTTATCTTTGTGTTCTTCAAATAAACCATTTGCTTGATTGAATGGTGTACCACCCCAAAGATCAACTAAGAATAAGACTTCATCTTGATTGTCAAAGGATGCAATTGCGTCTTTCATTTTTGCTTTAAGATCATCAGGTCCTTCACTAGGCATCAACGTAACAGCTTTTACGTTTTCTTGTTCTCCAAAAATCATTTTACCAGATTGCATGATGCCTTTAGCAAATTCTCCGTGACTAGCAAGAATAATTCCTACCATTTTTATACCTCCTATTTTTTTATTTGTTACAAAAACAAAAAAAGCATAAGCATTTGGAAATAAAATAAAGCAATATATGTTAAGAATTTGTCACACCTCTTGTATACTAAATTGAATCATAAAAAAATATTATAATACCTTATAAAACTATACAAAACATGTGATACAAAAAACAAATATTACATTTATCCTATTGCATTTTTTATTTCCATACGCTTATGCCTGATCGAATCAGTAACACGCTAAATATTTTTATTTTATTGTAATCTACTTAAGAACTCTCCTAAATCTTTTTTGACTACGTTTACATGATAACACTTTTTTTTCTATTATGCAATATAATTTTTAAATTTATTTTATTAAAATAAATTTAATTCTAAACTATATCTCTTAAAAGAATTATTTTTCCCATTACTAAAATTTTATTTTTTCAGTTTTTTTAATACACATCTATCTGCATATAAAACTCCTAACAATATGCCTTTCTTTCATTATCTATTTTTTAAAAATATGAATCATCTTGAATATATTTTGGCATATTATCACCATATAATATTTTTTGTAAAATAAAAAGAATTATTCTTTATAATCGAATGTATATTTTTTAAAACTTGTGAAATACTAATATTAAACATAATTTAATATAAAAAAATCTATTACCTTAAAACCATACTTCTTTTTTACAAGTATCCTATAATAAATTAGAATTAAGACCTTATTAAAATTTATCTATAAACATCTAAAGAATATCCATACACACTTTTAAGTTGAACACTTGACGAAATAACCCTTTTATAATTTTTATCAAATAAAGTTTTAAGTTTATTTGCTTCATAATTAATTGTATCATCTAAAGCGTGGTTTTTGCCCATATTTATAATGCCTTCCTCTTCTAATGTAGGTTTTATTATAATTTTGTATTCTTCTATAGCTTTATCAAAACTTTCTGGATTTGAATAATCTACATTTGCAAAAGTATCCATAACTTTTTGTGCATATTCCTTATTAGTGGCGCGTTCCACACTTTTCACAGCATAATATTTACTATTTTTATCTGTAACCATGTCAATTTTGATGTTTACACGTTTGAGGTTTTCAATTACAGTTGATATTTCTGGCACTGAATCTATAACCTTTTGTATTCTTGCTGACATAGTGGAATTAAGTAATTTTTGCTGATCTGTATTTAGATTTTTTTCTGTATAAGAACTTACCTTACCTTTAGCTACTCCCATTTCTGCATAATGAATATAATCCATACCACTTAAAGTATTTACAATAGAGCCTGCATAATCCATAACTTTTGAAGAATCAACTAATTCTTTTAAAGTAAAATCAACTCCATTTACATTAAACTTAGTATTTAAATTTTCTATATTATTAGAAATACCTTCTGAAATATTTTCTTTCATCTCATTAACAAGATCATCTATCCCCTTTTCTATTGAGTTTTCATCATCTTTTAAACTGTTGCTATCGCTAAAATTCTGAGATATTTTTGCTACAAAATTCTTTACATAATAATCATAGCACTTTACCTCTTTTCCGTGAGCTTTAGAAGTGAATACATCTAAGTAGTCTTTGTTTAAAGTTTCTCCTTTAACCTTACAATAACTAGTTACAGCAAATTCCTTTCCATCTTTCCCTATACATTTTTCGTAGTCCATATCTTCTGATGGTATAAATGTAATTTCAGCTGCTGCTCTATCTTCTTCCTTAAGATTATAATTTTTGTTTTCTAAAGCTTGGCTTGTATCAAACTTCATTTCCTTAATATCAGGATCTTTATTCCATAAACCTTGGCCTGTATAAAGCTTCATTTCTGTTGAATTTGTTGCACTGCCAATATTCATAATTATAATCATTCCTTTCTTGAGGCACAAAATGTAATGAAAGCATTTCTTTCAGCGTTCTTACCTCCTTATATAATAAGATTATTTAAAATCATAGTAAAATTTAGCATATATTAATAAGTAGTAACTACTACTTGAACTGCACTTTTTATCTCTATGTTTATTTTCTTTACATATGTTATATTTAGAAATATATATCAATATGTAAGATCAAATTAATTATCTTTAATATTTTATTAATTTTTTTTACCTTATCAGTATCTCTTATTATAAAAAATACATCTATAATATTATCGTAACATTTTTTGAAAACTTTACTAAAAATACCATTTTTATTAATATTATCTCTATCAAACACTTACTTTCCAATATTCAAAATTAAATTATTATATATACGCTTTGAATTAATGTTTTTGCAAAAGTATCCTAAAATAAAATAACCCACGAAAATCCAAATTTTAGATTTTCGTGGGTTTTATGGTGGAGGCAATCCCCCTTTTGAAATTCACTACAAATTTTATCTCATTTTAATTTCAAATATAGTTCATATTAACAACTTTGTTTTTAAAATAAACTTTACATTTATACTAATAATTTTTTTGTTCTTCAGTCTTTTGGGCTTCTCCCTTTAATTTTTCTCCTTCTTTTTTAACTTTTTCCTCAGTCTTCTTTACTTCCTCTTTTACCTTTTCTTGCAATTTTCTGGCATCTTCTCTAGCTTTCTCTTCTGCCTTCTTATTTGCTTCTCTTAATTTTTCTTCTTCTTTTTTAGCTTTTTCTTCTGTTTGTTTAGTTCCTTCTATAGCTTTTTCTTTTTTGTCACTTTCTTTTCCCTCTACTTTTTCAATCTTATCATTTGCCTTTTTAATTTCCTTCATACCATCTTTAATTTCTTTTTCAGCTTGCTTAGAAAGCTTCTTTATTTCTTCCTTTGAAGAATTTGCTGCATCCTTTAACCCCTCAAGCTCGTCCTTTAAGGCCTCAGCTTCTTTTACCTTTTCTTCAGCGCTTGAAATTAAAGCTACATCACCGCTTTTCTTTGCTTCTTCAAGCTGTTTCTTTGCTTCTTCAAGTTGTTCTTTTGCTGAGAAGAAAGCATTTTTAGCTGCATAAAATCCATTAACAGCAGCAATGGCTTTATCCTGCTCATTTAATGCATTTTCGATAGCCAGTTTAGAGTCTTCTGGAGCTTTTTCAAGTATAGTCTTTAATATATCTTCACTTTTTTGGTATGCTTCGTTAAGATCTTCAAGTTTTTGTACAGCTTTATCTTTAGTCTCAATTGCATTATTTATATGTTCCGTAGCAGAAGACAGTAACTCTATATAATTGTCCAGTGCCTTACTTGCAAGTCCATCTTCACCCTGATTTGTCATAACAACCGCTTCTGCTGCTCTCTCTGTAGCAAACTTTGCCTTAAGTGCTGCTATTTCTTCTTCATTCTTTGTTATTGAAAGCTGAAGTTTTTCTATTCCACGTTCTATTTTGTAAAAATGTGAATTAGGTAATATACCTGCTGAATTACTTATATCTTCTTGTTTGATTTCACTTTCATTATCTGTTGTATCCTCCGTTGTAGTTCCACTTTCTTCTACTGCAGGCTGAGATGTAATTTCACTTGTTTGACTTGTATTTATGGCATCCTCTGTATTTGCATATGCCATATTAGTCCCCCCAGTTAAGGCAGCTACTAGTACTATTAAAGCTATTTTTTTCTTCATTTGTTATTCCCCCTTGTATATAAATATTTAGTTATTATTCACTCAATATAATATTCGCTTTTACATATCATTTTCTGACACAAAAATATAAATTTAATAAAATTATTTTATGAAATTAGCTAATATACCTATGATTAAAATAGTATTTCCACTATTTCTTATCTTGTTAAAATATATGTATTCCTTTATATCCATCATCATTAACTTTGCCATTTCTCATATTCTCAATTCTCAATATTCCCAAACATTACTCTAATAAAGTCAAATTAATATTATTTAATAACAAAAGAAGAATATTGTTTATGTTAAAGCCAGGCATTGTTATTTATAGCTTTAATCCTATAGCAGGTCTTGCAAGAAGAGTGGTTAACAAGCCAATATCAGGGATTTGTAATCCAGCTAGAACAACAAATAAATCTTGATAATGTATTAATTAGTGGCTCAAGAAGATGGAATCTTAATTTATTTTGATTATGGT
Organism: Clostridium sp. CTA-5; assembly: GCF_054768135.1. Taxonomy (NCBI): domain Bacteria; kingdom Bacillati; phylum Bacillota; class Clostridia; order Eubacteriales; family Clostridiaceae; genus Clostridium; species Clostridium sp. CTA-5. The sequence continues at coordinate 188,641 of NZ_BAAAAT010000003.1, read as the reverse complement.
GCATCTTGAGTGGAGCTCCCCACATAAGTAAAAACACGACCACTTGTAAGTAGCTATTTAAGTCACATACAAATGGCCGTGGATTTCATGGTGGAGGCGAAGCGTCACCTTTAAAACCCACCAAATTATCTACATTATTTTAGATTACTATCTTCAGGAAATATAATTCCACCTTTATTTCTTGCAATTGTTTGAACCTCACTTACTATTAAGCTGTGTTCTAACATTTTATAACACTTTTCCAAGTCATTATTTTTAATCATATCTATAAATTCAATGAATTCATTAACCATACGATGATCATAATTGTTTTCATTAATTAAAAAACTAGTTCCATCATTCATTAATAATTCAAATCTTTCACAAGCATTAGCTGGAGTATCTTGATATATGCATCCCTTATCCCCTTGAATATTATTTGCAATAGGCGCGTTACAATCTTTTGCTCCAATACAAACACCTTTAAATGTTTCATAATCTAATATTAATACTCCAGATGTATCTATTCCTCTTTCAATATTAGGATAATATTCAACATTTTTAGGTTTTCCAAATAAGCCAACTAAATAATGGATGTTATAAATATTCAGATCCATTAAAGCCCCACCAGAAAAATTTGGATCAAATGCAGGCAGTACATTGCCTTCCTTAAAACTATTATATCTACTAGAATATTGTGAATAATTACATTGAACAATTCTTATATTTCCTAAATTCGGAAGTAATTCTTTAATCTTTTTATAATTAGGCAGATACTGATTAGTAATTGCTTCAAATATAAATAAGTTTCTTTCTCTAGCTAAATCATTTAACATTAATGCTTCTTTATACGTTGATGTTATAGGTTTTTCAATAATAACATTTTTATTCGCTACTAATGCCTTTTTAGCAAATTCAAAATGCAGATTATTAGGCAATGCAATATACACAGTATCTACATCACTATTTAACAATTCATCATATTCATAATAAATATTCTTAATTTTATATTTATTCTTGAATTCATTCATTTTTTCTTCAGAACTTTTTCTTCCATAAATAGCTGTTAATTCTATATCCTTTAAATATGAAGTAACTATTAAAAACTCTTTAACAATCATTCCAGCTCCAATAATACCAAATTTCATGTTTATACCTCCATTGTATATAAAAATAACTTAACTATAATTTAGAACACTATCACTTTGAAATAACTCTTACTCCATTTTCTCCTGCTACTATTATCCTGGTAACCTCTTTAGTGAATATAGAAGTTTCAATTATTCCTGCAATATCATTTAAATCATCATTTAATTTTTTAAAATCACTTACATTCTCAAATTTTACATCTAACAAAAAATTGCCATCATCAGTAATTAAATATCCATCTTTATTATTACTAATTCTAACTACAGGATTACCTCCTAAATTTTTAACTATTTTGATTACATGAGCTAATGAATCCTTAACTATTTCTAACGATATAGGAATCTTGCAGCTTAATTCTTTAGTTAATTTTTGCTCATCTATAAGCAAGATATAATCATTAGCCATTGACCCAATTATTTTTTCCTTGGTGAATACACCTCCACCACCTTTGGAAGCATAAAAATTTTCATCTACCTCACCACATCCATCAAAAGCAACATCAACTTCATCTATAAAACATGTTGGAATTACTTCTATTCCATATTTAATACACAGGCTTTTTGTATTATCAGATGGAGTTACAATTTTAATTTTCAAATTGTCATGTATTGCTTTACTTATGAGTTCAATTAAACAAGCAATATTTCTTCCTGCCCCTAAACCAATTACAGTATTATTTTTTATATACTCCATAGCTTTCTCAGCACATAATCTTCTTAAATTCTCTTCATTCACCCTATATCATTCCTCCATATTAGCTACTTATTTTAAATCTTTTATTCCAGTTTCTAATATTTCCATTTGCAATAATACTTGTTCATCAGTTATGGTTTTACTTTTACCATTTATAATTGCTTCATATAAATCATCATATACACGGCCATAATCACCAGAGGCAGATTTCACCTTTTCTTCGTGTATATCCCCTTCTTCATCCATATATGTAAGTACACCATAATGATCAAATGTATCAATACCAAATTCCTTGTTTTCAGGCATATAGAATAATTTTAAATGTTCTTCTTGACGATCCTTTGTTTCTTTTACAAAGCATCCTTTTCTACCATATACAACAAAACTTGGTCGTTCCTTGATTCTAAAGTAACTAGATTTTACGGATACTTTTAATTTTCCATAATATAAATCCAAATCAAAGTAATCATTCATTTTACCTGGCCCTAATAATTGCCTTACATCATAATGGATATTATCCGGTTTACCAAAATAACTAATTACTTGATCCAAGGTATGACACCCATGGCCATATAAATATGATGAGTGAGGATTAAAACTAGTGCTAGATTCGGGTACTTCTGGTCTATAATAATCAAAATGCATTTCTAATTCTATTAATTCACCTAATTTTCCCTCTTTGATAACTTTTTGAACTGTTAAAAAATCACTATCAAAGCGTCTATTTTGATAAGGCTGAACTATCAATCCTTTTTCTTTTGCCAAAGCAAAGATTTCTTTTGCTTGCTTAGAATTCTCCATAAATGGTTTTTCAACTAGACAATGTTTATTATGTTCTAATACCATTTTTGCATATTCATAATGACTATTATGCATTGTACATATAACAATCAGTTGTATTTCTTTATCGTTTAACAATTCATCTATGTCAGAAGTATAATTCACCCCTTCAATTCTATTCCATTTTTCATTTTTAGGATTTCTTTGATAAATTGTTTTCACCTTAATATTTTTTCTTTGTAAAACAAATGGGATATGATATCTGTTAGTACTTTTACCATTTCCAATATAACCAATTGTAAGCATAGTTACCTCCTTAAAATATAATGTTGTTTCATTTGATGAAATTGTTTTATCTTCTATCAAAAGTGTTTCGTCCATGTGTGTAGCTATAAACTTATGCTTCCACCTCCATAGTCGTATAATCATCACTAAGCTTTGGTTTTATTATAATCATTCCAAATTCTTTACACAAACTAAAGTATTTCACCTCAAATGGTGAAATACTTTATGTTAGCATTTTTATTCTTTAATAATGCATAATCCTATAGTTTAAAATATAGATCTTATCTATACTTTGAACTATAGGATTAATTTATAATAATTCACTTTTATAACCATCAAGATATTCTGCTATCATATCAATATCATTTGGTTCAATTTCAGGATTTATTCTAATAAAAGGAATATTAGTAATATCTGCTATTGTTGAAGTCGTAATCACAAAATCTACCTTTTTAAGATTTTCCTCATTTTCATACATAAATTCTTGATAATCATAAAACCTACATACCTCTATTTTTTCTCCAAAACAATTTTTAATTTTATCCTTAATAAAACTTACTATAGACTCATCATAATCACAAACAATTACAGTATTTAACTTATATCTCCCAATCCCACACATGGTTACTAAATGAATAGTTATATAAGCTAAATCAATCAACTCTATATTCAAATTTAGTTTCTTCTTAATAATATGTATAATTTCAGCAGCCATTTTAAATTCTGTTTTATAGGTTTTAACAACTTTTTCGTCTATCTTATTTGATATACAATGCCTATATTTCAAACGATTTATCATTGGAGCTACATATAAAATCAACTTATATTTATTATCTGGATTAACACTTAAGTCTATCTTAAACTTTTTATATAAAGTTTTGAAAAACTCGTCTACTATACAAATAGCTTCTTCTGTCTGAATATTTTTAATGTCTGTTCCTTGAAGGAATTGCTTTGATTTAAAATACTGTTGTAAATTAAGCCATTCTGTTTCTGATAATTTTTCCTCCAATCTACTTTCTATTTTTTCTTGTATAGCAATCATAATTGGCATAAGTTCACCTTTTATGTCATCTGAATCATTTAAATTAAATCCTAATTTCTGACGATTAACTGCAACTAATATTTCATAACATAAAAGTTGGGAGCTATGCCCTGATAAATAATAATTATACTTTTTAGTTTCAGCACTTACCATATGATAAATATCTCTGGCTAATGAAATAACATCTTTCTGTTCAAATAAATAATTCCAATACTTTGTAACAGTACTTATATTAATACGTTTAGCTAAAACCCAACTAATAATATTTCTTTTTTCCCTTTCATCTGCTTTAAGTATAATTCCTTCATTTAAAGAATAACTTATTCCCAATTTCAACTCTTTTTTTAACCACTTATTAACAAAAACAACATCATTATTTACAGTAGCTGCAGATACATATAAAACTTCTTCCAATTCTTCTACAGAAATATATTTTTTAGTCGTTAATTTTAATAATATGTACATTTGTCTGTCTATGGGCAAACTTGGTGTTTCTATTATATACTCATAATCTAACACTTTCCTTATAACATTATTTTTCTTTAAAATCACTTTATTTCTTTTATTGAGGAAGTAACCTTTTTTTATACTAGACTCTATTTCCGTATCGTATTCTTTTAATAAATTGTTAATTTCTTTAATATCTTTTCTTATTGTCCGAATTGTTACATTACAAAGTCTCGCTAATTCACCACCTGTAATGCATTCTTCTGTATTTAAAATTAAATTTAAAATATCTCGATGTCTTCGATTCAAATTTATGGTCACCTACCTTATTAATTCTACTTTCAATATTTATATTATATATAGATATTAATAATAGTACTATTAATTTTTGTTATACACGAATTATACTCTATAGTTAAAATGCTTATATAAGCACAATATTAAATTTGCTGTTACTGAATTTAATTTCTATAAAATAAAAGACCCACGAAAATCCAAAAATTAGATTTTCGTGGGTTTCATGGTGGAGGCGAGGGGTATCGAACCCCTGTCCGAAAGTAGTTGAATTTGAATTTCTCCGAGTGCAGTCTATATTTTAAAATTCCCGCCAGATGACGCCCATAGACAGGCTTCACCTTTTGGTAGCTTCATAAATACCCCTTTAGCTCAAAGCTTTGCTAAACTTCGTGTCCCACTCAATTACACCAGTTATCCAAGCCGTAGGCAACCTGGGCTGATGAGTAGCTTATATTAAGCTGCTAATGCAAAATTGTCTTCTGCGTTTACATTTAATGCATACTTTATTAACGAGGACACATGCTTCCCTCGACTCGCTTAACAAACCCCTCTTACCCCCGTCGAAGCCAAAACGCCCCCATGTTCATAAGATGTTTGTAAACTTACATATTCAATTTTGTTGTCTGTTCCTAAATTATATAGCATTAAAAATAGTATGTCAAATATCATATTAAAACAATTAATACAAAATATTCTTTATAATTATTTATTACTTTAATTTTATTTCTATATTTCCTATATATTTATACTTTATAGTTTCAATATTCTTTTTATTAAATTAAATTTTAAAAATTTTTTAATATCTATTATATATTTTAAATAAGTATTAATTCTTAATGTAACTAAAATTTTAATTTTATCTAAAAATTTACAAATTTAATTTTATATTTGTATCAAATGATACAGAATTTTTCTTAACATTATATTATACTCTACTTATCAAATGAAAATTTTAAAAAACAAATTAAGAATACTAATAAAAATTATATACTGTATTTTAAGTAAAAAATTGATATTGTAGTATAAGAGCGAACTGGCATTGGAATTTGCTTTTTAGAACTCTTAATGAAGATTTGTACAATTAACTGCTTGTCACATTTTTTCATTGGGAACATGCATTAATTGGACTAAGCTTTATTTTAGAGTTCTTAAAGTAAATTCCTCTGTCCATGAGCTTTATACTACAACATCAATACTGTTTAAAACATAGCAAAATTATAAATATATGAGGGAGAATTTAATTATGATTAGAAGAATAATTAAAATTGATGAAAATAAATGTACTGGTTGTAATCTTTGTGTTGATGCTTGCCATGAAGGAGCAATTGGATTAGTTAATGGTAAAGCAAAATTATTACGTGATGATTATTGTGATGGATTAGGTGACTGTTTACCCTCTTGCCCAACTGGTGCAATTTCTTTTGAAGAAAGAGAAGCTTTAAAATATGATGAAGAAGCAGTAAAAATCAATATGCAAAAAAGAGAGGCTGAAAAGAAAGCTCTAAAATTACCTTGTGGATGTCCAGGATCACAAGAAAAAACTTTTAAGCATAAAGTTGTTTCTAATGAATGTAATAATGAGAAAGTTTCTTCTCAATTAAATCAGTGGCCAGTTCAAATTAAACTTGTGTCTCCTAATGCAGGGTATCTGCAAAATTCCAACCTTTTAATTGCTGCAGATTGTACTGCTTATGCTTATGGAGACTTTCATAATCGATTTATAAAAAATAGAATTACCTTAATTGGATGTCCTAAACTTGATGAAGGTGATTATTCTGAAAAACTAACTGAAATACTAAAATATAATGATATAAAAAGCCTTACTGTTGTACGTATGGAAGTTCCTTGCTGTGGAGGAATTGTTAATGCAGTAAAAAATGCACTTATTGCAAGTGGAAAAATGATTCCGTGGCAAATCGTTACTATCTCAACAAATGGTGAAATAATAGAATAAAAACTCATCAATACTACTGTAGAATTGTCAACTTTTTATATGAATATTCATTATCCCTATATTTTAAATTATTATAAATTCCTAAAAAACAAAAAATCTCTTTTGTGAATTATTACATCACAAAAGAGATTTTTTTAGTTATATACCCAACATTCCGATTATCTTTTCATAAATGTTGATATTATAAGTATAAATTCCTCTGTCCATAAGCTTTATACTATAATATCAACATTTATATTTAAAAGATAACCATTATAATATTTATCTATTTTCTAAGAATGCAGTTAACTTATTTACAGTTGACATATCTTCTCTTTCTAAATCTGTTGGTTGTAATTTTATTCCTAACTTTTCTTCTATTTGAAGTAAAACTTCTATAATTGCTAATGAATCTAATAATCCAGCTTCAAAAAGATCTAAATCTAAATCCTCTGCAATTTCATCATTACCAGTAACCTCAATAAATATTTCTAATACTTTATCTTTCATAATTTACACTCCTTTATATATATTGCATAGAGTTAACTACACTTTATTTCTTTTATTCATGTTTTAATTAACAAATATTGATATTTTTAGAGTTCTTAAAGTAAATTTCTCTGTCCATGAGCTTTATACTAAAAATATCAACGTTAATTCAAAACATAGTCTTTATTTAAATAAATATCCTGAGAATATTAGCATACCAAAACATACTATATGGAATGTTATTACTCTCTGTGTCATTTGAAACCACTTTTCTTTTTTATGTTTTTTATAATAAGTTGATTTTCTTTGATATATATCAGTTAAAACTAATGCCGAACCTTGATACAATCCATAAATTATGTAATATGCAGTAAGTCCATGCCATAATCCCATTACAAACATTGTTATGATTTGTGCAACATGTGAAGCTATAAATCTATTTTTAAATCTTTTCTTTCTCATTGAGTTTAATACAAATCTTGAAAAGATATAATCTCCAAACCATCTTGATAATGATATGTGCCATCTAGTCCAAAACTCTTTCATATCTTTACTTAAGAAAGGTTTATTGAAATTTTCTGGAGTCTTTATTCCAAATATATAACTTGTTCCAATTGCAAACAAACTGTAACCTGCAAAATCAAAGAATAGATATAATGTATAAGCATACATATAGTTTATACTATTCAATATAGTAACATTATCAGGTATTTTTAACAACCAATAAGTGTCTATTAAATATGCTAAAATAAATTTATAAGCTATTGCTATAAATATTTTCTTTAATCCTGGTATTAAATATTCATTTATATATACATCTTTTTCTATTTTGGTATTTAAATTATCCTCAAATCTTTTCCATCTATCAATAGGCCCTGAACTTAATGTTGGAAAAAATATAATAAAATACATAAATGACCTAAATTTTATTTCTGTAATTCTTCCATCATAAATTTCAATTATCATTTGGATTACCTTAAAATTCAAATATGATAATCCAATAAATCCAACATATGAAGCATATTGTGTAATTCCAGCTATTTTAGTAGAAATAACTGGAATCATAGAAAGAAATAAAAATAACCAATATACATACTTATTGTCTGTTTTCTTTCTTATAAATAAGAACATATAAACTAAAATTATTTCTAAAATTAAAAATATTAAAAACAACTTTAGTCCTAAAGTTTTACCCATTATTAATAAAATCATACCTATTGATGCAATTATTCCATAGTACTTAGTCGTGATACCATTAAATGCTAATATTATTGCAGGAATAAATGTTAAACATAATAAATATAAGTAAAAGTAATCTCCGTACTGCGTTAATTTCATTATAAATCCTCCGCTAATTTTTTCCTATCAATCTTTCCATTTATATTGGTTGGAAACTCTTTAACTATTTTTATATTTCTAGGAACCATATATGATGGTATTAACTCTCCTAATTCTTTTTTTATCATTATTCCATTTTTTAATCCACTTAACCCATTATCTTCTTTTAATTCAATAAAAGCAGTTAAATATGCAATCTTTCCATCCTTATTTACTGGAACAACTGCTGCATTTTTTACATTGCTAACTTTCACCAAATTATTTTCTATATCTTCTATCTCAATTCTATATCCATTAAGTTTTATTTGGAAATCCTTTCTTCCACAATAATATAAATTTCCATCAATATAATATCCTAAATCTCCAGTTCTATAAGCTCTGCACATTTCTCCATTATAATCGTCATAGAAAAATGCCTTTTTTGTCATTTCTTCATTATTGAAATACCCCTTACTTACACTAGGACCTACTATTATAATTTCTCCCTTTTCTCCGTCTTTTACAATATTTCCATCTTCATCAACAACTTTAACAACTGAAGTTTTCATAGGATATCCAATAGGTAAACTTCCTTCTTGTGATAAAACCTCTTTATTCATGTCATTTACACTTACTGCCACTGTTGCCTCTGTAGGACCGTATCCATTTATTATTCTTGTATTTGGAAATCTATTTAAAAGTTCTTCGCACAATGGTTTTGGAAGTACTTCTCCTACAAATACCATAGCTTTTAAATCAGGTAACATATGTGAATCAAATGCTGTTTCAGTTACACACATCCCTGCAAATGATGGAGTGGATACCCATATATTAATTCCTGATTGTTCAATATCATTAAACATTTGTTTTAAATTTGAAAGAGTTTTCTTTGAAAATCCATGTAGAGTTTTTCCGTAACATAATCCTGGATAAATTGAAGTTACAGATAAATCAAAAGAATATGCTGCTTGATTCATAAATACTTCTTCTTTTTCATCTAAGTTTAAGTATTCTGCTATCCATTCAACAAAATTATCTAAATTGTTACTGCTTATTTGCACTCCCTTTGGCTTTCCTGTGCTACCAGAAGTGAATAAAATATATGCATTTTCATCTTCTTTAACCCAATTATTTCTATCAACTTTTATATTAGTATACTCACGTACTATTTCTTGAATTTTCTCTTCATTTAAAACTCTTATATTATCAAATTCATTTCCTGCACTAAAATCTATAAGTATTTTAGGCTTGACTTCACTGATAATTGCATCTACTCTTTCTTTAGGATAACTTATATCTATTGGTATATAAGCTCGTCCGGACTTTAGTGCTGCCATCATAACTGACATCATTAAATTTTCTTTATTTCCATAAATAATAATAGGTGTTCTATCATCACCTAATTCCTTTAATAAAAATCCCGCCACACACTCAGATACATTATCTAATTCTCTATATGTCATAGATACACCATCACAAGTTAATGCAATTCTATCACTCTCTGAATATTTCTTTATTCCATCTAAAATCTTCATTTTTAAAATTCCCCCTTTAGAATTGATTATATATAAATGGTATTTCATTAAATGGTTCAAATGCTAATATAAAAATAGCTAAAACTACTACAATGGAACTTATTATTGCAAAACTCAAATATTTATCAGTTTTTAAAACGCTTATAAAGTTCTTCATCTACTTTAAGCCATCCTTTCCATCCTAAATGCATTACATCACACATAAAATAAGGTGTATATTCTTCATCTTCTAAATTTAAAACATCAAATCCTCTATCTTCAGCTATTTTCTGAACCCTAGCATAAAAATTATGCCTTGTTTCTTTTGTTAATCCAGTATGATCATACCATAATCCATTAGTTGGCATTAAAATTATGTATGGTTTTACTCCTAAATCAACGCAAGTATCTAGATATAGTTCATAATCTTTAAATTCCTGTGATATCATTAAATCTATTCCTTTATTTGAATCTTTCTGTGCACCTACATTAGACTTTAAATTCTTATCATAGTAACTATCATATACCATAAAATCATTATTAGTTACTTGAGATTTTCCATCTTCTTCAGCCTTTTTATATTCATCTTCCCAGTTAACTGCTTCACTTTGAATCTCCTTTTTCTCAGGTAGCTTTTTCAATTTCTTATATAATAATCCTTTATCCTTAAGTTCAATAACCTTTTCTCTAGCAATAAAGTACGGTTTAAATATTATATTAGCTATTTTATATCTAGTACTATTATTAACATAACTCTTTGCATAAATTCTCTCAGGCAAAAATTGAGTACTTCCTAATAATAAATTACTTACTCTACTAGCATATTCAAATTTATGTTCTTGACTTATTTTTTCATTTTCTAAAAACTTATAAAACTGTACTGGTGAAAAATTGGCTTGAAAAGCATTGGTATCAATTCCATCTTGATTTAAAAACCATTGAAGTGAAAGTACTAATGCAAGTTTTTTTTCTTTCATATCTCCATTTTGGCTTCCTAATATAGATACCTGATGTAAATTTTGAGAATAGGCTCTTCCGTTTGTAACAATTGTATCTAATCCTTCAATTGGGAAAAATTTTGTAGGTAATTGTGAAACTGGAGATGCTAATTCAGATGATCCTTGTAATACTAACTTATTATTTTGGTTAATATATTCATTATATACTACCCCTTTATCCTTATATATACTTCCATATTCTGTATTTATCTCGGTTAAATCTTTATTTGTTAACATTTTGTTTATTTCTTTATCTAAAAATGTATTTAAAGAAATAAATGTTATACATGCTATAATTATAGGAAATATTATACAGATAATCTTTTTTATCATTTTTATCCTCCTATGTTTTTTTATTTCTAGTTAATTTTATAATAAATTTTCTTATGATTCAATATAAACTTGGGTGATTATAATCAACTCATTCTTACAAAAAACGCACATTTATCAAATATAAATGTACGTTTTTAATATTTCACCTAATTTCTAATATATACTACTTATTAAATAATTTTTCAAGTTCTTTACTTTGATATTGTATCGTTTCTACACTATTTTGTATGTTATTAATTTGTTCATCCTGCTCTTGTTGTAATGTAGTTACTTCTTCTGCATTTGCAACATACTCCTCGGTAAGCGCAGTTGTACTTTCCACATTAGCCTGTACATTTTCTACTAATGAATCTATTTTCTCTACTAATTCATATTCTTTATAAATATGATCCTTTATATTTTCAAATAATTGTTGCATATTCTTAAAACTAATAAGGGTAGCATCTATAATATTTTGTCCTTCTTCAGCTGCCTTATCACCATTGTCAACTGATTCCGTTACTTTGTTAATTCTATTTTGTACTTGTAAAATTAATGATTCTATTTTATCTGTAGTATCTTTTGTTTGTTCTGATAACAACCTAACTTCTTCAGCAACTACTGCAAATCCTTTTCCTGCTTCTCCTGCTCTTGCTGCTTCTATAGATGCATTTAATGCTAACAAATTTGTTTGTTCTGAAATTTCTTTAATCCCTCTTAAGACATCTATTACTTGCTTCATATTCTCATTAAATTCTTTTACAGTTACATTAGTTTCCTTAACTGCACTTCTTATTATGTTAATATGATTACTAACTTTATTTATTTCTTTTAAATTCATATCTGTACTTAAATTTAAATCTTTAGATAAATTTTCAATGGAATTAGATATTTTTCTTGTTGAACTAACTTCTTCTTTTATATTATTTACTGAACTTGTAATATCAGTCATATTATTAACTTGTATTTCTATTCCATTATTTATTTCTTCCATGGCCTTAGTTATACTTTGAGATTGATGTCTTGTATTTAAAGTTGCATTATTTAAAATAGAAATCCCTTCATTAATTACACTATTTGTATTTTGTATAGTTAGCATAGTATCTTGTATTTCTTGATTAGCTTTAATTGAATTATTTAAAGCTTCCTTACTCCACTTTACCATAAAATACAAAATCACTTCAGATATTATTAAAGCTGTACATTGTGTGACAAATATATTTATACCTTGACCCTCTCCTAATAAATTAAACCCTACTATAAATTGTACAAAAAATATAATTACATCAATTATAATTGAATATCTTATCAATAATTTTTCATCAAAGTACAAGGCACTCATTACTACTGTTGATAAAAACAAAATTAATGCATAACTTACTCCACCTACTCTTATTGAAAATAACATTTCCGCTAACATTGTAGTTAGTGGTATTCCTATACCACATACAACCAAATTATTAGACTTTAAATTTAGAATATAAGTTATTACCATTACTAATGTACAACTAATTAATGCTGTCATCCCTCTTTTAAGACCATATAAAATAAACGATTGCAATGCCAGCATAGTGCATAGTACTAATAGTATTCTTAAATTAAGTTTATTAGCCCTTTCTAATGAAGTAGTTGTCTTACTCATTGTCTTCTCCCCTTTTAATTTTAAGTCTATTTTTTTATTAATTATATCATGTATCTACAAAAAACTTATTACTATTTCTTGATAAATAAATTTTATTATAGTAAGCATACAAATTTATTCCTTAAATACTAAAGTTTACTTTATTATGGTTGACTTATGTAATGAAGTGAAGTATACTATATACATAGCAAAGTTAATATCGCGGGGTGGAGCAGCTGGTAGCTCGTCGGGCTCATAACCCGAAGGTCGTAGGTTCAAGTCCTGCCTCCGCAACCATAAAAAAGACACACTATAATTTTAGTGTGTCTTTTTAGTTTATAATTTATTTTATAAAAAAACTATACTATTCTTTTATTGCACTAATATTTTTTAACCTATTATTTGCTAAGTTTACATTGTATTTTCTTTTTAGCTTCTAAACTATTATTGATTTCTTTTGATAATATATTTTTCTTTTTATTCTCATATAATGATTCTTGTAATTCTGCAATAAAATAAAAAATTATCATACCTATAAGCGACAATCCAGCTATAATCAAAACAATAACTATAGTATCTATTGAGGAAGTTAGTTTACTGATAATCATACATTTTTCCTCCTTATAAATTACTTATATATAGCTTTAATAGTTAATTCGTATTAAAATTCAAAGATATATATTATTATATGTTTTTACTGCACTGCTTTTTCTATAATAATTAAATTTATTTTTTATAATTAAATCAAAGATATAATATTTGCAAAATGTTATTGACAAAATATGTGTATTATTATATTATTGTATTAAGCAATTAATACAACAGTACAATAGTACAAAGGAGATGAAACTATGATATGGGAATTCAAGGATGAACGTCCAATATATATACAGTTAGTAGAACAAATACAACTTAGAATAGTATCTGGTGTGTATGGCATAGGCGAAAAACTTCCATCTGTAAGGGATTTAGCAAGCGAAGCGTCAGTAAATCCAAATACAATGCAAAAAGCACTTACAGAATTAGAACGGAAGGGTCTGGTATTTAGTCAAAGAACAAGTGGTAGATTTATTACGGAGGATGGGGAAATGATAAAAAAAATGAGAGATGATATAGCTAAAGAACAAATTCAAGATTTCTTTGAAAATATGAAAAAAATTGGTTATACCCCTAAAGAAACAATCGAAATCGTCGAACAAATAGTAAAGGAGATGAAATAATGGATAATCCTATATTAGAATGTAAAAACTTAGTTAAACATTATGGTGGAAAAGAAGCTTTAAAAGGAATAGACTTAAAAATAAATAGAGGTAGAATTGTAGGACTTCTTGGACCAAACGGTAGTGGTAAAAGTACATTAATTAAACTTGCAAATTCACTATTAACACCAACAAGCGGTGAAATATTAATTGCTGGAAATAAACCTGGAGTTGAAACTAAGAAGATAGTTTCTTATTTACCTGAAAGAACTTATTTAAATGATTGGATGAAGGTTTCTGATATCATAAACTTCTTTAGCGATTTTTATGATGATTTTAATTCTGAAAAAGCTTATGACATGTTACAAAAGTTAAATATAAATCCTAAGGATAAACTAAAAACTATGTCAAAAGGAACTAAAGAAAAAGTTCAACTTATTTTAGTAATGAGTAGAGAGGCTGAACTTTATTTCTTAGATGAACCAATAGCCGGAGTTGACCCTGCTGCTAGGGATTATATTTTAAATACAATAATTAATAATTATAATGAAAATGCTACAGTTATAATATCTACACATTTAATATCAGATATTGAGCAAGTACTTGATGATGTAATATTTATCTCTTATGGGGAAATATTCTTAACAAAAAGTGTTGACGAAATAAGAGAAGAGCACGGAAAAACTGTTGATGCTCTATTTAGGGAGGTATTTAAATGTTAGGAAAATTAATGAAATATGAAATAAAAGCAACTGGAAGAATTCTTTTACCACTATATGGAGTTCTTTTAGCATTTACATTAATTAATAAACTATTTATAAGGAATAATTGGAATACCTTAGATACTAGTACTTTAGGTGGAATTCCTGCTGTTCTTAGTATATTTGCTTATGGTGTTACTATGGCTGCAATTTTTATAGTAACTTTCTTTATAATAATACAACGCTTTTATAAAAATCTTCTTGGAGATGAAGGTTATTTAATGCATACACTTCCTGTAAGTACATGGAAGAATATTTCAAGTAAACTTTTAATAGGAGTTTTTTGGACTGTAATAAGTGGTATTGTAGCTATACTTTCTATATTTATTTTAGCATTTAGTTTTAGTAATTTTGATTTTAATTTCTTTAATGAACTTGGTAAAGTATTTTCTGAAATATACAAAGAAGTAGGAATAAGTGGATTCATGCTATTTTTAGAATTTATATTAGCTGTATTTATACAAATGGCAATGGGTATAATTATGATTTATGCTTCTATTTCAATAGGTCATTTATTTAATAAAAGAAAACTTCTTTCTTCATTTGGTGCTTTTATTGTATTAAATATTATTATGAACACAATTACTTCTGTTCTTGGAATAACTTTCTCTGGAAAATTAGAAATATATGCAAATACTATAAATCAAAATTCATTAGGATTATTTCATGGAATTGTTTGGGGTGCTATTGCAGTTAACTTAATTTTCTTTATCTGCTATTTCTTCATAACTAATTATATTGTAAAGAATAAATTAAATTTAGAGTAATATAAATATTATATAAAAGCCTAACCTAAATTAATCACTTGATAATTTAAGGTTAGGCTTAAATTTATTCAGTTATAGATGGTAAAGAACTTAAGTTATTAGATTCATTTTGGTCTGGTAAACTCCTTAAATATTCCTCGCCTTTTTTAGATACTCCAACAGCTACTCCAGATATATTACCTTCTTTAGCCATTCTTACTCCATCTTCTTTAGATATTCTTTCACCATTTGAAAGTTCATATCCAGTCACTTCTCCAGAGTGCTTTATTAGAGCTGCTATTGACTGTGCATTACTATTAGGTGTAGGTACTTCTTTATTAATGTTAATTGGTAATCCACCTAACATTCCATTTTTATTGTCCATAAAATCACACCTCCTATAACATTATGGTGTTATTTTATCCTAATAATATACTTTAATTCATAAGTAGATTTATTTTTATATAATTTTGCAATTCTATTTATTATCACTTCCATTATAATTTAATGTATCGTTTTTTCATTAAGTGCAATAAGATAGATTAAACAGTAATAAATATTTTAGGTGGTGAAAAAATGAATCCCTTATTAAATATGTTATTCAGTGCTCTTTTTCCTAATATGGGTCTAGGTGGTATGATGAATCCTATGGGTGGTAATCAAATGATGGGGGGTAATCCCTTAATGAACATGCTAGGTGGTATGAATAATAATCAACCCCAAATGTCCCAAATGATGGGAAACCCTTTGTTAAATATGCTTCTAGGTGGTATGAATCCTAATATGATGAATATGATGGCAGCTAATTCTAACAGAAATTCCATGAATGGTAATAACATGAATGGTAATAATATGAATAGAAATCCCATGAGTGGTAATAATATGAATAATAATAACATGAACATCAATTCTCTAATTAATATGTTAATGCGAGGACAAAACAATAATGTCCCTAATCCATTTATGAATATGAATAGAATGAATGGTATGATGAATCAAAATAATAATATGAATAGAATGAATAACATCAATCAAAATAATATGTATAATAAAAACAATTCTCAATCTAATTTTAAAAGATAATTAGATGCGAAAATGAGCCTTAAAATTTAAGGCTCATTTTAATTTTTTATATTATGAATTAACTATTTCTCCACCATTAATATGAATTGTTTGACCTGTAATATATGAAGCACATTCTGATGCTAAAAATACATATGCTCCGGCACATTCAACTGGTTGCCCTGCTCTTCCCATCGGAGTGTCTGAACCAAATTGAGAAACCTTATTTGCATCAAAGCTAGCTGGTATCAGTGGTGTCCATATAGGGCCTGGCGCAACTGAATTTACTCTTATTCCAGTTTTTCCTTTTGCTAATGCAAGTGCTAAAGACCTTGTAAATGCAGTAATTGCTCCTTTTGTCATTGAATAATCTATTAAAGTTTCATTTCCTTTAAAGGCTACAACTGATGCTGTATTTATTATGCAACTTCCTGCTTTTAAATGTTCCATTGCAGCTCTGGTCATATAAAATGTACCATATACATTTACTTTAAAAGTTTTATCAAATTGCTCATCTGATAGCTTTTTTATATCCTTACACTCATATTGGACAGCTGAATTATTTACTAATATATCTATTTTTCCATATTCATCAATAGTTTTTTTAATTACGTCCTTACAAAAATCAGCATTGCCAATATCCCCTTTTATAAGAGTACATTTTCTGCCTATTTGGTCTATAATTTTTTTAGTTTCTTCTGCATCTTTTTCTTCATTGTGATAAACAATTACTATATCTGCAGCTTGGTTAGCATAAGCTACTGCTACTGCTTTTCCTATTCCACTATCTCCTCCAGTAATTATTGCAACTTTATTATTTAATAATTCACCCTTTTTATTATAGTTCGGATCATCATATATCGGTGCTGGATTCATTTCATATTCAAATCCTGGTTGATGATCTTGATGTTGTGCTAGAAATGAATTAGGAAAATTCATATTAATTCCTCCTTGCTTATCTATTTAAGACATATAAAAAATAATAGCTTAAAGATGTTAATATATTTTTTCATTATATATAAAACAAAATATATTAACATACTAGTCTATTATTTTTTCAATGTATCTAATATTAAATAGTATCTCCTAGCACTAAAAAATTATTTATATCAATTAAATTGACTAATATATTTATTAAAAGTTATTGAGTACTTTGTTTCTTTTTCTAAATATTTTTTTTCTATAAATCCTACTTTTTTAACTACTTTACTAGATCTATAATTTTCTTTGTGAACTTTTGCTACAACTTCATCAAGTCTATATTTTAAAAATGCTTCACTTAATCCTTTTTTAACTGCTATAGTTCCTATTCCTTTTCCCCATTTTTTCTTATCTCCTATAGCAATAACCATCTCTGCAATTTTGCCTTTAGGAATAATCTTTAAATATCCAATAGATTTGTCTTTGTGTTCTATTATATAAAATGGACCATTATTATTAAAATATTGGGTCATTATAGGTAATGTAGAAGTATTAGCTAATTTATTTAAACTATTATTTATTCCATTTCTTTCATTTAAAAATTTTGTTACTTCTTTATCACTTAACCATTTTGCAATATTAAAAACATCTTCTCTATAAACCTCCTGTTGGAGATTTATATCCGAATACAACATTATACTATCCCTCCAAATAACCATGATAATCTCAATCGATTGTACAATTAAATTATTTAATAGTAAAATGATGTAATTTTTGTAATATCTTATTAAATGAATTTAATCCATCTTTTCTCAATTTATATGACTTTTTTTCCATTTTATTGGTAGCTGTAATTAAATTCAATAAAATTACTTTTAATAGAATTTAATTGAATTTAATTACAGTTTTTATGCTAATTTAATAAAAAAGTACCTATAACTACTGTGAAGAGATTGATTTTTTACAAATCCTACTTTTTAAATATATATAGGAAAATATTATAAGTGAATACACTTTCTTTATATATTTAATACACACTTTGTTTAAAATAAATAAAATAGAAGTGCATAAGTTTTATTACACTTCTATTTATTATTACTTACATTCTGTTTTCAGTCTATATTCATCTATACTAAATAATATAACAGCACAAACTAATATAAATGCAGAAATCCAAACTGATTTAGCGCCAACTTTTATAGTTGATACTCCCCCTAAACATGCCCCTGTTAAAAAAGAAAATAGAATTATACAATATCGAATTAATTTTACAACATAAGTATTATCTTTTTTTCTAAAAGCCATATAAGCTGCTTGTGATGCACTTCTTAAGTTTCCAGTACACATTGTTGTGCTATAAGGAGAATCCACCAGTTTTCTAAATGAAGAAATCTGAACAGATGAAACGAATGATATTGTTGTAGTTACAAATATATCAGGTGCAGTAATAGGTATAAATCCTATAATAAAAAGTACCATAATTTCAATAATTAAAATAGCACGATCACTATCCACATTTATAAAATATGATGATTCTTTAATTTCTTTTATTCTCTCTGCTACAATTACACCAATTATAAATGCTAAAATAGGTAAGAATGCCATAATAGCACCTTTCCAATTTCCCTTAGTTGCTGCTACTCCTACTAAAACAATATTACCTGTTTCTGCATTAGCAAAAACCCCTCCCCTACATACAAACGTATATGCATCCAAAAATCCTCCTACCATAGCTAAAAGTATTCCCAAATGTACAGATTCTGAAGTATTAGCATATCCATTTTTAGACATATTAATATTTATATCTTTAGTAAACAATTCAAAATATCCCCTTCCAAGAATAACTATTTACCCTTTATTATATCATTAATTTCCTTATTTAAATAATTTTACAACGTTCTATCCTAATTGTTAAATTTCTATTTATTAAAAATCATCCTATGAAAACATTCTTATCTATTTTTTACATGAATTTTCTTGTTAAAACATTAAATTTCTAAAAGAAAAAATATCATCAAAGCAAAAGCAATGATGATATAACATATTAATAAATAAATCTTTATTTTTTATTTGGTTCCTTATAGTCTACTCCCTTAGTATCAACAGTAATTGATTCAATAATTACATCCTCTTTAGGTGCATCATTTGATTTAATTTTTACATTTTCAATTTTTTCTACTATATCTAAACCTGATATTACCTTACCAAAAGCAGCATATTCTCCATCAAGATGTGGTGCATCTCCAGACATTATAAAAAATTGGCTTCCTGCACTGTTTGGATCTTGTGTTCTTGCCATTGATAATACACCCTTTGTATGTTTTAATCCATTAGGAAAACCATTTGAAGTAAATTCACCTTCTATTGAGTAACCTGGTCCTCCAGTACCGTCTCCATTTGGATCTCCACCTTGAATCATAAACCCTTTAATTATTCTATGGAATTTAAGATTATTATAAAATCCCTTATTGGCCAAATATATAAAGTTATTTACTGTATTAGGAGCAGTTTCTGGATATAAGACAGCTTCAATATCTCCATAATCTTTCACTTTTATAGTTGCTAAAGGTAACTTTTCAGTTAACTCTGGTAAATCACCATTAGTATTTTCGGTTGTAGTAGTTGGATCAGCATTTTCTTTTTTATCATTCATTTTAACATTACCGCAACCAACTAATAATAATGAACTTATAGAAATTATTAACAAAATTAATTTTGTACATTTTTTAATACTTATTACATTCATCAATTTCTCCACCTTACAATTAAACTTTTTATAACATATAGTATATCATAATTTATTATTTTACCAATATAAATAGATATTTAGAACATTTTCATAAATATTCTAATAGTATAAATTATATATATTATTAGAATATTTTCTAATCTATATTATATATTAATTAATAAATAATATAATAAAGGAGTTTTTTATGAGCTATACTACAAATAGACAACCTCAAGGAAAGTTAAAAAATGATGAAACATTTCTTAGAGAAGGTTTAATAGCAGAAATTGTTGCTATTAATGACTATAGTAGTTTTTTAAGCGTTACTGAAAATAAAGAAGTTAAAGAAATATTTCATCATATAATGGAAGAAGAAAAAGAACACTATGGTCTGTTTTTAGAGGCATTGCGTATGATAGATAAAGAACAATTTAAATTATATAAGGATGTAAATGAACATGCTAATATAACTAATAAAAATACTTATAAGGAATACTGCAATACAAAAGAAAGTAAAGCGTACTTATTAACTCATATTAGAGAAGCAATAAAAGGAGAACTTGAAGCCATACTATTGTATGAAGACTTTTTATCTAATATAAAAAATGATGAACTATTTAATATTATAAAAGATATTACTAGAGATGAAAAAGAACATGTTGAAGAACTTACTAGAGCCTTAATTATATTAGATAAGGATAAATATGGACCTTTAGAAATTAAATAATGTATTTTTTATGCTATGTTTTAAAATAATCATTCTTTATAATATTTTCTAAATAAATTGGGAAATCTATTAGGCACATGAAAGAAAATAACAAGTCCAAAATGCGATGTATATTTTGCGTCAGGCAAGGAAACATAATGGTTTAATAGCAAGCTATTAGGCCATTATGCTGACGCAACATGACACGAAATAGACTAGCATATTGACTTGTTATTATTTTGAATGTGCCTTAAATAAATATATATAATGTTTTTATGTAAATATTATTATATTAAAAGAGGTGTATTCGAATTAATGAATCCACCTCTTTTATATATAAGTATAAAATTTATTTTAATAATACCTATTTAAATATTAGAAAATATTTATTTAATATAAGTTTAATCACTTTACTTTTATAATTATTATGTTATAATAATCATTATTAAGTAATAATAAAATTCTAATATTCATAATATATTATCTAAAATTTACAACTTATTTAATTTTTAATAAGACTCTTTTAAGTATATAAGTTCTGATTAAATTAACAACTAAAGTTTTTGGGAGGTATTAAAATGGAAATTAAAGAAAAAATATTAAATACTATGAAAGAAGCTGGTAAACCATTAAGTGCTGGAGAAGTAGAAAAACTTTCAGGATTAGATCGTAAAGATATTGATAAGGCATTTAAAGAATTAAAAAAGGAAGAAGCTATTGTATCACCTATACGTTGTAAATGGGAACCATCAAATAAATAAATTAATTAATTAATATGTTACATTTAAAAACAATAATATTAATATTAACTAAATAATTTTATCATCACACTATAATATTAATAATTACTTAAAACATATTAAACAAAAGCTGTTTCAAATAATAAATATATTTTTGAAACAGCTTTTATTTTATTTAATACTATATTAATATATATGCTCTAATTAAGTTATTACATTTACAATCTTTTATATAATTTTTATAGAAAGTTATATCTTTTGGCACATTGAAATAAATTTAATATTTAAATAACAACGCACAAGCTGTTCTAGTTGCAGCAATAGACCAAAACATTATTTTATCTCCTCTTTTAATTTGTCCTTTTTTTATACCTTCATATAAAGCAATAAACGGAGAGCTTGTACCTGTATATCCATATGTATCACCAACATATATTACTTTTTCTGGCTCTATTCTAAGTACGTCAGCACAACCATTCACAAGAGAACCAGCAAATTGTGAAAAACAAAATGCTTTAATATCTGATACCTTTAAATTATTATTTTTTAATAATTTATTAATGGAATTTTTTGCAATCTCTACAACATTATCATCACATTCTGTCCAACCTAATTTCATATCTTCATGCGATGTAGTCTTTTTATAAAAAGAAGATGCTCCACATTTTGGATATACTACTGAATCGTATTTGGGACTTTCTGTGTAATAAGTTGAATCAAGCATCCCACAGTCTTCCTCAGTTTTTTCTAAAATAATTGCGCATCCACAATCACCAAACATAGGGTATACAAACTCATCAGTTTTTTTTGCATGAATTGTAGCATAATCAGCACCTATTATTAATGCTCTTTTAAAATTATGATTTTGAAGTAAATATCTTGTAGCTGAATCAAGTGCTACAAGCATACCAATACAATTAACATTTAAATCCATAACCATAGCATCTTCTTTTCCATCTATAGCATCATGAACTATTAATGCTTGAGTTGGACATGTATACTCTGGAAATTGACTTGAAAATATAATTACATCAATATCCTTTCCTGTAAGATTAGCACTTTCTAATGCCTTTAATGCAGCTTTTACCCCTAATGTAACTGTAGTATCAGAATTATTATTTACTACTTTTCTTTCACTTCTCCCAAAACATTCTAACATCCTTCTTATATCTTTTCCTTGTTCCTTAAATAACTTTACATAAAATTCGTTTTTTACCACATTCTGAGGATGTTCAATTTCTATACTCCTTATTTTTACATTCATCTTTTATACCCCTTTTTCATTTCAGTTTTGATTACCATATTAATCATCTTGTCCTTATTTTTTACTTTTTGAACAATTTGTTCCAATTAAATATTATATTAAAGTACAATTAGTTCCATGTCAACCTCTTTTTCTCCAAATTGTTCTATTTTTCTTTGAAAATTGTGTATATTATAGTAAAATATTTTCAATAAGAGGAGGTATAATAATGTGGTGTATTGGTGAGGCTATAAAAAATTTAAGAGAAGCTAATGACATGAGTAGAAAAGATTTAGCTGAGTTATTAAAGGTCACATATAAAACAATAGGAAATTATGAAAATGGAGATAGAGAACCTAATCTAGACGTTATAACTAAGCTTAGTGAAATTTTTAATACATCTACTGATTATTTATTAACTGGTAAAACTAATATAAGTACTCCTAAAGGTGATATTCATTTAAAATTTAAGAGCGGAAAAAAAAGTAAATTTGATATAAATATGATGCAAGAATTTATAAAACAACTTGAAGAAAACAAAATAGATGCTGAAGCTATTATAAAAGAATTAAATGAACAACATTCTTAATTGAACTTTATCTTTTTATACCTATTTGGTAAACATTTATTATTATGTTATATTCTATAAAAAATTCTCAATTTTTTAATTGTATATGTTGTATATAACATAATAATTTCTAAACCATTTATTCACATTATGGAGGGATATTATGAATGATTTATTAAAATGGGTTTTAAAAAATATTGATACTATTAAATATACAAAAAATTTTTCTGAAGAAAGAATTATTTGGATAAATAATTCGTCTGATTCATCAAATACAGATAAAAATATAAAAAGTAAATAAAAGTATACTAGTTACTTATTACTTTAATTAATATATGTTCTAATTAAGTTATTACATCTATAATCTTTTATAGAATTTTTATAGAAAATTCTATCTTTAATTAACAATATCTAGTTAGAAACATATATATTATTGATTTTTTATATAAGTTCTTCACTATCACTAGAAGTAATATCATTTATAAATCTTCTAAGATTTATATTAATGAACAAGTTTTATTGGAACTTATATTAAACTAATTTAATATTATAAAATTTGAATATTAATGATTAAATGGTAATAATTAAATTTAAGAGATTATATTAAATACAACTATATATAAATAATAATCAATAGAAATTAAAAAAATACGCTATGTTTTAAAACAGTGTTGATATTCTAGTATAAGTGCGAACTGGCATTGGAATTTACTTTTTAGAACTCTTAATGAAGATTTGTACAATTAATTGCTTGTCAGCAATCTTTGATTAGGAGCATGCATTAATTGGACTAAGCTTTATTTTAGAGTTCTTAAAGCAAATTCCCCTGTCCATGAGCTTTATACTACAATATCAACATTCACTTAAAACATAGCCAAAAAATAAAACTTTAACTTCAGTATTTTTAGTTAAAGTTTTATTTTTTCAATTCATATTATCTTATATTTTCTAATTAAAGTTATACATTTTCCCAATAGTATCATTATAAATTGTAATCTGATTTTTTCCATTCTCTTTTGATTTATATAATGCTCTATCTGCTTTTTCAATTAATTCTTTTAAACTCGTTCCATTATAAGGATAAGAAGCAATCCCTATACTTGCTGAAATCCTAATTGGTTCATTATTTTTTCCTACATGACCTTTTTCTAATAGTTTAGAAAGTTTTTTTATTTTTTCTTTAATCATTAAAATAGATGAATTTTCTTCAAAAATACAAAATTCGTCTCCTCCAAATCTAGAATTAATAGTATTTCCTTCATTAAAAATACTATTAATTTTTTGTGCAGTATCTTTTAGAACTTCATCACCAATCATATGTCCTAAATAATCATTTATTGCTTTAAAATTATCAAGATCCAAAAAAATTAATATACTTTCATTATTTTTATTACTTTTTATTTTTTCCTCTACTTTATTAAAAAAAGTTAATTTATTATACAATCCAGTAAGTTGATCACGTTCAGATTTTATTTTAAGAATCTCTTTTTCTTTTACAGCATTATCAATGTCTGTAATTCTTCCAATTATCCGTATGATCTTATTATTTCTACGTATATAATTTAATATTAATTCACACCATAAATAATTACCATCATATTTTTTTATTCTGATTTGTTTTATAATTGACATCTTTTTTGTATTATCAAGATTTTTTATAATATTTTTTATTAAGATTATATCTTCAGGATGAATACTAGACTTATTCAAATTATCTATATCTAATTCTCTACAGGTTAATTTCCAACCAAATTTTTCTTTAAACTTTGGTGAACTTATTACTTTTTTATTAATCAAATCAAAATCAAATATAATATCATTTAATTGCTCAATTACAATTAAATACTTTTCCCTTTCTAGCTCTAATTCCTTCATAAATTTTCTTTGTTCTTTAACATTAACTAAAAAACAGTAAAAAGCATCTAATAATGAAAGTGAGATAAAAATGCAAATAATTATTAGTATTTTTCTATGATTATTTATAAAATCTCCTAAATAATACAACATTCCATTTATATTATTTTTTAATATACATATATTATTCATTGTTTATCATCCTCAAATCTTAATAGATATTAATTAACAATTAAATTTTTAAAACTTCATTCTACTATTTCTATAAAATAAAGTTTTGAAAATATAGATTTATAGTCCCTAACCTATTCGTTAACTTTATCATTAAGGAAATCCCAATTTTTTAATACACATTCTGCAATTTCTTCGTCATACATTATACCTATATTTTTTTCTATTTCTGATTTACATGTATTTAACTCTAAACTATTTCTATATGCTCTTTTACTTAACATTGCATCAATTGAATCACAAACAGCAATAATTCTTGATCCTAAAGGAATTTCTTGTCCTTTTAATCCCCTTGGATACCCATTACCATCAACGCGTTCATGATGATATAATATAATTTCACTTATTTTAGATAATTTTTTTGAACTGCTTAATATCTTTGCCCCAATAGCTGGATGTTGTTTTATTACATTCCATTCTTCTTCATTTAATTTACTTTTCTTATTTAATATTTTATCTGGAATACCTATTTTTCCTATATCATGGACATGTCCTGCAATATGTATAGTTTCTCTATCTTCATTACTTAAATTTAAAAACTCACAAACTTGACATGCCATATCCCCTACTCTAATTGAATGTTTGGCTGTATAAGTATCCTTTGCATCTAGTGCAAATACAATACTTTCAATAAGGTCATGGCAAATTGATTCATAATCATTATATATACATTCCATTCCAAATCTCCTTTACTAATTTCTTTAGTCAAAAATTCAGTATGCTATTTTTATAATTAGTTTAATAAAATAATTGATTTACAATAATAATATACCACTTTCTCTTATATATGACAATGATTATCATTTACAGTTGTTCTGTTAATAAAATATTTTACACATAAAAAAATGCCAACATTTTAAACTGCATTCAGCAAAATGTTGGCAGATTATTTATTTTGAATTATAACTAACCTTTTACTACAACTAACATCATTTTAAATCTATCTGTTGCTTCTAATGCATACGGATATTAACCTTCCATAAACATCTTCATATCATCTTCCACATTAGTTATTCCACCAATTCCAAAGTTATCTACTAATACTTTAGCAACATTTGGTGAAAGGAATGCTGGAAGTGTTGGTCCTAAATGAATGTTTTTTACACCTAAGTGTAATAATGATAATAATACTATTACAGCTTTTTGTTCATACCAAGCTATGTTATATGATATCGGTAATTTATTTACATCATCTAGTTCAAATACTTCTTTAAGCTTTAGTGCTATAACTACTAATGAATATGAATCATTACATTGTCCTGCATCTAATACTCTTGGAATTCCACCAATATCACCTAAGTTTAATTTGTTATATTTATATTTAGCACATCCTGCAGTTAATATCACTGTATCTTTAGGTAATTTTTCTGCAAAATCAGTATAATAATTTCTTGATTTAGCTCTTCCATCACAACCAGCCATTACAAAGAATCTCTTTATAGCACCAGTTTTAACAGCATCAACAACTTTATCTGCAAGAGCTAAAACTTGATTATGAGCAAAACCACCAACTATTTGTCCTTTTTCTATTTCAGTAGGTGCACTACATTTTTTAGCCATTTCTATAACTTTAGAAAAATCTTTTATTCCTTTTGAATCAGCTTCTATATGAGGGCATCCTGGCATTCCTGTTGCGCCTGTTGTAAATAATCTATTCTTATAAGACTCTTTTGGAATAACTACGCAGTTTGTAGTCATAAGTATTGGCCCATTAAACTTTTCAAATTCTTCTTTTTGTTTCCACCATGCATTACCATAGTTTCCTGCAAAATGTTTATACTTCTTGAATTTTGGATAATATTGTCCAGCAAGCATTTCTCCGTGAGTATAAACATCCACTCCAGTTCCTTCTGTTTGTTCAAGTAACATTTCTAAATCTCTTAAATCATGACCAGAAATTAATATTCCAGGATTAGTTCTAACCCCAATATCTACTGTTGTTATTTCAGGATGTCCGTAGCTTTCAGTATTAGCCTTATCAAGTAATGCCATACCATCTACGCCAAATTTACCAGCTTCTAATGCTAAAGCAACTAATTCATCAACAGTTAAACTATTATCTAATGTAGCTGCCAATGCTTTTGCCATAAATTTATGAATTTCTTCATCATTATATTTTAAGTTCATAGCATGCTTCATATAAGCAGATAGTCCTTTTAATCCATAAGTTATAAGCTCTCTTAAGCTTCTTATATCTTCATTTTCTGTTGCAAGTACTCCAACTTTTTCAGCTTTTTGATCAAATTCTATTATATTATCAGCTGTCCAAGTAGTTGCATCTGGCATTATCATTTCTGTAGTTTGCATTCCAAATATTTTTTTGAAAAAACCACCACTTACTTTTACTTCTCCAACTTTTCCACCAGCTTTAACAACTTTAGCTTTTAGCATTTCTCTTAATTTTAAAGTTTCTCTTACTCTATCTAAAATAGAATCTCTATCAAAATTAGCATTTGTAATTGTAGTAAATAAACTTTCTACTATATATTTATCAACTTTACTATCTGCAATTCCAACTTTTCTACCTTCATTACTTACTATTGCTAGTCCTTTAGTTACATATATTAATAAATCTTGAGCTTTTGCTACATGTTCGTCTTTACCACAAACCCCAACTTTAGTACAGCCTTTACATCCTGCTGTTTCTTGACATTGATAACAAAACATTGACATATTATTTCCTCCTAATTTCTTTTGTATATAAAAATTTAATAATTACTTTTTTATTTCTTCGCTTTGACAATTCAAAGTTTACTATATTATTTTAAGTTTCTCTGTAACATATGTTACTAAAATTAAATTAATTAAAAAAAAATCTAATTGATAACATAAAATTCATCAATTAGATTTTTTAGTATATATTTTTTTAATTATAAACTTATTTATATATTATCTGTAAGTTAATATTTTAATTAAATATCAAAGTTATTTTAAAACATAGTCATGTATTAAAGTAATATATTTTTATTCAATATATTCAAAAAATACTTTTACATTTCCTCCACATACCATACCAAGTTTTGCAGATGCAGAATTTGATAAATCATATCCTTCTAAAGTTGATTGTTTTTCTTCAAATAATTTTAATGCTCTTTTATGTGCAGAATTTTCTACACTTCCCCCACCAATAGTACCTACAAATTCTCCTGTTTTATATACAAGCATTTTAGTTCCTGCTTCTCTAGGACCTGATCCATGTTTTTCAACTATTGTAGCTAAAACCATTGGTTCATTTCTATTTAATATAGCATTAGAAATATCATCTGATATAGTACTTATTATTTTTTCATTCTTAGCTTGAACTATTTCAGCTAAAATACTTATTGCTACCTCTGCTGGTGTTTTAGCTCCTATGCTAAGACCTATTGGGGTATGGACTTTATCAATTTCTTCTTTTTTAAATCCCTTTTCTAATAAACTATTGGTCACAAATTTTACTTTTCCTTTACTTCCAATCATTCCAACATAGTAAAAGTCATTTTTAAGTACTGTTTCTAAGCAAGTCTTATCATCTTTATGGCCTCTTGTGACTATAACGAAATAAGTATTTTTATTAAATTTAACTTCATTAAATGCTTCACTAAACTCTTTGCATATGATATTATCTGCCATAGGAAATCTTTCTTTGTTAGCAAATTCTTTTCTATTATCAATTACTGTAGTATTAAACTCTAATAAATTAGCCATTTGACATAAAGGTAAAGCAACATGCCCAGCACCACAAATAACTAAATTAGGTTGTCCTATAATATATTCTATAAATAATTTCACATCATTATCTAACTTTAAAACACATGTGCCTTTATTAAAATCTACTTTGCTTAAGATTTCATTCCAAAAACTTTTAATATCTTCATTTTCTATAACCACAGTTTCTTTACTTTTAAATAACTTTTGTCCTGCTATATTTTTACCATCATATTTTCCTTCTACAACAGTCACTATAAATACTTCTTCATTTAAGTTTAATTTTTCAAAAAGATCTTTATAAAAATTTTTCTTCATCATTCTTTTACCTCATTATATATTATTGTAGGATATATTAATTAATTCTTCTCTAGTATCTATATCCATCATTTCTATTTCATTAATAATAATTACTCTTTCTAAATCATCAAGATGCTTCTTCATAACAAATTTTCCACCAATATCACCTTTTAAACTCAATAATTCATCCCTATACTTTTTAGAAAATATAGTTGGATTACCTAGTTTACCATTGTTTTCAACACAAGCCATTCCCTTATCACTCTTTATAAATCTATTAATTAATGTTTTTATACTTTTTAATGATATAAATGGTTGATCACATACCATAAACATATAAGCATCTGCATTCATATCATTTTGTATGCCGAGTTTAATGGAATGAGATATTCCTAATTCACTATTTTTATTCATAACAACCTGAATATCCTGTTTAGGTAAAGCTAACTTAATTTCTTCATATTGAGTAACTAAAATTATTTTATTAAAATCAACTTTTAAAACCTTTTCCACTACATTCATATACATTGGCTTATTATTAACTATAGTTAATAATTTGTTACTTTTAAATCTTATGCTATTTCCTGATGCCAATAAAATTAAATTTATTTTCATTATATTAATTATTGTATAATCTCCCTCATCATTCTTATTTAGGCTATATTTTAGATAAATGTCGATATCTAATATAAGTGCTAACTGGCATTGGAAATTGCTTTATCCGATAGCTAGCATCTGTAACTTCATAACATCTGCACGCTCCTGGATAACAATTTCTAACTCTCAGTTGAAAGCAAGTTTCACTGAGACTAAGAACTTTGTTTATACTACAATATCAACATAGTTTTAAAACATAGCATTATTTGATTTTTCTATATCCAATAGTAGCTGCACCAATTGCACCTGCATACTGACTTAAAACATTGATTGATACTTTTTTATTAAGATAACTTTCAAGAGTGGCTCTAAAAACTTCAGAAGATGCAAGTCCACCACTAAAAAATATCTCCCCTTGTAAATTTAATTTTTGAGCAAAATTAGCTGTTCGTCTACAAATTGAATGAATAATTCCAAGGGCAATATCTCCTCTATGAACATCTCTCGCAAGAAGACTAATAATCTCACTCTCCGCAAAAACAGTGCACATACTAGATATGCTTACTGGTTTTCTATTTTTTACAAACTCATCAATATTAATTATATCTTCTTCTAAAATTCTCATCATAACTTCAACAAATCTACCAGTTCCAGCAGCACATTTATCATTCATTAGAAAATCTACAACATTTGATGAATTATCCAACAAAATAACTTTAGAATCTTGTCCACCTATATCTATAACTCCCCTAATATTAGGATTTAAAAAAGCTGCTCCTTGAGCATGACAAGTTATTTCAGTAACAGTTTTGTCAGCTTCTTTTAATAATTTTCTACCATAACCTGTAGATACAGTGTATTCCACATCATTAGAATAAAGTTTATTATAAATTTTATAAATACTTTCCTTTGGTTTTGCTGCTGTTTTTATAATCATTTTTTCAATGACTTTTTGACCGTCAAATAATATCCCCTTTGTAGTTGTTGAACCTGAATCAATTCCTAAAGTATATTTACTCATAATTATTTGCTCCACATATTCTTAACATTTGTACATTCATATAAATTAAAGCATTTCTATAAATGCAGCCATTCTAGTATTTAACTGACCAATATCATTAAGAGAAAAATCAGTTTCAACACTCATATAAGGTTTATTTTTCTCATTATTTACAAATCTTTTAATTGATAAGGTTTCCACACTGTATGTATGACAAGCTGTTAATATCACATCAACTACAGCGTCTACTTTATATTCATCAATCATCTTATCAAGAAGTTTAATTCTATTTGGATTAGGAGTCATACAAGAACATCCTATAGATAAATACTTACGAGAAAGAGCATCATAAACATCAGGATTTTCCTCATCTACTAATTCATCAACAGCTTTTGCAACACTACAATTTTCAAAAGCAACTACATATGCACCATTATCTTCAATTGCTTTAATAACTTTTTCAGTAGCACCACCAATAGGGCAACCTGTAATTAATATACGAGGTTTAGATTCATATTTCTTTTCAACTTCATATTCAGAATTGATTTTTTGAATTACTTCTTCTATTTGTTCTGGAATCTTTTCCTTTTCAAAGCTAAATGTTGTTCCATTTATAACCTTAAACATGTCTTGTCCTAACATAGCAACTGGTTCTCTTTTTCCTAATTCATAGAACTTCTTTAAGGCTTTACGTTCATTATTTTTTATTTTAATTGCTTTTCTTATATCATCTTCTGTTATCTCTACATTAAACATTTTTTCTAAAGTTGATTTTAATCTGATAATTTCATTTTTCCATAATTTCAATCCATCTTCACGTTGAGAATTTGGAAGCTCCATAACATGAACTGGTTTAAACTCAGATAGATATTCATACATTTTCTTTTTTCCATCGCAAGTTGTTTCCCCAACGATTAAATTTGAAAAGAAAAAGAAAGGACATTTATCAGTTTTAGCAAAACCATAACTAGACTTTATTAAAGGACATAAATTACGTGGAAGATCTTGTTCTGCATCAGTAATAGTTTCATCTGATGTTGAACATACTGATACAGTAGCAGCTCCCATAGCTAATCCTAATTCTTGCGGAAAATAAGTACAAAATGCACCAATTAGAGGTATATTTTTATCTTTAAGCTCTTTAGCTTTAATAAAAGCATTTCTTCTTCCTTCAGCAAATTCTTCAAATATTTCTGGTAAATTTTTTTGTAATTCCATAATACCCTCCATTTATCTATAATATTGTATTTATAAAAATATAATTTTCTAAAGAATAAAAAATAATTTAAACTTTCATTTCTAAAAAATTAATCATGTATATTTAATTTGTGAACTATGCCTATACATTAAAACCCAAGCATAAACATAATTTTCAGTTTAAACTATTTAATTACTATGTGTTTATCTACTTTATCAACAACTTGTCCAATAACTCTTGCATGAGAAGTAAATGCTTCCGTCCTTGATAAAAATTCCTTAACGTCTTTTTCTGAAATTGAAAGTAATAATCCACCTGATGTTTGAGGATCTATCAATACATCTTGTAATTCTTGAGAAATATTTGAACCTAAAGTAAACTTATCCTTTAAATAATCAAGGTTATTATACATTCCTTCAGGTATGATTCCCATTTTGGCATACTCTAATGCTTCATCTATAATTGGAACAGAATCACTAAAAATTTCTATAGTTTTATTACTACCACTTGCCATTTCATAGCTATGACCAATTAAACTAAATCCTGTTACATCAGTACATGAATGAACATCTAATCCAGATATGCATTCTTTAGCATACTTATTTAATGTAGACATAATCGATGCAACTTCTTTAATTTTAGTTTCACTTAACAATCCTGCTTTTGTTGCAGTATTCATTATTCCAATACCTAAAGGTTTTGTAAGCACAAGCACATCTCCAGTCTTTGCATTACTATTTGAAAGAATTTCACTTGGATGCGCAAACCCACTTACACAAAGTCCATATTTAGGAATAGGATCTGCAATGGTATGCCCCCCTGCAATTATTGCACCAGCTTCCTTAACCTTGTCATATCCACCAGCAAGTATATCATGCATAATTGATATATCTATACATGAAGGAAAACACATTAAATTCATAGCTAGTGCTGGATTTCCACCCATTGCATAAATATCACTAAGAGCATTAGCAGCTGCAATTTGACCAAAAGTATACGGATCATCTACCATAGGTGGAAAGAAATCTACTGTTTGAATTACTACCTTATCATCACTTACCTTATATACACATGCATCATCATTATTATCAAATCCCACAAGTAAATTTTTATCTTCAAACTTAGGTAGACTACTTAAAACATTATGAAGAATGCCTGGACCTATCTTAGCAGCACATCCTGAACTCTTAGTTAAACTAGTAAGTTTTATATCCTTTGACATATAACATATCCTCCTATTAAACAGTTTTAAAAATTCAATATGTTTTAAATATCTTTTGATATTGTAGTATAAGGGCGAACTGGCATTGGAATTTACTTTTTAGAACTCTTAATAAATATTTGTCCAATTATTTGCTTGTCACAATCTTTGATTGGGAACATGCATTAATTGGACTAATCTTTATTTTTAGAGTTCTTAAAGTAACTTCCCCTGTCCATGAGCTTTATACTACAATATCAATACTGCTTAAAACATATCTAAAATATTTTTATAATGTAATAACTTTTGATGCCTCTTTCATAGCATTTGTTATATCATACATATTACTTACTTTTCCTACCTTTAATTCTTTCTCTAGTCCATAAAAGTTAAGGCATGTTCCACAAACTAATATCTCAACACCTTTTTCCTCTAAAACTTTTAAATTTTCTATTGCTTGTTCATTTAATGTAGGTACTTTTACTCCAGCATTCATAAATAAAATTGATTTTGGTAACTTATCAGACTCAGAAATTGTATAAAAATACATTTGCATAAGTGTCTTACCAAGATCTTCGCTTCCACCGCCTATAATCTCTTTTCCTATAAATACTGACCAGGTATCTATATCTCTTTTATTTCCTTCTATCTTTTCAAGTATTT
Organism: Clostridium sp. CTA-5; assembly: GCF_054768135.1. Taxonomy (NCBI): domain Bacteria; kingdom Bacillati; phylum Bacillota; class Clostridia; order Eubacteriales; family Clostridiaceae; genus Clostridium; species Clostridium sp. CTA-5. The sequence continues at coordinate 154,374 of NZ_BAAAAT010000003.1, read as the reverse complement.
CATTACATTCTTCACACTCTTCAGATTTATTATCACTATCAGAATCCTTTGAAAAATGTACTTTAAATACTCCATTGTTTTCTTCTATAGATGATATAAATTCTTGACTATTAGCTAACTTTTGAAGATTTTGTACAGCTATTTTATTATCAACCTCAACTAAAAAGTTATTATTTCCACCATCAATCTCTTTCTTTGCCATTATTACTGGTATTGGACAATTCTTACCCTTTGCATCAACTATCTTATTCATTTAATACCCTCCCTATTTTTCTATTAAATCACTATTTTTTAATACTATGTTTTAAGTGTAAAATCGCTTCTAAGACTCCGCCTCCAATAGATCTAGCTTTATCTGAAATTGTAAAACAATGATTTTTTTCACATCTTGGATCAATATCTCCACTTTTCATTCCTTTGAATACACTGACATCTTTTTGAAGCATTCCACGTACTATTCCATCTAATTGTGCAAAAATTGGTGTTTTATTAACATATGCTACAATGTCACCTTTTTTCACATAATCCCCTATTTTAGAAACTGGTAAGATTTTACCATCCTCTGTGGCCCTAATTATTCTTTCCTTAGTGAATCCTCCAACATCTCCAGGTACTCCAGTATTAGGAATAGCACTTCCACTATATATTGTCTTTCCTAAATAATGTCCTCTTTTTGTTTCAATAACACAATCACAATCAACTCCAGCTGTAAATCCTGGTCCAAGTGCAATTACAATTGGTGCATCATCAATATGTGTTCCTAAATTTTTTTTGGCTATTATAGCATCTATTATTATGTCTGGCTTAATTTCATCTGCAATTTTAGCTTCCTCATCTACTATAATCGCAATGTTTCCATCTGAAATTATTTTATTAATATCTTCTTTTGTAGAAGCTAAAACACCCTTTACTCCTTCAACTTCTACCTCTTTATCATACACAGCTTGTGAAAATGCTACGGTCCTTCTGACTGTAGTTGGTTTTGAAATTTCTGTCATGACTATATCAAATCCACATTTTTTTAATCTATTAGCAACTCCTGTTGCTAAATCTCCTGCACCCTTCATTAATATCATAAGTTTCACGTCCCTTGCTTAAGAAGCATATAAAATATGTTTTTATATTACAACATTTCTATATTTCAAGTGAATGTTAATCTATATTTTCTCTAAACGTTGTTAATATTAATTCATTTGCTCCTAATTTTAAAAATTCATGTAAAATATTTTTAGCTATTTCAAGTTTTTTTCTATCATCCACTTTATTTATAACTACTTTATAATCACACTTTACATCCTTTTTTTGTCCTTTTTCACTTAGTACTATTTGAGCAATATCACATTCATTAATAATATGCTGTTCATCTGTATTTAAAAATTTTGATACCAAATTAGGTCTATGACATATTTCGTTAATACTTTTTCCTACTGAATCAATACCACATACCCCTACAACTAAATTGCTTCCCTCTAATATTACTGGTTCATGTTCAGCAGGCATTTTTAATGGTAATCTCTTTGCTCCATCAGCTTCAACTAATACAAAATCAGCTAGTTCTATAAGACTTTCAGCTGTTTCTTTTGATAAACCTTTTATTTTTTTCAACTCAATATCTCTAGCATTAGATTTTTTTTCATCACATAATAACCCAACTGTAACCATGTTTTCGTTATATAAAAATTTTGTAATATCATCTTTTTTACCTGTAACTACTACATTACTTTCAGGCATAAGCATATGAGTAGTTGTTGTTATAATAACTTTTTTACCCAATTTGCTTAATTCATCACCTAGTTGATATATCAAGCTTGTCTTACCACCACCACCTACAAATGAGATTATTAATTTTTTAGTAATATCTATATTTAGAGCTTGTATTAATGACTTTGTTTTGCTCACTCTCATATTCTCACATTTAAAGATTTTCATATTATGTTAACTTATCTCCTTTATTAACTTTTTAATTTTAAATTATATATATGTTGTAATAAGGCTTGTTCAATAAATCAAATATTGTTATATTGAACATTTAAGTTCAAAATAAAATAACTTTTATATTAACAAACTATAACAGGACCAAACTTTGTATAAGAAACTTCAAGTTTTTTATTGTAGATTTCTTCCATTAAACTTATAAATTTTTTTTCATAACCTTCTATTTTACAATCAATAATATCAACTATTTCATTTGCATTTAAGATCACTATTTTGTCTGCATATCTTAATGCTAAATTAATATCATGTACTGTAATTAAATTAATTAGATTATTTTCTTTAATTAAATCACTGATAAATTTAAAAAACTCATGCTGTTTTACATAATCTAAAAAAGTATTTGGTTCATCTAAAAGTATGATATTAGAATTTTGAATAAATATTCTTGCTAAATAAACCAGCCTTCTTTCTCCACCACTAATTTCACTTATATACTTGTCTTTTAAATACTCTATATTTAATTTTTTTAAAATATCTTTGACTAGTTCATGATGCTCTTTAGTTGGCATATCAAATACTCCAAGGTATGGTGTGATCCCCATAAGAATTACATCTTGCACACTATAGTTTTGACTTGTATGTAAATTTTGTGGGATATAAGATATTAATTTACTTCTCTCTTTATTAGAAAGCTTTAATATATCCTTATTATCATAAATTACTTCACCAGTAATACTTTTCATAAGTCCAGTTATGGATTTTAATAAAGTTGTTTTTCCAGCTCCATTTAATCCTAAAAGTATTGTAACTTCTCCTCTTTTAAGTGTTAGATTAATGTTTTTTAGTACTGCTTTATTTGAATATCTGACACTTAAATTATTTATTTCTAAATCGCTTTTCATCTAATAAAATTTTCCTTTCGATTAAGAATATAAACTAAAAACGGTGCACCTACTAATGAAGTTAATATACTAACTGGAATTTCTGTTGCAGTTAAACTTCTTGCAATGGTGTCTGCCATTATAAGAATTATTGCTCCAACAATCATAGTTAATCCCATAACTTCTGATATATCATCTTTAGCATAAAACTTTACTATATGAGGTGCTAATAAACCTATCCAGCTTATAATTCCAGCCACAGAAACTACTGCTGATACTAAAAGAGTTGATGAAAATATGGCGATTATTCTAATAAATTTAACATTAACTCCTAAAAGTTTTGCCTGTTCATCACCCATCGTAAGCACTTTTAATCTCCATCTAAATAAAAATAATATTACTGCTGATATAGTTGTTAATATAAATACATACAATACACTATTCCATGTACTATTATAAAATCCACCCATTAACCAAAAATCTATTGATGGTAATTCTTTGTATGGATCTGCCAAGTACTTTATAATCATTAAAAAAGATGATGATATTGCACCAGTTACAATACCAGATATAATAAGAGCTAATATTCTATTGCTTCTCATTTGTCTAGATAAAAGTAATGAAAAAATTACAGCTCCTATTCCAAAGACAAATGCCATTACTTGAATTATTATTGGAGAAAAAGGTAAAAAAACTATAGCAATTGCTGCACCTAGCGAAGCTCCTGAGCTTACGCCAAGTACATCAGCAGATACTATCGGATTTTGAAATATACTTTGAAAAACTATTCCTGATAGTGATAATGCAGCCCCACTTATTGAAACTAATACTACTCTTGAAAATCTTATGTTCCAAATCAGATTAAATTCTAACGAATCAGATTGTCCATAAAACATAGTTTTTATTATATCTATTGGTTTAATATTATATCTTCCTATTAATAGAGATGTAATTATTAATATCAATAAAATAATGCTACTTATCACTTTAGAATATCTTAATCTCATATTCCAATGTCCTTATTTTCTACTTCTAAATTAAAGAATTTCTTATAAAAATCTTTTGCTGTCTTTTCAAATTCATCTTTTGAATATTTATCTGGATTAATATTATTTGTCATCCAAAGAATACCTAAAATTGATGATGGTGTTGGATAATCCCAAGGTTCTATCACAGATGGTATAACAAAAACTTTCTTATTTTTTACTGCATTTACATCTTTTAATCTTTCATCATTAAACACATCTTCTACACTATATTTAGCATATTGCACAATATAAATAATATCTGGATTATAAGCTAATAATTGTTCAGCTGATATATCTACCCAATAACCATCTTCAAGAGCTGAAGTCACATTATTTCCACCAGAAGCTTTTATCATGTAATCTTGATACATCTTTGATGTACATGTTCTTAAAACATTTGCACTTCCTGATAAATAAACCTTAGGTTTATTATTATTGTTTTCATTTATTTTCTTTACTTTTTCTAGATTATCTTCATAGTATTTTACTATTTCATTAGCTCTTTTTTCTGTATTAGTAGACTTTCCTACAAGTTTTACACAATCTAAAAATGAATCTAATGATTCTGGTTCTACAGCTATAACTGGAATGTTAAGTTGTTCAAATTGTGGAATTACTTCTTTAATTCTAGTTGGAATTATAACTAAATCTGGTTTTATCTTTGCACACTCTTCCACATTTATGCTTTTTGCTGAACCTATTTGTGGAAGATCAAAAAATTCTGGTGCAACCCTTTTATAAAGTTCTCTATCTTTAGGTTTCATTTCAACACCTGCAAGTTTATCCTTAAGCCCTAAAGCTACTAAAAGTGAAGTTGTAATAGGATAACTTGAAACTATTTTATTTACTTCCCCTTTTATTTCTACTTTTCTTCCTAATTGATCTTCAACAGTAATAGTTTTGTCCACATTATTACTAACTACTTCTTTACTTTTTCCACACCCAACAAAAAAAGTTGTTATTAATACAAATGTTAATATAATGGACCAAATTCTTTTTATTTTTCTCATATGGTACCCCTTTCTTATTATGTATTTTAATTACATTATTGCATATTAATTGTTTATTTCCCAGTATATATTTTCCATATATGTTTTAAATATATTTTTATTTTTCTTATATTTTAGTTAAAATCAAACCTAGTATAAATAAATTACTAGGTTTGATATAAAATTTTTAATTTTTATAACTTAAAATTGAATATTGTATATAATAATTGAACTTAACTGGAAATTTCTGATTTCTCAATTATTTCGCAGTAATCAGCTTTTTTATTCATTAACTCACTGTCATTATCATCATTAGAATAGTTATTAGAAGAATCTGTTTCACCATGGTTTAACCATGCATTTAAAACTATTGCAACTATTGAACCTGAAACTATTCCACTTCCAAAGATTGATTGTATAAACTGAGGTGTTTTAGATAATATAGTTGGTACAGCAGTTATTCCTAAGCCAACTGCAAGAGAACAAGCTATTATTAAAACATTAGATGTTTTTTCTAAATCTATATCAAGTAACATTTTAATACCAGCAACAGCAACAGTACCAAACATTATTGTAGTAGCCCCTCCAATTACTGGTTGAGGAATTATTGTTGCTAAAGCTGCAAATTTAGGTATAAGTCCTAAAGTAATAAGAATAACACCTGATGCAACAACTACAAATCTACTAAATACTTTACTTAATGATAGTAAACCTAAATTTTGATTAAATGTTGTATACGGAAATGAATTAAATATCCCCCCTAAAATAGTTGCAAGCCCCTCAGCTCTTAAGCCTTTAACTATATCCTTTTCAGTTAATTTCTTATCACAAAGTTTAGAAACTCCTAAAAATGTACCTGTTGATTCCACCATAACGGTTATCATAACTAAAGTCATCATAAGTATTGCACCAATATCAAATTTAGGAATACCAAAGGTAAATGGTTTAACAAAACTTACCCATTTAGCTTCTGCAACAACTGAAAAATCTACCATTCCCATAAATGCTCCTGCAATAGTTCCAAGAACAATACCGTTTAATACAGCAATAGCTTGAAAGAAACCTTTTAAATATTTATTAGATATTAAAATAACCAACATTACAAAGATTGCAAGAAGTATATTACGTACATTACCAAAATCTTCTGCACCAGCACCTCCACCACAACTAGTAACTCCTACATTAATTAAAGACAAACCAATAATTGTTACAACAGAGCCAGTTACTACAGTAGGAAAGAACTTAAGCAATTTACCATATAGAGGAGCTATAAGTATTACAACTATAGCTCCAGCTATTATTGAACCATACGCATAATCCATACCAAGACTTTTACCAATAATAATTAATGGACCTACAGCAGCAAATGTACAACCTAATATTACTGGTAACTTAATACCTGCAAAATTACCAATACCTAAAGCTTGGAGCAAAGTTGCTATACCACAAGTAAAAAGATCAGCAGCTACTAAAAGAGATAATTGTTCATGAGTCAGACCTACAGCAGCTCCAATTATTAATGGAACTGCAACTGCTCCTGCATACATAGCTAAAACATGTTGGAGACCAAAGGTTGCTAATTGTCCAATAGGTAACATTTCATTTACTTTGTCAACTGTTTTGGTGTTATTTTTTGATGACATTAAAAATACCTCCTATAAATTTATTTCATATATTTAATTACTATAGTTTTAGAATATAAACTCACTCTTCGCTATTTACGAGTAACCTAAGTAACTTCTAATAATCATCCTTAGTATCAATCTCCCAAAGATTATATTCATCTTTCACCAAAAGTTATTATTATTGCACTTACCCCTTTTTTATCTCCAACATATCTATTTTGAGGTTATGTTTTAAACTAATATTGATGTTTTAGTATAAGCAGTTAATTAAAACATAACCTATTTTTCAAATTAGAAATCCCCTATTTTTTAAACCTCAAAATATAATCTTATCTATAAACTTAAACTTTTCATTATTTCTTTATAGCTATATATTTCTAGTAGTTTTTCATTAATAGCATTTCATTAAAATCATTATTTTTCTAATGCCTTTTTAGTTGCATTAAATATTTTTTGATAGCCTGTACAACGACATAAATGCCCTGAAATTTCTCTTCTTATTTCTTCATCAGTATATTTCTTTCCACTATTAACAAGAGCTGTAGATGTTAATACTAATCCTGGAGTACAAAAACCACATTGAACAGCACCTTCATCAATAAATGCTTGTTGGACTTTCGATAATTTACCATTTTTCTTAACACCTTCAATAGTTAAAATAGTTTTACCATCTGCCCAAGCAGCCATATATATACATGAATCAGTAGGTGTTCCGTCAATTAATACAGTACACGCTCCACATTCTCCAACATGACATCCACACTTTACCCCTGTAAGATGTAATTTATTTCTTAAAACATCAAGTAAAGATTCTCTTATATCAACTTCTAATGTATAAGGTTTATCATTTACTATCATTGATATTTTTTTCATTTTTGTATTACTCATAGTCTTCTCCACCTTCTATTTTTATAGTCTTTTTTATTCCTCTTTTAGTTAATTCTTTAATTAAATGCTCTCTAAAATCCTTAGATGCACGCCATGAATTTCTTGACTTGGATGACCCTACTGCAAGTTCAGCAATTTTATTTATATTTTCATCAGTTATTTCAATACCTTTAGCATAAGTTTCAGCTTCACTACATCTTATTGGAGTTGGAGCTGATACTCCTAATGCAATTCTTAAATCCTTAAATTTATTATTTTCAATTGAAGATACAACAGCTACACTAACCATTGCTATATCCATAGCTTTTCTATTACTAAATTTTATATAATGACCTCTTGTATTCTCATAACTTTGCTTTTCAATTATTAAACTAAGCAATACTTCATTGCTTTTTATGTCTACTCTTCCTGGTCCTAAATAAAATTCCTGTATTGGTACAATTCTTTCATTATCTTTACTTCTTAATTTTAATTTAGCATTAAGAGAAAATAATGCTGGTGCACTATCCGCTGATACAGCTCCATTACAAACGTTCCCACCTATTGTCGCCATATTCCTAACCTGTGGTCCCCCCATAGAGACTGCACCTTCCCCTAAAACTTTTATATTTTTTTCAACAATATCACTTCTAAATATTTGTGCAAATGTTGCCATTGCTCCTATTTCTATTGATCCATCTTCTAACATTTTAATTTCATCAAGCCCTTTTATTTTTCTAATACTTAATAATTCAATATCCTTAATATTCCTATGATGTAATCTTATTAAAACATCAGTACCTCCTGCTATTATTTTAAGTTGAGAATTTTGATTCAATAATTCCAATGCTTCCTCTAAAGTTTCTGGTTCTAATATATCTTTAATATCAAACATTCTAAGCCCTCCTTAAATTACACTAATCCAACTTCCTTAAATTTTTCAAAAACAGATTGTGGATTCATAGGTATCTTATTAAATGATACTCCTGTTGCATCTAAAACAGCATTACGAACTGCTGGTGCTGGTGAAACTGTTGTGTTTTCTCCCATAGATTTTTGACCAAATCCACCTGCTGGATCATATTTCTCCACAAAAGCTGACCCAATAGTTGGAGTATCCATTATTGTTTGTAATTTATAATCTAAAAGATTATTATTCAGTGGCTTACCAGTTTTTTCATCAAATAACATTTGCTCTGATAAAGCATATCCAAGTCCCATACTTACTCCACCATGTACTTGTCCTTCTGCTAACATAGGATTCATAATCATGCCTGAATCATGAATATTATATATCTCTAAAACTTCTATTTTACCTGTTTTAATATCAACTTCTACTGCTGCAAATGTAGCACCATAAGCTATTGCGTTGATCCTAACATTAACGGATGTATCACTAGTTATAGGACAACATTTAATTCTGTCATAATATGATTCCATAGCAATTTCCTCAAGTGGACATATTACTCTACCTAATCTTTTTTCTACAACCTGACAATCAACAATATCTAACTCACTAGAATTTAATCCACATTTACTACTTGCAAATGCTAGCACTTTGTCTCTAACCTCTAAAGCACATTTCTTAACCGCAGCACCACTTACAAATGTTTGTCTTGATGCATAAGAACCCGTATCAAAAGGAGTTACATCTGTATCTTGCATAGAAATCACATGAACCATATCTATTTTTAATCCAAGAATTTCAGCTACCATTTGTCCAAAAACAGTATCACTACCTTGTCCTATTTCAGTTGCTCCAATTTGTAATTGTACTGAACCATCTTGATTCATTACTATTCTTGCTCCAGCTGGTTCTAATGCTACAGGATGAGTTCCAGTAAAATAGCTAAAACAAGCCATCCCTACGCCTCTTTTTTTATCTTTATTTTTAGCGTTATATTCCTTATATGATCTCTTTTTTTCATCCCACTTAATTAATTCTTTTCCTTTTTCAATACATTCTGGCAATGCAAATGCACGAACTACATTTTTGCTAAGCGGTTCAACATAACCTTCAGTAACAAAATTTTTAACTCTAAATTCTATAGAGTCCATATTAAGTGCTCTACAAATATCCTCTATGTGACTTTCCAAAGCATAGCACATTTGTGGAGCTCCATATCCTCTCATTGCACCTGCTGCTGGTAAATTTGTGTACACTGTTGTAGGACTATATTTTATTGAATTAAAATCATATACTCCTCTAAATTTTCCTCCAGCACTCATAGCAACAGAATGACCATGAGAAGCATAAGCCCCATTATTCACAAGATTTTTTATATCTAATGATAATAATTTTCCATCCTTTGATACTGCTGTTCTAAATTTAATTTTCATAGAATGCCTAGTTCTAGTGTCAATAAAACACTCTTCTCTATCTAATGTATATTTTACTGGTCTTCCATCAACTGCAAGTGACATAGCAGCAGTTAATGGTTCAATAACTACGTCTTGTTTGTTTCCAAAACCACCACCAACATAAGGTTTAATAACTTTTATTTTTCCCCAGGCTATTCCAAGTGCTTGTCCTACAACTCTTCTTACAATGTGCGGAATTTGAGTTGAAGAAACTATAACAATACGATCTTCACCATCTACATAAGCATAAGTACTATGATTTTCCATATGACAATGCTGAACTATACTTGTTTCAAAACTATCTTCAAATATTCTATCAGCATTTTTAAAATCTTCTTCTACATTTCCAATTTCTGATCCAAAGGAACTTAAAATATTATTTGGTCTTTCTTCATGGATTATTGGTGCATCCTTTTTTAACGCATCTTCACTCTTTACTATAGGTTCTAAAACTTCATATTCAACATCTATAAGTTCTAAAGCTTTTGATGCAACTATTTCATCTACTGCTACAACAGCAGCAATAGCATCTCCAACAAATCTAGCTTTATTAGTAAGAATTAATCTATCCTCTATATCTCTATGTGCTGGATCTAATGACCATGGATGCCCAGCAGTCCCAAATTTAATATTAGGTAGATCTTTATGCGTAATAACTGCTTCTACACCTTCTAATGCCTTTGCCTTACTAGTATCTATATTTTTTATTATAGCATGAGCATAAGGGCTTCTTAAAACTTTACCCACTAACATATCGTTTACAAAAAAATCATCTACATATTTTGCTTTACCAGTAACTTTAGACGTAGCATCAAATCTAACTACGCTACTTCCCACTATATTCTTTGTCATATTACACCTCCATAAAATTCACATAAAATAGCATATATCTGGATATACCACATATTTTATAAACAATTGAACATTCAAAATCACATAACTTTAAATTTTAAGTAAATGTTCATATTATAGTATAAAGCTAATGGACAGGGGAATTTACTTTAAGAACTCTAAAATAAAGCTTAGTCCAATTAATGCATGTTCCCAATCATAGATTGTTGACAAGCAATTAATTGTACAAATCTTCATTAAGAATTCTAAAAAGCAAATTCCAATGCCAGTTCGCCCTTATACAATAATATCAACAACCTTTTAAAACATAGCGAAGTTTTAAAAATCCCAAAATTTGCCCTTACAAAAATAAATTTATGATTTTCTAACAGTTCTAAGTTTACAAAATTATATTTTATTGTTATATTTTAGCATGAATACAAAAAAGTTGTACTTATTTTATATATATTTCAATACCATAATATCTTTTTTGTAATATTCCATATTAATACTAATATTCAGCATATTTTATGCCAAAATTAAATTTATAATACTTTTATTCATTTTTTTACTATTTTCATATTCTTTATTAATTAATTTAACTGTTATAATAATAAATTTTCAATAATTTAAGTAATCATTTACATACTAATTATATTTTATAACTTTTAATCTCTAATTTTTTTATCATTTTGGTAATTAAATATTATTAAATTACATATTATTAGCTATAAGCTGTTTATTGGTATTATCAAAGTGATAATTTTTTTATCATTTTGATAATCTAGCTTTTGCAAAGTTATTTTAAGTAACAAATATAAACTTTATATTCATTTTTAATTTTTAAAATAACGAAATATATAAGTTCTAAGTAACATAAGCACAAATTAGATCAAAATTTTATTTACCAAATTTACACATTTATGGCATAATAATTGCTATTATAATTACTATTAATATATATGTTCTAAACTTAAGTCATTACATTTATAATCTTTTATAAAATTTTTATAGAAAGTTATATCTTTAATTAATAATCTCTAGTTAGAAGCATATATATCATAAATTTTCTATATAAGTTCCTCACTGTACTGGTAAGTCATATCATTTATAAATATTCTAAAATTTATATTAATAAACAAACTTTATTGGAACTTATATACTCCAAAAATCACATATCCTTTTCACAAAATCAATTTTTTATAATAGTATTTAACTTTTAAACTCAAGAAAAAATCTCAAAAATTTATTAATTATTTTATATAAAAAATGAGTATTAATAAAAATCTAAATCAATAAAAGAGTTTATATAAAGACTCGATGATATTATGGAGGATGTTAAAATGCAACAAAAAGATATAATGGATTTATGTGTTAAACAATGTAAAGAAGGTATGTCAAATTTAGAAGGTGGGCCTTTTGGTGCTGCTATTGTAAAAGATGGAGAAATTGTAGCTCTTGCTAATAATACAGTAATTAAAGATAATGATCCTACAGCTCATGGTGAAATGAATGCAATAAGACAAGCTTGTAAAAAACTTTCTACATTTGATTTGAGTGGATGTGAATTATATACAACATCTGAGCCTTGTCCAATGTGTATGTCAGCAATAATATGGTCTAATATATCAAAAGTTTACTATGGTTGTACTGTTAAAGATGCAGCAGATATAGGATTTAGAGATGAACATATATTAAATTTCTTAAAAGGTGACTGTACTGATAAAAAAGTCTTAGATTTAGAACAAATAGATAAAACAAATTGCATGACTGCATTTGAAATATGGACAAACAGTCAAAATAAAACACGTTATTAAGATCTCCTTAAAAATTTATATATAAAGTTGATAATGCTACTTTGCCATTAAACTCAATATCAACATTAAATCATAAAATGAGGATATACAATTTTTTTGTATATCCTCATTTTTCTCTATAAATTTAAATCAATCCAATATTATTTAAATCTACTTTTGATCTTTTAATAAACTTACCATATCCTTTTTTCCCTATAAATTTATTATCTTTAACTATTATTTTACCACGTGAAATAGTTATTATTGGATATCCTTTTACCTTTATGCCCTCATATACAGAGTAATCTACATTAGAATGTAATTTAGAATTTGTTAAGGTAACTTCCTTTTCTGGATCAATTATTACTATATCCCCATCTGAACCGGCCTGTATAGTTCCTTTTTTAGGATATAATCCAAACATTTTAGCTGGATTTGTACAGCATAACTCTACAAATTTATTTAAGCTAATTCTCCCTTTCATAACTCCTTCTGAAAACATAAGTGGAATTCTTTCTTCTATTCCCGGAGCCCCATTAGGACACTTCGTAAAATCATCTTTTCCTTTTTGTTTATCTTTACTAAGAGAAAATGGACAATGATCTGTTGCTATTGTTTGTATATATCCATCATTAATTCCTTTCCATAATTTTTCTATATCATCTTTAGATCTTAATGGAGGACTAATTGTATATTTTAATGCTTCCTCGTTTGGAAGTTCATATTTGCTTTCATCTAATAGTAAGTATTGAGGACATGTTTCTGCATATACTTTTTCTCCTCTTTCTCTTGCCATTTTTATATAATCTAATCCTAATCCTGATGATAAATGAACTATATAAAGTGGTGCATCTTCTACTATTGATGCCATATTTATCATTCTATTAATAGCTTCTGCTTCACTTTCAGCTGGTCTAGTTAAAGGGTGATACTTAACACTCTTAAGTCCATTACTAACGTACTTCTCTCTTAAAAGTTTTATACTTCCATGATTTTCACAATGAATAGTTGCAATACCTTGCAATTCTTTTAATCTATTTAATACTCTAAGTACACCTTCATCATCAATCATATAATCATAAGTTAAATAAAGTTTAAAACTAGGTATTCCTTCCTCTTCAACTATTTCTTTCATTTCATCAATTATATTATCATCTACATGTTGAACAACTCCATGAAAACTATAATCTATTACACTTTTATCATCAGCATATCCATGATAAACATCAACTTGATGTTTTAAATTGCACCCTTTAGGCCCAAAACCCATATGATCTACGATAGTTGTTGTTCCACCACAAGCTGCTGCTACTGTTCCAGTATAAAAATCATCATTTGCAATAGCTATTCCAACATCTAAATCTAAATGGGTATGAACATCTACTCCACCTGGAATAACATACTTCCCTTTAGCATCTATTATTTTATCTGCTTCTTTTTTTATATCAATGCCAATTTCTTTTATAACGCCATCTTCAATATAAATATCCCCGTTATAAATATCACTAGCAGTTGCTATAGTTCCATTTTTTATTAATAAAGACATATTAATCACCTCACTTAATTTTTCTCTCTATATCAATTATATTTCTTTGCTCTCATTAAATATACAGTGTAAATTACAATGCTTATTATCATACCTAAAACATATGAGTTATCATAAAAAACTTTAAGCGGTGCAATGAATCTTCCTAATAATAGGAAAACAGTAATTGTAAATAAAATTATTATAGCTTTGTAATTCCAACCTTTATTATAGTAATATTCTCCTCCATCTGTTCTATATAAATCTACTAATTCTATCTTAGCCTTATGTTCTAACCAGTAAGATGCTAAATAAATTCCAGCCATCGGTCCTAAAAATGTTGCTAATATACCATTTACTTCAAATATATAATTATTAGGATCATTTAATATCCTCCATGGTTGAACAAGAACAGCTATTACACCTATAAGCATTATTGCTTTTTTATAAGTTATCTTTTTAGAAAATAAATTAGAAAATATTATCCCTGGTGCTACTAAATTTGCTGCCACATTTGTTGTTAATGTAGCTAACATAATAAAAATAGAAAACATTACTACAACAATCGGATTATTAAACTTTGAAACTAAATCTGCTGGGTTCCAAATTGGTTCACCAAATGCAATAGCAGATGCAACAGTTCCACATATACCAACAAAAACTATAAAAGCTGTCATTATTGGTGCTCCAATAAATTGACCTGTTATTTGTGCTTTTTGTGATTTTGCATGTCTAGTAAAATCTGAGATATTTAAAGCTATAGTTCCATCAAATGCAATCATAGCTGTTAATGCTGGGAAAAATGATTTTAAAAAACTGCCTCCATTTCCTTGTGCTACATTATGGGTTAGTAATAGATTAAATCCTCCAGATATCTTATATGCCCATACTATAACTGCAATACCCATTAATACTAAAATAGGTGCTGAATAATCTTCCATAAATTTAACTGCTTTTGAACCTGTAGCACCTATATAAAGATTCAATATTAAAAAAATGAAGTAACATATAAATAAATGTGGGGCCCAATTATTCCATGATGGTATAATTGCTCCAATTAGGGAATTTATTGCGGTACCACCTATCCAACATTGTATTCCAAACCAAAAACATCCTAGTAATGCTCTAACCATAGTTGGAAATACATTACCATTAGGTCCAAAAACTAATTTAGAAAGTAATGGATAGCTTATACCATACTTAGTACCTGCATGTCCTAATAGTGTTGCTGGTACTATAACAATAGTATGTCCTAATACTATTGTAAAAAGAGCTTGCCACCAATTCATTCCAGAAGCAATAAGTCCACTAGCTAGCATATAAACTGGTATTGAAACCATAATACCTATCCAAAGTGTCATTATATTCCAAGCCGACCAATCCCTCTCTTCTATATTTATTGGCCTTGTATCATTAGTATAAACTGTTTTATATTTCCCTATTTCTGCTATTCCGATAGATGTCAAGTTAACTATTTCACCATTATTACTTTGAAATCTATTCATATTTATCCACCCCTATATTAGTTTAATGATACATTTATATTACTTTTTTGCTTTCTTATAAAATGTATTTTTTAGTGGTAGTTCTGTTCTAAATATTCCATCTAATTTATAATAAGCTCCTTGTGCTGCTGGCGCTGTTGGAATACAAGTAATTTCCCCAACCCCCTTTGCTCCAAAAGATAACTCTTGTGTATTTTTTTCTATTATAATAGGAGTAATTTCTGGCACTTGAGTTGCTCTTAAAAGTCCTAATGTTCCAAATTTAACCTTAGGAACTGAATTTTCTATTGTATAATCCTCTGTTAATCCATAGCCCAATCCCATTACAACTCCGCCTTCAATTTGTCCTTCTACATTCTTAGGATTTATTGCCTTTCCTACGTCATGAGCTGCAACTACTTTTTTAAGTTTTCCTTGTTCATCAATAACAACAACTTGAGTTGCAAATCCATAAGCAACATGACTTACTGGATTTTCTTTAGGGCTACCCATTTTATCTGTAACTCCTAAATACTCTCCAAAGAATTCTACTCCTTCTAATTCCTCAAATGATTTATTCTTTAAGGCTTCTTTTAACTTTAATGATGCAATTCTTGTGGCTTCTCCTGTGAATACAGTTTGTCTTGATGCTGTTGTTGTTCCTGAATCTGGAGTTATTTGAGTATCAGGAGTTTCATAAACTATTTGTGAAGCAGGTATTCTTAAAACTTCACCGACAATTTGAACAACTACTGTTCCTATTCCTTGTCCAATACAAGCTGCAGATGTTCTTATATGAACTTTCCCGTCTATTACCTTGACCTTACATCTTCCTGTATCAGGTATTCCTACACCAACACCAGCATTTTTAAATGCACATGCTATTCCAGCATATTTATTGCTGTAATAAAAATCTTTAACAGCCTCTAGTGTTTCTATTAAAGCAGTACCTTCATCTGCAATTTGACCATTTGCTAATACTTCACCAGGTTTTATTGCATTTAACATTCTAATTTCAAAAGGATCTATACCTACCATTTCTGCTAACTGATTTAAGTTACATTCAGTTGCAAATGCTGATTGTGTTACTCCAAAACCTCTAAATGCTCCTCCTGGAGTATTATTTGTATAAACTGCTATTCCATCTACAACCATATTTTGATAATTATATGGACCTGCTGCATGAGTACATGCTCTTTGAAGAACTGGTCCTCCAAGAGAAGCATATGCTCCTGTATCTGCTATTATTTCTGCTTTCATTGCAGTTAATTTTCCATTTTTATCACATGCTGTTGTAAATTCCATTTCCATAGCATGTCTTTTAGTATCAACTATAATACTTTCTTGTCTTGTAAGACACATTTTTACTGGTTTTTTAGTAAGATATGCAAGTAGTGCAGTATGATGTTGACAGCTCATATCTTCCTTACCGCCAAATCCTCCACCTACATATTTTGAAATAATCCTTAACTTATCTTCTCCTAAATTTAATAATGAGCCTATTTCCCTAAAATCATCATATATACTTTGAGTTCCTGTATAAACTATTAATCCATCTTCTCCATCTGGAACTGCAACTGCTGCTTCTGGTTCTAAAAAGGCATGTTCAGTAAATGGAACCTTATATTTATTAGTAACAACATATTTAGAATTCTTTATAGCCTCATCAGCATTTCCTCTTACTAAATGTTCATGAACTAGAATATTTCCACTTTCATGTATCTTTGGAGCATCATCTTTTAAAGCCTCCCTTGGAGATGATATAGGTTTTAACTCCTCAAAATCTACTTTTATATATTTTAAGGCTTCTTTTGCAATTTCCTCAGTTTCTGCTGCAACTAAAGCTACTGCATCTCCAAGATATCTTGTTTCTTCTCCCACCTTTATTAAAGCTGGAGTGTCCTTTTTAAGATGACCTAAATATCTTTTCCCTGGAATATCTTCTGCTGTTACAATTTTAATTACCCCTTCAATATTTTCTGCTTCTGATACATCTATACTTTTTACTAATGCCCTAGGATATTTACTTCTTAAGGCTGCACCATAAATCATTCCATCAATTCTTATATCATCAGTATATTCTCCTACTCCTAAAGCTTTATCTTTAGCGTCAACTCTTGCCATAGGCTCCCCTATTAAACCTTTACACGTAACCTTTGGAACTTCTTTATTTTCTCTAAATATTTCAGCAGCCATCATAATAGCTTTTTCTATTTTTACATATCCTGTACATCTGCATATATTACCAATTAAAGCCTTCTTAACCTCTTCGATTGTTGGCTCTAAAGTTCTATTAAATAAAGCCTTTGCACTAATAACCATTCCTGGTATACAAAATCCACATTGAACCGCACCTGCTTCAGTAAAAGCATAGGCAAATACCTCTCTTTCTCTCTCAGTGAATCCCTCTATTGTTGTTATTTCCTTACCATTTACCTTCTCAGTAGTAAGAATACAAGCCTTTATAGCTTTTCCATCAACTATAACCATACATGTTCCACATGCACCTTCTGAACACCCATTTTTTACAGATGTTATATTACAATCATCTCTCAAATATTTTAAAAGCTTTTTATTTTCACTAACATTTTTTTCTTGTCCATTAAGAATGAATTTAAACAAATCCTATCACTCCTCATAATCCCAATTTTCTCTTTTTAAATATTTCCCTTTTTACTTTTCATCTAAATAATTACATAAATTTATAACTTGCTTGCATTATAAAAATATTTTCTTTGATATTTAATTTTCATTTAAATACTATATTGATTTTTAATTATTTACTTCTAAAATCTCATCACTTACATATATTTCTTTACTTTCATTAATTAATACTTTTTTCTCCATATTCTTATTTCCTAAAACATTAAAAAATATATTTAATAAAACTGCGGATATACTTCCTATAGTTATTCCACTATGAAAAATTGTTTGCACCCATGTTGGAAAGTTTTCATAAAATGTTACATTAGCCAATGGTATCATTGAAAGCCCTACACTTACAGCAACTATTACTGAGTTTTTAGTTCCATCAAAATTAACTTTTGATAATGTTTTAATTCCTCCAACTAACACCATCCCAAACATTGCAAATCCAACACCACCAAGTACTGACTTTGGTATAGCACCCATTACTGCTGCAAACTTTGGTGTAAAGCTTAAAATTAAAAGAATTATTCCTGCATAAATACCTACAAATCTTGATTTTATATTTGTTAATCCAACAAGTCCTGTATTTTGAGCAAATGGTGTAATTGGAAAAGTGTTAAATATACCTGCTAGAAATGTTGAAATACCATCTCCAGCTAAACCTCTTCTTATATTTTCTTCAGTAACCTCTTTATCTGTTATTTCATGTATTGCTATCATGTTTCCAACTGAT
Organism: Clostridium sp. CTA-5; assembly: GCF_054768135.1. Taxonomy (NCBI): domain Bacteria; kingdom Bacillati; phylum Bacillota; class Clostridia; order Eubacteriales; family Clostridiaceae; genus Clostridium; species Clostridium sp. CTA-5. The sequence continues at coordinate 135,670 of NZ_BAAAAT010000003.1, read as the reverse complement.
TCAGTCATTAAAACAAGCATTATTAAAATCATAGAAATTATGGCTGAAACATTAAATGTAGGCATCCCAAATTTTAACGGTACATTTAAGCTAAACCATCCTACATCTTTAACTTGACTGAAATCAGCAATACCTAAAGCCATAGATAATACAGTTCCTATTATTATAGAAAAAAGGATTGCTGCACTGTTCCAAATGCCCTTTATATACTTGAATAATAGTAATGTTATTACTAAAACTGCCAGTGATAATTCTACTTCTTGTATGCTCGCTGGTTTTGCTACCCCTCCAGTTATCCACTTTATTCCTACTGGCATTATAGAAATACCTATTACTAACACAATGGTTCCTGTAACCACCTTTGGGAAGAACTTTATTAGTTTTCCAAATACAGGTGATATAATAAAGCAGAATAATCCTGATATAATTACCGCTCCAAAAACAGTTGTCATTGCCAAATGCTTATCACCATGAGCTCCTGCAATAATTGAAAGAATTCCAGATACTGCTGCAAAGCTTGTACCTTCTATTACTGGAATTTTAGCTCCTACAAAATTTTTCACCCCACACCCTTGAATTAAAGTACCTATTCCAGCCATAAATAATCCTGCACTTATAAGAAAAACTATTTCCAAATGATCTAGACCAGCTGCACCACCAATCATAAGTGGAACAGCTACTGCACCCGCACACATTGACATAACATGTTGAAGTGAAAATATCCCTGCTTTTGAGAAAGGTATTTTTTCATCAACTGCAGGTATTAAATTATCCCCATCTTTTTGTCTCATAATCCTCAAATCCCTTCGCTAATTCTCTCCTATAATCCATTACTAAATTTTTTATATTTAGTTAGTATCTCATAAGCTATTTTTTCTTCCGTGAAAATGTTTTATTATGTAGCAAATAATATTTTATTTTATTACTAGTAAGTAGCATATTTCATGCCAAAATAAAATCTGAGTTTTTTCGCATTTTTGTCCTAATTTTCTATTATTTATTAATTAATCTAAATATATTTTTCTTATATATTAAAAAATTTCAAAAAACCAAGTAATTGTTTACATTTTTAATTTTAATTTTAATTTTAAACATATATATTTTTTATCATTTTGGTAATTTAAAATCATTAAATTACATATTATTCTATAAGCTATCTATTAGAATTATCAAAAAGATAAATTTATTTATCATTTTGATAATTTCAGTTTTATAAAAAAATTTATGTAAAAAAACTATAAAAATAAATTCTTTTATTCATAAGCTTTATCCAATAATTAAGGCACATAAAAGATAAAATAAGTCATTTTAATATTATCTTTGACTTATTATCTTTCATGTGCCTAATATTTTTTAGTCTCTTTATTATTTCATAAGTGTAAATTTTTAAAAATAATTATATATATAATAAATTTTCTATATAAGTTCCTTACTATAATTACCAGTAATATCATTTATAAATATCTTAATATTTATATTAATGAACAAACTTTATTGGAACTTATATACTCTTCAAATCTACCTTGGATCTTTTAATAAACTTACCATATCCCTTTTGACCTATAAATTTATTATCTTTAACTATTACTTTACCACGTGAAATAGTTATTATTGGGTATCCTTTTACCTTTATCCCCTCATATGGCGAATAGTCTGCATTTGAATGCAGATTAGAGTTTTTTATAGTAACTTCCTTTTCTGGATCAATTATTACTATATCTCCATCTGAACCAACTTGTATAGTTCCTTTTTTAGGGTATAGTCCAAATATTTTAGCTGGCTTTGTACAGCATAAATCTACGAATTTATTTAAGCTAATCCTACCTTTATTAACACCTTCTGAAAATATAATTGGAATTCTTTCCTCAATTCCAGGATTCCCATTTGGGCATTTAGTAAAGTCATCTTTCCACTTTTGCTTATCTTCACTAAAAGAGAATGGACAATGATCTGATCCTATAGTTTGTATATATCCATCATTAATTCCTTTCCATAACTTTTCTATATCTCTTTTAGATCTTAATGGAGGACTAATTATATATTTTAATGCTTCATCATTTGGAAGTTTATATTTACTTTCATCTAATACTAAATATTGTGGACATGTTTCTACATATACTTTTTGTCCTCTTTCTTTAGCCATTTTTATATAATCTAATCCTAATGATGATGAAAGATGAACTATATAAAGTGGTGCATCTTTTACTATCGATGCCATATTTATCATTCTATTAACCGCTTCTGCTTCGCTTTCAACTGGCCTACTTAAATAATGATATAATGGACTAGTCAATCCTTTTACCATATAACTTTCTTTTAGAAATCTTATGCTTCCATCATTTTCACAATGTACAGCCATGATACCTTTTAATTGTTTTAACTTATTTAATACTCTAAGTACACCTTCATCATCAATCATGTAATTATAAGTTAAATAAAGCTTAAAGCTAGATATTCCTTCTTCTTCAACGATTTTTTTCATCTCACAAATTATACTGTTATCTACATGTTGAATAACCCCATGAAAGCTATAGTCTATTACACATTTATCATCAGCATATTTATGATAAGCATCTACTTGATGTTTTAAATTACAACCTTTTGGCCCAAATCCCATATGATCTACAACAGTAGTTGTTCCTCCACAAGCTGCTGCCACTGTTCCTGTATAAAAATCATCATTTGCAACAGAAATTGATTTATCTAAATTTAAATGAGTATGAATATCTACTCCACCTGGAATAACATATTTACCTTTAGCATCTATTATCTCATCTGCCTTTTTTATAAGATTGATTCCAATCTCTTTTATAAGGCCATCTTCAATATAAATATTTCCATTATAAGTATTACTGGCAGTTACTACAGTCCCATTTTTTATTAATAAAGACATTATTACCACCTCGTTTTATAAAATGTTTTAAAAAATTATTTTTAACTTCCAATTAACTCAGTTGTCATAAAATTTTACTTTATTTAAATATATTTTTTATATATTCAATAATTTGTTTTTTAATAATTTCTCTTTCTTTATTTGTAATTTCTTCTATATCTATTATTAAAGTGTCATTTCTCTCACTTATTCCATTTAAGAACTCATCGTCTTTCTTCTTTAAAACTCCAATTACTAACTTTTCATTATTTAAACAGTTATTAATTTCTTCTATGAATTGTGGAGAACATTTTTCTAAAATCCCAACCTCATCTAATAAAATTATTTTAGAAACTTTATCTTCCATACTATTCCTTAAAATCTCTACACCAGTAATATTAAACCCTTTAACAAGAGCAGTACATTTTTGTGATGATGTATTTATTGAAATTTTATCTTTTAATTTACGCTTTAAATTAATACCTTCTATATAGTAACCACTTTTTTCTTCTTTTATATAATAAGGTAATGTTCTATAGCCTGAATAAGCAATTTTTAATTCATCTAGCATTTTATTAATTAATGTACTTTTTCCACATTGTATTTTACCTGTAATAAATATATTTTTATACATAAATAAATTCCCTTTTATGATTAGTTTTTATTCTTTAGGTTTATTTCTTAAACATTAAACAAAATATAAGCTGAATTATCCACATATTATTTAAAAATATAAATTTCTAAATAATAAAAAAACAGAATATAATTAATATGATGAGGTAGATTTCTACCTCATCATATTAATCATATTAATTATATTAATGTAGCAATAACCTCTACCTCTACCGGCGCATCCATTGGTAATTTAGCTACTTGTACACAACTTCTTGCAGGAAAATTTTGTGTGAAATATTGTGCATATACTTCATTTACTGCTGAAAAATCATTTAAATCTTTTACAAAAACTGTAGTTTTAATTACATTTTCAAGAGTTGTACCTGCATTTTCTAAAATAGCCTTACAATTTTCTATACTTTGCTTAGTTGCTTCTTTTATCTCTGTTGCCATAACCTTTGTATTTGGATTTATAGGTAATTGTCCAGATGTATATACTAACTTATCTATAATTACTCCTTGTGAATATGGTCCTATTGCTTCTGGTGCATTTGGTGTATTAATTATTTTCTTCATAATAAATTCTCCTTTTCCTTTTACTTTCCGGTTTTTTATAATTTTATAAAATGTATTTTTAGTGGATGTTAGGCACATGGCATAATAACTCCACTTTCAAATTACTCTTCTGCATTCTTAGGATTTGTTTATTTTAACGGCTTTTAAATGAATGTTGATATTGTTAATATAAGAGCGAACTGGCATTGGAATTTGCTTTTTAGAACTTTTAATGAAGATTTGTACAATTAATTGCTTGTCAACAATCTTTGATTGGGAACATGCATTAATTGGACTAAGCTTTATTTTAGTGTTCTTAAGTGAGAGTCAAAATTTTATATTTTGTTTCTCGAACTTACTGGACGAATGTATATGAGTCAAGTTTCCTGTTCCAATTCTGTCCATGAGCTTTATATTACAATGTCAACACAGTTTTAAAACATAGCCAGATATGTTAATTTTCATTTTAATTATATTGCATTGATAATGCATTCTTTGGACATCTAGTTACACATAATCCACATCCAAAACATTTATTACTATCGATGATTAATTCTTCTCCAACTTCTATTGCTTCATATACACAGCTTGTTTTACAAGTTCCACATTTTATACAAAGATCTTGTTTTACAGTAGGTGGTATTGATTCTGCTCTAAACTTTCTCTCTTCAGATTTTTTATGAGCAAGTCCTATTATTTCATTTACGTCCTTGTATCCATGACTATCTAAGAAATCATTTAATTCCTTAGCAATTTTTCCATAAACGCTTGGTCCTTTTAAAATAGCTTCTGTACAAACTTGAACAGATTGTGCACCTGCCATTAACATTTCTGCTGCATCCTTACCAGAAGTAATTCCTCCAACACCTATTATTGGTATCTTTATTACCTTAGAAGCATCATAAATATTTCTAATAGCTACCGGCTTTACTGCTGATCCTGATAACCATCCATATCCCTTTTCACTTCCCATGATTGGATATCCTGTTTCTATATCAATAGCCATACATGGTCCTACTGAATTTATCATTACAAGTCCATCTGCTCCTGCTTCTTCTAATGCTTTAGCTATTTTTTGAATATCTGTATGAGGACTCATTTTCATAAATACAGGACAATCAAGTGCTGCTTTAGCTGCCTTCATTGCTTCAACTATTGGAGCAATATCAGTTCCAACATAATGAGTTGATAATTCAACTGCATCTGCATATGGTCTTACTAAAGGTGCAACTTTTTTTATTTGATCTGCAGTGTATCCCATGCTTACTATCATTGGTACTCCTGCTTCCTTTGCTCTTTTATATTCTTTTTCTACCCATTGTTCCTTTGGAAGCTCTGACCAAAGTTCTGTATTTAAAAAACCTGCATTTGTTTTTGCCATACAAGGTCTTGGAACTGCTGCTGGCTTTTCAGATATTGTTTTTGTAACTAATCCACCAGCACCTCCTTTAACCGCTGAAACACATAGTTCCCCATCTTTTGCACCAGGTCCTGCTGCTGTAAATATTGGGTTATTAAATTCCATTCCAAGTATATTAACTTTTAACTTTGCCATAATACTGTTCCCCCTATAAAACCTTATATAAAATTAATCTTGTCTATTGTGCTTTTTAAATCTTGTACTTTTCTTATATTAATTTAATAAATATTATTTTATTTATAATCGCTATACATTTTTATTTACAATATTTTTATTTTTACTAAAATTACTATTATCCCACATATCCAACAAAGTATAATGACTATATGCATCAAAATTATAATGTAATATTTTTGCTGAAAAACGTATTAAATATCCAATAAATGTTGCTACAAAAATTGATCCAATTCCAATAGGTCCTTTCAAAACCGCTCCTATTACTAAGGCTGTTAATTCCATAACTGGTCTCACTTTTTCAACGCTTTTACCAGTTTTCCCTATTAAATACTCCATTAATTGATCCCTCGAACCTACTCCCAATCCTGCTTTTAGCGCTGTAACTATTCCAAAAGCAAGCATTGCTACTCCAATTATTAGCATTAGTATTCTAAATAGAATTTCTTCTGGTGTATTAATTGGAATATACTTATAAATTAAGTCAATAAAGAATCCTATAAAAAAGGCTTCAGCCAAAGTACCAACTCCTGGTATTATACCTTTATACCATGTAAAAGCTAATATCGTTATTGAGACAAGTTGAGATGCTTGTCCTATTGAAATTGGTAACTGAATTGACAATCCTACCTGTAAAACATCCCACGGACTTGGTCCAAGATTACTTTGTATTGCTAATACAATTCCTGCTGCACACAAAAATAATCCTAGTATATCTACTGACATTTTTACTAACCATTGTTTCAATCCAATTTTTGTTTTCATCAAAATCTCCTTTTAATTAATAGACCTCCATAATTTTCCAGAAATTTCTCTTGACTGCTCAAATATTTTATTTTCATTTAATGTCATAATTCTTCTATTTTGCATTATAACTTTACCATTAATAATTGTTGTATCTACACATCTTCCACTCATTCCAAATAATATATGTCCATTTAAATTTTGTTCACTCATTGGTGTTAATGGATTATAATCAACAATTATTAAATCCGCATATGCACCCTCTCTTAATATTCCAAGTGGTTTATTAAAATATTTAGATGCTATATCTCTATTATTTTCAAATAACATTTTGCTACTTTCTACAAATCCTACATTGGAGTCACATAAATTATGTTTATGGATTATATTTTCAACCTTCATTGATTCAAGCATATCTGATGTATATCCATCAGTTCCAAGACCAACTACTACTGCATTTTTAATCATTTCTATTACTGGTGCACAGCCAACAGCATTTCCCATATTAGACTCTGGACTATTAACTACATTAGTATTTGTTTCTTTTAAAATATCAATCTCTCTTTTATTAATGTGAATACAATGTGCTGCTATTGTTTTTTCTCCTAAAATTCCAAAATCATTTAATCTTTCAATTACTCTCTTACTATTATTTTTCAAGGAATCATTTAAATCTTCAATTCCTTCTGCTGCATGAATATGATATCCTGCATCAAGACCTTTCATGCTATCCACACATTTTCTTAAACTTTCATCACTAAGGGTAAATGATGCATGCATTCCAAACATACCTTTTACCATATCATCAGCTCTTTTACTTGAAGCTTTAATAAAGTTAACGTTTTCTTCTATACCATTATTTAAAATTTCTTCGCCATCTCTATCGGAAACTTCATAAGCATAAACCCCTCTAATACCTAAATGAGTAGCTGCATCTGCTATAGTAAACAAACTTCTACTTGCTGACATAGGGCTAGCATGATGATCAAATACTGTAGTAACTCCATTTTTTACACAATCAATTAAAGTTGTATAAGCACTGTATTTAACATCTTCTAAAGTTAATTTCTTATCTATTTTCCACCAAACATTTTCAAGAATATCAATTAGATTTTTTGATGGAGGATTATTTAATATTAATCCCCTTGCAAATGCGCTATATATATGATGATGAGTATTTATTAATCCAGGCATTATAACTTTTCCTTCTGCATCTATAAACTCATAATCTTTATACTTTCTTTTAAGCTCATTTGTATTGCCAACTTCTAGAATAATATTATCTTCTATTGCAATACAACCATCTTCTAAATAGGGCTTTTTATAATCTTGAGTTATTACCCTTCCATTTCCAACTAATAGCATCATGCCACCCTCTTTAACTATAATTTTTATTTATTATGTTCACCTTTCCAAACTATATCTTTATATTTATTTGGATCTGTATCTCCCTCTGTACTAAATAATAATACTTTTGAATTTTCATCTAATTCTAATGACTCTTTTAAATCTTTATATTTATCATTCTTCATTATCTCATAAAGTAATCCTAAAGTAACAGCACCTGATTCACCTGAAGTAACTTTTTTATCTCCTCTTAATGGGTTACCAAGTATTCTCATACCATTTGCTGCAACATAATCTGGAGATGAAACAAATGTATCAGAATATTCCTTTAAAACTTTCCAACCAATTGTATTTGCTTCTCCACAAGCTAAACCAGCCATTATTGTTTGCATATCTCCGCCTACTGCTTTTAAAGATCCATCATTAGCCATTGCTGATTTATATAAACAATCTGCTAAATTTGATTCTACTATTACTGTCTTTGGACAATTTCCATTAAATACAGAAGCAAAGAATCCTTGAATTGCACCTGCTAAAGAACCTACACCAGCTTGTATAAATATATGAGTTGGTCTTTCAACTCCATATTCAACTAATTGGTTTAATGCTTCAAGTCCCATAGTTCCATAACCTTGCATTATCCATGCTGGAATTTCTTCATAACCTTCCCATGCAGTATCTTGTATAACTATACCATTATTTTCACTTGCATATTTTGCTGCAAGTCTTACTGCATCATCATAGTTCATGTCAGTTATAGAAGCCTCTGCACCTTCTTTTCTGATATTCTCTAATCTTGTTTTTGATGATCCTTTTGGCATATAAACTACTGATTTTTGCTTTAATTTATTTGCAGTCCAAGCAACGCCTCTTCCATGATTACCATCTGTAGCAGTTACAAATGTAATTTCTCCAAGTTCTTCTCTTAACTCTGGTGAAATTAATTTTTCATAAGGTAATTCAGATATATCTTTATTTAATTTTTGTGCCATATACTTTGCCATAGCAAAAGATCCACCTAATACCTTAAATGCATTTAATCCAAATCTATATGACTCATCTTTTATATAAATTCCACCTAATCCTATGTCCTTACTTAAATTTTCTAAATTAACTAATGGTGTTTCTTCATATTGAGGGAAACTTTTATGAAACTCTCTAGCTTTAGTTATTTCCTCTTTGCTTAAAAAATCTAATAAGTTCTCATTATTAATTTTAGGTAGTGTATTTTTTTTCCATAATATATTTTCCATAATCTCGCCTCCAATTAGCGTTATAGTTAAAACTTTCTAACCCTTTATTCTAGTACCAGTCTTACCATTTATTCCATCCTTTGCTTTCTCAAGAAGAGTAATTAATGAATATCTACCTTCTTTTGAAGAAGCAAAATCTATTCCCGCTTCTACCTTTGGTTTCATTGAACCTGGTGCAAAATGACCTTCTTCTACATACTTTTTCATATCAGTTACATTGACATCAGCTAACCATTGTTCATTTTCTTTGCCAAAATTTATAGCAGCTTTTTCAACAGCAGTTAAAATAATTAAACAATCTGCATCAAGTTCTTTTGCAAGTGTACAACTAGCAAAATCTTTATCAATTACAGCTCCTACGCCTTTTAAATGATTTCCTTCCTTTATAACAGGGATTCCACCCCCACCACAAGCAATTACAACTTGACCATCTTTAATTAAATTTTTAATTGTTCCTATCTCTACAATACCTACTGGTTTTGGTGATGCAACAACTCTTCTATATCCCCTACCAGCATCTTCAATTACTTTGTCTCCCTTTTTAATGGCAATTTCAGCTTCTTCCTTTGTCATGAAACTACCAATTGGCTTAGTTGGATTTTTAAAAGCCTCATCTTCTGGATTTACTTCAACTTGTGTAATAATAGTTGAAACATCCTTATTTATATTTCTATTTAATAACTCTTCTCTAATTTGATTTTGTAAGTCATATCCTATATATCCTTGACTCATAGCTACACAGACTGACATAGGACAAATAGAATATTTATGATCTAATTTATGAAGCTCACTCATAGCTACATTTATCATTCCAACTTGAGGGCCATTTCCATGAGAAATAACAACTTCATTTCCATCTTCAATCAAATCAACTATTGCTTTAGCAGTAGTTCTTACAGCATTCATCTGTTCTTCTAATGTATTGCCTAATGCATTTCCACCTAATGCAATTACAATCTTTTTTTTCATATTTCCCACCTCACTATTTATGTTTTAAAATCCTAATATTAGGGTTAAATACAGGCTCTTATGGATTTTCCAAAAGAGCCTTATTAATTCTGAAACAAATAATAAATTAATTTATTTCTAAAAAGAAACTCCTAATCAAATACGTTTTCATAAATAATTTTACTTAAACAAATATAAAATTGTGAGCTTATTCAAAGTGACGTGGTTTATTTTTTTCAACTAATTTCTTTAAAGTCTCTTGAGGATTTTTAACCTTACTTAAGAAAATCATAGCTGCTATAATGTATGGTTTAAAGCTTGCTTCTTTATATAAAGATTTTCTATATCTATCAAATACACTAGCATCAACTTCTCCTGTTTCACAGCTTACTCCTGTGATATCAGCTGGTAAGCAATGCATGTAGATAGCCTTACCATCTTTAGTAAGCTTCATTAATTCTTCAGTACATTGCCAATCAATGTGCTCTTCATTTTGTTTTAGTAATTCTTTTTCTAATTCATCAATACCAGCTTGATCTCCTTTTGCATATAAATCTGTTCTTTTTTCCATTGCAATATAAGGAGCCCAGCTCTTTGGATATACTATATCAGCATCCTTAAATGCTTCTTCCATAGAATTTGTTTTTGTAAATGATCCACCTGATTTTTCTGCATTTTTCTTTGCAACTTCTTCAACTTCACCCATAACTTCATAGCCTTCTGGATGAGCTAACACAACCTCCATTCCAAATCTAGTTAATAGTCCGATAACACCTTGTGGAACTGAAAGTGGTTTACCATATGATGGTGAATAAGCCCAAGTCATAGCAACCTTTTTACCTTTTAGATTTTCAACACCACCAAGTTCATTTATTAAATGAAGTGTATCTGCCATTACTTGTGTTGGATGATCTATATCACATTGTAAATTAACAAGAGTTGGTCTTTGTTCTAATGTTCCATTTTCATTACCTTCTTGAACATATTCTGAAACATTTTTCATGTAAGTATGTCCTTTTCCAATAAACATATCATCACGAATACCAATAACATCAGCCATGAATGAAATCATATTAGCAGTTTCTTTTACTGTTTCTCCATGAGCTACTTGTGATTTACCTTCATCTAAATCTTGTACTTCAAGACCTAAAAGATTACATGCAGATGCAAAACTAAATCTTGTTCTTGTTGAATTATCTCTAAATAGTGAAATTCCAAGTCCACTATCAAATATCTTTGGAGATACATTATTTTCTCTTAACTTTCTTAAAGTTTCTGCTATTGTAAAAACAGCTTGAAGCTCATCATCAGTTTTATCCCAAGTTAACATAAAATCATTATTATACATGTCCTTAAAATCTAATGTATTTAATTTTTCAATATATTTATCTATTATACTCATCGTAATTCCTCCAATATTTCTTCTTTATTTATTTTTTATTAATGATTATATTTTTAATAATGTTACTCTTAAAACATAGTCTTATTTATCTTTATTTATTGCTACAATAAATTGTTGGTACTGCAGCATATACAGCAGCACATCTTACTAAATCAGCTTTCCAAGTCTTTTCATTTGGAGCATGTGCTTCTTCTTCTTTTCCTGGTCCAAATCCTATACATGGGATTCCATATCTACCCATTATTGATACTCCGTTAGTTGAGAATGTCCATTTATCTACTAATGGTTTTCCATACATTCCTTCATAAGCTTCAACCATAGCTTTAGTTGCTGGTGCATCTTCAGGTATTACCCAAGTTGGGAAATAACAGTCTGTTGGATATACAAGGTTTGTCCAACTTGGTCTTTCATATTTATACATAGTTACTTCTGCATTATATTTTTTAACAAATGGAAGATTTCTTACTTCTTCTAATGCTGATTCAAAAGTCTCTCCATCAGTTAATCTACGATCTAAAGAAACTGCACACATATCTGCTACTGCACAACGTGATGGTGAATTAAAGAATATTTCTGAAACTGTTACAGTTCCTTTTCCTAAGAATTCATCATAATGTAAGTTATCATTTAATACTCTAACTTCTTGTAATATATCAGCCATTTTATAAATTGCATTATCTCCACGTTCTGGAGCAGATCCATGACAAGATATACCCTTAACTTCAACTCTTATTTCCATACGGCCACGTTGACCTCTATAAATATTTCCATTAGTTGGTTCAGTTATTACAACAAATTCTGGTTTTACTTTATCTTCATTATGAATATATTGCCAACATAATCCATCACAATCTTCTTCTTGTACTGTACCAGTTACTAATACTGTATACTTATCAGATAAAAGATTTAAATCTTTCATTATTTTTGCTCCATAAGTTGCAGAAACTATTCCACCTAATTGATCTGAAGCTCCACGACCACCTATTTCTTCTTCATTTTCATATCCTTTGTAAGGATCAAACTTCCAATTACTTATTTCACCTATTCCAACAGTATCTATATGCGCATCATAAGCAATTAGGGTTTTACCAGTTCCCATATATCCTAAAACATTTCCCATATTATCGATTTCAACTTTATCAAAGCCAAGCTTTTCCATTTCTTGTGATATTCTCTTTATCACTAACTCTTCATTAGCACTTTCTCCTGGGATAGAAATTAAATCCCTTAAAAATTTTGTCATATCTGCTTCGTAAGCTTTTGCTTTTAACTTAATGTTTTCAAAATCCATATTTATTCCCCCGCCTTTTATAAAAAATATTATTTTATGTCACTGTTTTTGTAGTGATTTTATTTATGTATCACCACTAACTATTACTGTAGCAATTACCTTGCCAAAATTCTGAAATATTTTCTTTAATTTTTATAGAAAATCCCCCTTATACCTTACTTAATCACATTATTTTAATCACTTATTTTGATTTTAAAGTAAATAATTATCATTTTGATAATTATTTTTATCAAAATAATAAGACAAATAAAAAAATAACAGACCATTACACCTATATACTTAGTCTGTTAATTTCTCTTATATTCCTAGTTTAAAACTTACTTTATTCTACTAAATTTAACATAATAAAATATATTTTATCATAATGATAAATTATATTTTATTCCTCTATTTTTCTATATAAAGTGGCTATTCCTATACCTAATTTTTTTGCTACTTTCATTTTACTTTTAGTCGAATTTCCATACTTATCCAAAGCTTTTTTAATGTATATTCTTTCAATGTCTTTTAATTTCATTATGTCATCATCCATACATATTTCATCATTTCTATTTTTAAGTTCTTCATTATAACTTTGTACAAATGATGTTGGTAACATAGACTTTTCAAGTATGCCATTTTCTCCTGATAAGCTTACCATAAACTCTACTATATTTTCTAATTCTCTTATATTCCCTGGCCAACTATAATCCTTAAAGATTTTTATTATTTCTTTATCTATAGTATGTATATACTTGTTGCATCTTACATTATATTTTTCAACTAACATTTTTGTTATTAATAAAACATCATCTTCTCTATCCCTTAAACTTGGTACTTCAATAGGAATTATATTTAACCTATAATACAAATCTGCTCTAAATTTACCTTCATCAACTAATTTTTTTAAATTTTTATTTGTAGCTGCTATTACTCTTATATTTAATTTTATTAACTTATTAGAACCTATTTTTACAATTGTTTTTTCTTGTAATACTCTTAAAATTTTTACTTGTAGATATAATGGCATATCACCTATTTCATCTAAGAAAATTGTTCCATTATTAGCAAGCTCAAACTTACCTATTCTACCAGAAGAACTTGCTCCTGAAAATGCACCCTTAACATATCCAAAAAGTTCACTTTCTAATAAATTTTCTGGAATAGCACCACAATTTATTGCTATAAATGGCATGTTTTTTCTATTCCCCTCTGAATGTACTGCCCTAGCTACCAATTCTTTTCCTGTACCACTTTCTCCTGTGATTAATATTGTAGCATCAGTATATGACACTTTTTTTATTTTCTTTTTAAGTTCTATTATATTGTTTGCTTGTCCAACTATTGAATCACAATTTATACTATTCTTTTTTATTTCTTCTTCAATAGTAATTAATTCTTTAAAAACAATTATTTTATTACAATCTTTATTATTTATATAGTTGTTTACTACTTTCCCTATAATTTTAAATTTTTCATTTTCAATATTAAAATTATAAATACCTCCTTTAGGAGTGTATTCATCAGTTTCTTCTATTGTTATTTTTTTGCCTATTATATTTGGCTTAACTTTTAATATCTTTAATGCATTATTATTTGCTATTATTATTTCATCTTTTATATCTACAGTTATAATTCCATCATCTACAGAATTTATTATTTCCTTTAAAAATTTGATACTGTTTTCATTTTCTAGTATTTGATTTTGTTCTATTACTTTAATTGAAATGAACTCAGCTATCTGCTCTAAGAATTTAATCATAATAGTTAAATTACTTTTTAATTTTTCTTTTTGATCTTGATTAGAACATACTAAACCGATTACTCCAAATGTACTTTCTTCATATTTAATAGGTACACATATTTCCATAAATTCATTGCAATTGCCCTTTTTCTTACATTCATCACATAATTTATCTTTACCTGGATTTTCTATCACTAGCGTTTTACCAGTATCCAAAGCTTTACTATATACATATCCTTGATCTCTTATGTTTTCTCCGATTCTATTTTCATATATTCCTGTTGCAGCAACTCTTATTAATTTATCATCAACTATCTCAACATCTATTGTTAATAGATTTGATAGTAATACAGAATATTTATTTATTATTTCTTTTATATCTATTAAATTTATCTTCATTTCTGAACCCACCTATTATATTCTAATATTTGTTTTTAATTTGTTGTTTTTCTTATCGTTTTTATTTTTAAATACTTTACTATTATACCATATAGTACCATGATAACTCTAAGCATATCAATCTGTTTTTTATCTTTAATATATATGTTCTAATTAAGTTATTACATTTGTAATCTTTATACAACTTTTATAGAAAATTATATCTTTAATTAATAATATCTAGTTAGAAGCATATATATCATAAATTTTTCTATATAAGTTCCTTACTAAACTAGTTAATCATACCATTTATAAATATTCTAAGATTTATATTAATGAACAAACTTTATTTAAACTTATATATAGTATTCATTATTTATACTAAAATAATATAAGAATAACTTTAGTCTTACTTTGTTAATTATAATTTTATGTACAATAATAAAGTGGCTACGCTATATTTAAATGAACAATTGTGGTTGAAAGCCACAGGATTTCTGCAAAATATATCATTTATCTTAGATTTTATCAGCCTTTCAGGCTTCAAAAATTCTATACGTTCCTACGCATAAAAAAAGAGCTAATAGATTTTAAAAATTATATTTCAAATCTATTAGCTCTTTCCCGCTATCTTTATTATTTATATTCTATTATTCATTAACACTTTTTTCATTTATCTCATCTTTAGGTAAAATTAAATTTAAAGCTATTGCTACTAATGTAGTTACAACTATTGAAGATTTTCCAAAGATTGATATAAACCAACCTGGGAATAAAGCTAAAGCATCTGGAACTTGAACTATACCAACACCTAAAGCAATTGATAAGCCTACAATAGCAGTATTCCTAGCTGTAAGTTTAATTGATGAAATCATCTTAACTCCAGTCATTGTAATAGTTGCAAAAACTGATAATGTAGCTCCTCCAAGTACACATTGTGGAATACTTGTTAATATTGATGCAAATTTAGGTACTATCCCTGATATTATAATAACTATTGAAGCAAATACAAATACACTTCTATTTATAACTTTATTCATAGTTACTATTCCAACATTTTGACTAAATGTTGCAGTAGGCATACCTCCAAAAAATGCTCCCACAATACTACTAATACCATTACCAATTATTCCTCCTGAAAGTTCTTGATCTGTAGGAACTCTATTCATTCCGCCTCCAGTAGTAGCAGAAAAATCTCCTATTGCTTGAACTGAATTTACAATATGCATTATAACCATGGATATAATTGCTGTAGCATTAAAACTCATACCAAAATGCATGAATTTAGGTATTTGTACCCACCCTGCTGATTGAAGATCTGTAAAAGAAACCATTCCTAAACATAAAGCAACAATATATCCTACAACAATTCCTACTAATACAGATGCAAGTTTTAATGAGCCTTTAGTAAAATAATTTAGAAAGATTACTACACATAAAGTTATAAGTGCTACTCCCCAATTTTTAGGTGAACCAAAAGTTGGACTTCCAGCTCCACCAGCTATATACCTAATAGCAACTGAATATAATGATAAACCTATTGAGAATATAACAGTTCCTGTTACTATTAATGGAAAAAACTTAATTAACTTTTTAACAAATATTCCAAAAATAATAGCTACTACTCCTCCAATTACTTGCGCTCCAAAAATTGTTGCAATATTAAATTCATCAGCTATAGCTATTAACGTTGGTACATATGCAAAACTTGTCCCTATAATTATAGGCAATCTTGATCCTATTACTCTAAATATAGGAAAAAGTTGAATTAAAGTTGCTATACCAGCAAAAAATAATGATGATTGAACAAGTAAAATTTTATCTTCTGGATTTAATCCAGATATACCTGCCACTATTATAGCTGGAGTAACACATCCAATAATCATAGCTACAACATGTTGTAATCCTAATGGGACTATTTCTTTCAACTCTGGTCTACCTTCAAATTGAAAAAGCAAAGACTTCTCATTTAACTCCATAAAAACCTCCCCCTTATACCAGAATCATAGTTATACGTTTACAATAATTCTCATAAATATTATTACGCAATACTTGTGCCAATTAAAAACCTTGTTTTTGCTAACTTTTTTCAACTTTCTAATAATTAAACTCATTTTATATATCATTAAAACTCTAATCATTATCATTTTGATAACCTTTTTTCTCATTTTGATAATGTCTTTTTTTATTTTCAATATCATGATTACAACTTACTATGTATTATTTCATTTATTAAAATGATAAATTAAACAAAAATTTCCGATAACTATTGTCACTAGTCGTCGATCTTTATACTTGTAATGTTTTTATTTATATATGTTGAAATTAGTTTTCTAAATCGTCAAGTTTCCTATTTCAATTCTATTCATGAGCTTTATCCGATAGCTAGTATATGTAACTTCATAACAGCTACACGCTCCTGGATAACAATTTCTAACTCTCAGTTAAAAGCAAGTTTCACTGAGACTAAGAACTTTGTTTATACTACAATATCAACATTCACTTAAAACATAGGCAATTATAAAAATGCCAACATTTCGGGCTATTATTAGCAAAATGTTGGCACAATCTTAATTCTAAATTTAATTATTTTCTATTACTTCTCTTGAATTATTTTTTATTTCTTTTTCAGAATTATCTATAGATTCATCTTTTAAATTATCTTCTATTACTTCTTCATCCACTTTTGTTTCTTTTTGCAATTCTTCTGTATTATCTATTGTTTTTTCTTTTAACTTATCATCCTCCATTTCTTTTATTTCTTCTTTTATTGTTGGTTCATTTGATGTTATTTCTTTTGGTAATTCTTCAGTTATTTCTTTTGAGCCTTCTTCTATTGTTTCATTTGGTACTTCTTCAATTATATCTCTTAATTCATCAATTTCTATTTCTTTAACTTTATCAATGCTAGGTCCTATTGGATTCATACCATTAAATGTTATATTTCTAACTCCTGAGAAGCATAATCCAATCATTCCTTGAATTGTAACAGTTGCACCTGGTTCAATACTTTGCCAATTACCTGATTTTATTGTAACTGTTTTAAAATCTCCATTATCCTTTAAAGAATATGTTCCTCCCCATGAAGATTTATATAACGCTGATTTAGGTAAATCAAATGATACATTCCATCCGCCATCTATTTTTTTATCAGTACAATTTTTTATTTTTATATCATAAGTATAATTAGGATGATCATATTTTCCACCTAAACTTACCTCAACATTTACTGGTTCTAATGAACTAGTGCTATCATCATTTGTCTCTTTACAACTTCCAATATTTTTTAATCCATTGCTTAACTTTTTAGTTAATGTATCTCCAAATGTATATTTACCTTCATTTATCTTATCAGATCCTTCTACATAATTAGGATTTAATCCATAATCACCATTCATTACCCAAATTAAAGCTCCACCAAGATTTTTATTTTTTATATACTTAACTCTTTCATCAATAGATTTTTCATTTTCAAAAGATAAAAAAACTCTTTCTTTACTTTGCCAAACATGTGGTACCTTTTCAACATCATCCCAATATAGTTTTAAATTAGGATCCTTTTCCATAAGATTTAACACATGCCATAATGGATTAGCACCTGCTGGTTCTAATTCTCCATCATTGTCTAAATCATCACCCCAAATATTATATTTTCCTGATGCCGGTGTTCTACTTGAACCATGAAGTCCATTTTCTCCACCTTGAACGTTTTCCCATCCTCTTGTATAATATGGAATACCCATTATTATTTTTTCAGATGGTAATACTCCTCTATAGAATCTATATGCCCAATCCATGCAAAGTGTAGGCATTATTTGTGATGCTGTCTCTCTATCTGCTGAATCTGGATAAATACCTGCTAAGTTTTCAACATATTCATTCCATCCTCCATGATAATCATAAGACATTACACTTAGAAAATCTAAATATTGAGCATATGTGTTATCATTAACTCCTCCAAGAACCCAAGGAGATGCAGTAACAGCTGCTGATAAAATATAATCTTTATTATATTTTTCAGATGCTTCATCTATTTTTTCTCTTAATATTTTCATTAATATATTATATCTTTCATTTAATTTAGCTCTTCTAGGTTCTGATAAGTCAAAATCTGCTGGATTTCCTGATTGACTTGTAGATGATGGATATTCGAAGTCAATATCTATTCCATCAAAATTATATTTTCTTATAAAATCAACACATGAATCTGCAAAAGTATCTATTCCTTCATCTGTATCTAGCATAGTATAAAAGCCACGTGATCCTGCCCATCCACCTACAGACATTAACAATTTAACATTAGGATAATTTTTTTTCATAGTTTGTAATACATTAAAATGACCTTTATATGGTAGTGTAGGATCAAGCTCTATTTTTTTCCCTTTATAAGATAAATCATAATCAGCAAAATCTTCTTCTAATGCTGCATGTTTATCACCTAACTTTATTTTATTAGTATATGGATCTACTAATCCAAATGAGTATTGAATATGGGTTAATGAATCCCATTGTAAATTAGTTGCATTAAAATATCCCTGAACTTCACTTTTATAAGCCCACTCCGGAAAATATCCTATTATCTTTCTCTTTAAATCTTTCTTACTACTTTGTCTTACCACTTTTTTTTGATCTTTATTTGTAATTGTTTTTGCATGTGCTGGTACTCCTAAAAAGGATAATGACATTGTAGTTACAACTAATCCAGCTAAAAGTTTTTTTAGTCTTATGACTTTCATTTTTTGATTCCCCCTATCTTATTTTATTCACTCCTCTCCCTATACATATGTGTCTTTTTTTAACAAATTACATTTTAATTAAAATAATCGTATGATAAATTGTGTTTTTATAAAAAACGTATGATATTGCTATTAAAAATTATTATTTTATTAAATTTTAGTGATAAATACTGTTTTTTTGTTTATATGTAAAATTCCTAATACAGTATTAATATATTATTTACTTATTTTAATAAATTAAATAAAAAAATCGCTAAGCGACTGTGGAACGTCGATTTTTTTTAGCCATGTACCCGTTCCAAACGTAGTGCAGGAATAATGGTGCGGTTTTAGATGATACTTATAATACCTCTAAAACAAGATATTCTAGAAGTTATCTACAGATTTTAAAATATATAATTTTCTAAAGAATAAAAAAATATCTCTAAATAACACTTTAAATTATTTAGAGATATTTATATATATGTTCTAATTAAATATATTGTTTTATCATTTTCTTGGTTCCTAAATATGTAGACATAAAATATCCACCATATATAACTACTAATAATATAGCTGTAAATATTACATTATTAACAATGCCTACACCCACCAATATTGTTACCATTTGAGATGCCAATTTTATACCTACAATCGAATGAATAATTGCAAGTGATAAAGGCACCATGAAATATATTCCTATTTGAACTAATAAAGATTTATTTATCATATTCTCATCTACGCCTATTTTAGTAAGAAGTTTATATCTTTCTATATTATTATCACATTCAGATAATTGTTGAAGAGCTAAAACAGCCGCTGATGTTATTAAAAATATTATTCCTATATATATTGATAAATAAGATAATGTAACAGCTATTCCTGCTGATTGTGCTAATACTTGATTTTTAGTTTTATAACCAATCTCCCTTTTTGTTTCATTATCAAATTTATCTATAGCTTCATTTAAATTATTTTCTATATTATTATCACCAAGTTTATAATCTAAATTTAAAAATGATCTAACTGGAACTACTCCTTCAAGTACTGAATCATTTACTATTATAGTTGCTAAGTTATGTTTTATTATATCATTGTAAATAACAACATCTAAAACTTTCATATTAGATGGTACTAAATTATGATTATTTATATTAATTTCAGTTTTATCTTGTAAACTTTTTTCTAATAAATCTTTATTTTCATTATCATCTGTAAATACTGTGTACTCATTTTCTTCAAGCTTAATGGGTTGTTTATTTAACATTTTCATTATGTTATTAAACTCTGAAAGTTTCATTACTGGTATATCTTCATTTACATAAATTTTATAATAAGAATTTTCTTTTTCTGTTAAATACTTATTCAACAAATCTCTATATCCAAATTTATTATCATATATGTTATAACTAACATACTTATCTGTGTATTCATTTAAATTTAAACCTTTATCACCTAAGATATTTTTAACATCTTCCCCTTTCATATTACAAAAAGTTGCATCAAACTGAGTTAAATCTTTAATATTTTCATTTAAACCTTTATTAAGTCCAAGTCCACCTGATAACATACTTGTAGCTAAAAATAACATTAGACATATAAAAGCCATAGATATAAATGTTGTATTTATTTTACTATTTATTTGTTTTAATACAAACATGTTTAAATTCTTAAAATACTGCTTTTTATTACTTTGAGCTAATTTTATTAACAATCCTGATAATGAAAAGAAAAATAAAAATGTTCCTATAGCTCCTAATATAAATGAAATAGTAATATTTTTTCCTAGTACTGCCATTCCATCAGTTAATATTATATAGTAAGCAGATATTATCATTAAAATACTTATAATAAAAAATAGAATTGATATTTTTTTATTTCTAATTTTAAGTGTCTCATTTTTCTTAGCAACTGTTAATAAATTTATAAGCTTTACTTTTCTAATTGAAAATGAGTTAAATATTAATACAATTAAATATATTAATCCAAAACATATTATTGTTTTAACACATGCACTTATAGAAAAAATAAATTTAAACTGTATCAGATTAACATTAAACATCTCTGCTGTTAAAACAGATAAACCTTGAGATAAAAACACTCCAATTATTAATCCTATACCTAGTGATAATATTCCAACTAATAGAGTTTCTAGAAATATTATTCTTGATAAACTTTTACTTTCCATACCTAATATCATGTAAACACCAAATTCTTTTTTTCTTCTTCTTATTAAATAATTATTAGCATAAATAATTAAAAATCCTAGAATAAAAGAGATAAATATAGACACTATATTCATAACTGTATTTACTAAATCAAAGGCATTTTCATAATCTTCACTTATTTTCATCATTAATTTCTGTGATTCTATAGAATTAAAGCTATAAAATATACATACCCCAAATATCAAAGTAAAAAAATAAATTGTATAATCTTTAAAACTCCTCTTTAAGTTTTTAATAGCTAGTTTAAAATACATCTCTTGCGTCACCTCCAAGAAGAGTTACTACTTCAATTATTCTATCAAAAAATACTTTTCTTGAATCATTACCACGAATAATTTCATTAAATATCTTACCATCCTTTATAAATAAAATTCTACTTGCATAACTTGCTGTAAATGCATCATGCGTTACCATCATTATTGTTGCATTTAAATTTTTATTTAAATCATTTAAACTTTCAAGAAGCATTTTAGCTGAATTTGAATCTAATGCTCCTGTTGGTTCATCGGCTAATATTAAAGATGGATTTGTTATAATAGCTCTTGCTGATGCTATCCTTTGCTTTTGACCGCCAGACATTTCATATGGATACTTTTCTAACACATCATTTATATTTAACTTTTCTGCAATCTTTCTAATCCTTCTATCAATCTCTTTATGATTAACTTTACAAATTGTTAATGCTAATGCTATATTTTCATACGCTGTTAAAGTATCTAAAAGATTAAAATCCTGAAATATAAAACCCAGCTGTTCCCGTCTAAATTTAGCTAATTTTTTTGAATTAAGCTCAGTTATATCATTATCATTAATAAAAATATGACCACTAGTTACACTATCTATTGTTGAAATACAATTTAATAAGGTTGTTTTTCCACTCCCTGAAGTACCCATAACTCCAACAAATTCTCCCTCTTCTACTTCAAAACTGATATTATTAATAGCCTTAGTAACATTTCCTTTATTCCCATAATATTTTTCTATATTTACTACTTTTAAAACTTCTTTACTCATAATTTTCCTCCATAAGTTATCTTATAAGTTTATGTTACTATTTACTAAATGTATCATCCATCGAATAATATAACACTAATGTTACAATTTTGTTAGTTTAGGCGAATAAAAACCACCCTGTTAATAGATTTTAACCATATCTACTTAACGGGGTGCACTTCACTTGTATATTGATCTACTATTTCTATTTATGCCCTAATGGCATCATTAAGGAAAATGTACTTCCTTTATCTTTTTCAGACTTTACTTTAATAAATCCATCTTGTTTTAAAATTATTTCTCTTGATAAATAAAGGCCTATCCCAACACCTTCCTCATTACTCACATTTTCACCACGATAAAAACGTTTAAAGATATTATTTATTTCCTTTTTCTTAATTCCTATTCCGTTATCTTTTATTTCTATCATTGCAAACATTTCAAAACAATTAGTGCTAATTATAATTTTTCCGTTATAATCAGTATACTTAACTGCATTATCGATAATATTAAAAATTGCTTCTGAAGTCCATTTTCCATCAACAAAAACAGCTATATCTTCTTTTGAAATAAGTTCAATTTCAATATTTCTAAGTTTTGCTTTCTCATAAACTTGTTTTATTGCTGTTAAGCAAATTTCATCTAAACTGACTTGTTTAGGTTTAAGATTAATAATATCACTTTCTAAACGTGACATTTTTATCATACTTTCCATTAAAAAATTTAACTTTTGAACCTGATTATTTATTACTGAAATAAATTCTTTTCTATCTTCACTTGATATATCATTATTTTTTAAAAGTTCACAATATAATTTTAAATTAGCAAATGGTGTTTTTAGTTGGTGTGATATATCTGAAATTAAAGATTGAATTTCATCTTTTTCTTTTTCTAATCTATTATTTTGTGACTTTAAAATTCCTGTTAATTTAATAGTTTGACTCTGAAGTTTTGATAATAAATCATCATTTAAAACTGAAAATATCTCTTCTTCATTTCCATCTATAATTCTATTTATTAATTCTGTAAGTTTTTCTAAGATTGAGCACATATATTTATTCATATAAAAAATAAGTCCATTAAAAATTAAAATTATTAATACAGAAAAAATAATACTTAATTTTACAATATTGTACTGTTTAATAACAAAAGCTGAATATAATACAAATACCAAACAACATACATATAATAAAATTGAAAATTTAATTATCACATTCTGTAGCTTACTCAATTTTCATCACTCCAAATATATCCTATTCCAAAGACAGTAATTATATATTCAGGATTTTTATTATCTTCTTCAATTTTTTGGCGTAGACGCTTAACTGTTACACTTAAAGAATTATCATCTATAAATTCTCCATTAACATCCCATAATTTTTCTAAAATAGTTTCTCTCTTCAGTACTTTTCCTTTATTTTTGCAAAGTAATTCCAAAAGTTTATATTCTTTTGCAGTTAACCTAACAATCTCATTATTTTTGCTTACTTCCATCTTATCAAAATTTATTTTAATATTTTCTCTCTTATATACATTCTCTTCTTTTATTTCACTTCTTCTTAAAACTGCATTAATTCTTTGTTTTAATATTTCTATTGAAAATGGCTTTGCAATATAATCATCACAACCTGTTTTAAAACCCTTTATTATATCTTGCTCTGTATCATTAGCAGTTAAAAATAATATAGGTTTATCTGACATTTGACGTATTTCTTCACACAAATCTAATCCACTTTTATCTGGTAAATTAATATCTAATATTATTAAGTCAATTTTATCCTCTAAAAAAATTTTACTGCCTTCTCTACTAGTAAAAGCTGATTTCACATTATATCCACTTTGTTTCATAGAAAATGTAAGTCCTTTATTCAACATCTTATCATCTTCAACTATTAATATTGTTGCCACTTTATCACCACCATCTCCCATAAATTATATCATAATAAATACATTCAAAAAAATAACAAGCCAGCATGATAACCTATTAAAACTCACTACAAATAGTGTAATTATCATTGACTTGTTATTTTCTTTCATATGCCTAACTAAATATTATTCTGACTCTCTAAGTCTTTCTACAATGCTTTTTTTACTTGTTGATTTATATGCAATTAAAGGAATAATTACTCCAAATAAAAGTAATATTGGTGCAGAAATTATAAGTGGTAATATTATAAACTTATATTTACAAAACCACATCTCCCTTGTAATAGCAGAAATAACTTCAAGTGATATAATTGATCCTAAAATACTGCTTACCATAATTGTAGCTATTGCATAAAATCCTCCTTCAAACATAAGCATACTCCTCAATTGTTTGGTAGTCATTCCAATACTTTGCAACATGGCAAATTCTCTTTGTCTTGAGATTATACTAGTAAGAATTGCATTTATAAAATTGATTATCCCTATAACTCCAATAACAATTGAAAGTGCTCCTCCAACAAGTAAAAACATACTTTGAAATTTATAAAACTCATTTATATAAATTTGTTTTGATTCATAATTCATATCAGATTCAACATTATCCGTATAATTTTTAATAAATTGCTCTGCTTCTTCTAATCTTTCTTTATCAACATTATACATATATGTCATAGTTAAAGGATCTTTTATCATTTTACAAAATTCACTTGATGGAAGAATTATCTCAGGATAATATTCATCATCTTCATAGGGATAATATCTAACAGTCATATTATTTTTTATTCCCACTTTTGCCATTACTTCATATTGTTTAACATTGCCATCTCCAAAACTTAAACTTACTTTTTGGCCAACATCATATTTTAATCTTTCTACATGAAATCTTCCATTATTATCTGGAGTAACAGCTTCCAAAATATAATTTCCTGTTTTAAGCTCTTCCTTATCAATATTCCCCTCCAATATTTCCATTTGTGATATAGGGAAATCATCAGCTCCATATAATTGAACATGCCTCTCTTTATTCATATAGTTAATAATATTTTTATCTATTGAATAATACATTCTCCCACCAGTTTTATAATAATTCAATGCTTTAATATTATTTATCAAACTTTCTGATACTACATCATCGTTATTACGAAATCCCTTTGTAACATTAAAATAATTTGCATGACCAACTAAAAAATCTGAAACTACATTTTTAGATATATATTTATCCATATTAAAACTATTAGTAAATGTATATACTGAATTTAGTAAGATAAGACTTAAAGACATAGATACAATAACTATAATTGTCTTTTTCCTATTTCTTTGAATATTATAAAGTGCAATTTTATAAACCTTAGTACCATCAATTGATTTTCTAAATGTCTTTCCATTTTTCATTGAAACTTCAGTATATTTTGTCGCTTCTACTGGAGAAACCGCTGCTGCAATCTTGCCTGGCTTTTTGCAACTTATATAAACTGTTATTAATGAAAATAACGCTGATCCTATGAAAATAATTGGATTAAATGAAATATACGCTTTTTTAAAGTTTGTTGTACTCATAATTGATGGCATTAATAGGTTTCCAATTATAAACCCTAATGTTAATCCAATTGGTATTCCTATAGATGAAAGTAGAAAAGCTTGATTTCTAATAATTTTTTTAATCTGCCTTGGTGTTGTGCCTATCGTCTTTAAAAGCCCATATGATCTAATATCCTTTATTACTGAAATCTGAAAAATATTATATATAATAAGATAACCTGTTAAAATAATCAACAAACTTACTATAAATATAGGTAACATAATTTCATTATTGGAATTAGTAGACATATATGCCCAGTTTACTCCCGTTGGTATAAAATTTTGTGCATTTTTTTCATTGCTATATCCACTATCTTTTAATACTTTATCTACATTTTCCTTAATGCCTATGCTATTTTTAAACATTACATCAAGATCTGTATACCCAGAATCTTGTGATGTAAAGTCTTTATTATTTAACTGAATATTAGCAAGTTCTTTATCAATAAAGGCTTTTGATACCCATATCATGCTGAAATTAGTTGCTTTATCACTTTCATAAAATCCTGAAAGTACAAATTCTTTTGAACGTTTTTCATCTTGGACACTATAATCAATCTTTATAGTTTTTCCTATTTCATGTGGAATCCCTAAAAGATCAAGTACTTTAGTACTTGTAACTAGTTCATTCTCCTTTTGTGGCATTTTACCTATAGTTGGGTAACAAAAATACATTTCCGCTTCTTTATCTGTTGCGTAACAAACCTCTGTATGATGTTTTAAAAATTCCTTATTTTCTCCCATACTCACCATAATTTTATATCCAAAATCTTTAATAAGAGGATTAACTTTTATCTTATTTAATTCCTCCTCATTAAGATATTTAAAACTTGCATGAGCATATCCTCCCGATTGACGCATAGTTTCCTTTTCAAGTGATTCCTTTATACTAATACCTATAGTAAAAAGTGATGTGAAAAGAAGAGTAGTCAGAGCAATAGCAACAATTGCAAAAATATTACGCAATCTATTTGCTTTCATTGTTTTTATTGTTAATCTGTGGATAATAGCACTATTATTATTTTTGAAAAACTTCATTACTATTCCCACCTCACAATTTGTCCATCTTCAATATGAATAATTCTATCTGTCATTTGTGCAATTTCTTCATTGTGAGTTATCATAACCATTGTTTGATGAAATTCTTTACTTGTTGCTTTTAAAAGTCCTATTACTTCTAAACTTGTTTTACTATCCAAATTTCCAGTAGGTTCATCTGCTAAAATAATAGCTGGTTTAGTTGCAAGCGCCCTCGCTATTGCTACTCTTTGCTGTTGTCCTCCTGAAAGATTGCTTGGCATATTATTTAGCTTTTCTGATAATCCTAAAGTCTTTATAATTCTATTTACAAAATTCTCATCTACTTTATTCCCATCTAACTCAATTGGTAAAACAATATTTTCATATACATTTAAAACAGGTACTAAATTATAATTTTGAAATACAAAACCAATATTTCTTCTCCTGAAAATTGTCAATTCCTCATTACTCATTGAAAAAATATCTTTGTTTCTAACAAAAACTGTTCCACTTGTTGCTCTATCAAGGCCCCCAAGCATGTGAAGTAAGGTACTTTTCCCACTTCCTGATGTTCCAACAATCCCAATGAATTCTCCTTCATTTATTTCAATATTAATATCATCAAGAGCCTTTACAATATTAGGTTTGACTCCATAATATTTTTTTAACTCTTTTGTTTGCAATATATTCATAATTATATTCCTCCAAAAAAATAAGACTATAAATTAATTTACAATCTTATAATATCATTAACTTCTTTCAATCTAGTGACATGATTATGTATACAAAGTAAATAATGGAGGAAAATAATAAATATGTATATTTGTTGTTTTCTTCCATGTACTTATTTTAAGTTTTTCAGCACTAAATTTATGATTTCAAGGAATATTAAATCTTCATCATTTTATTTATAGGAAACATAATTGAAACTGTAGTTCCTTCCCCCTCTTTGGATAATAAATTCATCCACAATCCGAGTTTTTCACATAACTTTTTGCACAGATACAAACCTATCCCTGTAGATTTTGAATATAACCTACCATTTTCACCTGTATATCCTTTTTCAAATGCTTTCCTTATACACTTTTCACTCATTCCAATTCCATTATCACATATATAAAGAACTACATTTTCCTCCTTTTCTTCACAATATAATCTAATAATACTTTCTTTTTTATCCATATACTTTATACTGTTTGATATGATTTGATGTAAAATGAATTCTATCCACTTACTATCTGAATATACTATTTTATCAACATTGCTTAATTCAATTTTAATTTTCTTTTTTATTAAAGTATTTGCATTTCTTTTTATAGTTGAATTAATACATTTTCTTATATTAAGTTCTCTAATAATATAATCTTTTTCTAGATTATTACTTCTAGCATAAAATAAAGCTTGTTCTATATAACCTTCAACTTTTTCAATTTCCTCATTTGCACTTTTTGTAACTTCTGACTCATTATTTTCTAATAATAATTTACATGAAGCTATAGGAGTTTTTATTTCATGCACCCATAACTCTATATATTCTCTATATTCTGATGTATCTCTTTTAATTTTAGAAATTTCATCTTTCATAGATTTATTTGTATGTTTTATTATTTCATATAAAATCTTTCCATCTACAAATGTAGGTTTATTTATAACTTCAGAAATTAAATATTTCTTATCTAAAAGTTGTAAATCTTCTAAAATATTTTTATAGTATACACTTTTATTAAAATAGTCATAAACATGAAATATTAAACTTCCTATTAAATTTAAAATAAATATAAATACA
This sequence comes from Clostridium sp. CTA-5, assembly GCF_054768135.1. Lineage (NCBI taxonomy): Bacteria > Bacillati > Bacillota > Clostridia > Eubacteriales > Clostridiaceae > Clostridium > Clostridium sp. CTA-5. The sequence continues at coordinate 106,702 of NZ_BAAAAT010000003.1, read as the reverse complement.
ATAGCATATGTATCAACTCTTAGCACTCTTAATAAGCCTGAACTTGCTACAAGTATTGCTATATTTATTAAAATAAAAATTGCTCTTTCCTTAAAATAATCAAAAAATTTCATATCAAAATATATCCTTGACCTCTCTTTGTTTGTAAGTATGACTTAGCCCCTATTGTTTCAATTTTTCTTCTAAGCCTATTAATATTAACAGTTAGAGCATTATCATCCACAAACTCATCACTTTGCCATAATGCATTTATAAGCTCATCTCTTGATACTATTTTCCCTTTACTTTTTATTAAAGTGTACATAATTCTACTTTCATTTTTAGTTAATTCAACTTTATTCTCATTAAATTCTAATTCACTTGTAGATAAATTGTATTTAAGATTTCTATATTCAAAAATCTCCATTTCATTATTATTATATGTTCTTCTTATAATTGATGAAATTCTAGCTAAAAGAATTTGAGTATTATAAGGTTTTGTAACAAAATCATCAGCTCCTATATTCATGCTCATAAGTTCATCAATTTCACTATCTCTACTTGTTACAACTATGATTGGAACATTTGATTTTTTTCTAAGTTCTCTACAAATATAGAAACCATCATATTGTGGTAAATTAATATCTAACAAAACTATATGTGGATTTTCCTTTAAAATCTCCTCTACCATATTTCCAAAATCCAATGAATATTTAGTTTCATATCCATATCTATTTAAAAAAGTACTTAATTCATTTCTTATTTTTTCTTCATCTTCTACAATAAATATCTTCTCATTCATAATTCTACCCACCAATCTTTTTTATTTGCTATATTTTGAAATATTGCTGATATTGTAATATAAAGCTCATGGACAGAAGAATTTACTTTAAGAACTCTAAAATAAAGCTTAGTCCAATTAATGCATGTTCCCAATCAAAGATTGCTGACAAGCAATTAATTGTACAAATCTTCATTAAGAATTCTAAAAAGCAAATTCCAATGCCAGTTCGCCCTTATAATACAATATCAACATTCCTTAAAACATAGCATTTTTTATAATTATATAATATTATTTATGTTCATTATGCTTTTAATTTTATTACAAACTTCCTTTAAAGTAAAAAAATGTAGTCAATAAATCAAACATCTATTAACTACATTCTTGTAATTTATTTTTATAAAATTATCTGATAAGCATTTTAGCTCCTAGAAGAACTATTATATGAAGTGGATAGAAGATATAGAAAAAATATTTTATACTCTTTCCTCGTTGTTCATTATACTTCATTAATAGTGGATAACTAGCAAAAACTCCTATTATAGAAACTATAATATCTATATTGATTGAACCACTTATTAAAAACATTAATAAAAGATCAACTAAATTTATGGCTGTAAGTCCGTATATTAAAGCTTTCTTTTTATTATCTATAGTTCCAAACATATAAATTAATAAAACACCTGATACACCTGCATCTCCAACTACACTTATAATCATAAAGAATGTAACTATGACACCTTTTAAAAACTTATTTTTAGTCTTACCTGCTAAATATAATGCACAAAGTCCAAAAAATAATGTAAATATAGTGTCTAAGAAATATCCACATAAATTAAAAAATAACATACAAAATGGCACTGCGCTTAATACTGCTAAAATAAATAATCTTAGCATATACTTAGGTACATTAGATGATTTTCTATATCCTTCTCCTATAAAGAAGCATAAAATAGGAAATGTTAATCTTCCTATAAAATGTAATATACCACTACTTATTGGATAAACTTCTGATGGTAAAAATGTCCACGCTGCATGGTCTATAACCATACATATAATTGCTAACATTTTTAACTGAGTACCATTAAGTCCACTTTTTATTAATATTTCTTCTCTAGCTTCCATAACTTCAACCCCTAATAAATATATTTCTAAAAAGATTATTTTTTTCTTTTTAGCTCCTCAGCATATAAAAAATTTTAATATGCTTGATATTTATTAGTATATATTGGTAACAATTCTTCATCCATTGCTCTTCATTACATTTATATAACAATTTTGTAATATATGAATTAGAATTATAACTATATATTATGAAGCTTTAAAAAATCAAATTATTTTTCTTCACTGTCTTTAGTTTTTTTATCTATACCACATGATACCCATGGATAATCTGGGTTACTTGGATCACATGGTTTTGATGGATCTACTTTAGCTTTTTTTTCTTCAAAACTTACTTCATATTTTTCTGTACAATTACATTCATTTTGTTTATTTAGATTTTTATTATTACTCATATTACTTCTCTCCTTTATCTTTTACCTATTCTATGTTTATTATTATATAATAATAATTATTAATAAACAATAGTAATTTAATATTTTTTAAAATTAATATTAAATTTATTTTATTCAATTCATAGAAAATTATTTATTCTTTAAGTTTTATTTTTTAATTGTTTGCTTATTTCATATTTCAAATATAATAAAAATTTAGCTATATTACGCTCATTTCGCGAATAACAATTTAGACACTTAATATATTTCAAACTATTGAAATTACTTAATTTCATAAACCAAAAATTTTATACTTTCCTATATATTAAAAAAAGGCATTACTGCCTTTTTTTATTTAATAACTATTTATAAAAATACTACTTGAAAATAATTAGTTATACATCTTACTTTTTAACAGGAATCCAAATCTCACATCTATAATCTGAAGAATACATATCACCTTCTGGATAAACTTCTATCTCTGGTGCACAAGCATGTTGGTACCCTGTAGATGGTAACCATTCTGTAAATATTCTTCTATTAAGATCTTGTATAGCTTCAGGTAGTGCCCCCACCGATTCAAATACAGCCCAAGTTGCTGCTGGTATAATTGCAGAAACATATCCTTTAGGAAGCTTATCTTTGATTTCTTCAACACCTATCATATAATTAAATTCATCTTTAGCAAAATCTTTACATATACCTAAAACGCCAAGCTTGCCCACTTTTGAGCAAATCCATTGGTATGAACCATCCTTCATACAATCTTCCCAAAATTCTGGTACCTGTTTAAAATTTTCTCCATCAACCATAGTTATCTTTTTTTGTTTGCCTACTACTTTAAAACTTTCTTTTTTAACAATCTTATAATTCATATCTTTATCTCCTTTTATTGAAATATGAAAAGAGAGTTTTGGATATGCCTTAAGTTTTACTCCTAGTCCCCGAGCAACAGATGGATTTATTCCATGCATTTTTTTAAAAGCTTTTGTAAATGATTCTGGAGTTTCATAGCCATACTTATAAGCTACATCAATAATCTTTTCACCTGCTATAATATCTTGTGTAGCAAGTGTAAGTCTTCTTCTTCGTATATATTCAGCTATTGTAACACCAGTTATCATATGATACATACGTTGAAAATGAAATGGTGATGACAATGCAATTTTCGCTACCTTTTCAATATCAAGCTTTTCATTAATGTTAGCCTCTAAATACTCTACTGCCTTATTCATTGAATTAAGCCAATCCATAAAACCACTCCTCTCTATTTCTATATTAGAGATTTTTTACTTGTCCGTCCTGTCTTTAAATGCTATCAAATGATAGGTTTAAATTATATATTTTTATTGAACTTAATCATTATAAATATTATACCATTTAAAAAAATTAATGATTAAATTAATAAATATATTATTTTCTTTCTATAAATTACTCTTCAATTTCCACCCAATAGATTGTTCACGCTTATTTACAAAGTCAGCATAAATGCCTTGTTGTTTAATTAATTGGTCATGTTTTCCTTTTTGAATAATTTTCCCTTTATCTAAAACAATAATTTGATCTGCATTTCTTACAGTTTTTAATCTATGTGCTATCATAATTATTGTTTTATCCTTAGTAAGTTCTTCAATAGCAGCTTGAAGTCTATCTTCATTTTCTGGATCTACATTAGCAGTGGCTTCATCAAAAATTACAATAGGTGCATTTTTCAACATAGCTCTAGCAATAGATATTCTTTGTTTTTCACCTCCTGAAAGTGAAGCTCCACCTTCCCCTATTAATGTATTGTATCCCTCTGGAAGTTCTGATATAAACTCATCACAGCAAGCTCTTTTAGCTGCATCTATCACTTCTTCATGTGTTGCATTAGGTTTTCCAAACTTAATATTATTTTCAATTGTATCTTCAAAAAGATATACATTTTGAAATACCATACTTATATTAGCCATTAGACTATCTAAAGAATAATCTTTAATATTATTCCCCCCAATAGAAACTGTTCCATCATTTGCATCCCAAAATCTAGCTATTAAGTTACATAAAGTAGTTTTTCCTGAACCTGATGGTCCTATAATAGCAGTCATAGTTTTTTCATTTATTTTTAAATTTACATTTTCAAGTACAAGATGCTTATCATAAGCAAAACTTACATTATTAAATTCAATATCATAGTTTTTAGGTCTAATATATCTTCTTCCTTCATCCATTATAGGTACATTTTCTATTTCTTTTGCTCTATCAATAGATGTTTCTGTCAAATGAAGAATAGCGGTACCATGACCTGCTGATTCTAATTGTGAAAATATAATAAAAGATACTATTAACATCATAAAACAATTAACTAACGTCATTGAATTATTTAAGTAGAAAATAATTGATGATAATATTATTAATATACTAAATAATTTCAATAAAAGTTGTTGCAAAGCCAAATATGGTATTACTGCTTTTTCCAAGCCCAGATTCTTTTTACAGCTTTCTTCTATAGATTTATCTACCTTCTTATCTAATTTATTATCTAAATTAAACGCTTTTACTACACTCATTCCATGAATTGTTTCTAATACACACTCAACTAAATACTCCTGTGCCTTTTGACGTTTAGGTGAATCATTTCTAGTTCTCTTTTCTAATAAAGATGTACTTAAAAGAAAAACTATAATTCCTCCTACTACAATAAGACCTATTCTCCAATCAAATAAAATAACAAACAAAGCAAATACTATTGCATTTATAAATCCACCTAAAGTTTGTACTAAAACTCTAGGTGCACAACTTTCAACATCTGTTAAAACAGTAGTAGCTACACCAGTAATATTTCCTAAACTATTTTTATTAAAATACCCCATTGGTACAACTTTTAGTTTATTACCAATATGAATTCTTTCATTTGCTACCATAAAATATCCTGCATGAGTTCTTTGTAATATTGAAAAATAACTTGTAATTATCTGTCCTACAACACTTAGTAACATAAATCCAAAAGCTAGCCACGCATTAATATACTGATTATCATTATCAATAAAAGCTTTTAAAGTAAAATAAAGTGCATTAATTTGTAGTGCTCCAAAAATCGCAAAAAAGAAAGAAATTATATTAGATTTTTTAATTTGAGATTTTTCATTTCCTGCAAATTGCCATATCTTTTTAAAAACATTAATCATCTATGCCACCGTCCTTTACACCAATATGTGCTTGCCACATATCTTGATACAATTTAGATGTTTTTAGTAATTCTTCATGTGTAGCATTTGCATAAATATTTCCGTTTTTCATCACTATAATTTGATCTGAATCTGTAATTGTAGATAAACGATGAGCTATTACAATTAAAGTTTTTCCAACAACAAGTTTTGAAACTGATTTTTGTATTAATGCTTCATTTTCTGGATCTGTATAAGCAGTAGCTTCATCTAAAATAACAATAGGTGCATCTTTAAGCATAGCACGAGCAATTGCAATTCTCTGTCTCTCTCCTCCTGAAAGATGTCCACCAGCACTTCCAACTAAAGTATCATATCCTTTTTCTAATCCATGTATAAATTCATCACATCCTGCATCTTTTGCAGCTTTTTCAATTTCATAGTCTGTAGCCGTTGGGCACCCCATTCTTATATTTTCCTTAATCGTATCATTAAATAAATAATTATCTTGTGCTACATAAGCAATTTTATCTGCTAATTGAGATTGTGATATGCTTTTTATATTAAAACCACCAATGCTTACTTCCCCTTCAGAAACATCCCAAAATCCGGCAATAAGCTTAGCAATAGTTGATTTTCCACTTCCAGATGGTCCTACAAGAGCTGTTACTGTTCCCGGCTTTATAACAATATTGATATTCTTTACTGCTGCATCTTTACTGTCTTCATGATAACAAAAAGTTACATTCTTTAATTTTATTGTTGAATCATTAAAATTAACTGGTGAACTTGGACGAATTAATTCCTCTCCTGACAAAATTGATTCCACTTGATTTATAACTGTACCTACTGTAGCAAGATTATCTATAAAATTAGTAACTGCAATAAGTGGACCTGCTATGCTCAAAGATAAAATAATAATAGTTATAAAATCTACAGAAGAAAGACTTCCATTATTATAAAAAATAAATCCTATTGGTAATACTGTTAAAAGAGTAGCTGGACATATTGTAGTATATGCTGACATCTCTAACTGACAGCTTTTCATCCAATTATAAAAATATGAAGCATTATTCTTTACTGCATTAGTATACTTTTCATAAGAATTTGCACTTTGATTAAAAGCTTTAATAACTTCAATACCATTTACATATTCTACTACAGCATTATTCATTTTTTTAGCTGTTTCTACTGACTCTGCATATTTAACTGGATAAGTTTTCATCATACTCATCATACACAGTATCCCAATTGGTAACGTAATTAATGAAACAAGAGCCATACGCCAATCTAAAATAAAAAGATAAATAACTATTAAGAGTGGAACAAGTATATTTGAAGTCATTTCTGGCAATAAATGTGCTAAGGTAGTTTCTAATCCCTCAACTCTATCAACAATAATACTTTTAAATTCTCCTGAAGGAGTATCTAATAAATTTCCCATAGGCATTTTAGATAACTTTGATATAAGCTGCTTTCTAATTTCCATTAAAGTAATAAAAGTCGCCCTATGTGAAATACTAGTTGATATACTTGAAAAAATAACCTTTCCTATATAACCTAGACCTGCAATTCCACACCACTTTAAATAAAATGATAACTCTTTTCCTCCATTAAGCAATTCTATAATTATTTGTATTACAGCAAAATATGGTATAAATCCACTTGCAACACCAATAACAGCAAATATGATAGACTCAACATATTTTGTTTGCTCTGATCCTGAAAATTTTTTAAGAGAACTAAATGTAGTATCCTTTTGCTTTTTTTTCATAAAATATATACCTCCACTTTTTTATTTACTACTTAAAAATATCCTTCCAACCAACTTCAAAAAATCTTTTTAATTGGTTTACATATTTATGTGCATTCTCTCTTGTCATCTTATGTACAACTATTTCGAATATGCCAGTATAAAAGGAACTACTTAACATATGCATAAGTTCTGGTGTTATTCTTTCAGATAAAAGTGCATCACTTTCTATAGCTTTAATAAATTTTATAGTGTATTCTATCTCTATTTCTACCAAATCATGGATAAACATTGAGTATTCTGTTCCTTCCGAGCAACTAATCAATAACGTAAATATATCAAAATTATCATATATATAATCCACAAAATTTTCCATTTTTTCTTTAGAATAATTAAATGCTTCTTCTTTCTGAATATTATTTGGAAGTTTATGAAAATTTTCTTGAGATAACCAGAACCATTGTTTTAAATTTTCAACTACTGGTACAACAATAGCGTTAAATAAACCTTTCTTATCTGAAAATCTAGTATATATTGAACCAGTGCTTGTCTTTGCATTTTGAGCAATAGTACGTAATGAAGCATCTTTAAAACCTTTTTTTAAAAACTCAACTTTAGCACATTCAAGTACTTTTTCATATACACCTTCAATTTGTTTAGCCATAAATATCCTCCTAATCCTACATATTCATAACACTGTTTTAAATATACTTTAATTGATAATAATTGTCAATATCGTTTTATTTTTTTCTTCTTTATTTTGTATTCAATCTTCTAAATAACTAATATTTATTTAATATGTAATAATATCTAAAAAGCTCACAAGTAAAGCCTGTGAGCTATAAAATCAACTTTAAAACTACTTTCATATGAATTGTGTAAATTATAATTTTATCTATAAATTTTTATTGTTTATTCACAATATTTAACTTATTTGGTATAATAAAATTTAGGCTATATTTAAATTTTAAACAATTGATATTTTTAATAGATAAAAAAATCTCTAAGCGACTGTAAAGCGTTGATTTTTTTAGCCATGCACCCTTTCCAAACGTAGTGCAGGAATAATGGTTCGGCATATGATTATTTTTTATTCTTTAGGTGGTACTTATAATACCTCTAAAACAAGATATTCTAGAAGTTATCTACAGATTTTAAAATATATAATTTCCTAAATAATAAAAAAGCATAAGGATGTGATTAGATAATGAAGAAAAAGATATTATCAAAAATGATTTTTACTCTTTGTACAGCGACATTATTATTTATTACTACAAATTCTAGTATACCTGCTTTTGCTTCAGATGCTATTATTTCTGGACAAACTTATAAGATTATTAATGTTAATAGTGGAAAAGCCTTAGACGTATATGCTGCTGGACGAGATAACTTTACTAATGTTGATATTTATTCTGATAACGGTACAGGAGCTCAGAAATGGAAAGTAATTGTAGATTCTGATAAACTATGTAAATTAATTAATATAAATAGTGGAAGAGTTCTTGATGTATATAGTAGAGGACTTTCTGATTATGCTAATGTAAATATCTATGATGATAATGATACAGACGCTCAAAAATGGAGAATATTATATAACAATGATGGAAGCTATAAATTAATTAATGTTGGTAGCAATAAAGCTCTTGATGTATATGCTGCCGGAACTGAAAACTATACTAATGTTGATATTTTTACCGATAACGGTACAGGTGCTCAAAAGTGGAAATTTATCGCGATTGATTAATCTAAAATAGCAAGTCAAAATACACTGTATATTGACTTGCTATTTTTATTTATATGAATCTTTAACTATCACTTCTATTACTGTACAATTAAAATAAACTCTTGCTTTTTCACGCCCTTCAACCCCTGATTCCCTCGTTGCCCTTTAAAATAAAGTCTTGCTTTTCTTCGTTAGTTTTCTCCATTTTATTCCATCTTGATGAAGCAGAACTTTTTTAAATTGTAATAAAGTCTTGCTTTTTTTCAATTTATTTTCTCAAGCATTTCTCAACTATTTGATAGTTTCTTCAAGCATTTTCTCCCGTTTTCCCCTCTCCTTTTTATCCCTCTGCCCCTTGATAATCAATGAGTTCAACCTTTTTATCAAACTCTTTTCTCCTTCATTTTCTCAACCTTTTTCTCTTGCATTTTGGGTATGCAAAAAGCTCACAGGCTATGCCTGTGAGCTCTTAAATCAATTCTTTTTTTAATTGAGTCAAATCTTTTTTATAAAAAGCAGAGCTTTATTTTGTTAGTACAAATTACTTAGTTAATTTAACAACTACTTCTGCATGAGGTGTATTGGGGAACATGTCTTTCACTTTGGTTTGTATTATTTTATATCCTCTTTCAGTTAGTACTTTAAGATCAGTAACTAAAGTCTTAGGATTACATGAAACATATATTATTTCTTTTACATTAAATTTTATTACGTAATCTAAAGCCTTTGGATGTACTCCACTTCTTGGCGGATCTAATATTATTATATCTGGTTTATCTTTAACTGTTTTTATTATTTCCGCTACATCACCCGCTAAGAATTCACAGTTATTTAATCCATTAAGTTTAGCATTTTCTTTTGCAGCTTCTACTGCTTCTTCTATAAGTTCAATTCCTACAACTTTCTTAGCAGTTGGTGCTACTATTTGACCTATTGTTCCTGTTCCACAGTAAAGGTCAAATACTACTTTATTTTCTGCACTTCCCATAAACTCTCTAACTATTGAGTAAAGACTTTCTGCACCTTTTGTGTTGGTTTGGAAAAATGAAAATGGTGATATATTAAATTTTAGTCCTAATACTGTTTCTTTTATATAGTCTCTTCCATATAAAATATTAACTTTTTCAGGAATTACGGCATCAGAAAAAGAATTATTTTCTGTATGAAGTATTGATACTAATGTACCTTTATACTCTTGTGACTTTAATAATTCAACATACTCACTTAAGTCAAAATCTATTTGAGTAGTTGTCACTAAATTTATTAATATTTCACCAGTATTTTGAGCTTTTCTTATTACAAGATGTCTTAAATATCCTTCTCTTTTCATAACTCTGTAGTAAGGTAAATCTTGTTTACCAAAATAATCTGCTGTTAATCTAATTATTTTTCTATAATCTTCATCAACTATTTTACAATGGTCTACAGTCATTATTCCAAAAGATTTAGCTCTCATATGCATTCCTACTGAAAGCTCTCCACCTTTTTCTTCATCTCCAAACGTAAACTCCATCTTATTTCTATATTCCCATTGGTTTTCACTACCTAGAACCCCTAAATATTCTCCTGTAGTTACATCAGCCTCATTAAATAATGCCTTAACTTCTTCTCCTAAAAATTCTAGTTGTTTTTCATAAGGTAAAGTTTGTGATGAACAACCACCGCATACTCCAAAATGTGGACATGGTGCGTCTATTTCATACTCTGATCTTTCATCTACACCTATTAATTTTACTTCTGAATATTCTTTTCTATTCTTTTTAACTCTTCCTGTTATAACTTGACCTGGAAAAGCATTTTTTACATATATAATTTTATCTTCTAAAGTTCCTATTCCCGTCGATGGAAATTGTGATTTTTCTATTTTAACCTTTACTTCACTGCCTCTTTTCATTTGCTCTCTCCTATAATTTAAAATTCTTTAACCTATATTAAAAACTCTTTGTCCTATACTTTTCTTACCTTTAGTATTTCCTATTATTGATGAATATAAAACATTAACTATATAATAGAATATTAGTAAAAATCCTAATGGCATTAATATATTATATCCTATAAATTTTAATATAAATTGAAAAATTACTAATACAATGCCTGACATTGCAAGTACCACTAACTGATCAATTACATTAGAAAGCATCTTTACAAAAAATGATGCCTCTTTATTATTATTTTCTTCATCTTGTTGTTTGTTTAATTTAACCTCTTTTTTTTCAATTTCACTGATATTATTTTTTTCTTCATTCATAATTCTTCCCCCTTATGCTACTATTCTACAATCATATCTGGATTTTTAAAATCATACTTTTTAGTAGCTAATTTATATATTATGTAATCTTTATTTACCATAATTTCTTCTTTTAAACCATCTATATTATTTTCTATAATAAATTCTGATTCACCATTTTTTAATCTACTAATTATTTCTTTATTTATTGATGAATAATCTCTATCTGTTTTACCAGTAAATGTTTCTATATATCTTTTAAAAGATGTTTTTCCTAAATCAAAATCACTATTTTCAATAGCTCCCTTACTATCAAATTTTAAGCTTAACTTTAATTCTATTTGACCTGATGATAACTCTTCATGAAATATTTTCATTCCAAAATACATACTTTCCATTCTATTTGCTTGTGGCTCTTTATTATCAAAATATATTGATTTTGTATTTATCACTTGATCATTTTCTTCTTTTACTACATCCTCTTTAGAATAATCTAATCCAAGTTCTTTTGTTATTTGTTCCATTTTATATAAATAAGAATTAAAAAAACTCTTAGTTTGATCTAAACTATAATTTTTTGCCCATGATCCCTCTAAATTTTCATTCTTTTGTTCTGTTGTTTTAGCATTAGTATCTTTTTCTTTATCGTTACCTTTAATATTAATACACCCTATTAATGATGTGGAAATTAATAGTGTAATTATTATACTGCAAATTTTTTTGGACATTAGAAAATCCCCCTAATTTTATATATTTATTTTAAAGTTAGATTATAAAAATTAGTAGTTTAATTTTTAATTAATTCATATATTTTAACTTCTACATTATATATTTTTAAAATACTATTCTAATATGTTGGAATATTTTATTGTCTATATAAAATATTCAAGCAACCTTTAACTTTAACTTCCTTTTGTGTACTTTAAAGTATTTATTAGAACATACTTAGAATTATTTTTCAATTAATTTTTAAAATCTAAATTAACTAACATTACCTATCTAGAATACCACATTACAAAAATATATTGTATCATTATTATATTTCAAATATGTGACAATAGAAAAAATATTTGATACTATTAAAAAATTTATATATATTCTAAGATTATATTAATGAACAAACTTTAGGCACATGAAATAAAATAATAGATCAAAGAGGCGTTGTATATTTAAACTTCAATCTCATTTTTTAATTTTTCAAACATCTTCTCTCCAATACCATCTATATTTTTTAAATCTTCAATTGAATTAAATGAACCAATATTTTCTCTATATTCAATTATCTTTTTTGCTTTAGCATCCCCTATACCCGTTATTTTCTTTAACTCTTCCATTGAAGATGAATTTATATTTATTTTTCCATTGCTATTTAAAGAACTTCCTGTACTATTTGCAATTTCTCCTTTTTTTAATACTTCATCTTTATTACTTATATATATTAATTCATGATTTTGAAGTTTTTTAGCTCTGTTTATATTTGATATTTCAGCATTCTCTGTAATTCCACCAGCAATATTAATAAGATCTTTAACTATAGAATCATCATTTAATTCATAAACGTCTGGTTTATTTACTTCCCCTTTTATTTCTACAACTATTTTTTTATTCTTTACATCTTTAATCTCTTCTTTAACATGGTTTGTTTCAGTTTCTAAGGTATTATCTTCAACAAATATAGAAGTATTATCATTCTTCTTTAATCCTTTAGATCCTCCTCTAATATATGTAAAGATACTTATTGCTAATATTATAAGTATTACTACAATTATACCTATTTTCTTTTTTTCTTTATCCATATATATCTTTTTACTTAAATGCTAATTTATATATTTAAGCAATATTCTCCTTCCTTTTATATTTATTTTTAAATAAACATTAATGTATACCTTCTTATTAAATTAATGAACAAATTTTATTGTAATTTATATATTTTTAATATTAACTTTGTTTATTAAGTATTTAATATTAATTCTTCACTTAAAATATTACTTATATACCATTTAATGTAATAAATTAAGATTTTTATAGCACATTAATGTTTTTTTTGGTAAAATAAAATTTATAATAATAAAATTTATAATATTTATGTTGTAATATGATTTCTACAATCAAATTTTAAATTTAATTTTGAATTATATTTAACAAAATGAGTTAAATAAATATAGAATTTAAATTGCAATATATATAATAAAAATATGTAATATATTATGGAGAAGAATATGAAATACATTTTGAAAGTACTTAATATACTTGTTTTAAGTTTATTTTTATTTCCAGCTATAAACTCTTATGCACTTGTAACTCCTCCAGAAATAAATGCTGAAGGATGTGCATTAATAGATGCTTCTACTGGGAAAATATTATATAGCAAAAATAGTGATAAATTATTAGAGCCTGCATCAACAACTAAGGTTATGACTGCACTAATTACTTTAGAGAAGTGCTCATTAGATGAAGAAGTTACTATTCAAGAAGATTTTACAAAAATTGATGGTACAACTATAGGACTTTTAAAAGGTGATGTAGTAACTGTAAAAGATCTTTTGCTAGGACTTTTATTAGAATCTGGAAATGATGCAGCTAATGCTTTAGCTTGTCATGTTTCTTCATCAATTGAAGATTTTTCAGTACTTATGAATAAAAAAGCAAAAGAACTTGGTGCCTTAAATACACATTTTAAAAATCCTAGTGGGTTGCCAGATCCTGAGCACTTAACTACAGCAGAAGATTTATCTTTAATTATGAGTGAAGCCGTTAAAAATAAGGAATTTTTAAATATTTGTAATGTGAAATGTTATGAAATTCCAATTAAAAATGATTCATCTAGAAAGATTTGGGTTAATAATAAAAATTATATGATAAATCCTATGTCAAAATATTATTATCCTTATACTATAGCTGGTAAAAATGGTTATACCACAAAATCTAATCATACATATACAGTGTCCGCTGAAAAAGATGGTCATGTAATAGTTGCTTCTTTTCTTAATGCTTTAGATAAAAATAAAAATTTTGAAGACATGAAAAATATTTTAAATTATGGATTTGATAATTTTGATTTTATTAATCTTTATAAAGAAGGACAACAAATAGATAGTTATAAAATTAATGATGAACTTACAGTTCCTCTTATTGCAACAAAAGACATAGATTATGTTGTCCCTAAAGATGAGAATAAAAATGCAACTCCTCATATTGATATAGAAGAAAAAAACTTATCTAAAGCTTCTTTTAATAAAGGCGATGTAATTTTAAAAGGAAATGTTTATATAAATAATGAAAAATTATGTACAGTAGATTTAGCGTCTGGTATTTCTAGACAATATAATATTAAAGAAGATATAACAAATTTTTTTGATAAATATAAAAAGAAGATAATAGTTGGAGGTAGTGTTTTAGGAATATCATTACTTGGAATATCAACTTATTTAATAGAAAAAAAGAAGAAGAAAAGAAGAAAAAAAAGAACTATTAGAAATAACTAGTTCTTTACCTAAAATTAATACTAATTTTAATAAAGGTGTTAAAAAATAATAAAAAGGATTTTATACTAAATTTAGTGTAAAATCCTTTTTATTATTTATTTTATTTTTTGCAATAACTCAGTCATATCCTCTGGCAAATCTGCTCTTAAAGAAAGTAATTCACCTGTTCTTGGAGAATTAAAATCTAATCCATATGCGTGTAATGCTTGACGCTTTATTAAATCCTCTTCTTCCTCACCATGTCCATATAAAGTGTCTCCATAAATGGGATGCCCTAAATGACTTAAATGAACTCTTATTTGATGAGTTCTACCAGTTTCTAAAAGACATTCTACTAAATCTCCGTCCTTAAAGCTTTCAATAACTTTATAGTGAGTTATACTTCTTTGCCCTCTTTCATCAACTATTCTCATAGTTCCATATTCTATTCCTTCTGGTCTATAAATAGGTAAATCTATTGTTCCTTCCTTATCTTTTAAATTACCATGAACTATAGCTAAATACCTTTTTTGTACTTTTTCTTTCATATTTTTAGATAACATTCCATGTGAAAACTGATTTTTAGCTATGATAATAAGTCCAGAAGTATTCATATCTAATCTTGAAACTAATCTAACTATACATTTTTGGTCTGTTTCCTGAAAATAATTTAACACTCCATTTGCTAATGTCCCATTTTGATAATTTTTTGTTGGATGAACTATCATAAAAGGTCTCTTATTAAGTACTAAAATATCATCATCTTCATAAACAATATTTAAATCCATTTTTTCTGGAGTTATATCCTGTCCTTCATCTTTTTCTAAATCTATTTTTATAATATCATTATTTTTAATCATGTAGTTCATTCTAACTACTATATCATTAACAGATATTCTTTGATCTTTTGAAGCACTTCTTATTAATCTTGTAGATAATCCAAGATTTTCTTTTAAATACTCCTTTATTTTAATTCTATCTTCAACACCTTTAACTTTTTCCTGCAAAATACTCATATAATTAAAATTCTCCCTCTTAAGAATGCTTTACTAATAATCTATATTTTAAAATATTTTTGATATTATAGTATAAGGGCGAACTGGCACTATAGTATCAACATTTACTTAAAACATAACTATTTTATTAAAACGTTCTTGTTTATTCTCCAAAGTTTTTAAAATCTTTACCTAATATTATGACTATATCATAATCTTTGTATTCTAATTTATCTGGTTTTTCTTCATGTTTTCCAATCTTTATATCTTTATCAATCATACTTAGTATAACTTCATTATTTGATAAAATAGAACTTTTACTTCTTTCTTCAATATTTCCAGTATCAATTCTCGTATATCCAAGTTCATTTAATTGTTGTTTTAACCCTGCTGCTAACCCATTTATTTTAGTAGCATTTAATATTTTTATCGTAACATCTTTCTTTGATAAATCAGAAATATCTTCTCCTGATGACGATAATGATGCTACTATGCTCTTATTTAAGTTTTTATCAAATATTAAAAATGACTCTCCATTTATTGTTTTTGGTATTCCTTGTGCTGTTTTCATTGTCATTTCTTCAAGCTTTATTCTCATAAATTTAACTCCATAGGATATAATCTTACTAGTTGGCATATTTGTTTCTATATTATCACCTAAGGCCTTAAAAATACTAGGTAATCTAAATAAAATCAATGGACTTGTACATTTTTTCACTACTTTTGAAATAAACTTTTGTTGATTTTCTATTCTATCTAAATCTCCATTGGCAAATCCAGAACCATCATTATTTTTTCTCCATCTAAAAAATTCTTCTGCTTTTTGCCCATCTAATTTAACGGTTTCTCCTGCTTTAAAATTAATATGAAGATTTTGTCCCTCATCATCATATATCATATTTCTTTCTATCGGCATCTTGATGCCTCCAATTGAATCAATAAATTCCCTAAATGCATTATAATCTATTTTAACAATATAATTTACATTTACACTAAGTAACTTTTCTACTTCTGTTTTTATTCGTTCTTCTCCACCTATCGCATAAGCAGAATTTATTTTAAAGTTTTTCCCATTAACCTGTATTAATGTATCTCTTGGAATTGAAACTAACTGTAACTTTTTATTATCCGGATTATAATTCAATACAATTATAGTATCTGTTCTTTTTATAGAAGCATTTTCTGGTTGGTTTGGATCCCCTATATCAGTTCCAAGCAAAAGAATGTTTACAGGCTTGCTAGATGATACTTTAGTTGCTTTTATCATATTATTATCATTTATTTTTCCCAAAAATAAAAATGCCGAAATAAAAAATACTATAATAAAAGTTATTACTAATGCTATCGCTGCTAAAATTAAATTTTCTATAATGTTTTTAAATGTAAAGTTTTTTATATTAAAATTTTTTAGACTAAACTTCTTTTTAGCGGTTTTATTTTTCTTTAATTTTTTTCTCCCCACGTTAATCCCCCTTATACCAAAAAAATTATTATATTGCTTATCCATATTAATAACACTTAATATTCTATTCTTAATTCAAAGATATAAATATATAAGTTCCAATATAGTTTATTCATTAGTTAATTAGTAAAACAAAGAACTTATATAGAAAATTTATTATATATATGATTATAAATAGATAATATTAATATAAATAAGAATTTTATTGATATTATACAGAGATTTATCTTAAACAATTTCTCAAATAAAAATATTTATAACTTTTGCTATATTTTAAGCAAATTTTCATGTCCATGAGCTTCATACTACAATATAAACACTATTTTAAATATAGCCTTATTTTTTATAAATTACTAAAGAATAAAATAATTTCTTGCTTTAATTGTATTTAAATCAATTAACATATTTTTATTTAATAAATCTTTAATACTTTCAGATAAACCATATATAACACCTTTATCTAAATTTTCAAATGTAAGTTGTCTTATTTTTTCTACTCCTGGAAAATTTCTATTAGGTTCAATCATGTCAGCAATATATATTATTTTAGTTAAAATAGACATGTTTTCTTTACCAGTTGTATGCCATCTTATTGCATCTAAAATTTCATTATCTTCAATTTTTAATTTTTCTTTTGCTTCTATAGGTGCAATTATACTATGCCATAAATTAAAATTTTTCTTCTCAACTTCTGATAATAAAATATTATTTTCATTTATTATTTCTTCCATCTTATCCTTACTTAAATTCTTAGCCACATCATGTGCAAGTGCTGCAATTTCTGCCTTTTCCTCTGAAATTCCATTAAGTTTAGCTAAAGCTTTTGCAGTTTCTACTACTCCTAATGTATGTTCATATCTATTAGGTTTTAAATTATTTTTAAGATATTCGTTTATTTCTTTTATGGATAACAAGTTTAATCCTCCCTGTATAATTCATTTTTTTCTATAAAATTTACAACTGAATTAGGCACAAAAAAATCTATTCTTTCTTTATCTTTTATTCTTTTTCTTATATCTGTAGATGATATTTCAAGTTGATTTAACTTTAAAACAGTTATGTCTACCTCATATTTTTTTTGAATATATTCCTCTTGCTTAATTAATTGATCATTATTTATTCCACCTCTTGTAAAAACCACAAGATTACATAATGATAATATTTTAGAGACATTTTCCCATTTTTCTATATCTATTAAACAGTCAGCTCCTGTAATAAAAAATAACTCTCTATCTTTAGATTTTAAATGTTCTAATGTTTGATAAGTAAAACTTAACCCATTTTTTTCTATTTCATAACTTGAGATAGAAAATTCATTATAATCTTGTATTGCTAAGTTAACCATCTCATATCTTAGAGAAGCATCAGTAATACATTTCCCGTCTTTATGTGGTGGATTACCAGCTGGCATAAAAATTACTTCATCTAAATCCAACTGTTTTTTGGCCTCATATGCTATATATAAATGTGCATAATGGATTGGGTCAAATGTACCTCCTATTATACCATATCGTTTCATTTTATTGCCTCCTACACACCTATGAATAAAGATTTCTATCTCTCAGTTGAAGACAATCTACACCTGAAATTAAGAATTCTGTTTATAGTTCCGTTCTATTGTTTATTATATCACGAAGTAATATTATATATTAACCATAAAAAAATCACCCTCTTTTCAAATTTAATTTTTATTTGAAAAGAAGGTGATATAAATATTATTGATATTGTAATATAAGGGCGAACTGGCATTGGAATTTACTTTTTAGAACTATTAATGAAGATTTGTATAATTAATTGCTTGTCAGCAATCTTTGATTGGGAGCATGCATTAATTGGACTAAGCTTTATTTTAGAGTTCTTAAAGTAAATTCCTCTGTCCATGAGCTTTATACTACAATATCAATGTGTAATTAAAATATTTATTTTGTAGGTAATTCTATTTTAGGTTTATTTTTTGATTTTTTATATAAAACCATTTTATTACCGATTGCTTGAACGCCTTCACATCTAACAGCCTTACATATTAAATCTGAAGTTTCTCTTGTATCCAAACCACTATTTTCTAAAACTTTTATCTTTATTAATTCTCTTTTTTCTAAAGCTTGTGTAACTTGTTTTAAGAAGTTTTCTTCTATTCCATTTTTCCCAACTTGGAATATTGGAACTATATCATTAGCTAAACCTCTTAAATATGCTCTTTGTTTACCTGTTAACATTTATTTTCCTCCTTAAAACTACATAGTTCATAACTTAGACTATGTAGTTTGAAACCATTTGTTTTTCGCTATATTTTAAATGAATGTTAATATTTTAGTATAATGGCGAACTGGCATTAAAACATAGCCATTTTTTATTATAGTAGATATTCAAATTCAAAATCATTTAATCTTACTACATCTTCATCTTGTATGCCCATTTCTCTTAATTCATCCATAATTCCTTTGTTCTTAAGTACTTTATGGAAGTATCTTAATGAATCTGAATCATGTATATTTACAGCACTTAATAATCTATCTACAAATGAGCCTGAAATAACATAAGTATCGAACTCTTCTCCTTCTTCAATAGAAATAGTATATGTAAATCTTTTTTCTTCTGGTATATACATTTCATCTTCTGAAATTTCTAATTCTCTAATTGGAATATTCTTTAACATTCTAGCTGCTTCTTTTATAACTTCGTCTACACCATCTCTTGTTGCTGCTGACATTTTGAAAACAGTCTTAAATCCTAATTCTTGAACTTTCTTCTTAAAGTCTTCAAAAACTTCATCATCATAAAGTAAATCTGTTTTGTTTGCTACAACAATTTGTGGTCTATCCCAAAGCTTAACAGAATACTTCTTTAATTCTTCATTTATTTTAACGAAATCTTCAAAAGGCTCTCTTCCTTCAACTCCAGAAATATCAACTATATGAATTAATAGTCTTGTTCTTTCTATATGTTTTAAGAATTGTATTCCAAGACCTACACCTTCTGCTGCACCTTCAATTATACCTGGGATATCTGCCATAACAAACGGCTCTATACCATCAACTGCAACTACTCCTAAATTTGGCTTAATAGTAGTAAAGTGATAATTAGCTATCTTTGGTTTTGCTTTTGTTGTCATTGATAATAATGTTGATTTACCTACATTAGGGAATCCTAATAAACCTACATCAGCTAATAATTTTAATTCTAAAATTATTGATATTTCTTCTCCTGGCATTCCCGGTTCAGCAAAATGTGGTGCTTGCCTTGTTGGAGTAGCAAATTTAGCATTTCCCTTTCCACCTTTTCCGCCTCTTAATAATACGAATTCTTGATCTCTATGTGAAAGGTCTACAATTACTTTATTACTTTGCTCTTCTCTTATAATAGTTCCCATAGGTACTTTTATAATAAGATCTGACCCATCTCTACCATAGCATTTAGAACCGCCTCCATTTTGGCCATCTTCTGCTATGAATTTCTTTTTATACTTAAAATCTAATAATGTAGTAATTCCAGTATCAACTTTAAATATGATACTACCACCATCACCACCATCACCACCATCTGGACCTCCAAGTGGTACATATTTTTCTCTTCTAAATGAAACGGCTCCATCTCCGCCTTTTCCTGATTTTATAAAGACCTTGGATTTATCTATAAACATATAATCACCCTCCTTAAATAAATTGTCTTAAACAAAATAATGTATCAAAATATATTTTTTATTATTTAGTATTTCATTTGAGTTTACACTTTATTATAATACACTAAAATCTAATTAAATTCTTAACATAAATAAAGTATTTAAATCATTAAGAATTTTTGACTCACTATACTTTTATCCAAAAAATATATTTTATTTATTAATACATATTTTGTTTATTAATGATTCTTACCTATATCTATTAAATACATCAAATAATCCTAAAAATATATATTTTATTTTAAACAAGTAAACAAAATTAGTTAATAATTATAAACTATTAGCTGAATTTATTTACAAGGTATGATTTTAAATTAAAATATGTAAGTATAATGTCTATTATTTTTATAAATATACTTTAATGAATTATAATTGCAATATTTATGTAAATTAAGGCACATAAAATAAAATAACAGATTAAATATACTTTAATATATTTTGTATCAGACAAGTATGCAAGTTTACGTTGCCAAAACAGTATAAGCCAAATAAGAGCTATGCTGGTCTGTTATTTTCTAATGTGCCTCAGAATATAATATATATATAACTTAAAAAGCACCCTTTTAAAAAGGGTGCTTTATTAAAAATAATTATTCAGCTATTGCTTCAACGTCTGTTGGGTAAACACTAGCTTTTTTCTTATCCTTACCCATTCTTTCAAATCTAACTATTCCGTCGATTTTTGCGAATAAAGTATCATCTTTACCCCTTCCAACGTTGTTACCTGGATGTACCTTAGTTCCTCTTTGTCTTACTATGATATTTCCAGCAAGAACAAATTCTCCGTCTGCAGATTTAACTCCTAATCTCTTTGATTCTGAGTCTCTACCATTCTTAGAACTACCTACTCCTTTTTTGTGAGCGAATAATTGAAGGTTCATAATTAACATGTGACTACACCTCCTCTTTCAATAAAGTTATATACTCTTTACGTTTTTCACTTCCAAACATTTGATCTAAACCTAAAATTACACTTTCTAAGCTTTTTTCAAAAGTCTTTAGTAAAACCTGCGATTGTTCTATTTCTTCTTTGTTAAAATCATTAAGATCTAACTTTAAGTATCCATCATTGATTTCATAAGTTGAATTAAGTTTTAAAACTTCATCCAATCCAATAATTACACTTTGTGATAAAACTGAAACAGAATTACATATCATATCAAAGGTCTCACCAACTAACGAAACATCATTTCTGAAATCTCTATCACCTGGTACTGCGTGATTATTGATTACAAATCCAATAATATTACTACTTTTATAATTAAAGGTTACTTTAATCATAAAATTAAGCTTCTATCTTTTCGATTACTAACTTAGTGTAAGGTTGTCTGTGTCCATTCTTTCTTCTGTAGTCTTTCTTAGATTTATACTTGAAAACTACAACTTTCTTTTGCTTGCCTTGAGCTGCAACTTTAGCTACAACCTTAGCTCCTTCGACAACTGGTGCACCTACTTTTATAGTTTCACCATTTCCTACTGCTAGAACTTCTGTTAATTCAACTGTTGAGTCAACTTCAGCGTTAAGTTTTTCAACGTATATTACGTCTCCTTCTTGAACTCTGTATTGCTTTCCTCCTGTTGCTAATACTGCGTACATTAAAACACCTCCTCAATAACGGTCTCGCCACTTTCGGTACAAAATATTATTTTGTTTACTAAAAAACCTTACGTGAGCGGTCTACAAAAGCCATTTTATCACATTATCGTTTTTTTGTAAATTAAAATCGACGAATTTATATATTTTTTTATGCATAATTTATTAAAAGTTAAGTAAATCTTGATATTTTATTAGTAAGTACAATCTTAAATTAGAGTTATTTTTTAGAACTCTTAATCAAGAATCAAAAAAATGAAAATATAAATTTTATATTTTGTCTTAAACTTACATAATCAAATATATAAGTTTCAATAAAATTTATACATTAATTTAATGTAACTTTATAGCTAGATACATTATCTTTTTGACTTTGAAAAATTAATGGCTCAACTTTAAATCCTTCTATATTGTCTACATAATTTAAATAAATTTCTTTATTAAGGCCTTCAATTTCTGTTATAAAATTAAATAAATCACCTTGAATTCTTTCTTTATAAATACTATCTACTTCTATATAAAAACACTCTATTGAATTTTCTTCTTGTATCCTTAAAATTTCATTTCTTATAAGACCTTGAATATAAGAAAGTTTTAAAATCATACCATTACCCTTACATAAGCCACAGTCTTCTTCCATATATTCATATATACTTTTTCCTTGTCTTTTTCTAGCTATTTGAACTAAATCAAGCTCTGTAAATGGGAATATTTTCATATTTCCTTTATCTGATGCTAAACTTTCTTCTAGAGCATCCATAACAATACTTTTTTGTTTTCTATCTCTCATATCTATAAAATCAATAAGAATAATTCCACTTAAGTTTCTAACTCTTATCTGGCTTCCAATTTCTTCCGCCGCCTCTAAATTAGTTTCTAATATAGTCTTATTAAAACTTTTACCTTTTACGTTCTTTCCACTATTAACATCAATCACGTACATAGCTTCTGTTTTATCTATAACTATATATCCTCCACATGGAAGATTAACCTTATTATGTCTTAATTTCAAAAGTTCTTTTTCTAGTCCATAAACATCAAAAAGATTTCTTATTCCAGAATACATCTCTAAAGTTAAGTTTTCTTCTCCTTCAATAAAAGAACCCACTTTATCAAAATCATTTTCATTATCAACATATATCTTAATTGATTCTTTACCAATAGAATTTCTTAAAATCTTAAATAAACTTAAATCTTCTCCATAAAGCTTTTTTATGTCAGGTGAGTATTTCATATTTCTATCTAAATTTTCAAATTCTAAATATAGCTTATTAAGCTCTTTATTAATTTCTTCAATACTAGCATTAGAACCTTCTGTTCTAACAGTTATCCCAACATTATCAATTAATTCTATATTATCTAATATTTCATTTTTCTTTTGCTCATCAGTTATTCTCTTAGAAAAATTTATCCCCTTTTCATAACAATTTAAGACAATATATTTCCCGGGAATACTAACTTTCGAGCTCAACTTTGCACCTTTATCATTTAAAGGTTCTTTAATGACTTCAACTAATATATCTTGACCTTTTTTTAACCCTTTAGCTTTAAGCTCCTCGCTATAGTACATATATCCTTCTTTATTTAATCCTAAATCAATGAATACAGAATTTATTGAAGGAAGAATATTTTTTATTCTTCCCTTATATATTTCTCCTATTATAGGTTCATTTTTCTTTTCTTCAACAATACTTTCTACTAATTTTCCATTTTCTCTTATACCAATACGTAATAAGAATTCTTTTCTTTCTATAAAAATTTCCTTCACCTTGATCACATCCTAAATGCATTTAGATATTATGTTACTTATAGACTTTATTTAAATTCTGCTGCTTTATATAAAGGCAACAGCTTTTCTCCATTTAAAAAGTACATTTCTTCTCTTTTTATTTCAACAAATGATTCTAGTTTTGAATTTGAAATTTTCTCTTGAATATATTTAACAACCAATTCTGGTGCTAAATGTTCTCTACTTCCTGAATTTAATACCATGTTAAGTATTAAATCATTATCCTTAAGCCAAAATTTAAATTCTCTAATCATTGATTTTATATCAACTTCTTTTTCACCTTTTTTACTTTTCTTTATAGTTACCCATTCTTTTTGATTAAGAAGATTATTAAGTTCTTCTTCTAAACTATCCACACTTTGATAAGGAACTTTTACTATATATCTAGCAGCATCAATTAAAGCCATACCTTGTGGAACCTTTTTTTCACCTTCAACATAAGGTATTTTAGTTGCTGTTTTAAATTTTATTCCACTTGATGATACTGCATTTAATCTATCAACTATTTCTTTTTCATCTACTTCTTCTACAAGTACTATATCCATATATTCACCTTCTGAATATACTCCTACTGCTAAAGGTTGTGCAATAGACATAGTCATATGTGGATTAAACCCTCTTGAATATTGTATAGGTAATTCCGCTCTTCTAATATTTTTTTGAATAGTTCTCATTAAATCTAAATGAGAAATAAATTTAACATTTGGTTCTTTAGTATATTTAATTAAGTATCGCACCTTCAAAACATTCTCCTTCTTTAAAATTCACATTAACTCCACATCCTGTGCATCCTTTTCTACAGTTTTGAGTTAATTCTCCTCTTTTAGCTTTTTCATTTTCATTCTCTAGGTATTTTCTATTAACTCCTATATTAATGAAATCCCAAGGTAATATTTCAGAATAGTCTCTTTCTCTATAAACATAGAAATCACCATCTATATTGCATTCTTCTAACGCTTCCATCCATGAATTATAGTTAAAATATTCTGACCATCCATCAAATTTTGCACCTTTTTCAAAAGCTTTTATTAAAACATCACATAGTTTTCTATCACCTCTTGCAAATAGAGCTTCCATAAATGATGTTTTTTGAGCATGATAATTATAATTTATTGCTCTAGATTTTAGTGAACCTTTAACAGCTTGAATTTTATCTCTTACAATCTCCATTCTTTCCATAGGAGCCCATTGGAATGGTGTAAATGGCTTTGGAACAAGAATTGAAGTACTTACTGTAACTCTTAATCCTTTATTTCTAACCCCTTTAGGTACTTCATAATATTTAGCAACTATCTTTTCAGCTAATTCACCAATAGCTATACAATCTTCTATATTTTCATATGGTAAACCAAGCATAAAGTAAAGTTTCATTGAACTCCAACCTGATTCAAATGCACTTTTAGCTGCTTCTAATATTCTTTCTTCGGTTAAACCTTTATTAATTATATCTCTCATTCTTTGAGAACCTGCTTCAGGAGCAAAAGTTAATCCTGTTTTCTTAACCTTTTGAATTTCTTTAATTAAATCAACTGAGAATGCATCAACTCTTATTGATGGCAGAGCTATCGCAACTTTATTTTTCTCATGTTCATTCATTAAATCCTTAATTAAATATTCAATTTCAGAATAATCACAAGTACTTAATGATGCTAAAGAAATTTCTTGATATCCTGTATTATTAACTAATTCTCTAGCTTGTTTTACTAAGTCTTCTCTCTTCTTTTCTCTAACAGGTCTATAAATCATTCCTGCTTGACAGAATCTACATCCATTAGTACATCCTCTAAAAGTTTCTAATACTACTCTATCATGTACTATTTCTGAATAAGGTACTATAAACTTATCTGGGAAATCTACCTTAGTATAATTATTGATAATTCTCTTAGTAACAACCTTTGGTACATCATCATACTTTGGAGTAAATTCTTTTATTGTACCGTCTTCATTATAAGTAACATCATATAAAGATGGCACATATATCCCTTGAATCTTTGATAGTTCTCTTAAGAATTCTTTCTTTTTCCCCTTACCTTTATACTTTTTATAAAGTTCTAAGGCATCATTCATCATTTCTTCGCCTTCACCAATTTCAAAGAAATCTACTATGTCATATAAAGGTTCTGGATTATATGCACAAGGTCCCCCTGCCATAATTATAGGTTCATCTTCTCCTCTTTCAGAAGCTCTAAGTGTTATACCTGACATATCAAGCATATTTAATATATTTGTATAACTCATTTCATATTGTAAAGTGAACCCTAATATATCAAACTTATCTAAAGAATCTTTTGTTTCTAAAGTAAATAATGGTATATTATTTTTTCTCATTTGTTCTTCCATATCTGGCCATGGTGCAAATGCTCTTTCACAATATGTATCTTTTCTTTGATTTATAGTATGATACAATATTCTACTTCCTAAATGTGACATCCCTACTTCATAAACATCAGGGAAACAAAATGCAAATCTTATATCAACTTCTTTTGGATCTTTAATAATCTCATTTAATTCTCCACCAGTATATCTACTTGGTTTTTCTACTTTAAATAAAATATCATCTGAAACTTTATTCATTAAAAATTTCCTCCTTGAAACACTCTAATACGTGCTTATATTTATCTAACTGTATATTCTAAATTTTGGTCAATTTTAAATAAAATAAAAGAAGTATGCTAAGCGTATACTTCTTATTTAATATCCCTATTCTAACACAATTACCTTGTATTTAAAACAATCTTATTCATCCCAATAATAACCATGATTATAAAATGGTTTCTTCTATTTAAATATATATACAAAAAAGCATAAAAAATAATAGACCAACAAAAGAAATCACTATCCAATGTTAGTCTAGATTTTTATAATTAGATTATATATAGGTCTCAGATTTGTTAAATTATATAATTGATACATCATAATTCAGCTACAAAGTTTTACTTATAATTCAAATAAATATTTTCTACTTTAGAGCTTGCTCTATTCCATTTAAAAGTGCTGAATATATAGCATCTTTATATGTATTGTATTGTTTTTTTTCCAATGTTCTTTGAAACTTATCATCTATTTCATAAAAATAATCAATAGCATAATTCATAAGTGTGTTAATCCAATAAGATTCTTTATATACTGTTTTAATATCCATCTCTTTGAATTTTTCAACAGTTTCTCTTGCACATAAATATCCTTCTAGTTCATCATCTTCTATATTACTATATTTATCATAATTAAAAGCTAAAATAGTACAAAATATTATAAAACTTTCAATATCTTTATTGCAATATTCTATTATGTCTTTGGGTGCATATATCTCATCAGCTAATGAAATATAAAATACTTCTTGAGTACTAACTTTTACTGCTATAAAAGCATCTGAATGTCTATATTGTGCTATTTTAATATATTCTTCATCATTTATAAGTTTTTTCTGTATATTATCAATATCTAAAAAATTATATGCTAATTTTCCTTTTGCATTTTTCCCATTAGGCAATCCTACTTTGATGAGAAAATTTATTGTATATTGATCAAATTTATACAAATTTAACTTTTCCTTTTCATATCTAATAAAATTATTGTTCCAATATTTTTCTAATTCTTTAATATTCATAATCAACACTATATTCCTTAGTTACTTTACATAATTAGATATAAGTTCCTTTGATTCTCACCATAATACTCATATATACTTTAATTCTTTGATACAATTTCATAATTCTTTGCTAAAACCCATCCATTTAAACCATATGAAGATGAAATTATATAATAAGAATACTGCTCTTTTAATAATTCTTGTGTTAATTCTTTAATGGTATTATAATCAATTGGCCAGCAAGAGTTTTTTCGTTGCTCTAATAATTTACTGTTATCTTTAATGAATTGATTAATATTATGCTCCTCTATATCAAAAATAGTACTACCAGTTAACTCATTTTCAAAAAAGTGAACTAAGACATCATAAAAGATAATCTGTGTTTTTTAGTAATTTTTTTCTCTTGATATTCAGTATATATTTTACATAAATCTCCATAACATATTCATCCATATATCCCTTAATCCTACCACTTGCACATGGCCTTCCATTCATTAAATAATTGATTTTCCATTACTTCTGGTACTAGCTTCTTAATACAATAAATAAAATCATTATAAAAATCAAAGAACATTTGCTTCACGACCTCATAATCCATATAAAGAATTGAATTATCAATATTCTTACTATAAATGTTATTATATTCTATTAATACTTGGGTTTCACAAAATTGAAAAATAAGTAGACATTCCCTTCCCTGTTCATAGAAATCAATGCTAAACTCTTCCTTGCTTTTTATTCCTCTTACAATTTCATCCATTTGTTCTAATACACATGGTAAATCGCATTTACAATCCATTCCCCAATCATCTGATCCAAATCCACTTACTTTAAATATCACTCTATTTGATTCATGAAAAATTGTACAAATAGCACTCAAAGTACCATCATAATCCTCCTCTTGAATAATATATTCATGTTTATCATTAACTTTTTTAATTTCTTTTGTATCATTAAAATATAATTTAATATTAAACATAATCTCCTCCTAATATAAAAATTTACCTAATTGGTATTGCAGATCTTATTTTTCCCGTTTTGCTATTAACAACTACTCTAACCTTAGTGGCCGTAACAATTTCGCCACTTGGTAATATAACTTGTCCTATTACTTCTGGCAAATCTATTTCTATAGGTGGCGTAGCATATGGTATTTCACCATAATCATTCAGGAATTCTGCAGCTTTCTGATTATCTAACCACTGACCTTGTGGTGTTAACTCTCCAATTTTATTAGGCGTCTTAGCACGATCCATCAGTGAACGTGTATTTTTTGATCCTTGACCATGTGTTTCAAATGTATGTCCAAAATTAGGCTTACTCTTTCAATTTACCTTTCCATCCTTCCCTACTAGCCAATCAGCTTCTCCCGCCATCCAAAGTATACTATCTCTTAAAGATTGAACTTTGCTATTATCAGGAAAGGTTTCTATCTTAGGCCCCTTTTCTATTATAGGTGGAGTTATCATCACTTAGGGGTTTGTGGTGTTTCTGGTGTCTCCAATATACTATGTCCTTGAGCTTCAATTGATGGTGTATTGGAATTTTAATCAGGGATATTCTGCGCATTTTTATATTACAAGAATTTGTAATATAAAAATTAGCACAACGCGTTAAATGATCAAGGCGATAGAATACCCTATTAAATTCTAAATTGTTTAGCAATAATACTGCATACCTAAAATCTAGGTGAAACTATAATTTCTGTGCCGGTAATGTCAATGTAGAAAAGTCTGTTGACTAAATAGTCTGACATTATTTTTTTAATGATTAAATTCCTTTTAAAATAATATAAATTCCATATTCTAAGTGCCTCCTTAATAAATTAATACCAAATATCTTATTTATAATTTATATTATGATTCTTATAGTTTTTAAGAAAAAATACTTCTGAAATTAATCAAAAGTGCTTTTAACTCTAATTATTAAATTTTACATCAATATTTCTCAATTGCTGTTCCATATCCCAATTATCAGGTTTTAAATCTTCACTAAACCATTCTCCACCAGACTCTATCCATTTATTTCGATATTTTATTATATTTTCTTCTGTACAATCTTCATATCCAAACTCTATTCCACAACAATCACAAATATCAAATGATGGTCGTCCATTTTCATCTCTTGGCGGTTCTTCCAAATATGAGTATCCACATATTGGACATATATATTTTTTCATTTTATCCAATCCTTATCAACTATACTTATATATGAAGATAACCTTTCAAATAGATTTGAATTATCACCTGGACTAGGGATACGATTGTTATTTTTTATTTGCATAATTCATATACTCCTTTACCAATTATAAGTATACATTAACTTCTAAAAAATAATGAACCAGTCTACTTAAATTTCAACTGATTCATTTCATCTTTTCACTGTATTATTAATATTATGTCTAATTGCTATTTGAATTATATTTATTTTAGAATGTACTTAATACAATTATTTTTATGCTTCCAATTCTTCTCTAATATTTGTAGTAACTTATACTCTGTAAAACTTACACTTTTCTATATTTTTCTGAAACTTATTTATATTCTAAATCTATATTATCAAGGGTTTCATTACTAATTCCTTCTATAAAAATTTTTCTTGGCACAGAATAGCAATTAAGTGGCCATCCTGCTTTTCCACATGTAAGTTCATTTTGATGATAACTAATCCTTCCACCTCTCTCAAATAACTTAATAATTGGCTCATATAAATCACTATGCTCAATAGCAACTTCATTTTCTATATCAACTAGATATGCCCACTCCAAGTAATATTCACACACTAACTTTATCATCCACCCATGTTTTACTAAATTTATATCATCAATAAATTTTTGAATATCCTTTGGAATTGATGCATTTATAATTTGAGAAGCTCTAAATATAGCTAGTCTTTTTGTATTGTCTTTATCATAAACATCTCTGAAAATATTTCCTCTTCTAATAAACTCATGAACTAATATTGTATATGAAGGCTTATTATATTGTGTATCATTCCAATTAATTTGCTCAATTCTAGTAAATGCTTGATTTAATTTTTTCATATTTAATTTTCCTCCTTAAAATTGGGGGCAAAATCCATGAAATCTCCTGGTTATGTTGGTGCCTTATCGTTGTTTTTTAATATAGTTCTTTTGAAGAATGTACTTATATCATATGTTAATTGCTAAAAAAATAATGGATCAGCCTACTTAAATTCAGCTGATTCATTTTATTTTTCACTACATTATTTAGATTATGTGGTTTAACTTTTTATTACATATATTGATTTAACTATATTTTAATACTATTACTTTTTATGCATTTAATTTTTTCTGTGTTATGCATTTAAATATAAACTTAATTTAAAGGGCTTTTTAATTCCTCTATAAACTCTCTAAATGTATCAGAAATTTTATAAATATTTTCATCTTCAGATGAATTCTCTAGTTCGAATGAATTATCCCAGAAATATACTCCAGATACTTCTGGACTGTTCACTAGCACAATAAATCCGAAACCAATACCATGCCCTATTATTAAGCAATCATCAAGTAAATCATCTTCATAATCTTCATACCATTCTCTTAAATCTAAATTTTCTTCTAAATCTAATCCATATAGTACTTGTAATCCTATATTTTCTTCTAACTCATTTAATGTAAATGTACTATACTTAACTTCTGGTACTCCACCATTAAAATTAATTAAAAATTCTTTGTAATCATTTGGTAATGTGAATCCTATCTCATCTTCAAGTTTAAAAATTTCTTCTTCTTTTAC
This sequence comes from Clostridium sp. CTA-5, assembly GCF_054768135.1. Taxonomy (NCBI): domain Bacteria; kingdom Bacillati; phylum Bacillota; class Clostridia; order Eubacteriales; family Clostridiaceae; genus Clostridium; species Clostridium sp. CTA-5. The sequence continues at coordinate 75,264 of NZ_BAAAAT010000003.1, read as the reverse complement.
ATTCCCATATCCTCTTATCTTCATAATTTGCTCCTTTACCTTTTTATTTTGGACATTCCACCTCGATGTCTAAACCTATCATGTAACTTAGTTAAAACTTCTTGAAGCGTAACCCCATCTTGATGATGATGCCATGTACTACTTTCTGATATTGGTCCATTAGGTGCTAATTCATCACATCTAGGAAAATCTTTATTATATCCTTGAAATGGTCCAATATTAACTTCCTGCTCAACCATACAAGCTGACTTAAAATCTGGATATCCATCTGGATAGCTTACAGAATTACCTTCCCAGTCATGATATGTCCATACCCCCTCTGAATCTCCCACCATCCAAAGTATACTATCTCTTAAAGATTGAACTTTGCTATTATCAGGAAAAGTTTCTATCTTAGGCCCCTTTTCTATTATAGGTGGAGTTATCATCACATTAGGAATTTGTGGTATTTCTGGTGTCTCCAATATACTAGGTCATTGTGCTTCAATTGATGGTGTATCTGAAATAGTTTGACCTTCTTGTGAAACTGATGACGTATCTAAAACAGTACTTTTATTTCCTTTATCTACTGATGTAACTTTACTTACGTTAACATTATTGCTAATCTATTTATAGCACTTTGTATATTATTTATAATACAATAAATTTCTATTATTAAAATGTTATATATTAATTGAGTATTACAAAGTCTATTATTTTCTAAATTTTTCACATACAAAAAGAGCCCATACTTCTTTAATTAGAAATATGAATTCTTTAATTTTTTGCAACTACATAAATGACAATGCTAATAGATACTTCTAGTCTTTCATATAATACTAGAAGTATCTACTTACCCAAACTTTCTCAATCAACTTTTCATCTCTGAATTCTGGCACCAATTTCTGATGCTAAGCCAGTTCCAAATTCGTCTAATAATTCACAATTATCTCCAGTAATATTTCCTACTACATTTGAATCGCTACGAACATAAAATGTTGCGTCTTCTCGAATACCAAAATAATGCCTTTGATCGCTAAACCATACTTTTTCGAATCCATTCTTTTTTGCATATCTATCTACTACATCAAAAATATTTGTTGTTTTATGATTATCTAAAGCTGACCTCAGTCTATTCTCTGAACCTCCGAAAAATATAGCTTTTGGATAGTACAATTCCTCATATTTTAAAAAGGTATATTGAAACAATAGTTTCTCAAAACTTTCAGAAAAAAAATAACAAAATTCACCACTAGATGTCATAACTATATTCGGATTGTTTGGCTGACTTAAGTCAAATGATATCTCCCCACCCAAATGTGTTGAAACAAAAGTAAGATATTGAGGATTTAATGTATTTGGCTCATACTCATTAATCTCTTTATATAAGTCAATTATATCTTCTATTGATATATCTCCAAGAAGTGTTTGTCCTAATGCACTTCCATCACTTTTTCCCATATATTTTAAAAATATTTTATAAGCTTCTGGGAAATCTAAGCCAGCATCTTCAATTCCTGAAAGCTTTCTTAATAGAGAAATAGACTCTTTGCTTGCTGGCTTAATTCGATTAATCCAATCCTTATCAACTATACTTATATATGAAGATAACCTTTCAAATAGATTTGAATTATCACCTGGACCTGGGATACGATTGTTATTTTTTATTTGCATAATTCATATACTCCTTTACCAATTATAAGTATACATTAACTTCTAAAAAATAATGAACAAGACTACTTAAATTTTAGCTGATTTATTTCATTTTTTAATGAATTATTGCAATTATGCTATCCGTTATTGTGTTTTCATATTATTCATAATCTATATACAATAAATTTTTATTTATTAATACATTTTTTTAAAATTTCAATAAATCCTTCTGTAAATTGCATACTGTTTCAATAATACTGTTATCTTTACTTTCGATTTTCTCTATCTTAAACTGTTCTAGTTCAAATATTGCCTGTTGTAAATCCTCAATTATCCATTGACTTTCATCATACCAACCATCGCAATTTATATAACTTTCCAAGATTCCACCAGTTTTAATTTTTTCTGATATACTAGCTCCTAGTAAAAATTCAAAATATCCTATCCAGATACTAAATCCTTCTTTTTCTTTATCTTTTCCTTTGAAATATATTAATATCTCAGGCTCACCTTCAAATCCAGCATAATATTTATCATTTATCATAATTTAAATTACTCCTTCCAATGACCGCTATCTAATATACTAATTTGTTCTGATGTAGCAGTTCCTGTTTTTCTTGCTTTAACAGCCTCATACCATTTGTATCTTAGTATCGATTTATCTTGACCAATTTTAAATTCAGTAATCGGATTTCTCCCTCCTACTTAATATTTCATTATCCAAGCTTAGCTTGATTACATGGTCCCGTTACAGTTGCCTATTCCCGAGTCCCAAATCTCTATTTATTCTACTCAGCTATCCTGTTTATATGTTTTATTCTATCAATACTTTTTATTTTTTAGTGCTTTCCTACTACATATATTATGTTCACAATTCCATTAACTTTTAAGTGGAATTATTGAGCCTAGGATTTTCTGGCTTATCAGGGTACATGTCTCTTCTGTACTCGTTTTACAGGCTCCTAGAGATACCTGTTCTAATTGTCCAGGAAATCCTGTATCAGATGCCTTTATCGATTCAAGCATTAAAGATTTTACCTGTATATATTATTATTCTGAATTGCATTAACTTTCAAGTGGAATTATTGAACCTAGGTTTTCCTAGCTTATCAGGTTACATCTCTTCTATACTGGTTTTACTGGCTCCTAGAAATGCCTGTTCTAGTTATCCAGGAAGTCCTTTATCAGATGCTTATACTTGGAGAACTACTAAAGAAATTTTAATTATCTATCAATTCCTATAAAATCAGTTGCTTTAGCCTTTATTCATTGCTTTTTAAATTCAATGCCACTCTTATTCACGGTATTTAAAAAATCTGTTTTCTGATTCGTTATCATCGCTTTTTAATATAGTTCCTTTGAATGATGTATTTATAGCATCTGTTAACTGCTAAAAAAATAATGAACCAGCCTACTTGATTTCAGCTGATTCATTTCATCTTTTCACTGCATTATTTAGATTATGCGGTTTATTTTTTCATAATCTTTAACTAAAATATACTACTTTAACAATTTATTTAAGTTATGCAGTAAGTATATTATTAATTATGCTATTAGTTTCAATCTATCACTATCAATTTATAACCTTTCTACATCTGTAAGTTCTGACCATAATGCTTTTCGCCCTAAAGTGTTCATTACACTTTCAAAGTTATCACAATTATCTTCTGTTATATCTGTATCTTTCCACACAGTATCACACTCATCACAAATGTACAATATCACCTCTGTTCCTTTTATAGTTGCCTTATTTATTACTCCTTGACCATCACAAAACGGACAATATATCATATTCTTCTCCTCCTTTATTATTTGACTGGAAATGCTGTTACTACCTCAGATGTTCCATTCTTAACTACAATTCTAATCGTTGTTTCTCCATTCGTACCGACTGTTCTTCCCATTGGAATATTAAAAACTTGATTTCCATTCTTCTGTAACGTTGGTGTTACACCACTTCGCATTGACCATGCTTCATCAACTACACCTAAAACTTTATCTTTTGAAACGTTGAATACTGAATGTAATGGCTTAGTTGGGTCTGGTGACGCATGTTCAAGAACATGTAATACTCTATTACCTTGTTTAGAACCTTGGTCATAAATAAGCCCTTCCGTTGACTCCAATACTCCGTTTCCAATTGATTTAAGTTTTCCAGCTTCAGTCGCCCCCTCTGAATCTCCCACCATCCAAAGTATACTATCTCTTAAAGATTGAGCTTTGCTATTATCAGGAAAGGTTTCTATCTTAGGCCCCTTTTCTATTATAGGTGGAGTTATCATCACATTAGGAGTTTGTGGTGTTTCTGGTGTCTCCAATATACTAGGTCCTTGTGCTTCAATTGATGGTGTATCTGAAATAGTTTGACCTTCTTGTGAAACTGATGGCGTATCTAAAACAGTAGTTTTATTTTCTTTCTCTACTGATGTAACTTTACTTACATTAACACTATTGGCTAATCTATTTATACTACTTTGTACATTATTCATTATACCACAAATCCCTCGTGCTGAAGATGCTGCCGCACTTTCCAATGTATTTAATAATTCCTTATTCCCTCCCTTTTGGGGTGCTATATTAGATACCATTGTTACAATCCCTTTAAACAGTGCACTCATTCCATCTTTTAGAAATTCCGCATCTTTAACTAACGAATCAATTAATCCATCCGATGAAGGTGCTTTAATAGTATTTTTTGAATTATTATGTATTAAATTGATACCTGCCACAAAAACAAATGCTGCAAATAGGCCTACTCCAACAAGTTCTATTCCCATAAGTCTATCCCCCTTCTACAGACATATATTCAATTTATTAAACTTTTTATTGGCTATGTTTAAAATAAGTTTTATAATTCAATATAAATATTCATTTAAAACATATCATTTCCATTAAATACATCTATTAGTTTATTTCCTTCAATTCTATAAACTTCCTTAAATTGTGTATCATCTAAATTTATATTTCTTAAAATACAATCTTCAAAAATAACTTTTTCTAATACACATTCAGTAAAATCACTCATACCTAGATCACAATTCTTAAAATAACATCTTTTAAGATGTGCTTTTTTTAGGTTTAATCCTACTGCTTTACAAGATGAAAAAAATATATTTTCTAATTCAGCCTCTTTTAAGTTCATACAAGTTATGTCCTTATCGTTAATTGTAAATTTATTTACTTTTAAGCTTGGCCACATTGTAAATATTATTTCTTCTTGCTTACCATTCTTTAACTTTTCTTTAAACATGTCTTCTGATTTAATTGTATTATCATATTTATAAACTATTTTTGAATCATTCTTATACTCTCCCCAAATTACTTGAAGTTTGTTTAACTTTGGTATTTCTTTAAAAGTACTATCTTCATCCCATTGTTTAAGCCACTTAATAAGAAAATATATAAAATAGTTATTATAAATTGGTATTTGCTTTAAAATATATTGTTCAATTCTGCAGTGCCTTATCTTTCCTACATACTTCTTTATCTTTTGATATAATTCATCCTTAATATCTTTAAGTCTCTCAAAAATATAACCAACACTAAAAACTTCCCATATACCTTCAGATCCATACCAATTTTCATCATATCCTATAACAGTTACTTCATAACTTTCATCTAACATTCCAATTTGTAGTAAAGAAAAATCTATATATCTAACTTTATACTCTCTATACTTCTCTTTTTCTTGAGTTGTACCCATTTCTTCATATTCTAATGGATTATTGTAATCAATTATCTTTTTTGCTTTTTCTGCTATACTTTTTAATGCATTAAAAACTTGAGTCTTTAGTACTTCTTCATTTTCTAAAAGTTTTAAAAGTACTTCATCCTGATATTTATTAAAAACTGGTTCAACTTCTTCCTTTAAAAACCTATCTTCAATTTCTTCAATCCACTTCATTTATTTCTAAACTTTCCTCCTTGATTTCCATAAGTTCACCAATTCCTATCATAATCTTTTCCCATTGCTTTTTATCTTTCTCTAAGCATGTAAATAACAACATAATACTTTCGTTTTTGTAATTCACACATACATAATATTGATACATATAATCTAATGCCGTTGGCATTCTTGTGCTAACTATAAATCTAGTATAACTTTCATTTTCTTCTTCTTTTTCTTCTATAATTTCTACATATATGTTGTTTTCTTCATAAAATTTATTTAATTCCTTTATTAAATTTCCAATCTCATCATTTTGATTATTAAGTTCTGTTTTTATTAATAAAACACTTAATTCGTGTTTCTTCTCCCAACAATTGATTCCATAGTCTTCTTGATAATTATCAAAAAAATCTTTAATCATTGGAATGGTTACTTTTCCTTCAAAACATTCTATATTCTCAAATATTAAATTTAAATTATCTATATTTAGTGTTCCACTTCTTATAGCCAAATTAACTTCATCTTGAGATAATTTGCTTATATTATTTTCTTGTTTCATTTCAATATTATCTTTTTCTAATTCATTATATTTACTTAAATTATAGGATTGCTTTTGCAATGCAGCGATTTTTTCATCTAAAAATCCCATTACTATTCCTCCACTAGTGTTTTTTCAAAAGTCATTCCCCATAAATTTCTTCTTAAAATACTTTCTACTATATCTAAATCAACAAATATATGAGGTTTTGAAAATTCTGTAGGTTCAAGTTCTTTTATTCTAAATATTTTGTAATCTTTTAATTTGCTTTGACTCAATACTTCAGTGTCTACAAAACCATTTTTAAAATAAGTTGTACCCTCGCCTAAACCTTCTACTATGATTGGTTCTATACTGTAATATTCTTTTTGTACCTTTGCTTCTATATTATTAAAAATTATTAACTTATAGTTCATCTTATCTGTGTACATCTCAATTACATTTTTTAACTTTGCTGAAACTAAAAACTGCTTTTTATAAATTATAAAATCAGGTAAACTTCCTCCACCACCTTTAAAATATCCTACTCCAATAGTTTCTCCTGCATTTTCTTCCCATGTTAAATTTTCTATACTATAACCGTAGTATATTCTTGAGTCTTGTACTATTTCAAAATATTTCATGTAATTCTTCCTTTATAGTTATTCATTATTATCCTAATTTTATAGTTCCCTTTAAATGATTTTCTTCCATAAGTTCTATTGCATGACTTGTATTTACTGCATTACTTGAACTTCTTGTGATAACAACTTTATTTTTAGCAGATATATTAATACTTGTAGGTTTCAGTGGTCCTTTTTTAGGGATATATGGTTTCTTTGTTCCTATCTCTATATTTTTAGATGAATGTATATTTATACTTCCACCCTTTATACTCACGTCACCACTTTTTTGTAAATCAACTTGAATACTTTTCCCATTATCTTGTGTGATTTGAATATTATCTGGCGTCATCAATAATTCTTGTCCCTCTACTGTTGAATAAGACTTATTCTTAGAATTTAATATTTTACTATAATACTTGGCATTAGGTTCTACAATGCGTATAGCATTAGTAATAATAGTATCTTTTTCATCTCCAGTTAAAAATCTAATATGAACCTTACTTCCTAATTCAGGCATCGTATAAAAATTTCCAGCTTCTCTTCCATAATAAAACCACTTATTATCTTTATTATCTTGATAAGAATCATTAATACAAAAATGAATTTGCATTTCATTATTTTTACGATTTTTTACCATGCCTTCTAAACTAATTCCCTTTAACTTAGAATTTATTTCATAAGTTGTTATTATACCTTTTAAAAATTTAAGTTCATATAAATAAGTTATTTCGCCATTATAAATCTTCATATCTACCTTAACTACGCAAACTCTCTGTCCTTCATACACTACTTCTGTTCCTAAAGGAATATATTCTTTACCTGAAGCTCTCCATCCAATGAAATTCTGTTCAAATAAATCTTTATCAGTAAAACAACTTATTTTATTAAAAACATCAAAACTTGTTTTAGCTTCTCTAAACGTAGAATCTAACTCTATAGCCTTGTAAATAGGTTCTATTCCAAAAGTAAAAAAACTTGCATCAGCTTTTGGATCCACTACTAAAACTGTTTCAAAATGTGTTGCCAAACGCTTTAAAAATTCAAAATCTGTTTCTTTATATTGAACAATCAAATCTTTTATACACTTTTCATAAGTTACATTATCTATAAAATCTGCTTTAGTATATTTATTTAAAACTTCTTTAATTACTTGTTGATATGTAGTTTTTAAGTTAGAAAAAACTTTACTATGTCTTTTAATATCTAAATTATAAGAATAAGAAATAGTTTTTAAGTTCAAGTGAGCAACTTGTTTCTTATAACTGATCTGTACCTCAATAATTTTACCGATATAAATCACATTCTCATTAATTAATAATTTAATTTGCTTACCTTCTACACTTTCACCTAAATATTGTTCTACATTTTCTTCTTCTATTAAAGCATGTAAACTTAACATATAATGCTCATTTAAATTCCCTTTTAAATGCAACTTTTCAATGTGTAAAATTTCATAAGGTAGTTCTATTTTTACATTTTCATAGTTAATAATCATAATCCACTACCTCCTATTTATTTCCTTTGTCCATCATCTATGATTTCTATTATTCCACCATTCATACACCCTAATTTACATTCACTATTTAATACTAGCTCTCCTTTTAAATAGACATCCGATTTTGCTCCCATCCATTTCATACATATGGATGGATTACAAGGTACAGGCTTCATTCCGTTTAACTTAAATTCAGGATTCTTTTGACTTTTACATAAACTAAAAGGCTTAATATTTATATAAGGTTTGTTATCTGCGATGCTTAACATTTTCTTATCATGAAGCTCTACATTAATGTCATTCTCTTTATTTATTACACTTTCGCCTATTCCCTGTGAACATTTTATTATTGCTCCATCTACTACATATGTTATTGCCATAAATCATCACCTCTTAATTAATTCTTATTTTTGTACCATTTAATTCAATATTTCCACTACCTTGCAAAAGAGTTTTCCCACCTTTATCGCAACTAATATCTACATTATTTTTTCCTGATATAATAATACTATCTTCAGCTCTAAGAGTAATTTTTTCACTTGCATTTAAACTAACATTTCCCCCACTAATACTAACACCCCCATTTTTATTCAGTACAATTGTCGCATTATTATCAGCTGTAATAGTTACACTATCTTTTGTAAAAATTAATTTCTTATTATAGATTGTTGATATATATTTTGTATCAGGATTACCTTTGATTTGTTGTATACAACTTATAGCAAATGCGTCCTTTTCATCATCACTTGGAAAATAAATACGCACTCTATCATTAATTTCAGGCATAAAATACCATCCACTACCATCTTGTGATGCTGCTAATGTTGAATATTTAAACCAATAAGCTGTACTTTTATCTTGTTTTCCATCTATATCTAATTTAACTTTGATTTTATCACCATTTACCTCTATAACAGATCCTTCTAAGGAAATTCCTCGTAATTTCTCACCGTATAATCTTCTCTGCTTTTGTCCCCCTTTAGGTTGTAAAACATAAGTATTTTCTAATAATCCATCTGATATTTCATACGATAAGTTAGATACATAAAATGATTGATTCTTAAAGCTTATATGTTCTCCTAACTGTAAAATCTCATAACTTTTTATTTTATAGGTTATATAATCTATCTCATTTGAATTAGGTAACTCATTTTCTTTGATTACATCATAATCTTTAATTAACTTAGTTGCTACAAACTCATTGACTTCTATATTTTTATTATTTAATTCTGGTGTATCTACAAAATAATGTACTCCTTCTAAAATAATATCTGAGAAAAGCCCTGCATTATAATAAGATGCTACTCTTTTAATAAACTCCCAATCAGTTTCATTATATTGCACATATAACTTATCTATTGGTTCATCAGGTAAATTTACAATAGAATCTCCCTTATTATAAGAGTTAGTAATTTCATTTATTAGTTTATGGATAGACATAGTTTTATCTTGAAAAGATCGTTTTCTTTTTTTAATATCCATTAAATAAGTGTAACCTTGTGCCTCAATATATATCTCATAATAATTCGAACTTTTTTTGACTCTTATTTCAGTAATTATTCCATTATAAATAACTTTTTTTTCATTATTACTCAATGAATATACTTGAATGGGAGTATTATAATCAGTATGAATATCTTGATCTTTTCTATCCTCAGGTAATATGCCAACCAATTTTAAAGTACTGTGCTCATTTATTTCTGCAATCACATTAAATTTCTTAATGTACAGTAATTCAAATGTAGATATTTTTAATTCTTTGTAAGTTATTGGTTCTCTCAATTTTATTCCCCCTTTTTCTTTTACTTATTACAAATATATTCTTTATTTTCGTCTATTTTACAATTTTCTTTACCTAATTAAGGTATTATAGGTTTAAAGTTCCTATAATATACTTTATATATTAAAAAAACCATAAATTCCTATATATAAATAAAAGAGTTAGAATTAACCTTATATTAGTTAACTCTAACCCTTTTCTTGCCTTTAAATCTAATTATATATATTCTAATTAAGTTATTATATTTGTAATCTTTTATATAATCTTTATAGAAAATTATATCTTTACTTAATAATATCTGGTTATAAGCATATATAGTAAATTTTCTATATAAGTTCCTCACTATACTACTAAGTCATATCTTTTATTTTATATGCTTAATCAATCTGATATTAATATAAGGCATAATCAAAACACAACAAGTCCATCTGCAAGCCTATTTTCTATTATACTGTGTCAGCAGATTTGTCTAATAAGCTTGCTATGAGACGAATCCGCTTCCTTGCCTAATGAAAAATAATCCAGAAATTTTAGACTCATTGTTTTAGTTCATATTCTAATCTGTCTATAAAATTTTATATATTGCTTTAGCAACACCATCATTTATATTAGTATCAGTTATGTATTTAGCTATTTCTTTTACTTCAGGTATAGCATTTCCCATAGCTACAGATTCTGTAAATTCCGTAAACATAGAATAATCATTAAAACTATCCCCAAGTACTAAAACTTCATCTCTATTTATCCCCATATTATCTACTACTTTTGCTAACATAATTCCCTTTTGTGCCTTTTCATCAGTAATCTCTATATTATCTTCAAAAGATGATGAAATAGCTAATCCATGTATAGATTCTAATCTTTCCCTAGCTTCTTTAAGAACAGATAAATCACTATTAAATGCAACAAATTTTCTAAATTCTATATCATTATTAAAGAATTCTTCTATATTAGAAATATATTTAAGTTCTAAGAAAAATGGATTAATTTCCGCTAATTTTAAAGCTTCTTCAAAGCTAGTACCTGGTTCAAATGATTGAATTCTGTACGCAATTTCTTCTAAAGCTTTTTCTCTTGTATCAGTAGTGTATACCCCTTTATTTGTCATAATTCTAAATGATATATTTATATTTTTTAATATTTCTATTATTTTAATAGCTTTGTTTTTATCTATGTTTATGCATTCTAATATATTTCCATCTTCATCCCTATATTCAGCACCATTCATAAGAATACATTGACATCTTATTTTACTTTCTTCAAGAAGTGGTTTAACACTATCATATTCTCTTCCTGTTGAAATAGTAAATATAATCCCTGCTTGTTCTGCTTTATTTATAGCCTTTATATTTTCTTTACTTATAATATGTTTTTCATTAAGTAATGTTCCATCCATATCTGATGCGATAATTTTTATCATTAGAAACCCTCCCCTTATTTAGGCTCGTTCAAAAAAATAATAGACCAATAGCTCTCCTCTTTAGTCTACCATTTTATTTCATATGCCTTATTATAACAGTATATTCTTTAATTCTATCATAAAAAAACTGATAAGCCATCTATAAAAAAATCTAGCCATGTTTTAAATTACTATTGATATTATAGTATAAGAGCGAACTGGCATTGGAATTTACTTTTTAGAACTCTTAATAAAGATTTATCCAATTAATTGCTTGTCAACAATCTTTGATTGGGAGCATGCATTAATTGGACTAAGCTTTATTTTTAGAGTTCTTAAAGTAAATTCTTCTGTCCATAAGCTTTATACTATAATATCAATCTATCTTTAAAATATAGCCTTAAATTAAATTATTTTATCTTGTAATTGCTAGGAATATCTCCTGTGTATTTTTTAAAATTATAAGTAAACTTTCTATAATCATTATATCCTACCTTTTCAGCTACTCTTGATAATGAATATCCTGCTTTTAATAACTCTATAGCCTTTTCCATTCTAAGTTTTCTTATATATTCTAAAAATCCAATACCTAAAGCTTGTTTCAACTCTCTAGATAAATAACTTTCATTTAAATAAACACTATTTGCTACAACTGTTAATGATATATTTTGGTTATAATTATCATTTATAAATTTAATAGCTCTTTTTATAGTATTATCTTCTAATTCTCCTCTATATTCTCTTATATTTTTTATTGCTGAATCTATAAATTTTTCTAAATCATTTTTTAAATAACTTATTTGCTTATAGTCATTTTCTAATTCTATATTTTCTAGATTATCAGTCGAAATATCTAATTCTTTAAGTTTTTCCTTAATTTTTAATATTAATTCAAACACAACTTTAATTATCACATTTTTCCTTATCATATAATAATTAAATATCTTAAACAATTTATTAATATTTCTATTTAATTCTTTTATATCTATATTTGATATATTAAATATTATCTCTGTAATTATATTGTTAATTTTTTCATAACTGCTCTGAAAATTATTATGTATATTATTTTGTTCTGCCTCTTCTATAATTTTACCGTATCCCTTATAAAAACATATACTATATTCTTCTTTAGCTATTTTATATAATTCCTTTAATTTTATTGGAGGTCTAGGTTTGGTTATAGCTATTGTAATTATTCCTTGTGTACTATTTTTAATATCTTTAATCAGTAATTCAAAATCTATATCTGTATTTTCATAAAATATTAATCCAATTCTATTACTATGAGCTACAAACATATAACAATTTTTTATATTCTCTGTTGCCCATTCTTTTATTTTTTTTATAATTTGTATATTTAAATTTTCTTTATTAGTATTAATAAACTCTTCATAACTATCATTATTTATAAGTACTAATCTAACATTCTTTGAAATATCTAAATATTTGTCCACTTCCTTTATAGAACTCTGCCCTCGTATAATACTTAACAAATGTTTTTCAACTGTTAATTCATCATACTCTTTTCCTTTTTCAATAAGTTCTACTGCTTTCATAATTGCTTCTGTAAATTCTGTTACTTGAATTGGTTTTAAAATAAAATCCAAAGCATTTATTTTCACTGCACCTCTAGCATATTGGAATTCATCATGTCCAGTTATAACTATAAACTTTACATTAGGCAAAAATTGTTTAATTATTTTAGCCATTTCTATCCCATCTATTTCTGGCATATTTATATCTGTAACTATAATATCTGGATTAATCTTTTTTGCCAATTCTATAGCTTCATAAGCATTTGTTGCCTCCCCACAAACACTACAATTCATATTTTCCCATGGAATTATACATCTAAGTCCTTTTCTAGAGTAGTATTCATCATCAACTATGATTACTTTAATCATCTATTCTTCCTCCTTCTTAGGGACTATTACAGTAAATACAGTAAATTCTTCTTCTTTAGAATGAAATACACCATAATCCTCTCCATAAAATAATTTTATTCTTTTATCAAGATTTTTAAGTCCAATTCCCTCACCCTTTGTTTTACTATTTTCAATACCAACTCCATTATCTTTAATTTGAAAGCATAAATTATCATTACTTTTAAATCCATTAATAATTATAGTTCCATTTCCCAATTTTTCTTCTAATCCGTGAACAATAGCATTTTCAACTAAAGGTTGGAGCATTAATTTTAATATCATACAATCTAAAATATCTTCTTCTATATTAATAATGCTTTCAAACCTATCTTTATACCTATAATTTTGAATAGTTAAATAACTATTTATTTGTTCTAATTCTCTTTTAACGTTTACAATATCTTCGCTACTATTTACATTATATCTAAAAAATTTAGCTAACTCATCTGTAGCTTTAATTACCGAATCATCTTCTCCAAGCCTTGCCATCCAACTTATTACACCTAATGAATTGTAAAGAAAATGTGGATTCACCTGAGATTTTAAAGCATTAAATTCTGCTTGTTGTACTAAAAGTTCCTTTTTATAATCTTCTAGAATAAGCCTATCTAACTTCTTTACCATATGATTAAAACCTCTTGATAATTCTCCAATTTCATCATTAGTATGATTTTTTATGGATACTTCTAAATTTCCTTTTTCAACTTCCTTCATTAATGATTTAATCTCTAATATTGGTTTAGAGATTTTTTTTGACATAAAAATAGCAAAGTATATAGCTATTATTATTACAAACATCGTTAATATGATTATCAGTTTTATATTATTTAAAAATTCTTCTAAAAAGTATTTCTTAGGTATTAATTCCATAACTCGTATCTTTTTCTTATTAGCACTTGTATAATAGCCTAAATAATTTTTTCCATCCATTGATATATCTATCACACCAGACTTATCATTCATTTTCAGTAAATACTCAGAGTTTAATTTAAAACCAGTAGAATTTTTATTATTCTTATCAGTAATTATAAAACCGTTATCATCAAAAACCATAACATTTGACTCTTTAATAAATGATGTAAACTCAAAAATCTCATCAAAATAACTATCATAAACATCTAAAACAACATACCCTATTATCTGTTTTGTTTCTTTATCTATTATTGATTTTCCAATAGAAAGAACAGTATCTTTTGAATTGTCTCCATCTACTCTCCTATGAATTTTATTTATAACTACATCTTCATTTTCACTTAATTGTTTGTAAAAATCTCCTCTTGAATCTTTATAAATTGGATAATAATAGTTTGTAGTTGAAAATCTACTACTCTTGTCCACATTTATAATATGAAGTGGTACTTCTGTACTCTGTGTAGCTAATATAGCTGTTGATATTTTATATAATTCTTGTGTATCATGAAATTTATCATCTATATTATTTTCCTTACTATTTTCTTTTTTCATTATTCTTTGAACATCATAATTATCTGCAACATAATTAACAATCTTCTCATATGTACTAATATTACTTTCTATCAATTCTGATGCTATTTTTGTATTACTATTTGTAAAAGAATATATTTTTTCATACGTCGATTTTATAATAAACACAGTATCATATATCCATAGTAATATTAATGGTATCATTCCTACAATCAAAAATATAATAAGTAATTTTCTTTTAAAACTAAAATTCCTATTCATCCTATCAGGTCCTCTACTAATATGAATCACTTTATATTTCCACTTATTTTTCTATTCTCATAATAAACTAATTCCAGAAAAAAAGATAGAGACTTAAGAAATCCTAAATCACTATCTTTTTAATTGATTATTCAATTTTAAATTTGTATAATTAATTGCTTTTCAAAAAGTGAATGTCCAAATTTTATATTTACTCACATGAACTTTCACAGAGTACAATTTTATATTTTGTTCCTCGAACTTACTTGACAAATGTATATGAGTCAAGTTTCCTATTTCATCCCTGTCCATGATCTTTATACTACAATATCAACACCATTTTAAAACATAGCCTAATAATTTAATCTTTTACCTCATAAATTTGATTTATATACTCATTAGCCCCTAACTGTAATAAAAATTCATTTAAAGTATAATATTTAGGAATTTTTACACTAAGTAAGCAACTTTTTATTTTCTTTTTCTCTTCATCTTCTTCTTGATAAAACTCTAAATTTATTATCTTTATTCCTTTACTTAATATAGAATCTTGAATATACTTCATAGTTTCACCCTTATCAGTATACTCTATATAAATTTTATAATTACCTGCATTAATTATAAATCTCTTTTCAAATCTTTTTAAAGTAACCAATACTAATACTACTGAAATTCCTGCTAATATACTTATAGAATAATAACCTAATCCAATAGCTAACCCAATACAAGCTACTATCCATAATGATGCTGCAGTAGTGAGCCCTTTTATTGCACCTTTAGTATGAATTATAGTTCCTGCTCCCAAAAACCCTATTCCACTTATAACTTGAGCCCCTAACCTCCCCATATCTATTTTTATAGCATTAGCTAAAGCCTCATCACCATTTATTAGTTTTATAGATTCATTGACCATTTCAACTTGTATTAATGAAATTACAGTAGCACCTAATGCAACTAATATATGTGTTCTAAATCCTGCTGGACTATTTGTAGCTTCTCTTTCAGATCCTATAACTCCACCAATTAAAATTGATAATATTAATTTTAATACAATTTCCTGTAAGGTCATAGATTTTTCCTTTATTAATTATATTATATGAATATTTTCTTCATCAAAACTAATAAATACCTCTTGATCTTCTTCATATATCTTTTTAATTTGTGGATTAAAATCTTCGCATTTTAAAACTGAATTTTCTAATTGTATTGTATAATCCTGAAATGCTCCCATAAATGTTGATGCTATTATTTTTCCTTTAAATAATCCTTTTTCATCTATTTGAATTGCTTCTGGTCTTAATACTATTTTACATGAGTCTCCCTCTTGTTTAGTTCCTTTATAAGGTAAATTTAATTCTACATCTCCAACTTTTATAATAGCTTTATTATCCTTTATTGATATTATATTACCATCTATAAAATTTGCTGTTCCTATAAAGTCTGCTACAAATTGAGTTGCTGGAGTATAGTAGATTTCTTTAGGTGTTCCAACCTGTTCAACTATCCCCTTATTCATTATTATGATTCTATCTGAAAGGCTCATAGCTTCTGATTGATCATGTGTTACATAAATAGCTGTAATACCAACTTTTTTTTGAATCTTCCTTATTTCAGTTCTCATATATACTCTTAATTTAGCATCCAAATTAGATAAAGGTTCATCAAATAATAAAACTCCTGGTTCCATAACTAAAGCTCTAGCAAGAGCAACTCTTTGTTGTTGTCCTCCTGATAATTGATTAGGGTACCTTTGCTCCATTCCATTTAATCCGACTAATTCTATTATATCTTTAACCTTCTTATCCAACTCTTCTTTGTTCATTTTCTTTATTCTTAATCCATATGCTATATTGTCATAAATATTTAGATGAGGAAATAATGCATAGCTTTGAAATACCATAGCTGTATCTCTTTTATCAGGAGTTAAATTATTTATTTTATCCCCGCCTAAAAATATATCTCCTTCTGTGGGAATTTCAAATCCTGCTATCATTCTTAAAGTAGTAGTTTTTCCACAACCTGATGGACCAAGTAGTGTTACAAACTCTCCTGCTTTTATATCAATTGAAATATTATCTACAGCTTTAAATTCAGAGTTTCCACCATGAATTATATATGTTCTTGTTAAATTTTTTATATTTACACCCTTACTTCTTTGCATTTCTATCACTCCTACTATAATAAATTATCATCATTTTTACTTACACCAAATTTATCTAATAAAAAATACATAAATCCTATAGCAATCAATACTATTACAATTAACACTGTTGAAAACGCTGATGCTACACCAAATCTTCCATTATCTACTTGAGATAATATTGATGCTGTAAGTAATTGATATTTAGGTGTTACCAAAAAGATTACTGCACTTACTGCTGTCATACTTCTTACAAATGTATAAACTAATCCACTAAAAAATGCTGATTTTATTAATGGCAATGTAACTGAAGTAAATATTTTTGTAGAATTAGCACCTAAGTCTTGAGCTGCTTCTTCTATTGCTGGATCTATTTGTTGTAATGATGCAATACCTGATCTAACTCCAACTGGTAAACTTCTAACAATAAATGCTATAACTATTATAAAAGCTGTTCCAGTTAATATTAATGGTTTTGTATTATAAGCATTTATATATCCTAAACCTAATACTGTTCCTGGCACTGCCATCGCTAAAAGTGACGTAAATTCTATAAAACTTCTTCCTATAAACTTCTTTCTTACTATTAAAAAGGCAATAATCATACCAAGTACTCCTGTTATTGGAGTTGCATAAATTGATAATAATGTAGTGTCTTTTAATGGTTTTATACCTAGATTAAATACATATTTAAAATGATCTAATGTAAATGTATAATCTATTCCCATTACTTTAAATATTCCACCTAATGGTACTAATATATAAAATGAAATTACAAATACTGCAATTAATAAACATACTATATCAATTGGCCAAACAATTTTCTTCTCTGTTATTAACTCTCTTTCTCTTGAAGCCTTTCCGGTAACTGTAACATATGACTTCTTTTCTATCCAAAATTTTTCTACTACAAAAAGTAATATTGATAATGTTAATAATACTACTGCTATTGCAGCTCCACCTCTCATATCATAATTACCTATAGCTTGCATATAAATTTTAGTAGCTAAAGTAGAAAAGTTTCCTCCTATAACCATAGGATTTGAAAAGTCTGCAACAACTTCAATAAATGTAAGTAAAAATGCATTTGCAAGACCTGGTAGCATTAATGGTACTGTTACTGTTGTGAACGTCTTCCATCTAGATGATCCCATACTTCTTGCAGCTTCTTCTAAAGACGGGTCTATTTTCTTTAATAAACCAATTAATAAAAGATATGCAACTGGGAAAAATGTCATAGTTTGAACCATTACAATACCCTTAAAACCATATATGTTGGCGTCTGTAATTCCTAATAGTTGTCTAGTTATAAGACCAAATTGACCAAATAACATTATAGCTGATAAAGCTAAAACGAATGGTGGAGAAACTATTGGTAATATAGATACAACTTTGAAAAGCTTTTTGAAATGAGATTTTAAGTATGCATCTGCATAAGCAAAAATAAATCCTATTAATGTTGATAGTACTCCTACAGTGACACCTAAAAGTAAAGTATTGGTTAATGCCGCTCTAAATTCTATATCTTTTAATGTTTGTTTATATGCACTAAGTGAAAATCCTCCATTTTCAATAAAACTAACTTTTAATACAGAATATAAAGGATAAAGTATAAATATCGCTAATGTAATTATTAAAAATATTATAGTTGTTAGCAATATGGGATCTCTAACTATCTTCTTCATATTATCTAAATCATGTCGTGCTTTCATTTTACAATTACTAACTTTCACTATATATCACCTCATATTAATTGTTATAAAAATGACCTTGTCTCAATATCTCTTTAACAGTTCCTATTATTTTCTATATCTTAAATGAATATTGATACTGTAGTATAATGACTAACTGACATTAGAATTTGCTTTATACTACAATATCAACACCACTTTAAAACATATTTATTATTTAATTGCGTTGTTCCATTTTTCTACAAGTTCACTTCTTACTTTTCCTGCCCAATCTAAATCATAATCTATTAATTTTGTATCTTTAATTTCATTTGAAAGTTCAGGTGCTTTAGCAGTTTCATTAGTTAAGAATTGATATGATCCAACAGTTTGACCAATTTCTTGTCCTTTTTTACTTAAAACAAAATCAGTAAATTTCTTAGCAGCTTCTTGATCTGGACCACCTTTTATTATTGCAGTTGCTCCAATCTCATATCCTGTACCTTCGCTAGGTCCTGTTAAAACAATATCTTTCATACCTTCTTCTCTATATTTAATTCCATCATGTAAGAATGAAACTCCGACCATTACTTCTCCTTGACCTGCAAGTCTTGCTGGAGCTGTTCCTGATTTTTCATAAGACTTAATATTATCATTAAGTTTCTTCATGTACTTAAGTCCTTCTTCTTCTCCTTTAAGTTGAACTATTGTTGCAAGTGCTGTATAAGCGGTTCCTGATGATCCTGGATTAGCAATTGATACTTGTCCTTTAAATTCAGGTTTTAATAAATCTTCCCAACTCTTTGGAGCTTCTATACCTTTTTCAGCTAATAATTTTTTATTTGAAGCAAATCCTAAATAGCCAACATAAATTCCTGTCCATGCTCCATTTTTATCTTTATATTTATCTGGAATATCTTTTGCATTTTCTGAAACATAATTTTCTAATAATCCATCTTCATTTGCTTGTACAAATGCATCTGCTGGTCCACCATACCATACTGTCGCCTTAGGATTATCTTTTTCAGCTCTTAATCTTCCAAGAATTTCACCAGAAGACATTCTAACAGCTTCAGCATTAATTCCAGTTTCATTTTTAAACTCTTCTACAACTTTAACCATGTGGTCTTCCATTAATCCACAATAAATAGTTAATTTTTCTGGTTCTTTAGCTGTATCATTTGATTTCCCACATCCTGCAAATATGGATGCCATCATTAAGGTTGCCATTGAAAGTGCTAGTAGTTTCTTCTTATTCATTAATTATTCCCCCTCAGAATTTTCTCTTATAATTTTATTATATTGTAAACATTTACCCCTTTCGAATATAAGTAAATATTTCTAACCTACATGTAAAAATTTCGTTGTTAATATGGAAAAAGCTTCTACCTTATTATACTTAAGGTAGAAACTTTACTATAAATAGAATTATAAATTTCATTTTTACTTTATTACTTAATCTAAAATTTAGACTATATTTTAAGTAAACGTTGATAATATTTTAAAACATAGCAAAAATTTAAAGTTCTTTATACAATAATATATAAACCTTATTTCTAATTTTTATATATTTTTTTAATTCTATTTTTTCCTATAACATATTCCTCTAAAGTAATATTTCCATGTTCTTTTAATGCTTTTATAAGCTCATCTTCATGAAGTATATCTAATACTTCCATATCATCATTAAGAACATAGAATGTATTAAATTTATTTTTATCTACTAAAGTAAGTACATTAACTAAGCCTTTTTTATAATATACTGAAATACTTTTGTTTTCTATGTATCCATATTTCTCTAGCCTTCTTACCTTCTTAATAAGATCGCTCATAATTATATACATAGTCTTTTCTTTTTCTAAAAGTGTAGCATATGTCATTAAAATTGATGATAAAAACAGGCTTATATTTACTTTATGTAAAAATAACATTATGATAAATACTATAAATAATCCAATAGAAATACATAAACTACAAATTTCTGTTATCTTTTTACACTCTTTATATAAAAATTTTTTTGATAATAGTATTTCATATATTCGAGCACCATCTAAAGGATATGCAGGTAATAAATTAAAAACACCTAAACTTAAATTAATATCTATACTATTTTTTATAAAAAGTAAATCAAATTTTTCATAAAAAAAGCATAAAATTACCGCCATAAATAAATTAAAGCAAGGTCCAGATAAATATAATATTAATTTATTTTTTTCTGATAAATCATCAATATCACTTAATTCAGCATTTGCTCCTAATATGCTAAGATTAAAATTATAAAACTTACATCCTAACTTGTTTGCCACTAAAATATGAGCTAGTTCGTGTAATATTATCCAAAAAAAGCTAATAAAAATTGTACTTTTAAAATCTAA
Source organism: Clostridium sp. CTA-5 (assembly GCF_054768135.1). Lineage (NCBI taxonomy): Bacteria > Bacillati > Bacillota > Clostridia > Eubacteriales > Clostridiaceae > Clostridium > Clostridium sp. CTA-5. The sequence continues at coordinate 54,130 of NZ_BAAAAT010000003.1, read as the reverse complement.
AATAGCAAGTAATATTAAAAGTTCTATTATAAAAATTTTATACCATTTTTTCATGTTCAACTCCTATGTCATTACTATGGCACTATACATTTTGAAGATTAGAAAAATCTAAATATTCTGTAGGATCCTGCTCCTTTCCCATATAAATAAATTTAAATATTACTCCACTTTTTCCACTTCCTGAAATTTTATTACAGTCACCTAAGTACTCCCCTTTTTTTACTTGATCCCCCTCTGCCATATTTGAGTTTTTAAGCATTCCATAATATGTCTCAATTCCATTACCATGGTCTATTAAAATATTTTGACACCCTTCATCGTTAGAAATTTTTCTTACAACACCATCCATACTGCAAACTACTTGTTGTCCTTCTTGACCTTGTATCAAAACACCTTTAATATCCCCTTGCAATTTCATATAAGAAGCAAGCACTGGCAAACAATATTTATCTTTTATTTTCTCTTTTACACTTGTTTCACCTATTTCTTTAGTTTTTGTTTTAAATACATTCATGTATTCCTCTGCCTTTTCTTTAACGTTTAAACTTTTTAAAGTATTAATAGTTTGAATAACATTACTATAATTGATATTTTGATTTATCATATTTTTTGATATTATATATAATTGTTTTGCTTTTGAAAGCGGTATTACTTTAAATGAAAATATTAATATAAGTAACATTAGTGATGCTATTAATTGTCTTATAAATTTTGTTGTTAAAGTTGTACTTTTACTTTTAACTTCATTACCCCTACTCCCATATATATTATTTAGAGAAGTATTTTTAGTTTTTGAAGGAAGATACGTCTTAACATTAGTATTTTTACCTTGTTTCATAATGTTTTTATAATACTTCTCATACTCTGATCTATAATCACTCATAACGACCTCCTTTTATTTAGATAGATTTAATAATACAAACAAAAAAAGTAACTCTTTATTAGATTATATTTACATATAATACTAATTATGAAGGTTTATTATAAGTTTTATTTTCATTAAAATACTCTCTATAATTGCATAAAATTTAAAATATTATATTATACGCTAACTAATTCATAAATAAACTGTAATAAACTTTTCTTTACTGGTAATAATAATTAGTATCCTATAAGTTTATAATATTTTTCCGTACAATAACTTTATATAGAAAAAGTGGATTCATAACGAATCCACTTTTCTTATATATTACTATATAATCATAACAACCTGTAAAATGATGAGTTGCACTATTCCTAAATAGCTAAAAATATAGTTCAATACATTTATTAGTTTATTTTAACTAGTATAACTATTCATTCACTACACGCATAGCATATGATTTTTCACAATAAAGAATATAATAAAAGACTGTTGTATTTTGCAACAGTCAATATTTTCAAATTAGAATTCTTTAATTATAAGATTAGCAGTAGCTAAATTAGTAACTACAGGCACATTGTGTACATCACATACTCTTAGTAATGCTGATACATCTGGTTCATGTGGTTGTGCTGTAAGAGGATCTCTAAAAAATATAACTAAATTAATCGTACCTTCTGCAATACGCCCTCCTAATTGTTGATCACCACCATATGGTCCTGACAAGTATCTTTTGACTTGCAATCCTGTTGCCTCAGAAACTAATTTTCCTGTTGTACCAGTTGCTAACAATTCATATTTGCTTAAAATCTCTTTATGTAATTTAGCAAATTCTATCATATCTTGTTTTTTCTTATCATGTGCTATCAATGCTATTCTCATATCCCCATACCCCTTAAAATATTATTTTTTATTTCTAATTAATAATATATTAAAAATATATCTTTTTCCTTCTCATTCCAACATTTAAAACCAAAGCAAGTGACATAACAGTAGTTAATAATGAACTTCCTCCATAACTTATTAAAGGTAATGTTATTCCCGTAATTGGTAATAATCCTACTGTCATCCCTATATTCTGTAATATAGCAAATAAAAAATATGAAGTTATACCAACACATATAACAGATCCAAAAATATCTTTTGAAGTTCTTGCAATAGTAATCATTTTATAAATTAAAAATCCATAAAGCGTTAATAAAATTAATGCACCTATTAATCCCCATTGTTCTGCTATAGCTGCAAATATGAAATCAGTTTGGACTTCTGGAACATTTTGAGCAGCATATCCTGTAGTTCCTTCAAGTTTTAGTGATGGTCTACTACCAAGTATTCCACCTGAACCTATACCTATCAAAGATTGAGTCAAATGATAACCAGATGTTGCATCAGCAGCTTCTGGATTTAAAAAAGCTGTGAATCTTTGTTTTTGATACGATGCAATAATACCTGAATTCCACACTATTATTATTGCTAATACTAATGATATAAGGCCTCCACCAATAATTCTTATATCTAATCCAGCAGTATAAAATATTCCTAATACTATAAAGAAACAAACCATAGTCATTCCCATATCAGGTTGTGTTACTATAAATACAACTGGAATTGCTGCATATAAAGCTAATATAAAAAAGTTTTTAACATTATTTATGTCTCCATCCATTTCATCTAGCTTTTTAGCTAACATAAGTATTATCCCAAGTTTTGCAAGTTCTGCAGGTTGTAATTGGAATCCACCAATTCTAATCCATCCTCTAGCACCATTAACAACAACACCAATACCAGGTATTTTAGCTAATAAAAGAAGAACTACAGATCCCCAATAAAAAATTGGAACATAATTAAAAATTATTGTATAATCTATTGCTACAAGAAAGTATAGTGCTATCATAGATAATATAAACCAAGAAAATTGTTGCTTAGCAAATGACAATCCATAATTACCTTTTGTACATAGATATATATTTAAGACCCCATCCAAAATTAAAAGCATCATTGAAATTAACATTACCTTATCAATTTCTTTTATTAGTCTTAAATCTATTTTAAAGTTTCTAAACAATTTATCACCCCAAATACATAGAGATTTTCGGCACATGATAGAAAATAATAGTTCAAATATATACTGTATATTTTTATTACTGACAAGTATATAAAATCAGTTAATAATTAGCTATTATATAAACCTACTGTCAAATATCTATAAAAATATACATGTACACTGATTTATTATTTTTTTGAATGTGCTTTATAGCACATATTATATTATCTTACCTTTCTTTATAAAAATCTATTCATTCAGGAAATTATAATAAATTCTTAATATTTTTATTAAATTTTATCTCTTTATACTCTTAATAGGAATATTCGCAATTAATGCAGAGGACTTTTCGCCTTCCATATCATCGCTTTTGTTTACTGATATTTCAACATCATCTACTTGTATTTCTATATATTTAGATATTACACTTAGTATCTCTTTTCTTATTTTCTCTAATGTATCCGTAGGAATTTCTCCTCTATCATGTATAAGAATAAGTTTCAATCTATCTTTTGCAACCTCTTTAGGTGTTGGTTTACTGCTTAACCCCTTAAAAAAACCCATCTCTCTGCCTCCTATTTACGCTTAAATAGCTTGATTAATGATGTAAAAAATCCTTCTTGCTCTTGATGCAAAGTCATAATCTCAACCTTTTCACCAGTAATTCTTTTTGCTATATTTTTAAAAGCCTTTCCAGAAAAAGATCCTTCTTCTAAAACTATAGGCTCTCCCTTATTTGTAGAAACAGTTATATTTTTATCATCTGGCACTACCCCTAATAACTCAACTGATAAAGTTTCTATAATATCACTTATGTCAAGCATATCACCATTTTTAGTCATTTGATAATTTAATCTGTTTATTATTAACTTATGATCTTCTAACCCTTTTGCATCCAATTTACCAATAACTCTATCAGCATCTCTAACTGATGTTATTTCTGGATTTACAACTACAACTGCACTATCTGCACCTATAACAGCATTTTCAAATCCTTGTTCTATTCCTGCTGGTGAATCTATTAAAACATAATCAAATTCTTCTTTTAATTGATTTACTATCTTTAACATTTCTTGTGGACTTATATCATCCTTATCCTTTGTTTGAGCTGTAGGTAATAAACATAAATTTTGAAATCTCTTATCTTTAATAAGAGCTTGTTTTAGTCTACATCTACCTTCTATTACATCAACTATTGTATATACTATTCTATTTTCTAATCCTAATAATACATCTAAATTTCTAAGCCCTGTATCTCCATCAATAACTACTACTCTTTTTCCTAGTTCAGCTAAAGCTGTCCCTATATTAGCTGTAGTCGTTGTTTTTCCAACTCCACCTTTACCTGAAGTTATTACAATAGATTCTCCCATTTAACATTCTCCTCCGACCTTATAATATTATATATACTTATTTGGTAAATATGGTTCAACTATAATCATTCCATCTTTGATTTTTGCTAATTCAGGATATTTAGGCTTTTCTATATTATCAGGTGAAATTGTTATTACATCAGCAATTTTTAAAATTTCTGGTTCCAATAAAAAAGCTGCTATTACAGATTTTTTATTTCCAGTATTTCCTGCATTAACACATCCCCTTATTGCTCCTAAAACAATTACATTTCCACCTGCATGCACTTCAGCACCACTATTAATATCGCCGATTATAACAATATTTCCTTGGTAACTTATGGATTGTCCACCTCTTATAGTACGCCTTATAAATTTAGTTTTTCCTTCATATACACCGTTGAATATTTTTACCGGTTTATCATTTTCTTGATCTATTTGTTCAAAAATAAGTTCTTTTAATTCTATTTCATTTAAAAGAACCTCTTTAAGTTTTTGAATATTCCTTTTATTAATTAAACTTAAATTTATATTTACAATTAAGGTTGTTCCTTTATAGAAATGTTTTCCTTTTGAAAGTTTCTTTATTAAACTTTCTAACATTTCATCAAAACAACTAAATTTCTCCATATAGATAGTCGCGTTTATGCCTTCTTTATTACCTTTTATCAAAACACCATCATTATGCATTGCTACCTCCAATCAATTGGTTCTTAGGCTCAAATGAAGTAGTCGTAATAATTTCTTCTTCCTAACCCATGAGTCTTAGAAGAATTTTCTGCGCCATATTTCTTGTCAAAATAAGTTTAAAAATCTAAATATAAGATTTATTATTACAATTTTTAAAATTCTCTTATCCATACTCATAGCATTACTTTTATATTCTTATTTTTTAATGAATAATATCAGCAATCATAGCAATAGGATAAATTCTATATATTAAAATATTCTCTTTTGTAAATACTATACCTAGATTAAATTATAACATTATTCTGATATTTTTTGTATACATTTTTAATTAGTTTTAGATATATAAAAAAATAATAATTTGAATATATAATGTATATTTCCTTTAATACAAATCTACAAAATCAATTAGCTGTATTTGTCGAAGATTTATCATCTAAAATATATTATTGTACTATAATTTATTATTTTATCTATATTTTAATTTAATGTTGATATTTTAGTATAATGGTGAACTGGTATTGAAATTTGCTTTTTAAAATTCTTATGTAAAAATCAAAAAAATATTAATACTATTTTAAAACATAGCTATTATTATAAACAAATAGAGCCTTTAACCTACTAGTTAAAAAGCTCTATCTAACATATAATTAATCATTTATACTGTTATTTGTATTTTCTTGTTGATTGTTTGAAATTTCCTGTTTAGCATTATTGTTAGGATTACCTAATATATACTTCTTAAATGATTGTGATGAATTTACATACTCTGGATGCTCTTTCATAAGTTGATCTTTAAAATAAGCTTCATATACAGCTTTTACAGCTGGTGCAATAGCTCCACCATGCCCTCCATCAAATCCAACACCTACAACTGCTATCTGCGGATTATCAGCTGGTGCATAACTTACATATGTTGCATAAGGTTTTCTTCCTATTTCCTCCTGATGCTCTTGAAAGTCTGCTGTTCCTGTTTTACCAGCTGTTTTTATTGGAAAACCTGTAAATGTTGCTGCAGCAGTACCACCTTCTTCATTATTAACTCTAGACATACCATCTCTTATTGCTGCAATTGTACTATCTTGCATAGCAACTTTATTTAAAATTTCTGACTTATATTCTTGTACTATATTTCCATCATTATCAGTTACTTTATCAACCAAATGTAATTTATATCTTGTTCCACCATTTGCAAGTGTTGAAACATATGATGCTAATTGCATAGGTGTAAATACATTTAATCCTTGACCTATTGAAGCATTTACAAGTTGTGCTGGTGATTTTATTTCTACTGCTTTATCATTTATTGTATATTTTGCAATAACTCTACTAACTATAGAAGCTTGCTCTTCTAAATTCACTTTTCTACCATTATTTTCAGCTTCAGCCACTCTTGCTTTATAGACATCTGAATTATTAATTATCTTTTGAATATCTGGTTTTAATTCTTTAGCAAACTCGTCAAAATTCAAATTTTGTTCATCAGTTCCTACTGTTTTAAGGCTATCAGTTACTTTATCCTTTATAGACTGTTTGGCTGATTTTACAACTTCATTATCATCTTCTAAATATTGTATATCAAATTTTACAAATTTATCAATACCCTTATAATCTCCCGCTTCTAAGTAATTAACTAAATCAAATTTAGCATAAAGTATTGCTTGATCTTTAGATGAAGCGAAATTATAAGTTTGACCAAAATTTTCTTCTATTTCTATACCTGTTGTCTTTTTTGTATTAGAATTCGGATCAACTCCCAATCCAAATTGCCAAGCGTATTTTGCAATAGAATTTAATGCATCAAGATTTCCACCATTATATTTATATAATCTATATGCAACTTCATAAAAATAATAGTTACATGATACTTGTATAGCTTTAGCTACATCTACATTTCCGTGTGTTCCTCCACTAGTAGTATAAATTAAACATTTTGGATCAAATCCTTTTCCGAACGTTTCTGGATGTTCATTAAATACTCCTCTATCGACAATAATATCAGTTGGGGATACAACTCCAGATTCAAGTCCTGCTACAGCAGTTAATGGTTTAAATGTTGAACCTGGTGGAATTAAACCCATTGTAGCGTAATTATAGAATGGTTTAGGATATAAATCATACTTATCTTCTCTATTTCCATTTTCATCTGGTGGAAATAAGTCATCTACAGTTTTATTTATCCCTGTTTTTTGTATCACACTTTTAGCAAAGGCTTCATAATCAGGATTAAAATAATTTTTACGTTCTTCTTCACTTATTGTTCCAGGTATCGTAAATATATTTGGATTATAGTCAGGATAACTAACTAATGCTAAAATCCTTCCTGTATTTACTTCAACAACTATTAAAGCTCCTCTTGTTGCATTTACAAATCTTGTACCATCAGAATAAACTCCATTTTCTCTTAATTCTTTCAATGTATCGGCAAAACTTTGTTCTGCTGCATACTGTATATTATTATCTATTGTAAGATGAACATCATTTCCTGGATGTGTCTCAAGTTTAAATAATTCTTCTGTTACTCTTCCTTGAGAATTAACTTTAACAGTAGTCCCACCTTTAACTCCTTTAAGTTGCTCTTCAAAGGAAGACTCTATTCCGGATTTACCAATTAAGTCCGATGAAACATCATATCCTCTTAATTGATATTTTTCAGTTTTAGAACTATCAATTGATGATACATACCCTAAAACTGATGATGCCAACTCCTTATTTGGATAATATCTTACTGGTTCTAAACTAACATCTATACCTGGTAAATCATTAAGTTTTTGATAAACTATAAAAGCAGTATCTTTTTTGATATTTCCTGCAATAGTTACAGCTTTATATCCTTTAAAACTTTGCATCTTTATTGCATCCTTTATAACAATAAAGTTTCTAATGTCATTTAGTGAATATCCATTTTTTAATAAGATATCTGTTAATTCTTTGCCGTCCATTTTATTATATAATTCTTTTTGTTGTTTAGTAGGATTAGGATCAACACATTCTATTAGATTATAACTTTTTACTAAATAATAAAAAGTATCTTCTAGACTTATTTTTACTAACTCATTATTTACTTGTTCAATTTCTGTATCATTTAACTCTTCTTTACCTTTAAATAATTTATTTTCAACCGCTTGATTTAGTCCTCTATCTCTTTTAAATCTTATTTCTTCATATTTCCTAGATTCAGCACTAGATGTTTTATAATCAAAATATATTTCATCATTGTCTTTTAACTTTAATGAAAGTGTATCTTGAAAACTCTCATCATTATCATTCAAAATTTTGAAAAGTTCACTCATTGTTGAATAAAAATTTTTTTCAGTTTCTGGTGTCTTAGTATATGTAATTGTATATGTTTGTATATTTGTAGCTAATATATTACCATTTTGATCATATATCTTACCTCTTGGAGCTTTTTCTGATACAAATCTAGTTGAATTAGCATTTGCTCTCTCTTTATAATTATCATAATTTAATATTTGAAGATATATTAATTTCATAGTAATAGCGCCAAAGATTATAAACATAATAATACTTAAAACTTTATATCGTGAAACTTTCTTTTTCTTTGTTGGCTTATTTACTATCATTTAAACCTCCATGGACGTTTTTTATATTCTTCGTTAGAAATCCTCATCACTAACTTATAACATAAAAGCATTATTATTGCATTATATATTCCCATAATTAAACTTTTTGAAAAGTCCATCTTTATTTTTAAAAGATAAAATATTATAAAAATTCCTATATATTTTAATATTGTTAATATCAAAGTGGAAATCACTGGTATTAATCTCTTGCTTTTAAAAATATTTTCTCCTATCAAACTTGCTGCTATACATAAAAACAAGTTTAGTAGCGAATTTACTCCAAATCCATAAAAAAAGAATAAATCTTGTAGAATGCCACTTATTGCACCAATAAATACCGCTTTTTCTCTTCCATTTATAATGGAATATGCAATAGCAAATGTAAATAATAAACTTGGATAGACACCATTAATTGAAAAAAATGGAACAAGAGAATTATCTAAAATTACTAATACTATAGAAACTAAAATTACTATTAACTTTTCCATAATAAAAACTCCTAATATTTAATTTCTCTTGTATCTTTAGGAGATACAATAAATAATTCCTCTAGTTTATTAAAATCAATATATGGTTTTACAAGTGCGGTCTTCATTACTTTAATTTTATCTTCCTCTACAGAAGTAACTTCTCCAATTTTAATTTCCTTAGGATAAATTCCGCCTACTCCCGAAGTCATAATAACATCTCCTTCTTTTATCTCAGAATCCATCGGAAGATTATATACTTTTACTAAATTTCTATTTTTGCTATCTTTATATCCCTTTAAGTATCCTGTACTTTCTCTTGTACTTTCTACCATAACACTTACAGCTATATTTTCATTAATTAAAGATTGAATTATACTCCAATTATTACCTACTGTTGTAACTTGACCTACAAGCCCTTTGGCTGAAATTACAATCATCCCTTTTTTAATGCCTTCATTTTCACCTTTATTTACTATATATCCATCTAAGAAACTTCCTCCACTATAACCTATAATGTCACATCCTATATAATTATAGTTATTATTTTGCTTTGAAAAATTTACTACATCTCTTAATCTTTCATTTTCTTGTTCTAAATCAGAATACTGTAGCAATTTACTTTTAAGTTCTTCATTTTCTATTACTAATTCTCTATTTTGAGTTTTAACTTCTGAAAAATTTAAAAAGAAATCTAATGTTTCTTTTATTGTACTTGTAGCTTTATAAATTAACATTTGTGCTGGCTTTAAAGTATTACTTGCACCATTTTCAACAATATTTTTATTTTCCCTCTTGACTGTATAAACTATTAACCCTAAAAAGCTAACTGACAGCACTATAATAGTTACTGCCAGTTTATTCTTAAGAAACTTCACTTTTTATCCTCTTTGGTCTCTACTAATTTTATCAAAATCTTCTAAAGCTTTTCCTGCTCCTAAAACTACACAGTCAAGAGGCGCCTCTGCAATATGTACAGGCATATTAGTTTCTTCATTTATTAATACATCTAATCCTTTTAATAAAGCTCCTCCACCAGCTAACATGATTCCTTTTTCCATTATATCTGCTGCTAATTCTGGTGGTGTCTTTTCTAAAGTTATTTTAATTGCTTCTATAATTGCACATACTGGTTCTTTTAATGCTTCTCTTATTTGAGCTTCTGTTATTTCAATAACTTTAGGAAGACCTGATATCATATCTCTTCCTTTTATCTCCATAGTTCTATTGTTTGAATCATCTACACTAATTGACTTATTTGAATCAACTTCATTTTCATCACTGTCTTCACTCTTAAATTCAACAACCCTATTTTTTACTGGATGTGCTGAACCAATTTCCATTTTAACTTGTTCTGATGTTCTTTCTCCAATCATTAAGTTAAATTCTTTTTTAATATAAGAAATTATTGCTTGATCTAACTCATCACCAGCAACTCTTAATGATCTACTAGTTACTATTCCACCTAAAGAAATGATTGCAACTTCTGTTGTTCCTCCACCAATATCTACAATCATACTACCAGTTGGTTCACTTACTGGTAATCCTGCTCCAATTGCAGCTGCCATTGGTTCTTCCATTAATATAACATCTCTTGCACCAGCAAGTTTAGTAGCTTCTTCAATAGCTCTCTTTTCTACTTCAGTAATTCCTGAAGGATAACAAACTATTATTCTTGGACTTTTAAAAGCATTCTTTGTTGATACTTTTTCTATTAATTTTTTAAGCATTGTTTGCGCAACATCAAAATCTGCAATTACACCATCTCTTAGTGGTCTTATAGCAACTATATTTCCTGGTGTTCTTCCTATCATAAGCTTTGCTTCAGCTCCTACAGCTAAAGGCTTCTTAGTTATATTGTTCATAGCAACAACTGAAGGTTCTCTTAAAACTATTCCCTTACCTTTTACAAAAACTAAAGTATTCGCTGTTCCTAAATCTATTCCCATGTCTTTTCCAGAACCAAAAAATCCCATTATATTTTTCCCCTTTCGATTATATGAATCCTTTTTCTTTTAAACTAATAAAATTTTCTTTTCCTATTATTATATGGTCAAGTAACTCAATCCCCATAATACTACCACATTCTTTAATTCTTAATGTAATATTTATATCTTCCTTACTAGGTGTTGGATCACCTGATGGATGATTATGAGATATGATTATTTTTGCACTGCTTTTATTTATTGCATGCTTAAATATCTCTCTTGGATGAACAATAGATGTATTTAAAGTCCCTTTAAATATATCTTTTGTACCAATAATAATATTTTTTGTATTTAGAAATATAACTTTTAATATTTCTTGTTTTAATCCAGACATCTCCCCATTAATTAATGTTGCTACATCATTAGGAGATGTAATCTTAAACTTTTTATCTAATGATTTTAAAGTTTTAAACCTTTTAAAAAGTTCAGCTAAAGCTAATATTTGAGAAGCTTTGCCCTCTTTTATTCCTTTTATTGAGGTTATATTATCAAAAGATGCATTCAGTACACCATCTAGCCCTTCTAATTCTGACAAAAGTCTAGTGCTTAATGCAAGTACGTTTTCACCTTTAGTACCAGTTTTTAATATAATTGCTAACAATTCTGAATTACTTAGTATTTCAGCTCCATATAATAGCAATTTTTCCTTTGGTCTTTCATTTTTAGGTATATCCTTAATTTTAAGATTATTATACATAAATATCCTCCTCTTAATATTGGATACCCCACCCCATTTTATTTAACTTGTTCAAGCATAGTTTTCAACTTATTTAAAGGAAGACCAACTACATTATAATAGCATCCTTTTATTTCTTTTATAAATGTTCCACCTATGCCTTGTATTCCATAAGCTCCAGCCTTATCCAAAGGTTCTCGTGTTTTTATGTATTCTCTAATTTCCTTATCACTCATTGATGCAAAAGTTACTTCTGTATATAAGCTTTCCTTAATAGTCTTATTTAAAGCTGTATTAATTACTACAATTCCAGAATAAACAAAATGTTTCCTTCCTTGAAGAGATTTTATCATGTCAAACGCATCTTTTTCATCTCTTGGTTTGCCTAATATTTTATTATCTAATGTAACTATAGTATCTGCTGATATTATTATTGCATCCTCGTGAATAGTGTTCTTAATATTAATAGCTTTTCCTAAAGCTATATCTTGAACATATTTATCAATAGAGCCTTCAAAAATTATTTCACTTTCATGGAAATTACTAACTACTATATCAAAATCTTTTATAAGTCTTGTTAATAATTCTTGGCGTCTTTCTGAAGCAGAAGCTAATATAACTTTCATATACTCACATCCTCTAAAAACTGTCCTTAATAATTATCCCCAATTCATATAATTATAGACATAAATTTCCCTTAAGTAATTAAAATTAGTCATTAACCACTTAAGGTGTAGTTATGATTATCAAAAGCTGACAACCATCACTACACCAATATAGTTTAACATTTAACCAGTCCTTAAACAAGTACGTTAAAGTAAGTTGTAATGTTTTTATAAAAAATTAATTTTATTGTAATAATTCTTACACTTTGTACTTTTCAATAATTTCATAAAAATATTTTAAGTAAACTTTAACATTAGTTTTATCTATTTCATCTGGTAAGTTATTTATATATTCTTTAATATTATTTAAATCCTCATTATTAGATGATTCACTATCAATAATTTTTGAACACCATGTCTTATAATCAGATGTTTTTACACTTTTAACATCAGGCTCTTCTAACTTATTGCTTATGATTAAAAATCCTTCAGTTATCTTACTGACTTTTTTTTCTTCTATTGTATCATTTGGAAATTTAAAATTAATTTTAACAGCATTTATTCCTTGAGTTGTTAACTCTTCTAGTTTTTTTAATCCATTATCTTCTGAATACAACCCAATTACAACTCTATATTTATTTTCATTTTCAATTATATAGCTGTTATATTTAGAAGGTATGGTGTTAATTGCAGCATCAGCATTTTCTTTATTCGCATAATAACCAAATTGCAAGGCCATAAAATTTTCATTACTATTAGTAACAATACATTCATTTGAAGAATTAATGTTTACATCACCTTTAAATACAATTCTACTAAAATACAACCCAATTACAATAGATACTCCTGCTATTATTGATATTATACACAAAAACTTTAATTTCCCATGTTTTTTGTACTCATATCTTGTATATCTCATATAAATACCTCCTAAATCTATAATTAGATTATTCATTAAATAAAATTAATTATATAGCTTTATTTCTTATGTATTATAATTATTCTCTAGGTTACATTTATATGAATTATGTTAGGTATTTTTAATTTTTAATTTAAGCTGATTTACTTAATATTAATAAGTCAGTTGAATTATATTTATTATCTTCAAAAAAGTTTTTTGATATTCTAACCTTTTCAAACCCCATTGTATTCCAAAATTTAATTGCTTTTTTATTTTCTGAATTTACTCCTACTTTAAAAGATTCAACACAATAAAGACTCTTAAAATAATTTAATATTTCTTTTAATATTTTATTTCCAAATCCCATATTTCTAAATCTACAATCTATTAAATACAACCAAATAAATAATTCTGATTTTCCCTCTAACTCAAAACGACCTTTAAAAACTCCATATATTTGATTATCTTTTTCTATTTTAAGAAATAACTCTTCTTCAGTTAAATAATATTCTAAAAATCTTCTATAAAATAATTGTTTATCTAAGGAAAAAACATCTTCATTAAAATTATCATTTAATTTAATCCATTCATTTAATTTATCTATATCATCTCTTTTAACACTAGTTATTTTAAAATCCTCATAATAAAATTCAATATTTACCAATCTGATTGTTCCTCCTTATTAATTCAGTGTTAATTATAGTTATTCTTCATTTTAGATAATATTTCCTCTATCAAACCTAAAAATAAATCAAAAAGGCTATGTTTTAAAAATATTTCTTTAAAACATAGCCAAATACTTTTTTGTTATTAAATTTTTTACTATTTAATTTCCTTTAATACTTCTAATAAGTATTCCCAAACTCTCTTTACAGAAGAACTACTCATATGTTCATTTGGAGTATGTGCATCAAATATATCAGGACCAAAACTTATCATATCTAAATCTCCTAATTTTTCTTTAAATAATCCACATTCTACTCCAGCATGAATAGCTACAACTTCTGCTTCCTCATCATATAATTCTTTATAAACATCTTTACATATTTCTCTAATTTTTGAATCTTCTTTAAATTGCCATTCAGGATATCCTGCTGTATTTGAAACAGTTCCTTCAAATAAATCAGTTAAACATTTAATTTTTTCAACAATTTCTTCTCTTAATGAAAATACAGAACTTCTTACTGCACTATCATATTCTATGCAATTTTCCTTAGTTGTAAGAACACCTATATTAGTTGAACTTTCTGTTAAACCTTCTATATCGGAACTTAATGTATTTACTCCATTTGGATATAAATACAGTAAATTAATAACCTTAATAGTAGTATCTTTAGAAAATACTTTTTTTGCTTTTTCTCCTAATTCTTTAGTCTCTAATTTAATATTAGGATCTTTTACTCTAAATTCATTTTTAAAATCTTCTCTTAAAGTTGATATTATATTAATAAATTTTTCTTCATCTTGTGAGTTTATTAATACTTTTGCTATTGCTTCTCTAGGTATAGCATTGTTTTTAGAACCACCATTTAATGAAATTATTCTAAAATCTAAACTATTAAGTAAATTCTTTAAAACTCTTCCTATTAATTTATTTGAATTACCTCTTTCTAAATGTATATCAGAACCTGAATGTCCTCCACTTAAACCTTTAATTGTAATTTCGTATTCTTTTGTATCAGCTTTAGCTTCTTCCCATTCTATAGTTAAAGTAGATTTTGTTCTAATTCCACCTGCACAACTAACTAAAAGTTTTCCTTCTTCTTCTGAATCTAAATTTAAAACAATTTTTCCATCTAAGCAATCAGGCTTTAATGCCATTGCTCCAGTCATACCTGCTTCTTCATCTGTTGTTAATAATATTTCAAGTGCTGGATGTTCTAAAGTATTATCTTCTAATAATGCCATTGCATATGCTACTGCAATACCATCATCAGCACCTAAAGTGGTTCCATTTGCATAAATGAAATCATCTTTAGTAACTAATTCTATTGGATCTTTAGTAAAATCATGTATAGTTTCGTTATTTTTTTCACAGACCATGTCCATATGACCTTGAATTATTACAGTTGGTGCGTCCTCATATCCTGCTGATGCTGGTTTTTTTATTATTATATTTAATGCTTCATCTTGAATTGTTTCTAAACCTAACCCTTTACCGAAACTTAATAAGTAATCACTTATACCCTTTTCATTCCCTGATCCTCTGGGAATTTTTGATATTTCTTCAAAGTAGTAAAAAACTTTTTCGCAATTAATTTGTTTAAATTTTCTCATAATTGTTCTTTCCTTCCTAAATATGTGATAAAATTAACATAGATACTAATTTAAATTAATTATAAAATATAAATTAAATTATATTATTTTAATTTTACCATAAAATAAATATTAAATTATATTATTTAATCAATTTTATTCTTTACTTTAGTATTACATAATTATAATAAGGTTATTTAAAATTTATAGAAGAGGTGTTAATATGCAAAAAACTAAAATGATTTTTACAATTGGACCGTCAAGTGATAATGAAGAAACGTTAAGAAAATTTATTAAAATTGGTATGAGTGCTGCAAGATTAAATTTTTCTCATGGTACTCATGAAACACACAAAGAAAAAATAGACTTAATAAAAAAAATCAGAAAAGATATGGGAACTCCTACTGCAATGATATTAGATATTAAGGGTCCTAAAATTAGAACTCATAATTTTGTAAATGATGGAGTAGAGCTTAAGGAAGGACAAGGTTTTTCTTTTATTTGTGGAGAAGAAATCCTAGGAGATGAAACTAAATGTTCAATTTCTTATGAAGAACTTTATCAAGACATAAAAGTTGGTGGAGAAATTCTTGTTGATGATGGACTTTTAAGATTCAAAGTTACAGGAGTTGAAGGAAAAAGTATTAATTGTATCGTAACTGTTGGCGGACAAATCAAAAATCATAAAGGTGTAAACGTTCCTAATGTAGTTATTAAATTACCATCAATAACTGAAAAAGATATTGAAGACATAAAATTTGGTTGTGAAATGGGAGTAGATTTTATAGCTGCTTCTTTTATCAGAAAAGCTAGTGACGTTCTTGATGTAAAAAGGGTTCTTGCAGAAAATAACGGAAAACATATTAAAGTAATAGCAAAAATAGAAAACCAAGAAGGTGTAGATAATATTGATGATATTATTAAAGCAACTGATTGTGTTATGGTTGCAAGAGGAGATATGGGTGTAGAAATTCCAATCCAAAAGGTTCCTATAATTCAAAAAATGATTATAAGAAAATGTAATGATGCAGGTAAAGTTGTAGTAACTGCAACTCAAATGCTTGATTCAATGATTAGAAACTCTATTCCAACTAGAGCTGAAGCTAGTGATATATGTAATGCTATATTTGATGGAACAGATGCTATCATGTTAAGTGGAGAAAGTGCATCTGGAAGCTTCCCAATTGAAGCTGCTACTATAATGTCAGAAATTGCAAAAGAAGCTGAATCACATTTGGATTATAATCATTTAACTGCAAGATTAAGAGAACCATCTCTTACTGATTATGCTGGTGCAATAAGTTATACAGCTTGTAGAACTTCAAATTTATTACATGCTTCAGCAATAGTTGCTGCTACTAAAAGTGGTGCTACAGCTACTATGATTTCAAGATATAGACCAAAATCACCTGTTATAGCAATAACTCCTTATGATAAAGTTAGAAGAAGTTTAGCATTAAATTTTGGAGTATTACCAGTTCTTTGTGATATGTATAATACTACTGATGATATTTTAACAGAGGCTAGAAGAGCTGTATTTAATTTAAACTTTGCTTTACCAGGCGAAGATATTGTTGTAGCTGCTGGAATGCCTACAACTCAAACCGGTGGTACAAATATGTTAAAAATTGAAAAACTTTAGTATATATATTCTAATTAAGTTAATACATTTATAATTTTTTATTTAATTCATATAGAAACTCAATATATATTATACTATCTACTTAGGATTATATATAATAAATTTTCTATATAAGTTCCTCATTATAGTGGTTAATTAATCCTCAAACTTTATTGGAACTTATATAAATTAAATATCGATATTATAGTAAGTATTTTATAAAAACTTAAATTATTTAAGCTGTTTCAAATACAAATTCATTTGTATTTTGAAACAGCTTATTTTTTATTATATATATGTCTCAAATTTAAATGTACAACAAAAAAAACTAGATAGTTCTTTAATATATTGAATAATTCTTATTTCAATATATATTTATTGTATATAATTATTCAAATTTAAAATCTTTAAATAATTCTCCTAAAGATAATCCTTCTTCTTTATCTACATAGTTAAGATATTCCTTACTTCCCTCTATAGCTTCTTTTATGCTCAATGCAATCTTTTTGTTTTCTTTATCAAAGTTTAATACTTTTACTTTTACGGTTTGATTTATTTCTAAAACATCTGATGGTTTAGAAATATTATCATCTGTTATTTCCGAAATATGAACTAATCCTTCTATTCCATCAAATATTTCAACAAAAGCTCCAAATGAAGTAAGTCTTACAACTTTTCCTTCGTATATATTTCCATCTTTAATTTCATTTTGATGTACAGTCCAAGGTTCTTTATTCACATCTTTTAATATTAATGATAGTCTTTGTTTTTTAGAATCTATAGATCCTATGTATACTTCAACTTTATCATTTTCTTTAACTACGTCTTCTGGTTTATTCACTTTATTCCAAGCTAAATCTGAAATATGAATTAACCCTTCTATTCCTCCAATATCAACAAAAGCACCATATTTAACTAGTTTTTTTACAATACCAGTTCTCTTTTCTCCTTCTTTTAAAGAACTCCATAATTTACTTTTCTTAATTTGATACTCTTCATCTTCAATAATTTTTCTTGAAGCCACTACTTTGTTATTTCTAAAATCTAATTCTATAATTTTAACTTCTAAATTTTTACCTACTAATATATTTAATTCTATTCTTTCTTTTGAAGCTAAAGATCCCGGAATGAATACCCTTACGTTTCCATAATAAGCAATCAATCCACCTTTTGTTTCTTCTTTAACATAAACTGTTATGTTTTTTTCTTCTTTAAATGCTTTATTTATTTCATCTCTTTCTTTGATAGCTAATGCTTTTATAAGTGAAAGTTTAACATACCCTTCACCATCATTAGGTGATACAACATAAACCTCTATTTCATCATCTACTTTAAGAACATCACTTGGATTTTTATCATCTAATGATAACTCTTCCTTAGTTATTAAACCATCAAAAGCATAATTTATATTTACAATTGCTTCTTTATCATTAACTTCTATAACTTTTCCTTTTAAAATTTCTCCTGTACTTATTCTTTTTACATCATACCCATTTAAAAATTCATTCATAATATTATCTTTTATATTTTCTGACATATTACCACTTCCTTAATATTATTTACGGCATTTTTAAAGTAAATACTAAAGTAAACTTATTTTTACTAAATCTAAAATTTAGAAACCGTTATCTATAAGTATACAATAATTATCTAAAGTTGAATAAGTACTAATATTACTTATTTCAATCTTTTTATGATTTAGTATTTAATATAAATGCCAAAAATTAATTAATATATACGTTCTAATTAAGTTATTACATTTATAATCTTTTATATAATTTATATAGAAAATTATATCTTTACTAATAGTATATAGTTAGAATCATATATATCATAAATTTTCTATATAAGACACATTCAAAAAAATAATAAATTAGTATGTTCGTCTATTTTGTGTGATACTGCGTCAGCAAATTTAGCTAATAGCCCACTATTAATTAAATTTACTTCCTTGTCTGACACAAAATATACAACGCCTCTTTGATCTATTTATTTTATTTCATGTGCCTAAGTTCCTTACTATACTTGACAAGTCATATCATTTATAAATATTCTAATATTTATATTAACAAACTTTATTGGAACTTATATATAATTTTAATGCAATAAGATGATTTATACAAGTATCCTATATTTTAACAGTTTATATAAAATTATATTAAAAGTTATTTAATAACCCTTAATATAATTAATATTACTACTATGCATTAGCCTTATTGAGAATTCAAGAGTTATCATTATTCATTTATCGTTTTTAGTTATTTTTAATCCATTTTCAATATTGTATACTTACAAGCTTTTCAATATAATAAATACATAGTCTTTTAGGGGGTGCTCACTATTTTTAAGATTAATAAAAGGTATATTTTCACTTTATTCTTGGTTATTTTATTTGCTATTACAAGTTTTCCTTTAGATATATTATCAGTAGCAAATATAAGTGCACAAGATAATACAAGTGTTTATGCTAGCAGTACCTTTATACAAACATCAACAAATAATCTGTTAGCTAAAACTAGTAGTAGTGGTAGTAAAAGTTCTTCTTCTAAATCAAGCTCTAGTGGTTTTAAATCTGGAGGTTTTAAAAGTTCTTCTGGTTCTACTTCTTCCAGTTCTACCAAAAGTACAACTTCAACCCAAAAAAATACTAGCGATAAAAGTGCTGAAGGATTTAAATCAGGAAATTTTTCTAACACAAAAGATACTACTAAAAATTCCTCTACTACAACTGATAGTACTAAAAATTCTTCTAACACAGAAAAAAATACTAGTAATAAGAGTGCTGAAGGGTTTAAATCAGGAAGTTTTTCTAACACAAAAGATAATGCCAAGAATTCTTCCAACACAAATGAAAAAACTACTAATTCTAGTAATGGTGCTTCAAAAGGATTTAGTAGTGGATCATATTCATCTACTGATAAATCAAAAAATGATTCTGATTCATCAGATACAAATAGTAGCACACAACAAAGTAGTCCCCAAACATATAATTCACCATCACAATCTAGAGGCTTTAATTGGTTTGGTGGTAGTAACTATTACAGGCCATTCTATTTTGGATCTACTTCAAGCTTAATACTTAATGCTTTAACACTAGGTGCAATATTTATATTAATTATTACAGTAATCAAGATATATTTAAAAAGAAATAGAAAATAATTAGATACTTTAGGAGGTATTTTTATGGGAATTTTTTCAAGAATGTCAAATATGTTTAAAGCTAAGGTAAACAATGCCTTAGATGAAATGGAGAATCCAATAGAACTTTTAGATCAAAAATTAAGGGATATGGAAGATCAACTTAGTAAAGCTAAATTAAGTTCCGCTCAAATTTTAGGGAATGTCCATGAAATTGAAAAGAAAATGAATGCAGCAAAAAAAGAATCAACTGATTTTGAAGAAAAAGTTAAATTAGCCTTATCTAAAGGTAATGAAGATTTAGCTAAAAAAGCATTATCTAGAAAAATGGAAGTTGATAAAAAATATGATTCACTACAAGCAAGCTATAACAATTCTAAAACTCAAGCAGATATGTTAAAGAAAAATTTACGTGAGTTAGAAGAAGAAATAACAAAAACTCGAAATTATAGAGATGAAGCCGCTGCAAGATATTCAAATGCTCAAGCTTCTGAAAAAGTAAATGAAATTCTTGCAAATGTAAAAACTAAGGATAATTCAATTCAAATAGATAGCATTGAAAGAAAAATTCAAAGAAAAGAATCTCTTGCTGAAGGATTAAAAGAGTTAAAAGATTTAGATGATTTTGATAGTGAATTTGAAAAATTAAATGAAGTTGATTTAGATCTTGAATTAGAAAAATATAAAAATAATTAGGTGAAACTATGAATAAAGATATGGATTTTATTAACAATGAAAAGGACTATTGGGGGAAAATTTATACTGACATAGCTTATGCTATTAGTGAAATTTCACCTTTCCTTTCTGAAGATAAATTAAAATCAAGAAAATACTATATTAAGTCTTCTGTATTACAAGATTATATTAAACTTTTAGATTCAGCTGAATTAGATGTTAAAAAAACAGGATTTTTAGGTTTATTTAAAACAGCTCCTTCTATAAGTAAAGCTAAAGATTATAAAATTAAAAATCAGAAAGCATTTAAAGATTTAGAAAAATGTGCTAAATGTACATGCCTAAATTGTGCCTTTGATTGTAAATTCAAATCATGTTCAAGCTGTAGAGAAAATTCCTATATACACTCTTGTGATAAAGAAAGAGTAAATGTACGAAAACATGATAATTTTATTGTAGACTTAACCAATAATGATACAGGTTGTTCTGCAAAATATAGAGTTCTAGCTACAATGGAAGATTGTTTCTTAGATAAACAATATATACTATTAGAAAATATTATTAATAACGATGATAAATTAGTATTATATTATTATCCTGGAATTAAAGAAACTTCTTATGGTGAAATAACAGATGCAGAAGAATTCGATTTTATAGTTGAAACTTATCAATCTGCAGATTATTAAGAACATTTAAAGGGACTATCTTAAATACATAAATATGTTTTTAAGATAGTCCCCTTTTTATTTATAAATTTATAACTTCTCTTCTTTTCATTTCATTAAAACAATAGTTTATTATATCACTTCTCTTAATGATCCCTATAAATATTCCATTATCATCAACTACAGATACAAAGTTTTGACTTATTGCTAACGATATTAAACTTTCAATATCAGCATTAATAGAAACAGACTTGTGAGATATTCTTCTATGTATATCTCTAACTTTTACAGATTCAGTATTTTTGAAATTTAAATCTGGAGTATTTTTTAATTTCCATAATAAATCTCCTTCTGTTAAAGTTCCTACATATTTTCCTTCTTTATTTATAAGTGGAATAGCTGTATAACCGTGTCTTTCCATTTTTTCGATAACTTGTCTCATTGTTGTGTCTTCATTTTCATACACCACTTCATTTTTTGGAGTAAGAAAAAAGGCTATATTCATAATTAAATCCTCTCTTGTAATTATTAAATTTATCTCTACTTGTATTTTAACATATTTTTATCAAAAATGCTTTAGTGAAAACCTTTTATTTAGAAGTATTTAATTTTTCAAGTTTGTAAACGTAATTTAAATAAGCTTCTTCTTTTAAAATTGTATTTACTTCATTATAAACATCATTTCCTTGAAGAGTTCTTTTGACTATTATTTCACTCAGGACTTTATTTCTACATTTTGGACATGATCCAACTGAAGCAAATCTCCAATTCAAGAGTTTAAATTCTTCTTGTAAATTAATCTTACTCTTACATTTAGGACATTTCAATTCTAGCTTTTTTTCATCTATTTTAATACTATCTAAATCGCTTATTTGTATAGATGGCATGCTATATATATCTTTAACTATATAATTTTTAACTATTCTAGAATTATAAATGTGTTTAAATACAAGTAATGTATATTGTGCATCGTTTAATGCATCATGTAATTTAGTATCATCAACTTTTATTTTTAATTCTTCTAAAGCATTTTTTAAGCCTAACGCCTTTTTATGTGCTAATATTTTGGTTGAATATTCTTGTATATCTAAATATTCTTTAATCCAACTTAAGTCACCATAATTATGATAATTAGCATTCATTATTAGTTCCACAATATCATCCTTTGCCCAAGAACAAATAATGTCGCCCTCTTCAAACATACTTCTTAATTTATTTAAACCTTCAATAAATGGAATCCCATTTTTATTTAATACATCCATTGTTATCTTAGTTATATCTGTAACCACTGGATTAATAATTGGGAATACTGTTGGCTTAATATATTCCCGCATCTCACATACTGATTTCATATATTTATCTACTTTTATTGCTCCAATTTCTATAATTTCATTTTCTAATTCTACCTGTTTTAAATCTTTATATTGATTAAAAAAATTTTCTTGATATTTAACTATGTTTTTTAAATTATTAAATTCTAAATCAATTATTATATACCCCATTTTAAATCCCTCTTTTACCAAATAATAGTATAAGTTATAAAAAACTAATTATGATAATTCTATCCCTGCAAGCTTCATTAAATGAATTGCATTTTGTGTTTCACTTTTACCTTTTCTTAACTTATAATCAAAATTTATTTTATTATCTTTATAAAATTCTCTGAAATTATAATTTATTATTCTATTATCTTCTTTTTCTAAATCACATAGTTCTAAATCATGAGTTGAAACAAGCCCTATTCCACCATACTTTATTAATTGCTTAATTAATACAATTGCACCAGTATGTCTGTCTTTAGAATTTGTACCTTTAAATATCTCATCTAAAAGAAAGAATACTTTTTCTCCTTTTTTACATGCTTCAATTAGTATTTTTATCCTTAATATTTCAGCATAAAATGAAGAAATATTTTCTTCTAAATTATCCCTAGTTGTAATACATGTATAAATTTTCATTATTCCACAACTAAACTCTTTAGCACAAACTGGAGCCCCTATATAACTAAGGACTAAATTTGATCCTAATGTTCTTAAAAAAGTACTCTTACCAGACATATTAGATCCAGTAATTAAGGCTACCTTTTCAGAATTTTTAATTGAAAAATTATTTTTAATTGCCTTCTCTCCAAGTAATGGATGTGCTATATCTTCACCATATATATAACTATTATCTAATATTATTGGATAACTCCAATTTTTATAATCAAAAGCAAGATTAGATATACTACTTAAAGCATCAAATTCATTCATAACATCTAACCACTTTTCTAAATATTTACCATTTTTATTTTTCCATAAATCCAATTTTCTCATAATAAATACATCAGAAAATGCTAGTATATTTAATACAAAATAAATAGCATTATATGAACTATCTCCAATCCAATCTAATAAATTGGAAATCTTCTTCATTTCAATTTTACTATTTACTTCATTATTGATTAAATTATCTTTTAATTTCTTTAAATATTCTGATTCGAAAGTCTCATTTTCTATTAATGATAATATTTCACTATACTCTTTAACATCATTTTTTATATCATTAAATAACTTAATATCTTCAGTCATATTTTTAGTTAACATTTTGATAACAACAAAATCAATCATGAATACAAGTAAAATAAATGATAATGGTAATATATTTATTAGACTTAAAAAGATTGAGATGAAATTTACAAATATAAAAATATAACTAATTATTACACTTATAAATTTTATTGAATTCTCTGTTTTCCCCCATTCAATTAATTCTTTTATTGCTCTATCAGAAGATTTTCTCATTGATCCTTCTAGTATAAATTTTTGTCTCCACTCAACTTTATCTGCAAGTTCTTTTATTGCAAATTGTTTGTTTACTATACTTTTTTTATTTACTTCTTCTTTTAAGCTTAATATATTAACTAATCTCTCTCTTCCACCTTTAGTTACTGTTGAATTTATAAATTGAAAAATTGAATTTTGTCCAAAAACATTCAAATCATTTATAAAAGGATTATTTTCATTTAAGTACTCACTTCCATTATCTTTAAACTTTTTAAATTCACCTGATAATCTATCTAATCCTTTTTTGTTAATATTAATTATAATATCTGCACGTTTCTTAGACTCTAATTTATTAGAGTGATATATAACAACACCTATGAAAACTGAAATAAATATAATACTACTAACTATTAATAATGTATACTCTCCATTTTTATATAATAAATAGTCTATTAATAACATTAATATTAATATTATTAATCTACTCCAAGATATTATATTTATTTGTTTTAAAAGCAAATTACTTGTTTTAACATTTTGTGATATCTTATCTTCATAAAATTTTTTTGATGTATTCATAACCTCTCCTTTTATCTTATTTGTACACATAAAAAATAATAATCCTTATATTGTGGTATATAGTTAAATATTTTATTAATACTATTGACTTAGAATTATAAATTTTCTATCTAAATTTCCAAATTATTCTAGCGGATCATGCCATTTATAAATATTCTAAGTTTATATTAGTGAACAAATTTATATATATATTTATAAAATATATTTTTGAACTATTACTTTATTTCATATACATTATTTGCTTAAATACTAATATATAATTTAAGCAAATATTATTATTTTAAACTATAAGTAAATAACAATATAATTTTACCATATATAGTATTAATATGGATAAAAAATGAACTGTCTTATAAAATAAATTACTCTAATTAAGACAGTTCACTAATTTTAAAATTAATCTATAATTTTTATATGGTTATATTTTTAGTTAATGTTGATATTATAGTATAAACAAAATTCTTAGTCTCAGTGAAACTTGCTTTCATCTGAGGGTTAGAAATTGTTATTCATGAGCGTGCAACTGTTATAAAATTACAGATGCTAGGCTATGGGATAAAGCTCATGAACAAAAGAATTTACTTTAAGAACTCTAAAAATTAAATTCCAATATTAGTTCGCCATTCTAACTATAATATCAACAATATTTTAAAACATAGTTAATTATTTATTGTTTGCTTAAAGAATTATATATTTTTTCTAAATTTTCTCTCATAGCATCTATATAACTCTTACCATCTTCATTTGATTCCAATGTATATATTGGAACAACATCAGCGCCAACTTCACTAGCTAGTGTTTTTGATACTTTAGGACTTGCTAAAGATTCTGAAAAAATTGTTTTTATGTTATTATCTTTGCAAAAATTAACTAATTCCTCTAATTGTTTTGGTGTAGGCTCTCCTTCACCATATAAATTTTCAACTGACTTTTGTGATAATCCAAAGTCTCTGCATAAATATCCAAAAGCTGCATGACCAGTTATAAAATCTTTTTTCTTTAACTCATTAAATTTACCTGAATATTCATTATAAAGTGAGTTTAATTCATTATTAAACTTTTGATAGTTTTCTTGATATACTTGGGCGTTTTTTTCATCTAGTTTTATAAGAGCATCTTTTATATTTTCACATTGCTTTTGTACTTGTATTAAACTTAACCATGAATGTGGATCTATTAAATCTCCTTCTTTTCTAATATCTATTCCTTCACTTGAATTTACTTTTAGTACTTTTTTTTCATCTATTACGTTATTTACTGAATCTATCCATGATTCCATTCCTAATCCATTATAAATAAACGCATCACTCTTCATTAAAAGTTCAAAATCCTTAGTTTTTGGTTCATAATCATGTGGTTCCATATTATCTGGTACTAAACAATTAACTTCTATATTATCTCCACCAATAATTTTGGTAAATTCTTTTAATGGATATATTGAAACCATAACTTTTATTTTATTATCCTGATTATCTATATTAATTGAATCTTCAGCTAATCCTTTTTGGCTACATCCTACTAATAAAAATCCCATTAATATACATGATAATACTGAAATAATCTTTTTCCCCATACCATTCTCCTTTTGCATATGATTTGCATTTTCATAATTATTCTACCTTATCATTATAATCTTGTCAAACTACAATAAAAAATCCAGCTTTAAACATAATTAATCTATTTAAAGCTGATCTTTATCTTAATTTAATTGTATTAAATTGTGCTTTATATTATTTTTATCCAAAATATCCTTATCTATACTTTGACAAGTGAAAAATAATATTTGCTTGAATTTTTCTGCAACCAATAACTTCAAAGCTTTAGTTCTTCTTTCATCATCATATTGAACAAATGCATCATCTAAAAATAATGGAACACTTTTATTGTTAAACAACATTTCAATAAATGATAATCTTAACGATAAATATAATTGATCCTTAGCACCATTACTTAATATATCTACATCAAATAAATTAATATCATTTCTAACTTTTAACTTGTATTCTTCTGAAATTTTAACCTCTTTATAATTTCCAGAACTTAAATAATTGAATTTATTTAAAACTGTATTATTTAACTGTGGAGCTATATTTTTTCTTACTTCTAAAAAAGCCTCTTGTAGTTTTGAACTAGCTAAGTCTAAAGCACTCGCTTCTTTTTCAGCTTTAGATATCTTTTCTTCAACCATAGTTACTTCTTCTTCTATAGTTGATATTTCTCTTTTTCCCAAATATCTTTTTTCTATAGTATGCTCTAAATCTTTTATACCTTTTTCTAAATTTATTAATTCATCTGATTTATTTTTTAATTCTTTATCTATCTCTTCCTCAGATTCATATGAATATTTTATATTGTTATTTATTATTTCTTTCATTTCTTCTTTTATTTCATTTATATCTCTATCTTTTAACAATACCTTATATGTGTCATTTACACTGTTAAGATTGTTTTTAATTTCTTGCATTTTATTAATCTTATCTCTAAAATCTTTTAATTTTATATGGAAATCCAATATTTCTATATTATCTAATCCCATTCCAGATGTTTTTTGTCTTAAATCTTCTTCACGCTCTTTTAATTGAATATTTATATTTAATATTTCTGATTTAAGTTTTGATATTTCATATTCTAGTGGTAACAGTTCCTTTTTTAAATTTTCATATAAATTTATTTTTTCAATCATATCTTCAAGTGAATTACAGCTAAAAACATTAAAAAGAGAATGTATTACACTATTATTTTTATTATATTTTTCTTTTAATTCATTTAAATTGATACTATTTAAAGTTTCTTTTTTTGTATTAATAGTTAACATTATATTCTCTTTATAAATTTTATAAGAATCATACTTTTTTAACTTATTCATAAACTCTTCAAAATTATTGCACTTTAATTCCTGCACATAACCTTTTAATTTTTTTTCATCTTCATCTACTTTTTCTTTTAAATTTTCTATTCCATCTCTTTGTTTTTTTAAATTTTCTTGTGTTTTTATTTCTAAAGAATATTTTAAATAAAATTTAATTAGAACTATAAATATAAAAATCAAACCTATGCTTAATGGAAAAATTTCTTTAATAATAGAAAATATAAATGTTATAATTCCTATTATTGATAATATATATATGATTATAAGCTTATTTTTAATATCTTTTCTCGATACATTTATTTGGCTAGTTGTATCACCTTCTAATTTATATTTTAATTCCTTTAAACCATCTTTATAAGAATTTATTACGTCATCTATGTTATCTCTATTTTTAGATATCCATTCTAAATTAACTATTTCTTTTTCTCTGTAGTTTAACTCTTTTTGTAATTCTTCTATTGAATATTGAATATCTTTTATATTGTTTATTTTTTCTTCTAAATTTTCTTTTTCCATTTTTAGAATATATACTTTTTCTTTTATGTCATCATCTTCTATAGATTTAAATACATTAAACTCCTTAAACTCTTCATTTTTTTCTTTATATTGATTTTCTAAATTATACGTTTCTTGAAGTTTTTCTTCTCTCATATCATTTAAACTCAGATATCTAGTATAATCCTTATTTATTTCCTCTAAAAATTCTTGAGTTAAAATTTTATCACTTGTTCTTAATTCTCCACTTATCTCTTTTTCTCTTTTTTTAAGTTCTTCACCCTTTTTTAAATATTCAACAATTTCTTTATAATCTTTTTGTAGTTTAATTTTTTTAATATATTTTCTATATAACTCTAAATTTCCAATTTGTCCCTTAATTTCAGACTTATATTCTATCTTTTTTAATAACTCTTCTTCATTTTCTATATTTTCTTCCGCAAGTTTATACCCTTCCCATAATTCTTCTTTAAGAGAATCTCTCTTTTCTCTAAGTAAATCTAATTCGCCCAATTTCCTACTAGTAATTAATTGCTTTTTACCTTTTTCTAATATTTCAATGGCTTTTTTTACAGATATATTTTCCTCGCCTGAATTATATATATTAGTTATCTTTTCCATTATTTCTTCTTCTTTATCTTTATTTACAGCAACACCTAATTGGTTTATAAATAAAGTTTTAGAAAATGTTGAAGCATTTATTTTTAAAAAATTTTTTCCTGGTTCATTATCATAAAATAATTCTATTTTATCTCCAGTGATATCATCTACTATCTCACATATATCTTCTTTTTTAGTTAATCCAAAACTTCTCCTGATTGTATATATCTTTTCATCATGTTCTATTGTAAGCTCACCAGACATTTTTTCTCCACTTAAAGGTGCATATCTTCTTCTATCATTAAGCTTCCCTCTATTATTATCAAATCCATAAAGCCATATCTTAATAAAATTTTCTATTGTACTTTTACCTTTTTCATTTTCTCCATATATTAAATTAAATCCATTTTTAAATTCTATTATTTTGCCTTTTATTCCAGCAAAACTTTCAATACTAGCTTTTTTAATAATTATAAGACTTCACCTCTTCTCCTGATAAACTTTGCAGACCCTTTTTTAGTGCTAATTTTATTATTTCTTTTTCATCTTCTGTCTTTGCATTTTTTAATTCCTCATACATTTTTCTTGCAAATATACTTTTTATAGAATATCCCTTTAATAATTCTTCAAAATCTAATTTAATTTCAGTCTTATCTACTACCTTTATAAAATAAAAGTCTTTTTTTAATATTCCTTGAAGTACATCCTCATTTAAATTAAATTCTTCTGATAATTCACCCTTTAGAATTATTTTATAACAGTTATTTTTTATATCAACATCTTCTATAGAAGCTATTATTCTATCACTTATTTCCTTGTAACCAAAACATTCACTTATATCTATTTCTTTTTCATAATAATTTCTAATAGATGTCTTTATAAATTTACCTTCACAATGTCTATTAAAAATCTCAACAATAACAATTCCCTTATCTTCTAATTCATCAAATCCCCTTCCTTGTGGACATCCACTATAACTATAATAGGTATTCCTTATCTTTTTAATGTCAGAAAATTTATGTCTATGACCTAGTGCTATATAATCTAAATTACTTTCACCAATTTCTGCTTCAGTAATAGGATTATATTCATTTCCTTCATTTAATGATGTAACTTCTGCATGCATAACCATTATATTGTTATATCCTTCAACTCTTTTTATATTTTTTAATAATGATTTATTTACATAATTAGTAGTAAAAGCAGCACCCCATACTACTGTTTTTAAATCCTCTAACACTACTTTTTCCATTTCACCATTAAAAACATAAACATTATTAGGCCATTCTACAATGTTATAAAATGACCGTTCATTAAACGGATCATGATTTCCTGGACTTATAAATACTTTAACTTTACTTATTTTTTCTAAAGCATTTTTAATAAAGTATAATGTACTTTTATTTACAGATAAATTATCAAAAATATCCCCAGCAATTAATAAGATATCCACCATTTCTTCTAAAACAATGTTAATTATTTTATCAAAAACCTCTTTTAATTCTTCTCTACTTTTTAAAGCTTGATTATTAGACATTCCACTAAATGGTGTATCAAAATGTAAATCTGCTGTATGTAAAATTTTTATTTTATTCATATTATCACCTTTTTATCGAACTTTAGTTCTCATTTTACCATAAATTCTTATAACTATAAAGAAACGTAAAAACAAAGGGTACACCACATCAAAATGTAGTGCACCCTCCGGTTTTCAATACGAGCTAACTATTTTTTTAATAGTTTACCAATCTTCTTATTCAATTGTATGTTCGTATTGTTCTACCATTCTTTTAACCATTTCGCCACCTACGGAACCACATTGTCTTGAACTTAAATCACCATTATAATCACTGAATGGTACTCCTAGCTCTCTAGCTACTTCGTTCTTGAATCTAGACAACCCTTGTTTTGCTTCTGGAACTAATACGCTATTTGACATAACAATCCCTCCTCGGCTTTTGGTATATTAAATGTATAGTCAAAAAGATTTAAATAATTAAGTCTTATTGACTACACTATTATATTAACCGATATTATTTAATATATTCTTGGTAAATAAATCAATTTATAATATTATTTTAAAGAATCTTTTAAACGCTCTTTTAATTCTAAAATTCAAAATATACACATTCTTAATTTTCTTCATATTATATTATTAAATAAATTTAAACTCACTTATTCCCATAATTTTTTTCTAAATAAAATTTTAATTATAGTTTTAAATTTTTTAAATGAATGATTTTAAACGTAATTTTAAATATAAAAAAAGCTAGAATAAAAAATTCTAGCTTTCTTATTGGCAGGGGCACTAGGATTTGAACCCAGAACCAATGGTTTTGGAGACCACTACTCTACCGTTGAGCCATACCCCTAAATCATTTATTATTATATCAGCTTAATAGTAATTATGTCAACAAAAATTTAATATATTAATATTATAATCTTTTTTTATAGGGTTGTATAGATTTAATTTTTCAATTATAATATAATAAAAAATACTTTGATTATCAAAATATTTAATAATCAAAATTACATGAAAGGATATGTGAGTAATGAAATTTAATTCACTTAAAATAGGAAATTTAATCTCTCGTCTTCCAATAATACAAGGCGGTATGGGAATTGGTGTATCAGCTTCAAATCTTGCTGCTGCTGTTGCTAATGCTGGTGGGATAGGAATTATCTCTGCAGCTCAGTTAGGATTTAATGATGCTAATTTTGAAAAAGATACTTTAAAGGCTAATTTAGAAGCTTTAAAAAGACATATAAATATTGCAAAATCAAAAGCACCTAATGGAATAATCGGAATAAATGCTATGGTAGCAAGTAATAATTATGCTGAACATATAAAAGCTGCTATTGATTCAGGTATAGATTTAATAATATCAGGAGCTGGACTTCCAACAATGCTACCTAAGCTTGTTAAAGGTTCAAATGTAAAAATTGCTCCTATTGTCTCTTCTTTAAAAGCAGCTAAAGTAATTTTAAAATTATGGGATAAACATGATAATGTGGCTCCAGATTTAATTGTTGTTGAAGGCCCTAAAGCTGGTGGGCATCTTGGGTTTAAAGCAGATGAAATTGAAGCGGCTAATAAAAACTTTGATGAAATTGTTGTAAGTATAATTGAAGAAACAAAAAAATATAGTCAAAAATATGATAAAGATATTCCAGTAATAGTTGCTGGTGGTGTTTATGATGGATATGATATTGCTAAATACTTAAAATTAGGTGCGAACGGTGTACAAATGGCTACAAGGTTTGTTGCTACTGAAGAATGCGATGCATCAATAGAATTTAAAAATGCTTATGTAAATTGTAAAGAAGATGATATTTCAATAGTAAAAAGTCCTGTAGGAATGCCGGGTAGAGCTATTAAAAATAAATTTGTTAAAAATACTCTTTTAGGTAAAGAAAAAATAACTAAATGTTATAATTGTTTAACTCCATGCGATCCTGCTAACACTCCATATTGTATAAGTAAAGCTTTAATAAATTCTGTAAAAGGAAACATTGATGAAGGTCTTATTTTCTGCGGTGAAAATGCAAGCAGAATTAATAAAATAGTTACTGTACAAGAACTAATGGATGAATTAGAGAATGATCTTAAAAATGCTTAATTATAATTTTGTATTATAATTAAGATTCATTAAGGACAGTAGATAATTTTGTTTTACACAAAACTATCTACTGTCCTTAATTATAACTAACAGTTGCTTTTCAACACTTTAAATAAAATATCTATAATTTATCATCTAAACTAACTCTAAACTTTTATTTTTTACGCTAAAAAACATTTTTACCACTAAGAAAACTAGTAATTCTCCTGATAAATTACTAAGCCAAATTCCACTATTTCCTATAAATTGAGGTAATATAAGTAATGAAATTTGTATACCTAAGAATCCTCTAAGCACACATATAACAGTTGATACTTTGCTTAATTTTATACATTGAAAATAAGACGATTTAAGTATGTTTATTCCTGCAAAAAAGGTTCCTAAACCAAATAAATTAAGAGCTGTATAAGTATAATTTATTAATTCTACATTAGAAGTGAAAAATGATATTATATATTTTCCAAACAATATAAATATAATATAATTAACAATTGTTGCTATAATTACACTTTTAAAAGCTAATGAATAATAATATTTAACTTTACTCTCCTCTTTAGCTCCATAATAAAAACTTAATAAAGGTTGCATTCCTTGAGCTATACCAAAAGTTATCATACTTATTACTGTTATAATGTAATTAATTATGCTATAAGTTGCAACACCTTCTTCTCCAATTCTATTTAATATAACTAAATTAAATGATATTGTTAAAACTGCTATAGTACTTTCTGTCAAAAATGATGGAAATCCTGTTATCGCTATTTCTTTAATTCCATTAATAGATATTTTACATTTTTTAAATCTTAATGTCCCTCTTCTACTTAAAAAATAAATAATTGCAATCATCATACTTACAAGTTCCCCTAGACCTGTAGCAATTGCAGCTCCAGTAACACCCCATTTAAATATAAAAATAAATATATAGTCTAATAACATATTAGTTAATGATCCTGATATCATTGCGAACATAGCAAGTTTTGGTGCTCCATCGTTTCTTAAAAAACAATTTAACCCTTGACTTAATACTAGCGGAATAGAAAACATAAAACTAAACTTTATATAATTATATACATCATCTATTAAAGAATCTGGAGCTCTTAAAATATAAGCTATAGGTTTTGATAAGAACATCCCTATTATAAATAGCACTATTGCCATTATAATTAAAATTATAATAGATTCATTAAATTTATCTATTGCTTCTTCTTTTTTTCCTTCTCCTAATTTTATTGAAACTAATGTAGATCCGCCAACAGAAATTATCAAAGCAAATGCTGTAGCTATTAAATTTGGTGGAAATGCTATATTTACTGCCGCTAATGCATTACTTCCGACACCTTTTCCTACAAACATTCCATCTACAATAATATATAAAGATGTAACTAACATCCCAACTACTGCTGGTATTACATAGTTAAAAAATTTTTTCATTAACACAATCCCCTCCCTCCAGAGAAGAATTATATACTCTACAACTATTATAGAGTCAAGAAAAACTTTTATTTAATCACATGAAATAAAATAATATATCAAAGAGACGTTGTATATTTTGCGTCAGACAAGGAAGTAAATTTAGTTAATAGCAAGTAGCTAAATTTGCTGACCCAGTATCACACAAAATAGACGAGCATACTGGTCTATTATTTTTTTAATGTGCCTTAGTTATCTTTATAAATAATTCCATAAAACCTTTTTCTTTATCATCGCAAAACTCCGAAGCTATGTAACTTTCATATAAAGGACCATCAATTTTTAAGTTTTCTTCCTTAATAAATCTTAAAAGTTGTTTTATATATTTTTCATAATTCTCATAATAATCAATGCAAAAGATAGATGCATATAGCCCTTCTTGTAGTTCACAAATTTTAATATTTTCATCTTCTTCTATATTGTTATCTATAATATTAAAATAAATATTATATTTTACTTCTCTTTTTTTATTAAATTCTTCATAATTTATCTCATATAATAATTCTAAATTAAAAATATCATTTAGCTTAGGAAGTGTATTAATTACTTTTCTAAAACTCATTTCTGCGTCTTCTAAATCTTTATTTGCCATATTTACCCTAGCAATCTTCTTTTTAGGTTTTTCATTCAAAAATGGTATTCCTAAAGGTTTCATAAGCATAGATTTTATGTGTTGGTTTTTCTTTTGAATTAGATTCTTTTGTTTTTGCAATTCTCTAATCTGCTTATCTATTTCATACTCTTGGTTTTGTAATAACTCCATTGTGCCTTCTATAGTAATTTTATTTAACATAATTTTTTTTATTTCTAAAAGTGATAAACCTAATTTTCTATAAAATATTATAAAATCTAACTTATAAAATTGTTCTAATGAATAATATCTATACCCATTTTCTTTAACTAAACTTGGTTTTAAAAGTCCTAATTTATCATAATGTCTTAATGTTTG
Organism: Clostridium sp. CTA-5; assembly: GCF_054768135.1. Classification (NCBI taxonomy): domain Bacteria; kingdom Bacillati; phylum Bacillota; class Clostridia; order Eubacteriales; family Clostridiaceae; genus Clostridium; species Clostridium sp. CTA-5. The sequence goes on along the minus strand of NZ_BAAAAT010000003.1, from coordinate 19,262 downwards.
AACAGATAAATTAGATAATTTAGAAATCTCTCCTATTGAAAAATATTTATCCATAATATACCTTTCTTTAATTGTATCAATATTAACTATTATAATTTTAGGCTATGTTTTAAAAAATATCTTAATTTTAAAATAGTAATTAACATAAATCCTATCATTAATAAATCTATATATAAATTCTAAAAAATAATAGTGTACTATAAAATTTATAATACACTACTTTACTCTTTATATTATTACACATAAATTTTATTTGACAAATTCTATACTAAAATATCAATGCTCTTTTAAAACATAAACTTATTTTTAAATACAAAATAAGTTTATAAATTTATTTTCTTTAAAATCAAATATTCCTCTTGCTGTAATTCTTATTTCAGGTATAACAGGAAGAGACATAAAACCTAAAGTTAAAAATATATCCATATCTTTTGTAGCTCCAAACTCACTACATTTAATATTTAAACTTTTTATTTTTTCTGATACAGATTTAGATTTTTCATAAGTCATGAGGCCTGCAATTGGTAAACTTAATTCTTCTACAATTTTACCTTTTGATACTATAGCCATTCCTCCCCCCATACTTATAACACTATTCACAGCTATCTCCATATCTTTATCATCACTACCTACTACTATAATATTGTGAGAATCATGAGCAATTGTTTGAGCTATAGAACATCCTTTTAGACCTAGACCTTCTATAAATCCAATAGAATATTTGCCTGTATTTTTATGCCTTTCAAATACTCCAATCTTTTGAATATCCCCTAATACATCACTTTTTACATAACCATCTTTTATTTCAATTTCTCTTGTTACCTTTTTAGTTTCAATAGAGCCAGGAATAACTTTTATCACATTAATTTTATTTGATAGTGCCTTAATTTTAAAAACATCCTCTTTAATAAATTCTATATTCATTGAAGAATCAACATTTGTGTTAAAAATTATTTCTTCCTTTCTTTTATATATCTTTCCATTTTTCACAACACTCTTAATTTCAACATTTTCTAAGTTTTCTAAAATAACTAAATCCGCTTTATATCCTGGTGCAATAGCTCCAAATTTTCTAAGTCCATAACATTCTGCTGCATTTAAAGTTGCCATAGTAATTGCCATTATTGGATCTACCCCTTCATTAATAGCAATTCTTATACTATCATCAATAGAACCTTTTTCAATTAAATCAACTATATCCTTGTCATCAGTACAAAAAATAAATCTATGGAAATTATTAGAATTTACAGCTGGTAATAATTCCGCTAAATTCTTTGCTGCTGAACCTTGTCTAAGCATTATATACATACCTTTTTTAACTTTTTCAAGAGCCTCATCTGGCGTTGTACTTTCATGATCTGTTTTTATATTACAATCTATATATGCATTTAATGAGTATTCATCTATCATCGGACAATGACCGTCTATTATTTTATTCTTAAAAAGTTTTAGCTTATCTATCATATTATCTCTATATCCAACTACAGATAAAACATCCATAACTTCTCCTAAACCCAAAACTTGGGCATTTGTAATAAACTCACTTAAATCTTCTGCTGTTAACACGGCTCCATTATCTTCAATTGTTAATGCTGGTACACATGATGGCATCATAAAAAACATGCTCATTTCACTTTTTTTACTGTCTTCAATCATAAATTTTATTCCATCTTTACCTAAAACATTAGCAATTTCATGAGGATCTGCTATACATGTAGTAACTCCTCTGGTTAGCAATATATCAGAGAATATTTGTGGTATTACTTTTGATGACTCAATATGTACATGAGCATCTATAAATCCTGGAGAAACAAAACATCCAGTGCAATCTATTTCTTTTTTACCACTATATTTTCCTATTCCAACAATCATATCTCCATTTATAGCTATATCATCTTTTTCTATAGTTTGATTAAATACATTTATAATAGAAGCATTTTTTAAAACGATATCTGCTTGTTTAGTTCTTAAAGCACTTTCAATATTATCTTTTAACTTATCCATTCTCTTCTATCCTTTCTATATAATTTAACTATTTTTAATACTTAATGATAAAGCATTGGCTTTAGGATTAAATTTGTACCTAAAGCCAACAAAATTATTTATATTTTTTTATATACTAATAAACCTTAGTATAAAAATAATAGCTAATATAATTAAAGTAACTGAAATCTTTTCTTTTTTTCCACAGAAGAAATTAAATAATACATAACTTACAACACCAAACATTAATCCTGTTGCTATACTATAAGTTAATGGCATTAATATTATTGTTAAAAATGCCGGTATTGCTTCAGTATAATCATAGAAATCAATCTTTGTTATATTTTGCATCATAAATAATCCAACTACAACAAGAGCTGGTGCTGTTGCACAACTAGGAATTGCCATAAATATTGGTGCAAAAAAAGCTGCAAGTAAAAATAGTATCCCTGACATTATTGATGTAAGTCCTGTTCTTCCTCCTTCTGCAACACCTGCAGAACTTTCAACATATGTTGTAACTGTTGAAACTCCCATTAATGCTCCCATAGTTGTTCCTACTGCATCTACTAATAATGCTTGTTTAGCTCTTAATACATTTCCATTTTCATCTACCATATTTGCTTTTGATGCAACTCCAACTAATGTTCCTACTGTATCAAAAAAATCAACAAATAAAAAGGTAAGTAACACTAATACTATCATAGCTGCACCTTTTGCAGTTGCAAATACTGAAAAATCTAATTTACCAGCTATTGGTCCAATACTGTGTATTCCAAATACTCCTGTAGGTAAGAAAATTTTATATGATTCTGCTGCTTTTTCTGGTCCTATTATAAAAGCATAACACCATGCTATTACTGTACAGCTTAGAATCCCCCAAAGCATTGCTCCCTTTACTTGCTTATATACTAATACTCCAATTATTACAAGTCCAATGATAGAAATAATTGCCCTTGGATCCCTGAATGTCCCTAAAGTAACTAATGTTGCATTATCCTTTATAACTATACCTGAATTTTGAAATCCTATAAATGCTATAAATAATCCAATACCTCCACTTACAGCTATTTTTAAAGATGTCGGTATAGAATTTACAACTAATTCTCTTACTTTAGTTAATGTAAGAATAATAAATATAATACCTTCTATAAATACTGCTGTTAATGCTACTTGCCATGGCACTTTCATTGCACCACATACTGTAAATGCAAAGAATGCATTAAGACCCATACCTGAAGCTAATGAAAAAGGTAAATTTGCATATACCCCCATAAAAATTGTTGTTAAGCCTGCAGATAAACATGTTGCTGTTAAGACAGCACCTTTGTCCATTCCCGTTTGTGATAAAAAATCTGGATTTACTGCAATAATATAAGCCATAGTTAAAAATGTAGTTATTCCTGCAATAATTTCTGTTTTAACTGTTGTTTTACTTTGACTTAGTTTAAAAAACCTTTCTAGAAAAGCATTGCTTCCATTAATAGTTCCAGTAGTTTTTTTCAATAACCTCACCCCTTATATTTGTTGCTATTTGATAATACCAATATCAATCATTTTAGTTAATCGATTACACTTTAGAAAAAATGGTTGAACAAAATTTTTGAATATACAAAATACATTAACTTCATTAACGTGGTATAATTAAATTTCTATAATCTTATATACAATAAAAAAGTCTTATATTATATATATTAATTAATTCTTTAATATATGATATTAAAGAATTAATTAATAAAATTCTCTTTCTCTAAAGGTTAATATATGCTATATATAATATTAAAAGTTAAAAATAATAAATATAAAAAGGAGTCAAGCTATGTTGAAATATAAATGTTTAGTACTTGATCATGATGACACAGTTGTTAGAAGTACACCTGAAATACACTTTCCAGTATTTAAAAATACATTATCTAAACTTCGTCCAAACACAGAAATAACTCTAGATGAATTTATGATGTATTGCTTTGATCCTGGTTTTAATTCTTTATGCTTTGATATTTTGAAGTTTACAGATGATGAAATGAAATATCAAGTTACTAAATGGAATGAATATGTACAATACAATATACCATCTTTCTATAGCGGTTTTGAAAGAATTATCCAAAGGCAAAAAGAAGAAGGTGGACTAGTTTGTGTAGTTTCTCATTCCTATAGTAAAAATATAAATCGTGACTATTTAGAAAATTGCGGAACTATTCCAGATATAATTTTTGGTTGGGAACGCTGTGAAGAGGAACGTAAGCCCAATCCTTATCCACTTCAAGAAATTATGCGTAAGTACAAACTTAATCCTACTGACTTAATAATGATTGATGATTTAAAGCCAGGCCTTGATATGGCAAAGAGTTGTCACGTCGATTTTGTTGGTGCTGGCTGGTCACACACAAACAACTTAATTATAGACTTTATGAAGAAAAATTGTGATTATTATTTCAATAAAGTTGAGGAACTTGAAAAGTTTTTATTTGAATAATAGTAAACATAAAAATTAACTTATATATTTTATTATATTTATTTTTAGTGGCATTATATTTCAATATATAATATTATTTAATACAACATATAAATATTATAAAAAATAGTTTACTCAAAATAGTATTCTATTTATACCAAATACTATTAGAGTAAACTATCTTTATATTATAACATCATATTTTCGATTTCTTTTAATTCTGGTAATGCTGATATTGCACCGCTTCTTGTTGTTGTAATAGCTCCTGCTACATTAGCAAACTTAATGATATCTTCAATTTCTTCTCTTGACATTTTTTTTATATCTAATAAGCTTTTCCCCTTTAACTTATAATGTAATGCCCCAAAGAAAGAATCTCCTGCTCCATTTGTATCTATTGCCTTCACTTTATAAGGTTCAACTAATCCATAAATATTGTCTTTTCTATAAAATGATCCTTTTTCTCCAAGTGAAATTAGCACTAAGCTAGCACCATTTTTAGCTAACTCATTTGAGCCTTGTATTAAATCTGTTTCACCAGTTAGTAATTCTAGTTCTTCCTCTGAAACTTTAATAATATCTGCAAATTTTAATCCCTCTAACATCATTTTTTTTGCATATTTATTATCATCCCATAAAAGAGGTCTATAATTAGGATCATAACTTATGATTTTTCCCTTTCTCTTTGCATATTCAACAGACTTTAAAGTTGCTTCTTGTGAAGGTCCTTTTGTTAAAGATACAGAACCAAAATGAAAAATATTACATTGATCAATAATTTCCTTATTCACTTCCTCATATTGAAGCATCATATCCGCTCCAGGATTTCTATAAAAACTAAATGAGCGTTCTCCATTTTTATCTATATTTACAAACGCTAAAGTTGTATTTACTTTATTTGTTTTTACTAATCCTTTTATATTAATGCTTAAATTTTCAAGTGTTTCTTTTAAAAATTCTCCAAATGAGTCTTGTCCAACTTTTCCTATAAAAGCTGTTTTTCCGCCCAACTTGCTATTTGCTGCTAAAACATTTGCTGGAGCTCCCCCTGCCTTTTGACAAAATATAGTATTACCTGAATCGTCTTTCCCACCAAATGTAAAATCTATTAATAATTCACCTATTGCAACTACATCAAACATTATTACTACCTCTCTTTTAACAACTATTTTTTAAACCATTTCTATAAAAACTATAACTTTTGGCAAAATTCTATTTTTTCTTCTGATGGACCTTTTATCATAAAAAACTTAACACCATTTTTCCAAAAAGGTAAATATTGAATACTATCATGTAATAAACAATATCCGTTTCCTTTAATTTTTGTAAATACTTCTTCAATATTATCAACGCTTATAGCTATATGATCTATTGCACCTGATTTTTCAGCCACATTTAATGTTTCATAAGTTTCTAATACTATATCCTTTAATTGAAGAAATGCTACTTTTTCCTTTGCTTCTTCATTAAATGTTTTCATTAAAACTTTAAAACCTAAACTGTTATAAAATTCTTTAGTTTTTTCTATATTTTTAGTTGGAATACCTATATGAGCCATTCCTAACATATTATCAACCAAATCCTTAACCTTCCTTCTTAAAACATTTACTATTTAGAAATTTTTACAACTCCTTTTACAATTTCAGCTTTATTATTTATGCTATAGTCCATTGCATTTTGAATGTCATCAAAATCAAAAATATTTGTAACAATGCCTTTTAAATTTACAGCTCCACTTTCTACTGCCTTAATTGCCATTGGGTAAATATGTCTATATCTAAATACAGTTTTAAAAGTAATTTCCTTATCTAAAGCTAAACTCATTGGCATATTCATCATACCACTTTTTCCATATCCAACCAATACTATGTTTGCACCTTTCTTAACCATACTAACTGATTGTTGAGAAGTGATTTCTGTTCCTGCTGTTTCAAACGCTAAATCGCAACCTTTACCATTAGTTAACTCTAAAATAGCCTTTACTGACTCTTTTTCTTTTCCATTAATTATAGCTGTTGCTCCTAATTCTAATGCTTTATCTAATCTATTTTGCATAATGTCTACAACATATATTTCTGTTACTCCCATTGCTTTCAATGCAAGCATTGTAACAAGTCCAATACATCCAGCACCTAATACCACTGCACTTTGTCCTGCATGAGCTTCCCCTTGCTTTGCTGCATGAAATCCTACTGCAAGTGGTTCTATTAATGCACCTTCCATAGTACTTACATTATCAGGTAATTTAAAACAAAGATCTGCTTCATGTGCTACATATTCTTGGAATGTTCCTCCAACTGGTGGTGTTGCAAAAAATATTACATCTGGACAAAGATTATATCTTCCTGTTTTACAAAATTCACAATGACCACATGTTTTTCCTGGTTCTAAAGCTACTCTATCTCCTACTTTAAGATTTGATACATTTTTACCAATTTCAACTACAACACCACCGGGTTCATGTCCTAATACAAATGGTGGTTCAACTATGTAATCGCCAATTCTTCCTGTTTCATAATAATGAAGATCTGAACCACAAATTCCTACATAATCTATTTTTACAAGGACTTCATTATCTAATACCTTAGGTATTTCTCTTTCTTCAAATCCCATTTTTCCAATTCCATTCATTACTGCTACTTTCATTTTTCCATCCATTTTTAATCATCCTTTCGAAATTTATATTACATATGTTTTAAAATAGTCTTGATATTACAAAAGTACTATAAATATCAACTTTTACTTAAAACATAAATTTTATATTTAATAATCTATCTAATTTTTAGATAAAGTATTTTTCTATTTAATTTTGATTATCTATATCTACGTCTTTAAATTTAAATATTATTGTCAATAAAAAACTTATTATAAATGCAATTAAACATCCAAGTAGAAAACCTTTAAATCCGATTCCTAAAAAAACTGGTATTGTTCCTATTCCTGGGAATGCAAAAGACATCGCACTTGAACCACTAGCTCCAACTATAGCACCGCCTATTCCACCAGCTAAACAAACAAAAAGTAAAGGTCTTTTTAACAAAAGGTTTACACCAAATAATGCTGGCTCTGTAACTCCAAATATAGCTGAAATTGATGCTGATGCTGCTACGGTTTTTAACTTTTTATTTTTCGTAATAAAAAATACTGCTAAAGCTGCCCCAGCTTGTCCAAAAACTGCCGGTCCCATTAAAGCCAAAATCGTATCATGACCATTTAATGCAATATTATTAATTGCTAATGGAACAAGACTCCAATGGAATCCAAATATAACCATAGGTTGAATTAAAAATCCTAAGCAGGCTCCTGCCAAAATTGGATTTAACGCATAAACATTTGTGTATACATTAGCTAAAACATTTCCAATTATAGTTCCAATAGGTCCAAATACAATAAATGTTATAGGGACTACTACTAAAACAGAGCATAATGGCGTAAAAAATTCTTTTACTACACTTGGTATGATTTTATCGAAAAAGCATTCAACATAATGTAAAAGTGCAATTGCTAGTATTATTGGAATTACACTAGATGAATAAGTTACAGAATTAACACTAATCCCTATAAAATCAATTATGCTTTTTTCCTTGAATAAATTTGTTATATTAGGATGTAACATTATAACTGCTATAAAAACAGCTGTATATTGATTAGCTTTTAATTTTTTAGCACAAGTAAATGCTAAAAATACAGGAATATAGTAAAAAAATGCATCTGCTATACTATTAAAAATTATATATGTATCATTATTACTTGATAATATGTTCAGTGCCTCTAATATGGCAACAATCCCCTTTAAAATTCCTGCTGCACTCATTACGTTAATAATAGGTATAAACATTCCAGATATAATGTCTATAGCTTTTTGTATCAAATCGTTTACTCGAAGTGCATACTTATTAGATATGATTGTTCTACTTCTTATTTTTTCAATTCTCATCTAAATACTCCTTCACTTAACTTATTAAAGTAGTTTTGCAAAAGTCCTTTAGTAATATAATAGAAACGTTTTCTTAATTTGTCAATAAGTTTTTATAAAATAATATTTGTTCTTTATTCAATGCCACTAAAAAATAGCCACTAAAATATAGTGACTATTTTCTTTAAATGTTTTTATAACTTTTTATTTTTAAATTTGATTTATAAAATTTTCTATATGCAATAATGCTGCTCCTACTGCACTAGATTCTAATTTATAATGACAAGCTCTTAAATAATTAATATCTATTTCAAACATATTATATCTTGATACACATTTTTTAATTTTATCAATGTGTTCATCTAAATATGCTCCTACATATCCACCTAATATAATAGTGCAATCAAATGCCATTCTTAAATTATTAATAATAATAGAAAGTTTTTCAACATATTCTTCCCAAATTTCAACTTGTTCTTTATTATTATTTTTGAGTAAAGTAAAGAACTTAAATAAATTTCCATCAGCACTATCTGATAAAACTTTTGCTGAACAATATGAATCAACGCATCCTTTCTGACCACAATAACATTTCTTACCATCTGGAACTATTATCATATGTCCAAATTCTCCAGCACGTTCATTGTCTCCAAAGTACATTTTTTTATTGTAAGATATTGCTCCTCCAACACTATTACTTAATGAAAGATAAATTATATTCTTACCATTATCCTCATTCCATAATTCTGCTTTTCCTGCTGCATTAGCATCATTACAAAAAATGCAATCATATGGTACTTGTTTAATTAATTCTTCACACTTTATATTTTTCACATGTAAAACATTTGATTCTATTATCTCTTTTTTATTCTGAGAAATAATTCCTGGAATAGAAATCCCCACACCTAAAATTTTTGAATTTTTAAATTTACTATTTTTTATGAATTCACATAATGTATCCCCAATATTTCTATAATATTCAGTAGTATCTTCAAAACGTTTTTCTATTCTTATATTTTTTAAAATATTGCCTCCTAAATCTACTAAAACTATACTTATATGATTTTTAGTAATATCAAGACCTACAGAAATTCTCGAGTCTTTAACACAAACTATTGCTTTTGCTTTTCTTCCACCAGTAGATTCAAACTCTCCATCTTCAATAATTAATCCTTCTTCAAGTAAAGTTTTTAAATGTTGAGTAATAGTTGGTAAACTAACCCCTAAATTTTTAGCTATTTCCTGTTTAGATGTTTTTTCACTATTATATATAAATCTATAAATAGTATTTCTGTTGTATTTTCTTACTTCTATATTAGTTGTTTTTTCATATAACATAAAAAATACTCTCTCCAATATCTTTTTACTTTAATATAAATTTTGCTTAATTAAAACAATATTTATAATAGTATTTTAACATACAACCTTATAATAATATAATTATGTAATTTTTTAATATAAATAATTTATTTTATCAAAACATAAAAAAATAAAACCTATTATTAAGATTATTTCTTATAAAAATTATACTAATTAGGACCAAAAATGATATACTTGCATACTATAATAATATAAAAATATTTACTAAATAGATAAATGGAGGAATTTATTGTGAATACTAACAAAGGATTAAATATACAAAATACAAATGATTGTGGAAGTTTACAACAAGAGCCTTGTGCAACTGTTGCTACTCAAATAGAATCACTAACTGAACAAAATGCTGTGACTCCTGCTATTATTCCAGCTGGACCCGTATTTCTTAAGCTTCCTGTTGTATTAGCAGAAACAAATATAACAATTCCTGTTGAAGCTACTATCACATTAGATCAAGCTGCTATAGAAATTAAAAGAATCAGAAAGAATGTATTTTTGACTCAATCTCGTCTTATTCCATTTTCTTCAACAGCTGCAGCTCCTAATACTGGAATATTATTTATAGCAGGTTTTATAAGAAAAAATATTGAATATGCTACTCAAACTTGTACTACTGCTGGTAGTCCAAATTTTTGTGGAGATATAAGACACTGTACAGTTGAAGTACCTTTTAACTTTACTACTAGAATTACTTTTATTAGACCACCCGTTTTAGCTGAAAACACTACTCCAAGCGAATTAGAATATTTCACAGATACACTTAGAGGTTGTGATATTTGTGCAGATCCAGTAATTGGACGTAATCCTTGTGACCAAAGCTTCGCATTTACAGAATTTTTCAATGAAAAACCTTTTACTGAATTAGTCAATGCATTTGTTACTGAGGTTGATATTCACACAAACCCAACTGCTAGTTGTACTCTTCCTACAGAACAATCATTCACAACACTTACAGAAAAATTGGTTGTTAATTTAACACTAAAGGTATTACAACAACAACAAGTAAGAGTTGCAGCTATAGGATTATAAGAAGATTTAAAATTTAGTAATTTAATCGATAATTGAATATAAATTACTCTCTCAGAATTATATATTAAGTACTATCTTACAGACCTAAAACTTACTAAGAGAGCTTTAGGTCTGTTTTTAATAGGAGGATAAATCATGACAAGAATACACTGCTCAAGACAATATTATAATCAACTTAAGAGAAAGCAGTATGAAGAATATCTTAGAAGGAGAAATGAATATTGTTCATATAAATATAATAGTACTCATATAAATCAAAAAGATAGGTGCAATATTGAGACTTGCAAAACAACAGTTTCTTCTGAAACATTACCTATTTGTGAAAACATCCCTCATACATCAGATACAACTACTTTACCTGTAACTGTAAATATCCCAGTAGTATTGACAGAATGTAATATAACTATAACTATTGAATCTTTACTTAAACTAGAGGATAATATATTAGAAATTAAACACATTAGAAAAAATGCTTATTTAAATCAGTGCAAACTTATTCAAAATTCTGAAAATGACAAGCCTAATACCGGAATATTATTTCTATCTGGTTTTATTCGAAAGAATATAGAGTATTCTACTAATGAGTATAATTTCAGAGGAGTATTAAATGGTAAATTAAAACATATCACAATTGATATTCCTTTTAAATGCACTACTAGAGTTATATTTAAAACTCCGCCTAAATTTAAAACAAATACTCATCCGGATAAAGCTGAAATATTACAAACTAACATCGGAATGTGTAATCCTTGTAAAGAAGATCTAAATGGAAGAGATATTCGAGAACAAAATTTTAGATCAATTGAATTCTTTAACGAAAAAGTATTCTGTGAATTAATTAGTGCTGAATTTCTTGAATCTGATATTCTTGAAAATACAACAAATAAAAAGTGTAAACCGAATCATGAACAAACATTTCACGATATTAATGAAAAGGTAGTACTATTTTTAACAATAAAATTATTACAAAAACAAAATGTACTAATTTCAAAATAAACAATGTTCCATAAAACATATGGAACATTTATTTTATTAATAACAAAAATCTTAAACAATTACTTAAAAATATAACATAAATAAAAAGCTATTTCTAACTTAGATAGATTAGCTGATAGTATAGATATAGTTTAATACTTTCTCTTTTCATTAAAGCTTATTTTCATTAAAGCTTATTTTCATTCAGTAAGATAATTAATCTATTTTTGCAAATAAAAAAAGCCGTAGCACAACGTGATAAGAAACCTATTTTAAATGAATCCCATCAACCATGCTACTTTAAGTTTGTACACAAAGCATTAATTTTTATGTTTTGCCCCCCACTTTGCCCCTTATAAAATAACATTATTTAGGATATGTTAATACTAAAGTTTTCCATATATTTGTATCTGGAAATTTTATTAACAAAATTTCCCTAAATTCCATTTCACTTAAGTTTATTATTATAATAATAATTCAATTTAAGTTAATATTTATACAAAATTATTTTTTATATAACAATCGCCCGTTTAATTGACCTCTTAAACGGGCGATTAACGAACGATTAACGAACGATTAACGAACGATTAACGAACGATTTATTTTAATCGGCTAATGTATATCTAGTTAATGATCCTTTGCCGACTTTTTTTATTTTCCCCAATTCTTCCAATTGTTTAATTAATCCAAATGCTTTTGTTTTTCCAAATTTGAAAGTTTCTCTACATTCTTTGTTACTAATGCTTCCATTTTGATTTATATATTCTAAAATGTTTATTTGATCATTATTTAGTGGTTTATCTTTAATAAATATTTTATTAGAATCAACCTTTGAATTATATTCATAATTTAAATAATATACTTTTCCTTTTCCATAACCATCTACTAACAAAGTTCCCTTTTCTACTAAATCATGTAGTATTCCTGTTATATCATATGAATGTTTATCCATCATTAACTGAATACGAGCATTATTTACAGTACCCTCTAAGTAGGCTGTTGCAAGTATTAATACCTCATCCTTATTAAATGAATTAAAATCTTTACTAAATATTTCTTTTAAATCTTGTAAACATTCTTCTGGCAACATAGATATCATCCATAATTTTAAAGAAACTTGATTTAAATTAATTTCTTCTTTTAACTCTGGTGTTCTCCAATTTTGTTCATTCCATGCTGCTAATATTTTAGGAAATCCTGATCCTGCACCTTCACCTAGTCCTATTAAAGAAAACATCTTTTGAATTCTAGGATTTCTACTTTTAGAGTTTCCACCCTTAAATATGCTTTCAAGATCTATTTTTAAATTTCCTGGATTAGTAAACTCTAAACTATCCTTAGTTTTTATAATTTTTAATGTTCCTTGTATATTAAAATCAGCATGTATTATTTGATTTACAAATGCTTCTCTTATTGCTTGATGAACTAAAGTATCATCCTTACGCTCTAAATTCTCTAATTTAAATGGTACTTTTACATTGCTTGTCAATTTATTGATTACTGAAAAATAAAAGTTATAAAGATTATTTTCCCACGTTCCATCTATAGTAAATCTATCTGACCATCTTTGGTTAGAATCCACATTAATTTCTTCTCTAAAATCTAAATTTATATTAGCAAATAAATCTCTGATATAAAGACCTTTTCCAAACATAAGCATTCCAGCTACTGTCACACCTTTAATTTTCCTTCTTCTATCTTCCTTTATTCCCCCTAGCATTTCAACAAATTTTTCATTACTAAGATCATTCCAAGGATGATCTGGCTCTCTCGAACTAAACCTATTCCTATATTTTTTTATTGTATCTTCATCTAAATCTTTTATAGTATAATCCTCAAGTATTACACCATCATTACCTTCTTCTGATGCATCTCTTATCATTGCATTAACTTCATCTTCTGTTGATTTATAATCTCCCTCAGCATTACGTTTATAAGTCCCTTTATAAGGATTTTCATTTAAAAATATAGGACGTTGTTTGTAACTTGCTCTTGGAACATTTATTACTAAAACATCTTTATCTTCAATAGTTAATTTTTGTACATCCTCATCAATTAGTAAATTTCTATTCGTTTTACTTCCATTTATAGTATTCCAAAAATCTTGAATTCTTTTATCAACATTTTTTATCCCTTGAACTTCAAACGTTCCTTTACTTTTATTTTCCTTAATTCCTAAAATTATTATTCCACCATTGGTATTGGCCATAGCAGAATAACTTTCCCATAATGCATTAGGGATTTTATTTTCTGCCTCTTTACACTCTACGTCAACAGTTTCACCAATTTTTAATATCTCTAGTAATTCTATATCCGTCATTTTATTTCTCACCTTCTTCATCTTTAAATAATAAAGACTTTTCATCTATTTAAATTTAATTTCTACTTTAGGCTACAATTTTTTAATAATTCAATAAACTAATAAACTTATACTTTGAAACTTTTAAACCTCAGAGATATTTGCACCATTTTACGTGCTTGCTATCTAAGAATTTCACTATTTTGAGTAAATAATAATTCTTAAAAATTCAATATGTATTATGAGTTAAATAATACTAGTGCTTAAGATAAATATATATCACATTTTTCTTCTTCATTTAATGCAGCAATATTTTTACTTATCTTATCTTTATTAAAATATATTTTTTTAAAATTCTCTTCTTTAATAACATTTTTATAATATTTAAAATAAACATGCCTTATCACAAACGATACAAAAGTATCAGGAGCTAAAATTCTATCACAAGGTATCCTTACTTCATTATTATGGCCTAAATGCATGTGTGATGAAGAGTGCACTATTGGATCATGTCTTACACTATCATAATCATATCTTATGGGTATTACCTGCTTTTTCAAATCAGCTTCTGAAATATACTGATCATACTCATCTAAAAAACTTTCTCCTACTTCGCGATAATCTAAATCATTAAATTTCAAAAAATTCTCGTAGCTTTCTGCTGTAAAAGGAACATTATAGTAAGCATATCGTATTTCCACAATTTTATCATCATCTTTAACATACGTAAATTGAAAAAAGCTCTTGTCTTTTAATAAAATATCATAATCTCCTTTTTTAAGGGCAACATCATAGATTTCTTTATAATTGTCTTTCTGACAAATTGAAATGAAGTCTTTTGAGATTTTTTCTTTACTAAAAGTCATTTTTCTTGATTTATTTTCATTCTTATATAAATCACATTCTTTTAGCAATTGAATTGAATTTTTATATCCTATATTTATATAGGCTTCAATACTCATTTTTTTGTATTATCTCCTTCACTAATTCCCTCATTAAAAAGTTTGATTGCTTCTTCAGGACTCAATCCTCTTTGCTTAGCAAATTCTTGAACCAAATTTGCTAATGCTTCTCTATCAGAATTTAATTTACTATGATCTCTTTGATGTTTCTTAACCTCGTCATTATTAGGATAAATAAATTCTAAATTAGGAAATTTATTCGTTGCACTTTTTATTTCTTTTTCTAAATATTCAAAGTCTTCTCCTATACCCGTTACTTTTAACCATGCCTTCGATCTAGTAAATGCTGTGAATAATTTATTCCTCATATTTATACTTTCTTTTTGTGACTTAAATACATCGCAACCTATTACATACACTAACGCACTCTCATTACCTTTTGCCTTATAAACACTAGTAAATGTTACGCATCCTATTCTAAAAAATTCATTATTATAAGTTTCTAATGTATTATTCAAGTATATTTTATACTTTTGTAATGATGAAGATAATCTATTATAATAATTCCACATATTTTTTTCATCTATACAAATAATCATAATATCTTGTGGTAATAATTCATCTGATATGTTATAACTTATAGACTCTGCAATCCATTCTAATTCTTCACTAAATTTATCCGCTTTGTAGCATTCTATTATCTCTTTCATATTATACTTTTGCGAAATTGAAAGTGGACTATTTTTCTCTGGTCGTGTAATTATTGTATCTTCACCTTCAATACAACAGCCTTGTATAACTTCATAACCATTGTCATTCCAATGCTCAGCATTTTCTAGCATCTGTATTATATTTTCATTATAAATGCCAAATCCTATTGCGTGAGCTAAAACTAATACTTCTCTTGGATTTCTATAGCATACAGGCAAAACAATATCATTATTTAATTCTGGATGGCAATCTAAAAGCTTTTCTAAATCTATACCTTCATCACCATACTTGTTTTTAAACAAAGTTTTAGTATCTTGTATTTCCACATTTAATATATTCTGCAATTGATCGTATGCCCAAACTAAGTTATCATTTTTAGTTATCTTTCTACAAATCCAATAAAATGAAGGAGAAAAATCCTGTGCTTCATCAATTAAAACATAATCATATTCTTTTAGTAATTTTCCATTTGTCCTATCTAATAAATCTGTACAAACATAATCAAATTTATTTGGCCCCAATGCCTGACTGAATATTAATGGACTTACTCTATTATTTCTACAGGCATCATAGTAAACACCTGGATAATTTTTCCCTCCCCAAGCATGTCTTACATGAATTGAATCTTCAAAATTTGGTTCCTTATCAAAATATACTCTATAAAATCTTGAAATAAGTAACTTTATATGTTCATATAAACTTTTTGTATAAAATGTATATAATATCTTAGCATTAGGATTCTTCATTAATATATTTACTGCTTTCATACACAAAATCACTGTTTTGCCTGAACCAGCTAACCCTCTAATTCTTTGTGGACCATTAATTTGAGTTAATGCAGCAAACTTTTGTTGCTTGTCTAAGTTATTTATTTCTTTCTCTAGTTCAACTAAAGCCTTTCCTTTTGTCATGATATCATTGTTCTCTAGTTTTCGTTCTGCCGGTTTCACTATGCCATTAGATCCTTCTACAATAGAAGTTATCATTTTGACTATATTTTCGTCTATCACATCTTTTAATTTAATATCATTAAATATTTTTTTTATAGCATCTAAGCTACTAATACATACATTCTCTAATTCTAAATCTATTTTTCGACTATAGTTAGGTAAAAATATAGCGGTAGAAATCTCAAATTTTAATGACTTCTTATTTTCTCTCAGCTCCCTAACTTTCATAAACTTCCCATTAATTAAAGAATATATTTGAGATAATTTTTCATCCATCATCATTATATATTCTTCATTAATCTCACGATCGTAAGAATTATCAGTTATAATAAGTACAACTCCATGTTTCTTTGAAATGATACAAATGTTAGGATAAACTATATCTTCATCTATTTCCTTAAACATTGGAAAATTATAATATACAATACTTTCATGTAAATCAAGTTCTTCTTTTTTTAGCAATTCTACTAGCATTTGAGCTGCATCATCTTTGTAATATTCATTCGTTATCGCATTTAATTCCATATATTTACCTCTCAATGTTTATTTTTAATTAATAAGTTAATAATAGTAATAATATATATTATTATACAACATAAATGTAAACAGGAGGCGACTTATTATATATTTTGCATTTAGAGATAAGTATAAATATCTTCATATTATTGATGCAAACATATCAGAAAATGATATGTTAAAATACACTGATAATTATAGAATAATAAATTCCGATATTGCCTCTGGAGGCTTTCCCTCAATTATTATAGAAAAAAAAGTATATATTATAATTGACTGTAATAAAAACATATTATTACTTAGAAATAATATACTTTCTAGTCCATCTAATGAAGAGAAAATTAAAATATTAAAATTTTATAAAAAATATAACTTATTATCCTTGTAGGCAACATTTCCTATCATATAAAATGGCTCTATGAGCCATTTTATATGATATCTTATCTAAAAAAATTATAGTTTAATAGTAGAAAAAGTGAAACTTTCAAATCCTTCTGACCTTTGCATCATCTAATCAATATCCATTACTAACAAACGCCTTTCATCAAAACCTATACTCTTTCATTCTAAATTTAGAACATTATTATTTTCATCTTCACTAATATATAATAACTATCTCATATAATCTGATTGTAATCCTCTTCCTAAAATTCTTATAGCATAAAATATAAGATTCTGTTTTACATCACTAGTAATCTTACTTTCTAATATAGTTTTTGCTAAGTTTATAATATTATCAAACTTCTTCTTAATTAATTTTATATTTCTATACGATATATGGTTTCAAGTACATATATACTATATATAGAAATATTTTTTATCAAAACACAATATGTAGTTATTTAGTGTATCTTTTAATAACTTCAAGGAGGGTTATATGGATTATAATTATATTGAGAATTTAGTTAGAAAATCTAAAGATGGAGATAAATTATCTAAAGAAAAACTTATTGAAGAATTTAGACCTTTTATATTAAATCTTTCAAAAAGAACTTTTATAGATGGATATGATCTATATGATGTACAAAATGAATGTTATAAAAATTTACTTAAATGCTTAAAATCCTATAACTTAGAAAAACATAGATTTGTTGCTTACGCTACCAATGGAATAAAAAATAATATAAATGATCTCATAAAAAGATCTAAAAATAGAAGTTCTACTGAAGGATATGAAGCCCTTACCTTATGTGATAATTTAGAACATACATTACCCTCTGATAATTCTAACTTAGAAGATATACTTTGTGATAAATGCGCTTTTCAAACTTTAAGATTAGCTATTAATAATTTAAGTGAAGAGGAAAAAGAACTTATAGATTTTGTTTTCTTTAAAAATAATACAATCAAGCTTTACTCTGATTTAAAAGATATGTGCTACTCTACTGCTGTTAATAGAAAGACTAATGCTCTAAGAAAAATTAATAAATATATATGTAACCTTACTCCAAAAATTGAACATGTAAATTAAAATCCAAGGTTTATTTTTAACCTTGGATTTGTTAATATACTCTAATTTAAAATAAAATCTTAATCAAATTTAAATGTAGTTACTACTGTAGTAGTATGATCAATATAATCTTTTGACAGTTCATCAATTCCATCACATATAAATTTAAGACTACACCCTTCACAATCTCTTATAACACATTCTTCAAGCAAAGAACAACCTAAACGATCTTCAAATGTTGCATTTCTTATTGCTAATGCTATTTGCTTTTTATCAAAGCACTCACTATTTTCTGAACAAACTTTAATTTTATCACTAACCATTTTTATTCACTCCTAAAATTTTATTTAACAATTTTATTTTCAATTGTTAAATAGGATATATGGTTTTATTTTTAAAAATACATAAAAATAATAAAATTATAAATTAAAATTCTTGTTAAGTCGCATTATACAAGCAAATTCTTAAATTCTAAACTTCTAAAATTTTTTTCTTTTTTTATTCTTTTCTTTTTTAGATTTTTAGAAGCTAAAGCATATATATTTAATAAATGGTCTTGTTTTAAAAATTATTAATACTCAATCATAGAATTCTCTAAAAGGAGGAACAGTTGTATGAATTTAAAGTTAGGAAAAATGAATGCTAAGACTATAGTAAAAGGAATTTTAAGTATAGGAATTATTTATACAGTAATCATCT